>NZ_JBHVDH010000012.1:0-177757 GCF_042802855.1 Streptomyces sp. NPDC057445 | reverse complement strand
GGGGCGGGCGGCGGGGGGGGGGGGGGGGGGGGGGGGGCCGGCCGGGGGGGGGGGGGGGGGGGGCGGGGGGGGGGCGGGGGGGGGGGGGGGGGGGCCCGGGGGGGGGGGGGGGCCCCGCCCCGGCGAATCGCGACCCCCGTACGCGATTCCCGAGCATGCCCCGCCCGGTGCTGTCACCGGAAAGGCTCACCGGCTCGCGACTCCCCAGAGCTGCGCCTGGGGGTCCCCGTGGCAGGCACGGCACCGCACGGCACGGCACGGCACCGCACCTCGCGGACGCTGTCGGAGTCGCCCGAGTACGCCCGCCCCGTACGAGGGCGATCTCCCCCAGCCTCCGGCCGGGGGTGCCCCCACCGCCTTGCGAGACACCGCACCGGACGCGGCGAGCTGCTCGGCAAACCCTTCCGGTCACGGGCTCCCAGCGGTAGCTGGGGGGCGTCGGCGACCGACGACGACGCAGCGAGGGGCGACGCCAGGGCACGCGAGCCCGGCAGGATCCGACGAGAGGCCCTAGAGCACGGAGAGGTAGTCGGGCAGCTCCACGGCGGGGTCCAGGTCGTCCGCGGGGAGCGGCGCGCCGTGGCCGTGGGCCAGCGGGATCACTCCGCTCCAGTACGGCAGGGACCTGTCCTCCGGATCGTCGTTCGGGCCACCTGTGCGGCACTTGGCCGAGACCTCTTCGAGAGCGAGACGCAGCACAGCGGTGGCCGCGAGTTCCTTCGGGTTCGCCCGGCGGGAGTCGTGGGCGCGGCCGGGAACCACCTGGTCGACGAGCGCGTCGAGGGCGACGCGCTTCTCCTCCTCGTCGGTGACCTGGTGGGCGGTGCCGTGGATCACGACGGAGCGGTAGTTGATCGAGTGGTGGAACGCGGAGCGTGCGAGGACCAGTCCGTCCACATGGGTGACGGTCAGACAGATCTCCAGACCGGGGTCGGCCTGCCCGGCCATGCGCAGGGGCCGGGAGCCGGTCGAGCCGTGGATGTACAGCGTCTCGCCGATCCTGCCGTAGAGGGTCGGAAGTACCACCGGCGCGCCGTCGCGGACGAAGCCGAGATGGCAGACGTACGCCTCGTCGAGTATCGAGTGCACCAGCTCGCGGTCGTAGGAAGCACGCGCCCGCCCACGGGTGGGGGAGGTGCGCTCGGTGGTCCGGTAGACGGAGTCGGCCGGCAGTGAGGACATTGCCATCTCCATTGCACTAGTGCATAATGCGGTTTGTGCTAGGAGAGTATCGGATTACGGGACGTCGTGCATCGGAGATCGCCGCGAGCGTCGAGCGCGGAGTAGGGGCGGGGGAGCTGCTGCCCGGTCAACTGCTGCCGCCCATGCGGGAGTTGGCGACGGCGCTGGGTGTCAATCCCAATACCGTCGCGGCCGCCTACCGCACGCTGCGTGAGCGCGGAGTGATCGAGACGGCGGGGCGCAGGGGCAGCCGGGTGCGGGCGCGTCCCGCGAGCACGGCTCGCGGCTCGCTCAGGGTCGACGCCCCGCCCGGCGTACGGCAGATCTCCGACGGCAATCCCGACGTCGCCCTGCTGCCGCCCCTGCAGGACGCGTTCGCGGCCGCGGCGCGCCGGTACGCCGAGCGGCCGGTCCTCTACGGGGACGCGCCGGTCAACCCCCGACTGGCGGGTATCGCCCGCGCCGGACTGGAGGCCGACGGCGTGCCGGACGGCCCGGTCGCCGTCACGTCCGGCTCGCTGGATGCCATTGAGCGTGTGCTGAACGCCCACCTCAGGCCCGGTGACGCCGTCGCCGTCGAGGATCCGGGCTGGGGCAGTCTGCTGGATCTGGTCGCGGCGCTCGGACTGCGGCCCGTACCGGTCGCCCTCGACGAGGACGGACCGCGGCCCGGCGAGGTGCAGCGGGCCCTCGACGGCGGTGCCCGCGCCGTGGTCGTCACCGGCCGGGCGCAGAACCCCACGGGAGCCGTGGTCACGCAGGAGCGGGCGCGCGAACTGCGCGGTGTGCTCGCCCGGCATCCGCAGGTGCTGACCATCGAGGACGACCACGGCTACGCCATCGTCGACCAGCCGCTGCACCCGCTCGCCGGAGTCACGGACCACTGGGTGGTCGTCCGCTCCACCGCCAAGGCGTACGGGCCGGATCTGCGGCTCGCCGTCCTGACCGGGGACGGGATCACCGTCGACCGGGTGCTGGGGCGGCAGCAGCTGGGTCCGGGCTGGGTCAGCGGGCTGCTGCAGCAGGCGGTCGTGGAGCTGTGGACCTCGAAGGCCGTCGACCCGGCGGCGGTGGCGCGCGCGTACGCGGAGCGGCGCGACGCACTGCTGCGTGCCCTGGCGGAGCGGGGGGTCGGGGCGCAGGGCCGCAGCGGTATGAACGTCTGGGTGCCGGTGGTGGACGAGACGGGGACCGTGGCGCGGCTGCTGCACGCGGGGTGGGCGGTGGCGCCAGGAGCGCGCTTCAGGATCTCCTCGCCGCCCGGGGTGCGGCTCACCGTGTCCAGCCTGAAGGGGGAGGACATCGAGCGGCTCGCCGACGCGGTGGCTGCGGCGGCGGGACCGGTGCCCGCCCGCGCCTACGGCTGACGGGTTCGCGGCCTGCTCTGGGTGAGGGCGGCGCCCGCCAGCACGACCAGTGCGCCGACCGGAGTGTTCCAGCCGAACTGCTCGTCGAGCAGCGTCACCCCGGCGACGGTGGCGATGACCGGGATGAAGTACGTGACCATTGCCGCCGTCGTGGGCCCGACCTCGGCGACCAGTCCGTACTGCAGCAGCATCGCGAAGCCGGTTCCCAGGGCGCCCAGAGCGATCAACGCGAGCAGCGGGACCACCGGGAGGGAGTCCGGGAGCGTGGTGAACAGGGGGGTCACCAGCGCCAGCTGGAGCGTGGCGAGGAGCAGTTGGGCGCTGGTGAGGGAGAGGTTCGAGTGGGTGGAACCGGCGAGTGTGCGGCGGACGTAGATCCACCCCACGGGGTAGCAGAGCGAGGCGATCAGCGCCATCGCGGTGCCGGTGACGTCCAGCCCGTTGAATCCCTGCCAGGCGCCCAGCACGGTGAGAACGCCGAGGAAGCCGAGGCCGAGCCCGGCGACGCGGCGGCGGGTCGGCCGGTCCTCGGAGAGGGCAACCAGCGACAGCGCCATGCCCCACAGCGGCGAGGTGGCGTTGCAGATGCCCGCCAGGGACGAGGGGATCGTCAGCTCGGCGTAGGCGAAGAGCGAGAACGGGAGCGCGTTGAGCAGGAGCGCGGCGACGGCGAGATGGGCCCATGTGCGAGGCCCCCGGGGCAGTCGTTCGCGCTTCACCGCCATCGCCGCCGCGAGCACGGCGGTGCCGAAGAGCAGCCGGCCGAAGGTGACTTGGAACGGCGCGTACCCGTGCGTCCCGACCTTGATCAGCAGGAAGCTGAAGCCCCAGATCAGAGCGAGCACCGCGAACCTGATGCGCCAGTCGAGGGCGGGGCGTCGGGCCGTCGTGGCGGGCGTGGGGACGAGGAGGGTGCGATCACGAGGGGTGCGATCACGTGAAGTCGGCGTAGCGGCGCTCATGTCACTTACTCTGATGGGGCCGATCTCTTAGGACAAGCGAGATTTCGTTCACCTCTTGGATTAGCATTACTTACATGTTGAACCTGGAGCGCCTGCGGACCCTGGACGCACTGGCACGGCACGGCTCGGTGAGCGGGGCGGCCGACGGACTGCATGTGACGACTTCGGCCGTTTCCCAGCAGATGGCGAAGCTGGAGCGGGAGGTGGGCCAGCAACTGCTGGCCAAGTACGGGCGCGGGGTGCGCCTCACCGACGCCGGCCGGCTGCTCGCCGACCATGCCGCGCGCATCCTGTCCCAGGTGGAGCTCGCCCAGGCCGACATCGAGGCGCAGCGGGGACAGGTGGTCGGTGAAGTGCGCATCGGAGCCTTCCCGACGGCCGCCCGGGGGCTCTTCCCCGCCGCGCTCGCGGCGCTCCGGGGCGCCCACCCCGAACTGCGCGTACGGTCCAGGGAACTGGAACCGGAGCACGCCGTGCGCCAGGTCGTCACGGGCGACCTGGATCTGGCCGTCGTGCTGGACTGGAGCAACAAGCGTCTGCCGGTGCCGGGCGGCCTCGCCCGGGCGCAGCTGCTGGACGACGCGGCGGATGTCGCCATGCCGATGAACCATCCGCTCGCGGCGAGCGCCGAGGTGGATCTCGAGGATTTCGCCGACGACGAGTGGGTGTCCTGGCCGGAGGGCGAATTCTGCTACGAGTGGCTGGTCTTCACCCTCCGCTCGAAGGGCATCGAGCCCCGGATCGCGCACATGGCGGGGGAGCATCACACGCAGCTGTCGCTGATCGCGGCGGGCCTCGGGGTCTGTGTCACCCCACGACTGGGCCGCGGTCCGGTGCCGGAGGGCGTCAGGTTCGTCCCTGTGCGCCAGAAGATGCACCGCCACATCCATGCGGTCTGGCGCACCGACGCGGAGCGGCGTCCCTCGATCCGCGCGGCGGTGGAGGCGCTGCAGTCGGCCGCGGCGGTGGTGACGGGCTGAGGTGCGACGCCCGCGTCCACGTCCACGCCCTCGGCGCCGGACCAGGCCCACGGGGTCGTGCCCGGGGGCCTGGTCCGGCGCCGTGCTCAGAGCGCCGTGAGCTTGCGGAAGTCCCAGGAGGCGACAGCGTCCGGCGTCAGCCGCATCCAGGCGTGGCGGCCGTCGTGCGGCATCGAGTCCAGGCCGAAGTTCTTCCGGGCGAAGAGCCGCTCGGGACCCTCGAGAGCAGGGCAGGGCTCTCCGGTCCTCGGGGACTCGCCGATGAACTCGGCCGTGCCCGAGAGCTCGACGCCGCACAGATCGCCGTACTCCTCGCCTGCGTCGACCACCACGGCGATCCGTGGATCACGGCGCATTTCCTGCCAGCGGCGGCTGCGGGTGATCGAGTACAGCCACAGGGACGTACCGTCCCAGGCGAACCAGAGGGCGGTGACATGGGGACGCCCGTCGGCCGAGACCGTGGCCACCCGGCAGGTGCGCTGTGCGGTGAGGAACGCGTCCAGTTCGGACGATGTCATCATGATCCGGCGGCCTCGGCGCTGGGTGACGGCCATGCGGGGCCCTCCTTCGGATAGCCGACGTTTTCAGGGAACTGACCGGGTGTCAGAAATCATGGGGGCTCTTCCTTCCTGGCGCAATGCCCGTTACCGTCGCGCGGCCGGTCCCGGACACGTTCCCGGGCGGTCCGGAACCCGGGACGTCGGGAACTCGGGACGTCGGGAACTCGGGAACACGTGCAGCCGCAGTCGTCGAAGAGGAGGCCGGGAAATGCCGTCGTCGCACGAACAGCTCCTGGAACAGCTGGATCCTGCCGGCACCGTGCTGATGACCGTCGAGTGCCAGAACGGCGTCGTCGGCAGGGACAGCGCCCTCCCGGAGCTCGCCGCCCAGGCCCGCTCATCAGGGGCACTGACTCATGTCGCGCGACTCGTCGCCGCCGCGCACGAAGCCGGTGTGCAGGTCCTGCACGCGGTGGCGGAGCGACGGCCCGACGGGCGGGGTTCCAACCGCAACGCCCGCCTCTTCAGGGCCGCCGAGCGGCTGCCCGTGCAGCAGCACTCAGGCACCACGGCCGTCCGTATCGCCGAGCCGATCGAGGTCGCGGACGAGGACATCGTCGTACGCAGACTGCACGGGCTGTCCCCGATCGCCGGGACAGAGGTCGACGCCCTGCTGCGGAACCTCGGCTGCCGCACCCTCGTGGTCACGGGCGTCTCCGCCAACGTGGCCGTCCCGAACGCCGTCTTCGACGCCGTCAACCTCGGCTACACGGCCGTCGTCCCCACGGACGCCATCGCGGGGGTGCCTCCCGAGTACACCCTCGCGATGATCAGGAACACGCTGGCACTCGTCGCCACCGTCACCACCACCGACGAGGTGCTCGCGTGCTGGAAGCGCCCGCGCAGGGTCACGCGCGCTTGATCGAGTCGCCCGCGACGACGACCGGCACGGGCGGGAGCGGCGAGGTCGCGGGGCCACCCTTCACGCTGCCGTCCACAGCGTCGAACATGCTGTTGTGACAAGGGCAGTTGATCATGCCGTTCGCGACCTGCTTCACGGCGCAGCCCTGATGGGTGCACTTGGACGAGAAGGCCTTGAACTGACCCGCCGTCGGCTGGGTCACCACGACATCGCCGATGACCTTGCCACCGCCCTCCGGGATGTCCGAGGTCCTGGCCAGGACCTCGCCGCCGCCGCCGCCACCGCCCGTGGTGCCGCCCGTGCTCCCGCCCGTCGTGCCGGCGCCTGCAGGCTGCTCGCCCGCGCTGCCCGACGTCTCCGATCCGCCGCCGCACGCTGTCAGCGCCGCCGCGAGCCCCGCTCCGCCCGCCGCCGCGACGACGGTTCGCCGCGCCACGGTGCGGGCCGTTCCCTGCGTTCCGGTCATGCCGGCCCCTCTCCGCGATCGGCCCCCGTCCCGGGCCGCTTGTGATGTTCTACGGGACCGGGTGCGGACTCGTTCAACGGCCGCGCCGGAAAACGCACAGTAATCTTGCCCAATGCTTTCCGAAGTCACAGCGACCCGCTATGTCACGCCCTTGCGCGAGGGCGGCTCGCTCCCCGGGATCGTCGAGGCCGACGATCTCGGTACGTACGTCATGAAGTTCACCGGGGCCGGACAGGGCCGCAAGACCCTGGTCGCCGAGGTCATCTGCGGGCAGCTCGGCCGTCGGCTCGGACTGCGGGTGCCGGAGCTCGTACAGATCCAGCTCGACCCGGTCATCGGGCTCTCCGAGCCCGACCAGGAGGTGCAGGAGCTGCTGAAGGCCAGCGGCGGTCTCAACCTCGGGATGGACTTCCTGCCCGGCTCGATCGGCTTCGACCCGCTCGCGTACGAGGTGGACCCGGCGGAGGCGGGCAGGGTCGTCTGGTTCGACGCGCTGATCAACAACGTCGACCGGTCCTGGCGCAATCCCAACATGCTCGTCTGGCACGGCGACCTGTGGCTGATCGACCACGGTGCCACCATGATCTGGCACCACAACTGGCCGGGCGCGGTGGCCTCCGCGGCCAAGCCGTACGACGCGTCCGATCACGCACTCGCGCCTTTCCGGCCCGACATCGCCGCCGCTGCCGCCGAGCTGGCACCGCTGGTCACCGAGGAACTGCTGACCCAGGCGGCCGCGGACGTCCCGGACGAGTGGCTGGTGGACGAGCCAGGGTTCGACTCCACCGACGCGCTGCGCCGCGCCTATGTGGAGACCCTGCTGCCGCGTGCCGCCACCATCCATGAGCGGATCACGCTGACCGCTCCCTCCAAGTCGCGCCCCTCGCAGGCACCCGGCTGGCTCACCGAGCACCTCACGCCCTGGCCCCACCTGACGAAGAAGAGCAAGGACAGCACGAAGGGCGAGGGACTGTGAGCGATCGCGGCGTCGAGCGGGACGTCTTCGAGTACGCGCTGCTGCGCGTGGTGCCGCGCGTCGAGCGCGGTGAGTGCTTCAACGCGGGCGTGGTTGTCTACTGCCGGGCCAAGTCCTACGTGGCCGCCCGTACGCACCTGGACGAGGCAAAGCTGAGGGCCCTGGACCCGCAGGCGGACGTCACGGGAGTGAAAGCCGCGCTGCACGCCGTCGAGGGCGTCTGCAAGGGCGGGCAGGACGCGGGGCAGGCGGCGCGTGACGACGCGGGGCGACGGTTCCGGTGGCTGATCGCACCGCGTTCGACGGTCGTCCAGCCGGGACCCGTGCACACCGGTCTGACCGCCGACCCGGAGGCCGAGGTCGAGCGGCTGCTCGATGTACTCGTGCGCTGAACGGGGCCCACAAGGGGGATGAGTGACCCGGGGCACCCGATGGGCCGTTGACACCGGGTGCCAGGGCTTCTAGCGTCACGTCTGCTGAAGGTACTAAGCGGTCGCTCACTTATCTGGGCCGTGCCGGGCGGCCGCATCCACCGGGATCCAAGGGCGAGGAGAACCAACCATGTCCACCACCGAGCAGCGCGTCGCGATCGTGACCGGAGCCGCGCGAGGCATCGGCGCCGCCACCGCCGTACGTCTGGCGGCCGAAGGCCGTGCCGTCGCCGTACTCGACCTCGACGAGGCGGCCTGCAAGGACACCGTCGAGAAGATCACGGCGGCGGGCGGCAAGGCCGTCGCCGTCGGCTGTGACGTCTCGGACTCCGCCCAGGTGGAGGCCGCCGTCGAGCGGGTCGCCGCCGAGCTCGGCGCGCCGACGATCCTCGTCAACAACGCGGGCGTGCTCCGGGACAACCTCCTCTTCAAGATGAGCGAGTCCGACTGGGACACGGTGATCAACGTGCACCTCAAGGGCGCGTTCCTGATGGCGAAGGCCTGCCAGAAGCACATGGTGGACGCGGGCTTCGGCCGGATCGTCTCGCTCTCCTCCAGCTCGGCGCTGGGCAACCGCGGCCAGGCCAACTACTCCGCGGTCAAGGCCGGTCTCCAGGGCTTCACCAAGACCCTCGCCAAGGAGCTCGGCAAGTTCGGCGTCACCGCCAATGCCGTCGCCCCCGGGTTCATCGTCACCGAGATGACCGCCCAGACCGCCGCCCGCGTCGGTATGGGCTTCGAGGAGTTCCAGGCCGCGGCGGCCACCCAGATCCCGGTGCAGCGGGTGGGCAGGCCGGAGGACGTCGCCAATGCAATCGCTTTCTTCACGGGTGACGACGCCGGTTTCATCTCCGGTCAGGTCATGTACGTCGCCGGCGGCCCGCTCAACTGATCCGGAGATCCCAGAGATGACCACACAGGAACTTCCCCCGCTGTCCGGCAAGGTCGCCCTCGTCACGGGCGGCAGCCGGGGCATCGGCTACGGCGTCGCCGAGGCGCTCGTCGCCCGCGGTGACCGGGTCTGCATCACCGGCCGCGGCGAGGACGCCCTGAAGGAGGCCGTCGAGCGGCTGGGCGCGGACCGGGTGATCGCGGTCGCGGGCAAGGCCCACGACGAGGCGCACCAGGCGGCCGCCGTCGAGCGTGTGATGGAGGCCTTCGGCCGCGTCGATTTCCTCGTCAACAACGCCGGCACCAACCCCGTCTTCGGTCCGATCGCCGAACTCGATCTCGGGGTGGCCCGCAAGGTCTTCGAGACCAATGTGATCTCGGCGCTCGGGTTCGCCCAGCAGACCTTCAGGGCGTGGCAGAAGGAGAACGGCGGTGCGATCGTGAACATCGCATCGGTTGCCGGTCTCTCTGCGTCGCCCTTCATCGGGGCATACGGAATGAGCAAGGCGGCGATGATCAATCTGACCCTGCAGCTGGCGCACGAATTCGCGCCCGTCGTCCGGGTCAACGCGATCGCACCCGCCGTGATCAAGACAAAGTTCGCGGAAGCGCTCTACGAGGGCCGGGAGGCCGAGGCGGCCGCCGCGTATCCGATGGGCCGGCTGGGCGTTCCCCGGGACATCGGGGGAGCCGCCGCGTTTCTCACCTCCGACCAGTCGGACTGGATCACGGGGCAGACACTCGTGGTTGACGGAGGTATTTTCCTTAATGCCGGAGTCCATTGAGTCCTTTTGTGCCTGAATGGCCATGGATTGCCACAAGTGCCCCGCCGAACCTCCCCGTTGTTCTGGCGGGGCACTGCGGTATGGTTCGCCGACCCATGGCTGAACGAGGAGCGTGTGCACGTGTTCAACCGGACGATGCTGCGGGCGGCTGCAGCCCTTGCGTCCATATCCCTGGTGGCGGGATGCGGTCTGTTTTCGGACGAGGACGCCGATGGGGCCAAGCCGGTGGTCGTCGGCACGACGAGTGAGCCCAGCACACTCGATCCTGCCGCCGCCTGGGACGGCTCCTGGGAGCTGTACCGGAATGTGTTTCAGACGCTCCTGAGTTTCCCGACCGGGAGCACGAGTCCGCAGCCCGATGCGGCGGAGAGCTGTAAATTCACGGATCCGACCAATACGGCATTCCAGTGCACCCTGCGTGAAAACCTCAAGTTCTCCAACGGGCACGTGCTGGACGCCGCCGCGGTCAAGTACTCCATCGACCGGATCACGAAGATCAATGTCAAGGGCGGTCCGAGCGGACTGCTCGGTTCGCTCCGAGCGGTGGAGACGGAAGGGGCCCGGACCGTTACGTTCCGGCTCACCAAGGCGGACGCCACTTTCCCCTTCATCCTCGCCACACCCGCGATGTCCATCGTCGACCCCGCCGAGTACGCCGCCGACAAGATCCGCGAGGACGGCAAGCTCACCGGCTCGGGCCCGTACACCCTGGAGTCGTACTCCGAGGGGGGCGCGGCCGAGCTGAAGAAGAACGCGAACTACATCGGCTTCGCGGACCGCAAGAACGAAGCCGTCACCATTCGCTACTTCAAGGACTCCGAAGTGATGGTGAGCGCTCTCAGGAAGAAGGAGATCGACGTCACCAACCGTGGTCTCACCGCGGAAGAGGTCGTCGCGCTGCAGGACAAGAAGCCGGAGAACGAGGGGCTCCAGGTCGTCGAGACCGTCGGCGCCGACATCCGTTACCTCGTCTTCAACCCCAAGGACCAGGCCGTGGCCAAGCTGCCGGTGCGCCGGGCGATCGCCCAGGTCATCGACCGTGAGGCTCTTGTCGGCAAGGTCTACCAGGGCACGGCGGAGCCGCTGTACTCGATGGTCCCCAAGGGCATTGCGGGGCACACCACCAGCTTCTTCGACACGTTCGGCGAGCCGGACATCGGCAAGGCCCGTGAGATCCTCCGGAACGCCGGGATCAACACCCCCGTCGACCTGACCTTCTGGTTCACCACGGACCGTTACGGCTCCTCCACCGCTCCCGAGTTCGCCGAGATCAAGCGGCAGCTGGACAGGTCCGGCCTGTTCAAGATCACGCTGCAGAGCAAGCCCTGGAAGGATTTCCAGGAGGGCTACAAGAACGGCCAGTACCCGGTCTTCGGCCGAGGCTGGTTCCCCGACTTCCCGGACCCGGACAACTTCATCGCGCCGTTCGTCGGCAAGGAGAACGCGCTCGGCACCCCGTACGACAGCCCCGAGATCGCCGAGCAGCTCACGCTGTCCCGCAAGGAGAGCGACCGCGGCGCCGTGTCCGGGCCGTTCGAGGTGGCCCAGAAGGTTCTCGTGGAGGACGTCCGGCTGCTGCCGCTGTGGCAGGGCAAGCTGCACATCGCCGCCAGCGAGGAGATCGCCGGCTGTGAGCGGGCGCTCGACCCGCAGACGATCATGCAGGTGTGGGTGCTCGAGCGGAAGACCAGCTGGTAGGCGGTCCGGCCGGACCTCGCGTCCGGCCGGCAGCCGCGATTGTCAGTGGCCGCGGGTAGGTTCTGTGATCGAGAACTGATCGCATACCGGAGGTTGTTGACGTGACCGACACCGACATGCTGCCCGAGTCCTGGCGCGGCGTCCTCGGCGAGGAGCTCCAGAAGCCCTACTTCAAGGAGCTTGTCGACTTCGTGGAGGACGAGCGCGCCAGGGGGCCGGTGTACCCGCCGCGTGAGGAGGTCTTCGCGGCACTGGACGCCACGCCCTTCGAGCGGGTGAAGGTGCTGATCCTCGGGCAGGACCCGTATCACGGGGAGGGCCAGGGGCACGGACTGTGCTTCTCGGTGCGTCCGGGCGTCAAGACCCCGCCCTCCCTGCGGAACATCTACAAGGAGATGCGGGAGGAGCTGGGCCATCCGGTCCCGGACAACGGCTATCTGATGCCGTGGGCCGAGCAGGGCGTCCTCCTGCTCAACGCGGTGCTGACCGTCCGGGCGGGCGAGGCCAACTCCCACAAGGGCAAGGGCTGGGAGAAGTTCACGGACGCGGTGATCACCGCCGTGGCCTCGCGGCCCGATCCGGCGGTCTTCGTCCTCTGGGGCAACTACGCCCAGAAGAAGCTGCCGCTCATCGACGAGGGCCGTCATGTGGTGGTGAAGGGTGCCCACCCGTCGCCGCTCTCCGCGAAGAAGTTCTTCGGCTCCCAGCCGTTCACACAGATCGACGAGGCCGTGGCGGCGCAGGGCCACGAGGCGATCGACTGGCGCATCCCCGACCTCGGCTGACGGTTCACGCACCTGGCTGACAGGCTCGGGCCCCGCTCCGAGCCTGTGCCGGATGGCACCCCGCGGCGGCTAGTGTCACAGGCACTGGCGTCGGAATCGTCCCCGTCGAGGCGCTGGAGGCCGAGGTATGGAGCAGCAGGAGACATCGGAAGACGCCGTCATGACCAGGATCGGGCAGGCGGCCATGCTGCTCCACGCCGGGGACCGGGAAGAGGCGCGCAACCGCCTCGGGAAGCTGTGGACGGAGATCGGCGCGTACGGCGACCCGTTGCACCGCTGCACCCTGGCGCACTACATGGCGGACACCCAGGACGACCCCGCCGACGAGCTGGCCTGGGACCTGCGCGCGCTGTCGGCGGCGGAGGGCCTGGAGGCCGCGCGGCCGGCCGGGCACGAAGCGGCGGTCGCGGTGCGCGGCCTGTACCCCTCCCTGCATCTCAACCTCGCCGCGGACTATGCGAAGCTCCGTCGCCCGGAGGCCGCGCGCGCCCACCTCGACCGCGCCCGTGCGGCTTCGCACGCCCTGGGCGACGACGGGCACGGGGACGGTGTGAGGGCGGCGATCGCGCGGCTGGACCGGCAGCTGTCAGGGGAGTGAGGCGGGGGGCGTCACTCTCCCGTCGTACCGTCGATGCACTCCCTGAGCAGATCGGCGTGCCCGTTGTGGCGCGCGTACTCCTCGATCATGTGGACGTAGATCCAGCGCAGATTGAACGGTTCTCCGCGGCTGTTGGTGCCGGTGGCGAGGTCGTCCAGGGACCGCGAAGCGGCGAGCGCGCGGGCACGTGCGATCTCGGCCTGCCAGGCTCCGTGTGCCGTCTGCCAGGTGTCCTCGCCGGTCATGTGGAACTCGCCGTCCGGATCCTCCTTGCCGTAGTAGAGGGGCGGGGCATCCTCCGCGGTCAGGACCCTGCGGAACCAGTTCCGCTCGACCTCCGCCATGTGCCGCACGAGGCCGAGCAGCGACAGTCCCGACGGCGGTACAGAGGCCCGTCGCAGCTGCTCGTCGTCGAGCCCGGCGCACTTCAGGGCGAGGGTCTCCCGGTGGAAGTCCAGCCAGCCTTCGAGCATCTCGCGCTCGCCGGCGAGGGTGGACGCTTCGGTTCGCTCAGATGTGGTCATGGTCCGCATCCTGCGCGATACAGAGGAACCGACGAAATGGAGCTCTCGAGGTGACGAAATGGGTGCCGGGGTTCAAGTGGTCCTCGCCGAGAACCAACGAAGTAGCCCGTGACAGGCGGTCACTCCGGATTGGCAGTCAATCGTTGTCCACACCGCGTCCACACAGCGTCCCTTTAGCCGCTCGGCGGCCACCCAATCGGCAGGTCGTCACAGGCAGTGACGGGCGAATTCACCTGCGCGCAGCGGAATGCCTTACTGACGGCCAGCTGCAGGCGGCCATTGGTCTGACGGGAGGCCGGCGGCGAGGCCCGCGCGCACCGGCACCGGCACTGGGCGAGTGTTCTCGTGTAGCAGTCGCTCCGTGTGCGGCGCAAGATGGAGAGTGCTGCTGAAGAGCTCGGGGACGTTGCCGGCGCGCCGTTCCCGCCGCCGCAGGCTGGCCTGCGGCCAGAGTGCTGAGCAGGCACCTGACTGCCGGCACACACTTGGGACGAACCCCGGCCCATGTCCGAGCCTGACGGTTCCGGCCAGCAGGAGGTCCGATGGTGGAGGAAGAGTCGCGACTGCGCGAACTCGCAGTTCGTGTCCGCACCGCTGACGTCGTCGACGCGATGGGGCGATTTCATCGGCACCGATGCCATCTGACCGATCTGAAGAGCCCCACGCCGGATCGCCTGCTCTTTGGTCCGGCCGTCACCATTTCCTATCTGCCCTCGTGCCAGAAGGCTCTGCCGCCCGAGCGCTACAACTTCGCCGACCTCTTCCGCGAGGCCATCCGCGAGGGGGGGCAGGGGCGGGTGCTGGTTCTGGCGAGCAACGGGTATCCGGACGCGTCGCTCGGCGGCAGAGTCAAGCTGTCCCCGCTCGCTGTCCACGGGCTCGCCGGAATCCTGACGGACGGTCGCCTGCGTGACTTTGCCGAGCTGCCGGAGTACGAGTTCGCCGCATATTGCAGTGGAGAAGCCGTGCGATGGGGTGGGGACGCCGTCACCCCGTTCGAGGCGAACCGGCCCGCGGTGGTGTCGGGTGTGGCGGTGCGTCCCGGTGACTACGTGTTCGCCGACGCCGCCGGGGCGGCGATCATCCCGGGGGCGGAGGTTCTGGCTGTCCTCGAGGAGGCCGTACGCGTGGTGAGCGACGAAGCACGCTACGTAGAAAAGAATCGCCGGGAGGGCGATCGTGGAGACGACGGTGCGCCGAAGGAGTAGCCGCCGGTAAACCCGCCCTGACGGGCAGCATCGGCATCCACGTCACACGGCCGCCCACCCGCCCGTTCATCGGTGTTCGGGATTCGGATAGTCGAAGCGGGCTCCCGCGTCCCACTCGGCGCGCTGGTTTCCGTGAGCGGGGATGCCGTCCGCCCGCTTGAGAATGGCGGCGAGATGCATCAAGTTCCAGGCCATAAAGGTGGTGTTGCGATTGGTGAAATCGTTCTGCGGCCCGCCCGATCCGGGGTCGAGATACGAGGGTCCGGGCCCTGCCTCACCGACCCAGCCCGCGTCCGCCTGCGGTGGAATGGTGTACCCGAGGTGCTGGAGGCTGTACAGGACGTTCATGGCGCAGTGCTTCACTCCGTCTTCGTTGCCCGTGATCAGGCAACCACCGACCCGCCCGTAGTACGCGTACTGGCCGCGGTCGTTGAGCAGTGCCGAGCACGCGTACAGCCGCTCGATGACCTGTTTCATGACGGAGCTGTTGTCACCCAGCCAGATCGGCCCCGCCAGCACGAGGATGTCGGACGCGATCACCCGCTCGTACAGGGTCGGCCACTCGTCGCTCTCCCACCCGTGCTCGGTCATGTCCGGCCATACGCCGGTCGCGATGTCGTGATCGACAGCTCGTACGACGTCGACCTGGACTCCCTGTGCTTCCATCACCGCCCGGCTCTTGTCGATGAGTCCTTGGGTGTTGCTCACCTCGGGCGATCGCTTGAGGGTGCAGTTGACGACGAGGGCGCGGAGGTCGTCGTAGCGGTCGAGCAGCGAATCGGCAGTCGGCGGCTGGGCGGTCACGGAGCGCTCCTGGATTCTGCCGCCGTGCCGTCACGGCGGTGCAACGCCGTCCATGGTGCTGGCCAAGTGCCTTCTGCGGCGGCTGCGGCACAGGGTGCGACCGACGACCACACCACCAGCCCAACGGCGCGGCAAGGCCGCCGGCTTTCCGCCTTAGGCGTCGGCGACCATAGGGAGGTCTGTGGGAGCTGGTCAAGTTGCCTGTGTCGCAGCGCAATGATTGTGTCTTTGTGGGGACATGCGCGTGGGGCGGCTGCCCCGCTGGTACGCGCTGGTGGCACGCTCGTCGCCGTCGCGATGCCACCCACGGTCCAGCCCAAGGACGGGTGGGCTGTCTTCTTCGTCGTCGAACCCGATCGCGCCCGGCTCATGGACCTCGCCCGGCGCTCCGAGACGGACGGCTCAAGCCGATCGCCGAAGGCTGAGCGGGAGAGCGTTTTCGACAACCTGGTGCGCCTGCCTGCCGTCACCGGCGACTTCCTGGATGCGGGGTACTCGCCGCCGGAAAAGCCCTTGGGGATCGGCGAGTGGGGCATCACGGCTCGAGAAGCGTCGTCGCACGAGGGCCTTGGCCATCGGCTGTCCGGGAAGACGCCGTCGACGAGTGTTCGCTTCGGTGGACAAGTACGACAGCAAACCGGGATGGCCCAGCTTCACCAAGGTGATCGACGCGGAGAACGTCGAGCGGCAGGACCCTTCCCACGGGATGACGCGCACCGAAGTCCGCTCGGCCCACGGGAAAGCCATCTCGGCCATCTGTTTCCCGACGGCCGCAGGTCTGCGGGCGGACTGCGCTATTGCATCAACTCCGCTTCCCTGCGCTTCATTCACCTCGACGACCTGGAGCGCGAGGCCTACGGGGCCTATGCCCGGCTGTTCGGGACACCGCGGAAGAACGCATCAACGTGACCCGGCCCCGGGGGACTTACCGTGACAGCGGCAGCGATCCTTTCCCGCCGCGGCGCACACTTTCCTCCCCTGCTCACTGGTCGTCCAGGGGAATGGCAAGCGCCGCGGTGCCGCTCATGTCGAGCCAGACCTCTCCATTGCCGCGGACCATGCGGATCATGACCTCCCCGCATCCCGGGCAGCGGGCGATGCGGCCCGGGGCGCGGTCGTACACATGTAGCCCGCCGAGGGGACCCGTGCGGCTACAGTGCGCACACCGGCTGGTCGCGGCGGTGACATCGACCGCGAAAATCTCGGAGAGAGGCCCTGCGAGCGCGTTGCCGTCCGTATAGGTGGGCTCGCTGAATGCGTAGCCGTCTGAAACCGTCATGTCACCCTCCGCTAGCCGAATCGTTCTGTACGGACGCGATCAGGGGAATGGCCGAGAAGTACCAGGTAGTCGGCGGCCTTCTCGACGAAACCGGTGGGGCCGCAGACGTAGCAGGCCGGCTCGAGCTCCGGGGGCCAGCCGTTTCTCGCCAGGTCCTCCGGTGCTAGTCGGCCCGCCGGCCGACGCCATCCGTCAGGTGTCACCCGGGTATAGATGTACGACGTGTCCAACCCGGGCGCCCCCTTACGCAGCTCGGCGGCGTAGAGAAGGTCCGCCGGATCCCTTAGGGAGTACAGCAGGCGGAACGGGACGCGGCTGCCGGTCGACTCCCTGGTGCGGACCATGGACATCAGCGGCACGATTCCGGAGCCGCCTGCCACCAGCAGAACCGGCTCCGGCTGCTCGGGCTGCCACACGAACCAGCCGCCAACGGGGCCGCGGATCTCTACGAGGCCCCCGACCAGGAGATTGTCCACCAGATAGGGCGAGACCTCCCCACCGGTCACGCACTGCACCGTGAGCTCCACATGCTCGCCGTTCGACACCGACGCGATCGAGTAGCTGCGCTGCGTGCTGTACCCGTCCTCCGCCGTCAGCCGGACATCGACGTGCTGGCCTGCCAGGTGGCCGGGCCAGTCCGGCACGCTCAGGACGAGCGTGGTGGCCGTTGCCGACTCCGTACGCCGGTCCGCCACCTGAGCGGTTCTCCAGCGAAGTCGTTCACCTAGTCGCCCCGGTATCGCTGCTCTTGCCATGGGTCTCCGTAGTTGTGATAGCCGGCGCTTTCCCAGAAACCTGGTTCGTCGTCCAGACGAAGCTCGATCGTGCGTACCCATTTCGCGGACTTCCACAGGTACAGATGGGGAACGAGAAGCCGGGCTGGGCCGCCATGCTCGGGCGCCAACTCCTGGCCGTCGTAGTCGTGCACGATCCATGCCTTGTGGTCGAGGAGGTCCTCCAGCGGGATGTTGGTGGTGTAGCCGCCGTAGGAGTGGACGAGGGCGAAGTCCGCCGCCGTCTCGACACCTTCGAGCAGGACGTCCAAGGACACGCCCCGCCATTCGGTGTCGTACTTCGACCACTTGGTCACGCAATGCAGGTCGACCGTGGGAGTCTCCGTCGGCAGCGCCTGCAGGGCCGCCCAGTCCCAGCTGTGGCGCCCCCCGTCCTCCGTGACGACCGCAAGCTCCCAGTCCTCCTGCGGCACATGGGGGGTCGGGCCGGCGGAAAGCACCGGAAAGTCGAACGTCTCGTACTGGCCGGGCGGAAGCTTCTTGCCGTCGGCGGGCCGCCGGCCGTGGAATCCCGGCGAAATGATGGGCATACGCGCATAACCTTCCTCAGCGCAACACTCTGAGGCCAAGGGGGCTCCCTCGTCCTGAAGACCCACATCCAGCATGCCCCTACGTACGACAATTGCTCCACTTGGGCACTGCCGCATCGAAGCGGGCAGGACCGGGAGCGGGCCGATCGTGCCGGGCCCAGCGTCCGATCCTTCGGGTCGGCACACCCGGCCCTTTGTACCGGCCGGGGTGCGGTGTCGTCTGGGCACGACTGGACGTCGTCAGCGCAGGGGCCTGAATGCGGCCCGCACCTCGGCGGAGAAGAGCTGCGGCTCCTCCCAGGCAGCAAAGTGGCCGCCGCTGCCGACCTCGTTGAAGTACGCGGGGCTCGGGTAGACACTCTCCACCCAGCTGCGCGGGGCGGCCCAGATCTCGCCGGGGAACGTCGTGAAGCCGACCGGAACCGACACCGGCGGAGGAGCCTGGCCGGACGCGATCTCGCGTCCGAACTCCCAGTACCACCGGGCCGCCGAGGCGCCGGTGCCCGTCAGCCAATACATCATGATGTTGTCGATGATGTTGTCCCGGGTCAGATTGCCCACGGGCTCGTGGTCGACGAACGCGCGGGAGATCTTGTAGTAGCTGTCCGTGTCGTGGTCCAGCATCCAGGCAGCCAGCCCGACGGGTGAATCCAGCAGGGAGTAGCCGATCGTCTGCGGCCGGGTGGTCTGCTCCAGGAAGTAGCCGAAGCCGTCCGTCATGAACACGTTCAGCGCGTCGAACGCCGCGCGTTCCTGCTCGGACTCCATCGGCAGTTGGTCCTTGATCGCGATCGCCCCGGCGAGCAGGTTCACGTGGATGCCGAGCAGCCCCGCGGGTGCCTGGCGGCCCATCGCGTCGGTGACGGCTGCGCCCACGTCGCCCCCCTGGGCGACGTAGCGCGGGTACTCCAGGCGGTTCATCAGCTCCGCCCACGCGCTCGCGATGCGCCCGTTCCCCCAGCCGAGCTCGGTCGGCTGGCCCGAGAAGCCGTAGCCGGGCAGGGACGGCAGCACCAGGTGGAATGCGTCCTCGGGGGTGCCGCCGTGAGCGGTCGGGTCGGTCAGCGGGCCGACGGTCCCCAGCAGCTCGACGACCGAGCCGGGCCAGCCGTGCGTCATGATCAGCGGCAACGCGTTCTCATGCGGCGACCTGACGTGGATGAAGTGGATCTCGACCCCGTCGATCTCAGTCATGAATTGCGGCAGTGCGTCCAGTCTCGCCTCGCACCTGCGCCAGTCGTACTCGAGCATCCAGTAGCGGGAGAGCGCCTGAAGCGTTGCCAGTTGCACTCCTTGGGAGCGGTCGGTGACAAGCTCCTTGGAAGGCCAGCGCGTCGCCTCGACCCGGCTGCGCAACTCGGTGAGCTGGTTCTCTGGAACCTCGATCCGGAACGGGCAGATGTCTGTTCCTTCGGCCGTGACGGGCATAACGCCGCTCCTCGGTTGCCGACGGGCGGAAAGCCTCGCGCTCTTGTCCGCGCGGCGCGCCCGTGAACACCTCTGGTCCGCTTTCCAGTCTGCGCTTGGTCAGGGACCCTCGCGACACTGCTCGGGCTGAAGTACCTCGCCGGTCTCGTGCAGACACCAGCGGCATCCAGGTCACGTGCACCCGCCAGTCGCCACGCCGCTGAGCACAGGGGTCTGTGGGGCGTCGAACTCAACGTCGGCGGGTTCGGGGATGTCGCGGCCGCCGAACTGCGTAGCCGCCCAAAGCATGACGCTGACCCGGTGCTTGCGGGGCTCACTATCGGGCTTCTCCCCTGGCTCGGTGCCATTCTGGGTAGGTTCTGCGGAGCGAGCCGCTAACGGGAGACGGTTATACCGACTTCTCGACGAACAGATCATCGACCCCGTTTGCCTACGCGCTCGCGGGTGCGATCGCGTACGGCTCAAGGCGGCGCCAGCGAACCTCACCTCTGCGGCCGGGTCTGCAACGCTCTTGAAAAAGGATCACCGAACATTCTGGTCACTCTGTCTCGCGGTTGCGCCGGGGTCAGCAGCGTGACCGGATTTGCGATGCTCTGCGAGCCTCGTACGTATGGTGAATTCCAAGACTGGGGGATATGCAGCGCCGTGCACGACGACGGTTTTCGCGGTTTCCTGTTCAGCGCATTCGACTTCACCACAGACGGTTTCCTGTTCCTCGTGGTCGCACTCGGCTTGACCGTTGGGGTCGCTGTCGCGCTCAACCGAACTGCCGTGGGCTTCTTTACACTCGTCCGCGTCTACGTGACGCTGCGCCAGCGACTGCCCTGGAGCCTGATGGCTTTCCTCGCGGACGCTCACAAGCGGCGGGGAGTGCTCCGTCAGGTAGGGGCGGTGTACCAGTTCCGCCACATCGATCTGCAAAACCGCCTCGCCGAACGTCCGTGAATCGCTCTGCGTTCACTGAGTTGAGCGGCAAGCCGTATGGCGCAACCGTCCGGGTGAAGGCCATGGAGTGCTTCCGCAGCCGGGTCCAAGACTCGGAACCGACCACAGTCACTACTCAGTGATCAACCCGCAGAGATATCTGCTCCGCCGACAGTCCGGGATTCTCGCGGCACCATCATGGGACCCTCACAGGCGACACCGCGCAAACGGGCAGGTCGGCGAATTTCGTCGGCAGCCCATACAGCACATGCGCCGCCAGGAGATTCATGAGCCGAGCATGCCGCGCAGCAGCTCGCCGAACCCCTTGCGGAGCTCGTCCGTCGTCGGGACGGAGGAGTGGTACGACCCCACCGCGCACGAGAACATCAGCCCCTCGCACCAGGCCGCCAGCGACAGTGCGTGCCGCTCGGGCTCGGCCGACCCGGCGCCGCGCATCAGGGTCACCAGGGACTCCCGGAAGGCCGCTCCCGCCCGGTCGTAGTAGGAGCGCAACTCGGGCCTGCGGGTGGCCTCCAGGGCCAGTTCGTAGCGGGCCACC
The DNA here is from genome assembly GCF_042802855.1 of Streptomyces sp. NPDC057445. Classification (NCBI taxonomy): domain Bacteria; kingdom Bacillati; phylum Actinomycetota; class Actinomycetes; order Kitasatosporales; family Streptomycetaceae; genus Streptomyces; species Streptomyces sp. NPDC057445. The sequence continues at coordinate 157,164 of NZ_JBHVDH010000012.1, read as the reverse complement.
AGCAGCGGGCGGTGGGCGGTGAGGCAGCGGTGCAGGGCGAGCGCCAGAGCGTCCGTCAGGGCCTCCGTCCCGCCCTGGGGGACCGGCATCTCCTCCGGAGCGAGCACCTGGGCCTCGCGCGCGGCCAGACGGCGTACGGCAGCCTCCAGCAGCGCCTGCCGGGTGCGGGCGTGATTGGACGTCGAGCCCTGGGGGAGGCCTGCGAGCTCGTCGACGGCCCGGTGGGTGAGTCCCCGCATCCCGCGCTCGGCGAGCAGGGTCAGGGCGGCGTCGGCGATCAGCTCCGGGCGCGCGGCGGAACCGGTGGTGCGTGCGGTCATGGGACCAACCTATCTCGGTCACTACATCTGTAGTACGGTACTGCTGTTACTACAGATGTAGTTGCGAGGAGGAGTCATGGACCGGCCCCGCGCATCCCGCGCCGTCGTCGTCGGAGGCGGCATCGGCGGGCTGACCGCCGCCATCGCCCTGCACCAGCAGGGCTGGGACGTCACCGTGCTGGAACGGGCCGCCGCCCTCACTCCTGCAGGCGCCGGAATCGGCCTCGCGCCCAACGCCCAGCGCGCTCTGGACGTCATCGGCCTCGGCGACCGGGTCAGATCCCTGTCCGCCTGGCAGGGCGACGGCGGTCTGCACACCCCCAGGGGAAGCCGGCTGTACCGCACCGACCTCTCCGCCGCCGCCGAGAGGTTCGGCGGCCCGCTCGTCATGGTGCACCGCGCGACCCTCGTGGACATCCTGCTCTCCGCCCTGCCGGACGGCGCGGTACGCCCCGGCTGCACCGCCACCCTCGCGGACGCCGGAGACGAGCGCCGCCCCGCCGTCGTCATCACCCAGGGCGGCGATCTCGAGGCCGACCTCGTCGTCGCCGCGGACGGCATCAACTCGGCCGTGCGCCGTGCGCTGTTCCCCGCCCACCCCGGACCCCGGTACTCCGGATACACCACCTGGCGCCTCGTCGTCCCCGCGCCGGACCGCCCCTTCGCGCCGCACGAGACCTGGGGCCGCGGCCACCTCTGGGGCACCCAGCCGCTGAAGGACGGACGCGTCTACGCCTACGCCGCGGCCGCCGTGCCCGCAGGCGGACACGCCATGGACGACGAGAAGGCCGAACTCCTGCGCCGCTTCGGCGCCTGGCACCAGCCCGTCCCCGACATCATCGCGGCAGCCGAGCCCGACGAGGTCCTGCGTCACGACGTGCACCACATGGCCGAGCCGCTGCCCGCCTACCACCAAGGCCGCGTGGCACTCCTCGGCGACGCGGCCCACGCCATGCAGCCCACCCTCGGCCAGGGCGGCAACCAGGCCATCGAGGACGCGATCGTGCTCGCCCACCACATGGACCGGGGCCCGGACACCGGCCCCGGTCTCGCCGCGTACACCCGTGAACGGCTGCCACGCACCATGGCGATCGTGCGCCAGGCCACACGCGTGGGGCGGACGGCCATGCTGAACAACGCCCCCGCCGTCGCTGTGCGTGACGTACTCGTCGCGGCCCTCTCCCGCCTGAGTCCCGGACTCGTCCTGCGCGGTTTCGACGGGACGGCGGACTGGAGCCCGCCCGGGCACACGTATGCTGCCGAAGCGGCGAAGACACACCCAAAGACGCGCTGACGCGAGGGGGAGGCCATGGTGAAGGTCGGCTGCATCGGGCTCGGAGACATCGCGCAGAAGGCATATCTGCCGGTGCTCACCACCCGGGCGGATGTCGAACTGCATCTGCACACCCGCACCCCGGCCACCCTCGACCGGATCGCAGCGGCCCACCACATCCCCGGATCGCACTGCCACACCTCCCTGGACTCCCTCCTCGCCCAGGGCCTCGACGCCGCCCTCGTCCACGCCCCGACGCCCGTCCACCCGGAGATCGTGACAAGGCTGCTGGAAGCCGGCGTACCGACGTACGTCGACAAGCCGCTCGCCTACGAACTCGCCGACTCGGCACGGCTCGTGGAACTGTCCGAGCGGACCGGTACCAGCCTCGCCGTCGGCTTCAACCGCCGCTTCGCCCCCGGCTACGCCCAGTGTCTGGACCACCCCCGCGACATCGTCCTGATGCGCAAGAACCGCGTCGGCCTCCCCGAGGACCCGCGCACCCTCGTCCTCGACGACTTCATCCACGTCGTCGACACCCTGCGCTTCCTGATCCCCGGCCCGGTGGAGCACACCGACGTGCGGGCCCGGGTCCGCGACGGTCTCATGCACCACGTCGTCCTGCAGCTCTCGGGCGACGGGTTCACCGCCATCGGCATGATGAACCGGCTGAACGGCTCCACCGAGGAGATCCTCGAAGTAGCCGGACAGGACACCAAGCGAGAGGTGCTCAACCTCGCCGACGTCATCGACCACAAGGGCCAGCCGACCGTGCGCAGACGCGGCGACTGGGTGCCGGTGGCGCGCCAGCGCGGCATCGAGCAGACGGTGTCCGCCTTCCTCGACGCCGTACGCGCGGGGAAGTTCCTCAGCGCCCAGGACGCACTGCTGACCCATGAGCTGTGCGAGAGGGTCGTGCGGGCGTCCCTGGAGCAGGCCTCCTGAGCGACCGCAGCCCCTCGGCCGCGCACAGTGCCGCCAGCACCGCCAGCGCGCCGTACACGGGCCAGTCGCCCAGCCGGACGTAGGGCGTCGTTCCGCCGGCGAGCGGGATCTCGTGGACGGCCGCGGCACTGGTGCCCGTGCCCAGCCGCTCTCCCAGGGGCTCACCCCGCGGCCCGTACACCGCGCTCTCACCCGTGAGCGTGGCATGCACCATCGGCCGCCCCGTCTCCGCCGCCCGCAGAGCCGCCAGCGAGGCGTGCTGCGCGGGGGCCCAGCTGTCCTGGAAGGTCGAGGTCGCGGACTGCGCGACCAGCAGTTCGGCGCCGCTCCTGACGAGCCGTCGGCTCATGTCAGGGAACGCCGACTCGAAGCAGACCAGCGGCCCCACGCGCAGCCCGGAGCCAGGCCGGTCGCCCGGGACCGCCATCACCACCTGACGGGTGCCCCGCATCCGGTCCTCGCCCGCCGCCTTGCCCACCGAAGTGGCCCATCCGAGGAGCGCACGCGCGGGAACGTACTCACCGAAGGGGACCAGGCGCATCTTGTCGTAACGGTCCCCGATCGGACCGTCCGGACCCACCAGCACACTGCTCTTGAAGATCCTCCCGCCCGTCCCGCCGGGGGAACTCCCGGGCCGGTCCGGCCGCCGCGCGTCCACATTGACCAGCACGCCGGCGCCCACCGCACGCGACAGCGCGGAGATCCGCGCCGTGAGATCGCGCCGGGCCGCGAGATCCATGCCGACGCTGCTCTCACCCCACACCACCAGATCCACGTCCTGGCCGGCCAGCTGCCGGGTCAGCTCCTCACTCCTGGCGAACCGCCGCTCGGCACCGCCGACCCCGTTGATGACCCCCGGCTGGACGACAGCGACCCGGACCACATCGCCGTGCCTCGCCGGGCGCGGCGCCCACACCCACACCGAGCCGGCCGCCACGGCGCACACGCACAGAGCCGCCACCGCGGGGACCCGCGCCGAGGGAACGGCAAGCAGCACGGTCACCGCGGTGTTCACCGCGGCCACCAGCAGGCTCACCAGCCACACCCCGCCCACCGAGGCGAGCCGCAGCGCGGGGGGCACCTCCCACTGACTCGCCCCCAGCAATCCCCACGGACCGCCCAACCCCTCCCAGGACCTCACCAGTTCCACCATCAGCCAGCCGGACGGCACGACGGCGACGGCCGCGGCGGCACGCGCCGGTGACGGCGTCCCGCCGAGCATCAGGCGCACCAGCCATCCCCAGGGCGCCCACAGGAGCCCGAGCAGCGCAGAGAGCAGCAGGATGAACACATGCAGGTTCGGCACCAGCCAGTGGTGCACGGCCAGAACGAGACCGAACCCGCCGAGCCAGCCGTCGAGGAGCGCGCGACGGCCCGTCGGAGCGGTGCGGATCAGCAGCAGCCACGGTACGAGCCCGATGTACGCCAGCCACCACAGCCCGGGGGCCGGGAAGGCGAGCGCGGGCAACGCGCCCGCCGCGAGCACGGCCGCGCCACGCCACCACGGCGACGACAACAGCCTCGTCGGCTGCTCCCGCCGGCCGACCGGAATCCGCATGCCGCGCCTCCCCGAGAGCAGTGTCCTACTGCCAGTGTGAGGGAGCGGCCCGGCCCCCGACAGACGGCGAAACGATCATTCGGCGGCCGGGCCGCCACCTGCGGTCCCCGCGAGGAGCGGCGCGTGCCGCCATTTCTCCTCCACGGTCACCGAACGAAGCCGCCACCCACCGTCCGTACGCGCCAGAGCGAACGTGTACCGCCCGCCGGAGACGAAGTCGCCGCCCGACTCCAGACGCATGGGATTCACGTAGTCGGCCCGTACATCGGCCCCGTCGCCCGGATAGCCGCCGAGATCCTGGAGGCGCACCCGCCGGTTGACGATCAGATGCTGCCGCACGGGAAACAGCCGCATCGTCTCGGCCAGCCACCCGGCGACCTCCGCCGCAGGACCCTCGATACCGCCCGCGCCGCGGTAGTCCGCGCGGCCGTCGGGGGTGAACAGGGCCCGGTAACCCGTCCAGTCGGCGTCGTCCACGGCCACCGCGTACCCGGTGACCACATCCTCGATGGCCAGCCGGTCCATCACCGTCGCGAGATCCACGCGCTGCGTCATCGGCCAAGTGTCGGTCAGCGGACGCCCCACGCCAAGTGCCACGCACCGTCAGCGTGTGCGGTGGCCGACCGGCTCGCCGCGGCGCACCGCTCCCGGCGCCCTGGCAGCGGGGTGGTCGGCACGGGCGGAGGAACTCAGCTGCCAGGGGACGCTGATCACCATGACCCCCGGTGTGAAGAGCAGCCTGCGCTTCAGCCACAACGCCGACTGGTTGTGCAGCAGGTTCTCCCACCAGTGCCCGACGACGTACTCCGGGATGAACACCGCGATCACATCCCGCGGACTCTCCCGCACGATGGAGCGCACATGGACGAGGACCGCGCCGGTGATCTCCCGGTACGGGGAGTCCAGGACCTTGAGCGGCACGTCGATGCCGAACTCCTCCCACTGCCGCTGCAACTGCGCGGCGGCGTCCCGGTCGACCGCGACCGTCAGGGCCTCCAGCCGGTCGGGGCGGAACGCACGGGCATAGGCCAGTGCCCGCAGGGTGGGCTTGTGCAGGGTCGAGACCAGAACGATCGACAGAACCCGTGAGGGCGGGGCGAGTTCACTGCGCGGATCGGTCACCGCCAGCTCGGCCGCCGTCGTGTCGTAGTGGCGGCGGATGCTTCTCATCGTCACCCACAGCACGATCGCGGCGAGCACCGCCAGCCAAGCGCCCTGCGTGAACTTGGTGAGCAGCACGATGACGAGGACCAGGAACGTGACGACCGCGCCGGTGGCGTTGATGATCCGGGATGCGTGGTGGCGCCGGCGCAGGACGGGGTCCCTCTCCGTGCGCAGCTCCCGGTTCCAGTGCCGGACCATGCCGGTCTGGGAGAGCGTGAACGAGGTGAACACGCCCAGGATGTAGAGGTGGATCAGGCTGGTGACATTCGCCCTGTACGCCCACAGCAGGAGCCCGGCCACCACCGCGAGCGCCAGAATGCCGTTGGAGAAGGCGAGCCGGTCACCGCGGTTGTGCAACTGGCGCGGCAGATAGCGGTGCTGGGCCAGGATCGAGGCGAGCAGCGGGAAGCCGTTGAAGGCCGTGTTCGCGGCGAGGATCAGTACGAGCGCGGTGGCGGCCTGGACGTAGTAGAAGCCGAAGCTGTTCTCCCCGCCGAAGACCGCTGCGGCCAGCTGTGCGACGACCGTGCGCTGCGTGTAGTTCTCGCAGTCGGCCAGCCCCGTCAGACTGCACGGGTCCTGGGCGATGTGCACCTTCGCGACGAGCGCGAGGGCCGTGACCCCGACGAACATCGTGACGGCGATGACACCCATCGCGGCCAGGGTGGCCGCCGCGTTCCGCGGCTTCGGCTTGCGGAAGGCCGGTACACCGTTGGAGATGGCCTCCACCCCCGTCAGTGCCGTGCAGCCGCTGGAGAACGCGCGCAGGACCAGCATGACCAGCGCCAGACCCATCAGGTGGGCGTCCGAGGGCTCCGGTTCGATGCCGTACCTGGCCGTCTCGGCGACCGGAGCGTCGCCGAGCAGGTAGCGGAGCAGCCCTGTGCCGCACATGATCAGCACGCCTGCGATGAACAGATAGGTGGGCGCGGCGAACGCCCGGCCCGACTCGCGCACTCCGCGGAGATTGATCGCGGTGAGGAGGGCGACGAAGACGAGTGCCATCGTCACCCGGTGCGCGGCCAGCTCCGGGATCGCCGAGATGATGTTGTCGACGCCGGAGGCGACCGATACGGCCACGGTCATCACGTAGTCGACCATCAGTGACGCGGCGACCACCAGACCGGCGGACGGCCCCAGATTGGTGGAGGCCACCTCGTACGAACCGCCGCCGCTCGGATAGGCGTGCACGACCTGCCGGTACGAGAGCACGACGATGGCCATGAGCGCCACGATCGCGCCCGCGATCCACGGGGTGAAGTGCAGATAGGCCAGCCCGCCGAGGGTGAGCACCAGCAGGATCTCCTGCGTGGCGTACGCGACCGACGAGAGCGGGTCCGAGGCGAAGATGGGGAGGGCCAGCCGCTTGGGCAGCAGCGTCCCGCCCAGCTCCTCACTGCGCAGCGCAGGCCCGATGACCAGCCGTTTCAGAAACGCCGTCAGGTTGAACACGGCGAGAGCGTATGCGGCACACCCCGCCCCGCCTCGGCCCGCCGCGCCGGGGGGCTACGTCGCCGCCGCGGCGGGCCGAGCGGGTCAGTCGCCCGACTCGCCCGCGTGCGGGCTCAGCGTGTCCGTGCCGACGAGGATGAAGAGCGCGATGCCGAGAAGGATCCGGTAGACGACGAACGGCATGAAGCTCTTGGTCGTGATGAACTTCATGAACCATGCGATGACGGCGTATCCGACACCGAACGCGATGATCGTCGCGAAGATCGTCGGCCCCCAGGACACATGCCCTCCGCTACCCGCGTCCTTCAGCTCGAAGAGGCCGGAGGCGAGCACGGCCGGGATGGCGAGCAGGAACGAGTAGCGGGCCGCCGCCTCGCGCGTGTACCCCATCAGCAGACCGCCGCTGATCGTCGCTCCCGACCGGGAGACGCCCGGGATCAGGGCCATCGCCTGACAGACGCCGTAGATCAGGCCGTCCCTGACGGAAAGCTCCTCCAGCGACTTCCGGTGCTTGACCGAGCGGTGCTTGCCGCCCGTCTCGTCGCGGGCGGCGAGCCGGTCGGCGACGCCGAGCACGATGCCCATCACGATCAGCGTGGTGGCGATCAGCCTCAGATCCCGGAAGGGGCCCTCGATCTGGTCCTTGAGGGTGACGCCGAGCACGCCGATCGGGATCGAGCCGATGATGACGAGCCAGCCCATCTGTGCGTCGTGGTCACGGCGCATCGCCTTGTTCGTGAGTGAGCGGAACCAGGCGGAGACGATCCGGGCGATGTCCTTGCGGAAGTAGATCAGGACGGCGGTCTCCGTGCCGATCTGGGTGATCGCGGTGAAGGCGGCGCCCGGGTCCTGCCAGCCGGCGAAGGCCGCCGTGAGGCGCAGATGTGCGCTGGAGGAGATGGGCAGGAACTCCGTCAGCCCCTGAACGAGCCCGAGGATGAATGATTCGAACCACGACATGAAAGCTAAGCCGTCCAAGTGCTGGTCAGGTCGGAACGTACGGGGTGGGGACCGCGATTGGGCGTGCCCGCGTGGCAGCGTAGCGGCAACGGATCTCCGGCCTGCGGGCGGGCTGCCGCGCAGCGACCCGGCAGCCGTTCGGGGCACGGCTCCGTACGGGCCGCCTGCCGCGGGGCGACGCCGACCGCGGCGCCGCGTTCGCGTTCGCGGTCACGTTCGCGGTCGCTTTCGCGAGGGCCGGCGGGCCTCCGCGGTCTCAGGCTGTGACCCCGGACCCGCGTGACCTCAGGCCTTCGCCGGGCCCGTCACCGTCCAGCCCGGCGCGTGGACGTGCGGAGTCAGGGTCTCGGGGGCCGCTTCCCCGCCGCAGGACGCACAGACGACGACCGGGGTGAGCTTCTCACCGCATGTGTGCTCGAGCACCGTGGGGGGCCGTTCCGAGAGGTGCCGGTCGCCCCAGGCCATCAGGGTCAGGAGCACGGGCTGCAGCTCGAGGCCCGCCTTCGTCGGAACGTACTCGAAACGCGGGGGCCGCTCGCTGTACGGGACCTTCTCCAGCACCCCGGCCTCGACGAGCCGTCGCAGGCGGGCGGTGAGGATGTCGCGGGGTGCGCCGGTGTTCCGGGCGATCTGGTCGAAGCGGCGGACGCCGAGAGTGACCTCGCGCAGGACGAGCAGCGAGTACTTCTCGCCGACGAGGGCCAGGGTGCCGGCGATCGAGCACGGGCGGGGGTCCTTCATGCGCTCAGCCTAGAGAAGGCAGGGTTGGAAAACCAAACCGAGTCGTCTACTGTCGGGTAGCAAGAGAGTCCAGTTTTCCAACTCATCCGCCTGTGTCATGAGCGAGGAGGCGCGCTCCATGCGTGACGCCGTCATCGTCGAAGCAGTCCGTACGCCGATCGGAAAGGGAAAGCCCAACGGCGCGCTCGCCCGGATCCACCCCGTCGAGCTTCTGTCCCACACCCTCCGCGCCCTCGTCGAGCGCAGCGGCATCGATCCTGTCCTGATCGACGACGTGGTCGGCGGCACCGTCGACCAGGTCGGCGAGCAGGCGATGAACACCACGCGGTACGCATGGCTCGGCGCCGGGTTCCCCGAGTCGGTACCGGCCACCACCGTCGACCGGCAGTGCGGCTCGTCCCAGCAGGCCGTGCACTTCGCCGCGCAGGGCGTGATGGCCGGGGCGTACGACGCCGTCATCGCCTGCGGCGTCGAGTCGATGAGCCGCGTACCGATGTGGTCCAACGTGCCGCCCGGAGCCGATCCCTTCGGGCCAGGGGTCGCCCAGCGCTACCCGGAAGGCCTGGTGCCGCAGGGCATCAGCGCCGAACTCATCGCCGCCAAGTGGTCCATCGGGCGGGACGCGATGGACGAGTTCGCGGTGACGTCGCATGAGCGGGCCGCCCGGACCTGGGACGACGGACTCTTCGACGCCGAGGTGGCGCCGATCGGGGGACTGACCCGGGACGAGAGCGTCAGGCCGGGGACGACGGCAGAGATCCTGGCCGGCCTGCGGCCCTCGTTCCAGGACCCGGTCTTCGCCGAGCGCTTCCCGCAGATCGAGTGGTCGGTCACCGCGGGCAACAGCAGCCCCGTCAACGACGGTGCCTCCGCCGTCCTCATCACCTCGGGCGAGACCGCCGAACGGCTCGGACTGCGCCCGCTCGCGCGGCTGCACAGCTTCGCCGTCACCGGATCCGACCCGCTGCTCATGCTGACCGGCGTGCTCCCGGCCACCGAGAAGGTCCTGAAGCGGGCCGGTCTCGGACTCGACGACATCGACCTCTTCGAGGTGAACGAGGCTTTCGCGAGCGTGGTCCTGGCCTGGCTCCAGGAGACCGGAGCCGACCCGGCGAAGGTCAACGTCCACGGCGGCGCGCTCGCCCTCGGCCACCCGCTCGGCGCGAGCGGCACCCGCCTGATGACCACCCTCGTCCACGCGATGCGCCGGCGCGGGGCACGCTACGCGCTGCAGACGATGTGCGAGGCGGGCGGGCTCGCGAACGCCACGATCCTGGAAGCGCTGTAGCCCCCGGGCCCGCGGCCCGGTCACGGGGACCGGGCCGCACCGCTCTTCAGACGCCGCGGCCCACGTCGGCGCGGTCGCGGCTCACGCCACCACGGTCAGGACTCACATCACCACGGTCGCCGGCCACGTCACCGCCGCCGAGACGGTGCCGTTTGCGCCAGGCCACGACCACCGCGGCCAGGGCCGACACCACGATGAAGCCCGTGGCGACGAGGAACGCCGGCGAGGTCGGAGAAGCCGCGCGGCTTCCCGCGACGACGTACGCCGCGGTGTTCGGCACCGAGCCCACGGCCGTGGCCACAAGGAAGGGGACATACCCCATACGGGAGACCGCGGCGCAGTAGTTGGCCGCGGCGAAGGGGACGCCGGGGAAGAGCCGGACGGCCAGCATCGAGCGGAAGCCATGGCGGCTGAGCTGGCCGTCGGCGGCCCTCAGCCAGCGCCCGCGCAGCAGCGGGCGCAGCGCGTCCTGGCCCAGCACCCGGCCGAGCGTGAACGAGATACCCGCACCGAGAACCGTCCCGGCGATCGCAGCCGCGAGGCCCACCTGGGAACCGAAGAGCGCCCCCGCCGCCAGATTCAGCAGCGGCCTCGGTACGAAAGCCGCCGTACAAAGGCCGTAGGCAGCGCCGAAGAGGACCACCGCCGTTCCGCCGCCCACCTCCGGCGGCCAGCCCGCAGCAAGCAGCCGCTGGGGCTCGTACATCACGACCGCGCACGCGGCGAACGCCAGCAGCAGCACGAGCAGCGCCAGCCGGGACCAGGGAGACACAAGGGCCCGGCCGCAGCGGAGAGCGAGGCCGTCGCGCGGCCCGGGGACGGGGTCGAGCATCAGGGGAGACTAACCGACGAATCCGTCCGATCGCCGTAATCTGTGCCGCATGACTCCCCTGGCCCCGCCCCGCAGCGACCTCGCCGACACCGTGCTGGAGCGCCTCACCGCCGGCTACGCCGCCGCGGCCGACCCGGTGCGGGCCGCAGAGGCTGCCGCGTACATGAAGAACATCGCGCCGTTCCTCGGCATACGCACACCCGACCGCCGCGCCCTGTCCCGCACGGTCCTCCAAGGCACCCCGAGGCCCGACGAGGCCGACTGCACGGCTGTCGCGCTGCGCTGCTGGGAACTGCCCGAGCGCGAGTACCACTACTTCGCCGCCGACTACCTGCGTCGCTACGCCGGACGCTGCTCCTCCGGATTCCTGCCCGTCGTACGGCACCTCCTCACCACGGTCTCCTGGTGGGACACCGTGGACACACTCGCCGCGCATGTCGTCGGGCCGCTCGTCGCCGCCGACCCGGAGCTGGTCCCCGTCATGGACGAGTGGATCGAGGACGACAACCTCTGGATCGCCCGTACCGCCCTGCTCCACCAACTCCGCTACAAGGACGCCACCGACACCGAGCGGCTCTTCCGCTTCTGCCTGCGCCAGTGCGGCCACACCGACTTCTTCATCCGCAAGGCCATCGGCTGGAGCCTGCGCGAGTACGCCAAGACCGACCCGGACGCGGTACGCGCCTTCGTCGACGGCGCGCGCGACCGGCTCGCCCCGCTCTCCGTGCGGGAAGCGCTCAAGAACCTGTAGGCCCGGAGCAACCTGCGGGCCCTGAACCACTCCGCGGGCACTGACCGATCCCCGGGCCTCCGACTCCCCGGCCCCGTACGGGACTCCGCACACGGAAAACCATTCGACGCGGCCCGCCCCCGGCAGCGATCATCGACGCATGTCCAGGTACGCCTTCCTCGCAGCGCCGTCCGCAGTCGCGGACGCGCCGAAGGCTGCCGAATTCCTCCCGGTCGCCGCGCTCGACGCGGCCGCTACCGCAGCCACCGTCGCGGCTGTCGCAGCGATCGCCGCCCCAGCGGCCTTCGACGGCGCCCGAAGCTGACCCTCCCCGGATCGTCCGGCGGACCCCGCAGGGGGAGGGTCGGTCCGGCCCAGGGGTCCCCCTCCACCAGGAGTTCACGCGTCAAGTTCCGGGAAGGAACTGGAACAGCCATGCCCAAGACGGCATACGTGCGCACCAAGCCGCACCTCAACATCGGCACCATGGGCCACGTCGACCATGGCAAGACCACCCTCACCGCCGCCATCACCAAGGTCCTGAGCGAGCGCGGCAGCGGCACTTTCGTACCGTTCGACCGGATCGACCGCGCGCCGGAGGAGGCCGCCCGCGGCATCACCATCAACATCGCGCACGTCGAGTACGAGACCGGCACCCGGCACTACGCCCACGTCGACATGCCGGGCCACGCCGACTACGTCAAGAACATGGTCACCGGCGCCGCGCAGCTCGACGGGGCGATCCTCGTCGTCTCCGCGCTCGACGGGATCATGCCGCAGACGGCCGAGCACGTCCTGCTGGCACGTCAGGTCGGTGTCGACCACATCGTCGTCGCCCTCAACAAGGCCGACGCGGGAGACCCCGAGCTGACCGACCTGGTCGAGCTCGAGGTCCGCGAACTGCTCACCGCGCACGGCTACGGCGGTGACTCGGTGCCCGTCGTCCGCGTCTCCGGGCTCAAGGCACTGGAGGGCGACCCGCGCTGGACGGCGGCCGTCGAGGCACTGCTCGACGCGGTCGACACCTATGTGCCGATGCCGGTCCGGTACACGGACGCGCCCTTCCTGCTTCCGGTGGAGAACGTGCTCACCATCACCGGACGCGGCACCGTCGTCACGGGCGCCGTCGAGCGCGGCACCGTGCGCGTCGGCGACCAGGTGGAGGTGCTCGGCGCGGACGTCACGACCGTCGTCACCGGCCTGGAGACCTTCGGCAAGCCGATGGAGTCCGCAGAGGCCGGCGACAACGTGGCGCTCCTGCTGCGCGGTGTGCCACGCGACGCCGTACGCCGCGGGCACGTCGTCGCGGCGCCAGGCAGCGTCACACCGAGGCGCCGCTTCACCGCGCAGGTGTACGTCCTGTCCGGACGTGAGGGCGGCCGTACCACCCCGATCGGCACCGGATACCGGCCCCAGTTCTACATCCGGACCGCTGACGTCGTCGGGGACGTCGACCTCGGCGGGACGGCGGTCGCACGCCCCGGCGACACCGTCACCATGACCGTGGAGCTCGGCCGGGACATGCCGCTCGAGCCAGGGCTCGGCTTCGCGATCCGCGAGGGCGGCCGCACGGTCGGCGCCGGCACGGTGACCGCACTGGTCTGACCGGCACCCACCGGGTGCCACGGGTCCGCCGCCCGCCTCGTGCGGGGGGCGGACCCGCCGAACAGGCGCCACACTGCTGCCATGGCGGACACGGACGACGCAGCCGGGAGAGCAGCCGACAAGGGCCGCACGGCCCTGGTACTGGGAGGAGGCGGACTCGCCGGCATCGGCTGGGAGATCGGCATCCTGCACGGCCTCGCACAGGCGGGCGCCGACCCGACCGGCGCCGATCTGATCGTCGGCACATCGGCCGGATCGGTCGTCGGCGCGCAACTCACCTCGGAGCTGCTCAACCTGCACGAACTGTACGAGCGTCAGCTCGCCGATCCCGACGGGGAGGTGCCCGCGGGAATGGGCGCGGCAGTGCTGGCCCGGTATCTGTGGGGCGTCCTGCGGTCCCGCGACCCCGAGGCCTACGGCGCACGCATGGGCAGACTGGCACTCGCCACCCGCACCGAGCCGGAAGAGGTGAGACGGGCCGTCTTCGCCGCGAGGCTGCTCACACACGACTGGCCCAGGGCACGGCGCCTCGTCGTCACGGCCGTCGACGCCCTGACGGGTGAGTTCCGGGCGTTCGACCGGGAGAGCGGGGTGGAGCTGATCGACGCGGTCGGCGCGAGCTGCGCCGTACCCGGCGTCTGGCCGCCCGTCACCATCGACGGGCGGCGTTTCATCGACGGGGGAGTGCGTTCCTCCACCAACGCCGACCTCGCCCTCGGCTACGGCACCGTCGTCATCGTCGCCCCCATCGCCGTCGGCGGCGGCCCGGTCCTCTCCGCCCGCACGCTGGCCCACCGGCTCTCCGCCTCCGGCGCCAAGGTCGTACTGATCACCCCGGACCGCGCCGCCCGCAGGGCGTTCGGTCGCAACGTCCTGGACCCCGCGCGCCGCGCACCCTCTGCGCGGGCGGGCCTGGCACAGGCGGCGGCGCATGCGGAGGCGGTCCACAGGATCTGGCCCGGCTGAGACGGCAGCGGAGCCCCGACGCAGGACGGTGCGGTCGATCAGGCGCGAGGCGGACGAACCCGCACGAGGGACAGGCGCACAATGGGCGGGTGAACGAGGCCATACCCGTCAGCCGGGCCGTCGACCACGGCACCGCCAAGCTCATGCCCGATGTCGACCGCGAGCGCGCCTGGCTGCTGACCGTGGACGGGGCACCGCAGTCGTACGTCGACCTGGACGACCCCACGCACCTCGAGTTCGAGTACGTGCGCCGCCTCGCCCACGTCATCGACTGCGCGGCGGACGCCGAAGACCCGCTGGACGTACTGCACCTGGGCGGCGGAGCACTCACCCTGCCCCGCTATGTGGCGGCCACCAGGCCCGGCTCACGGCAGGACGTCGTGGAGGCGGACCACGGGCTGCTCGCCCTGGTCGCCGAGCACCTCCCCGTCCCCGCGGACGCGGCGATCACGGTTCACCGCGCCGACGCCCGCCGATGGCTGGAACAGGCCCCGGAGCACTCCGTCGACGTCCTCGTCGCCGACGTCTTCGGGGGCTCGCGGGTGCCCGCACATCTCACGTCACAGGAGTACGCACAGGCCGCCGCGCGTGTCCTGCGCCCCGGCGGCCTCTACGCCGCCAACCTCGCCGACGGGGCTCCGTTCGACTTCCTCCGCTCCCAGCTCGCCACCTTCGCGGCCGAGTTCGAGGAACTGGCGCTCGTCGCCGAGCCCGCGGTGCTGCGCGGCCGCCGGTTCGGCAACGCCGTCCTGCTCGCCTCGCACACCCCGATCGACACCGCCGCGCTCGCCCGCCGCACCGCGTCCGACGCCTTCCCGGCGCGCGTCGAGCACGGCCGTACCCTGAGGAGGCTCACAGGCGACGCACAGGCGGTACGGGACGACAACGCCGTCGCCTCACCCGAGCCGCCCGACGGCGCTTTCAGCATCGGCTGAACCCACGGCCGGCACAGCGGCACCCTCCGCCACCCGTCTCGTACGCCTCGTCAGATTCCGTACGTCGGGCACCAGCAGCACCAGAGCCGTCACGAGCACGATCAGCGCCGCGCAGCCCCACAGCGCCTGCTCCCGCCCGAACAGGCCCTCTGCGGGCCCCGCCAGCGCGGTGGACAGCGGCAGCATCGCCGTCGAGCCGAACCAGTCGTACGCGGAGACCCGGGACAGCTTCTCCTCCGGGATCTCCTGATGCAGCGTGGTCATCCACGCCACGCCGAACACCTCGATCGCCACACCGCTGAGGAACATCACCACGGCCAGCGGCCCGATCGCCAGCGGCACGGCGAGTGCCGCAGAAGGCAACGCCAGCGGAAACACGCACAGCGTGCCCACGAGAAGCATCCGCCGCGGCTTCCACCGCATCATCAGCAGCGCCCCGCCGAGCGTGCCCGCCCCGAACGCCGCCAGTGCCAGGCCCCACGGCCGTGCACCGCCCAGCGACTCCTCCGCGACCAGCGGCCCGTACACCGAGTCGGCCGCGCCGACCACCGCGACCACCACGGAGAACTGGGCCACGATCGACCACAGCCAGGGCCGTCCGACGAACTCCTTCCAGCCGTCCCGCAGATCGGCGAGCAGCCCGCCGCCCGGTGCCCGGTCCGGAATGTGACTCACGTCCAGGAAGGCGCGCAGGGCGCCCGCCACCGCGAAGGCGACCGCGTCGATCGCGAGTACCCAGCCGGGCCCGACCGCTGCGATCAGCGCGCCGCCGAGCGCCGCGCCACCGATACCGGCGCCGTGCATCGCCATGCGGAAGAGCGCGAACGCCCGGCTCGCCTGCTCCCCGTCGACGCTGGACATCAGCATGCCCTCGGCGGCCGGGTTGAAGAACGCCTGCCCCGTGCCGCAGAGCGCGGTCAGCAGCATCATCTGCCACAACTGTGGATCCCCGGCCAGCACCAGGGCGGCGAAGGCGGCCTGTGAGACGCAGTTGAGCACGTTGGCGGCGACCATCACCCGGTGCCGCGGCAGCCGGTCCGCGATCGCCCCGCCGATCAGCAGGAAGAGCACGAGAGGCAGGGTCCGCGCCGCCGCCACGAGACCCACGTCGCCGCCGTCCCCGCCGGACTCCAGCACCGCGAACGCCGCGGCGATCAGCGCACCATGGGTACCCAGATTGGTGACGATCGCCGCGGCGGTCAGCAGCGAGTAGTTACGGCCCGCCCACTCGGGGCGGCGGGAACGGCGGGGACCGGACATGCGGTCGGGAGAAGCGGCGGGGGCACTGTTCACCTGGGGACTATCGCCCCCGTCGGCCGTCCCTGCCAAACCGAATTCCGGCCGGCCGGTCAGCCCTGCCCGAGAACCGGTCAGCCCCCTGCCCGATGCGGTCCGGCCGGCGCCGGCCGGACCGCATCGCGGTCAGGAGGCGGAATCGTCCGCGAGCCGAACGGTGCCGAGGATCTGCTTGATCGTCGCGTCCGGGATCTCCTCCTTGACGCCCTTGCTCGCGTACAGCACCCAGGTGGAGAAGTCACCCTGGCTGTTCTTGAAGGTGAACGCGATCGACTTTCCGTCGGTGTCGCACTTGGTCGGCTTCTTCACACCGACCGCCGTGGCCATCGCGACATGCCCGCTGAGCCCGGACTTCGTCGTGTACGGCACCGGCTTGGTGATCTTGACGATGCTCTTCGGCTCCCCCTGGGCGTAGGCGGCCCACACCCAGGTGCCCGCCTCGCTGCGGGCGGTGCTCGCCGTGTCGGTGGCTCCCTGGCCGCCCTTGGTGCCGGTTCCTCCGAGCCCCGAGTCCTCCAGGTCCCCGTCCTTGTCCGAGTCGACGGAGCACCACTTGGTCTTGTAGAACGCGGGAGCCGACATCATGACCACGGCCGACCCGTCGCCCTTCTCCCGGTCCTCGAAGCCGGAGCCGACGCCCGTGCCCGCCACTTCCCAGGCCGGGGGCACATCGAACAGCGTTCCGTACTTGGGGTTGCTGACGACCTTCCAGCCCGCGATGGTCGGCTTGGCGTTGCTCGAGCCGTCCCGCGGGTTGTCGGCGGGGGAGGGGGACTGCTCGGAAGGGCTCGAGGACGTGGCGGGCTTCTTGCCGTCCGCCTTGTCCTGTCCGTCCTTGTCCTTGCCGCTCAGTACCACGGCACCGGTGATGACGGCGGCGGCGACGACGGCCGTGGCCGCGACGATCGCCACGACCGCGGTCTTCTTCCTGTCCGAGGACGGGCCGGGCCCACCGGGCTGCGGCGGACCGGGGACCGAGTACTGCTGCCCGCTCGGCTGCTGATACGGATTCGGCTGCTGGTACCCCGGCTGCTGCGGGTATCCGGGCTGCTGCGCATAGCCCGGCTGCTGTTGGTGTCCCGGCTGCTGGTACCCCGGCTGTGCGTAGGGGTTCGGCTGCTGGTAACCCGGCTGCGCGTACGGATTCTGGTTCTGGTCCTGCGGGTTCTGCTCGCCCCCGGGCGGCTGCTGTCCTGGCCACATGGCCAGTAACCATAGAGGTGACAGGTGCACGCTGCCATGGCCGCCCCCGTGGGGATGGCCAAGTTCGGCTACTCGTGGGTAACATCCGACGCATGAGCGCAGACCAGATGTCCGTCGGCGAGATGCTCGCCGCCACGGTTCCCATGGCCAGGACCCTCAACCTGGAGTTCCTGGAGACCACCGCCGAGCGTGCCGTGGTCCGCATGCCGGACCAGCCCGACTACCACAACCACGTCGGCGGCCCCCACGCCGGAGCGATGTTCACACTCGCCGAATCCGCGAGCGGCGCGATCGTGCTCGCCGCGTTCGGTGACCAGCTCGGCCGCGCCGTGCCCCTCGCCGTCAAGGCCGAGATCGGCTACAAGAAGCTCGCGATGGGCGAAGTCACCGCCACCGCCACCCTCGGCCGCCCCGCCGCGGAGATCGTCGCGGAACTGGACGCGGGCGAACGGCCCGAGTTCCCCGTCGACATCGCCATCACCCGCGCCGACGGAGCGGTGACGGGCGAGATGACCGTCGTCTGGACCCTGCGCCCGAACTCCTGACACCCGCGGGCCCGAGGGGGCCTGCAGGAGCACGAGCCGCCCCGGCGTCCGGATCCGGACGCCGGGGCGGCACCTTTCGCGCCGCGTCGGGAGTGGACGGCGTCCGCAGATCCGACGGGAGCGGCTCCTTCGCACCGGCCGGAACGCCCGGGCAGCCAGGCCCGACGACACGGCCGCGCCCCACGACCATGGGCGAGGGCCGACGACCAACGGGAGGAACCGGCTTTGCACGTCCAGGAGTGGCTCGAGACCGTCCCCGCGGTCAGCATCTACATCCTGGTGGGGGTGGTCATCGGACTCGAAAGCCTCGGCATCCCGCTGCCCGGCGAGATCGTCCTCGTCAGTTCCGCGCTCCTCGCCTCCCAGCACGGGGACATCAACCCCTGGGTGCTCGGCAGCTGCGCCACCGCCGGCGCGATCATCGGAGACTCGATCGGCTACGCCATCGGGCGCAAGGGCGGCCGCCCGCTGCTCGCATGGTGCGGCGGGAAGTTCCCCAAACACTTCAGCGAGGCCAATATCGCGATGGCCGAGCGCTCCTTCGAGAAGTGGGGCATGTGGGCCGTCTTCTTCGGCCGCTTCGTCGCCCTGCTGAGGATCTTCGCCGGACCGCTCGCCGGTGTTCTGCGCATGCCGTACTGGAAGTTCCTCATCGCCAACGTCTTCGGCGGCATCCTCTGGGCGGGCGGCACGACCGCCGTCATCTACTCGGTCGGCGTCGTCGCCGAGGCCTGGCTCAAGCGCTTCTCCTGGCTGGGTCTCGTCCTCGCCGTGCTGATCGGCGTCACCTCCATGCTCGTCCTCAAGAACCGCGCCAAGAAGGCAGCCGCGCGGGCCGAGATCACGACCGCGGCCCCCGCCGCCACCGACGAGGACGCGTCGCCTACGGTGCACATGGGAGCGGCGTCGAAGCAGGGATGAGGAGAAGGTGATGGCAGAGCGCGAGCGGGCACTGATCTCAGGAGTGGGCGGGACAGCGCCCAAGATCGCCCCGGAGGCGTTCACCGCGCCCACCTCGGTCGTGATCGGCGACGTCACGATGGCGCCCGGAGCCAGCGTCTGGTACCACACCGTGCTCCGTGCCGACTGCGGCCCGATCGTGCTCGGCGCCGACAGCAACATCCAGGACAACTGCACCGTGCACGTCGACCCGGGCTTCCCGGTGACCGTCGGTGAGCGCGTCTCCGTCGGGCACAACGCCGTGCTGCACGGCTGCACCGTCGAGGACGACGTCCTCGTCGGCATGGGTGCGACCGTCCTGAACGGCGCGCACATCGGCGCCGGGTCCCTCATCGCCGCACAGGCGCTCGTCCCCCAGGGGATGCGGGTGCCGCCCGGCTCCCTCGTCGCCGGAGTTCCCGCCAAGGTCAAGCGCGAGCTGACCGACGAGGAGCGGGAGGGCATCAAGCTCAACGCCGTCATGTACCTGGAGCTGGTGAAGCAGCACCGGGCGGCGCTCGACAGCTGATTGACCGGAGGAGTTCGGGGTACCCAGAGCGCACGGGGGACGACGTACAGGCTTTGAAAGGTCCAGTAATGACCCACCCGACGCAGCCGCCTCCCGACGGGCCCGGCCCCGTGCCCAGCAGGCCCGACCCCGTACCGCACGACCCGGAATCCCCGGAGCCCGACCACGAGCCCCCTCCCGACCCTGAGCCCGGTACCCGCCCGCTGCCCGAGCCACCCGACTGACCATGCGCTTTGCGTCACCGATTGCGGACCCTGAGTGATCGGCGCAAGGTGGATACGCCAGTCCACCCCCCACAGTGAAGGGACAACCGTCATGGGTAAGGCGAAGGCGAAGACGAAGCAGGTCAAGGGCAAGGCCAAGGAGACCGCCGGCCGGGCCATGGGCGACCGGTCCATGCAGGCCGAAGGCCGTGGCGAGCAGATGATGGGTAAGGCTCAGGAGGCCACGCAGGACGCCGCCGAACGGATGAAGAAGTCCGGACGGTAATCTGCCGGGCCTGTCGGCTTGACCGAGGCGGCCGCATCCGTGACAGACGGGTGCGGCCGCCTCCGCGTCGGCGCCCTCCCTGCTTCGGAGTGCACGATGACAGTTGATGTCATTTGTCATCTGTCATCTGTCATCTGTCACTTGTCATCGGTCATCTGTCGTTTGTCGCGTGTCGTCCGTCGTCCGTTATGGGCCCGGCACCCGCGGCGGCGCCGCAGGCGCCGCCCGTCAGCCGCCCTCGCCCTCGCTCCCGCCGCGCCGCACACTGTGGCGCACCCGGCGCTTCGCGTCGTCCAGCCACTGCCGTCCCGCAGGCCGGGCGCGCGAGTGCCGGTCCAGCTCCTCGATCAGTCGCTCGCTGCGCTTCTCCACGTCCAGCTCGTCCAGGATCCGGTCCGCTTCCGCGAGCAGTGCCCCGTAGAGCTGCCAGTGCTCCGGTTCCTGGCGGACCATCTCCAGCAGGAGCCGGGCGACCCGGTTGCGGCACTCGCGGCTCGCGGCCAGTTCCGCGGAGAGGCGCTGCTCCGCGTGCTCCGCGTTCGCCTGGACCTGCGTGGTGATGAGCACGGCGAAGCTCCCGATCGCGACGGACAGATGCCCGAAGAGCTCCTGGAGGTTGGCTGTCAGGGTCGATGGGAAGAGCGCTCCCGAGGTCCGTGTCTTGGCGAGGTCGGTGAGCGTGCGGCAGATGACCCGCAGAATCACCGCGCAGATCTCGAGGGCGTCCAGGCCCGTGCGCAGGACCAGCCGGGAAAGCAGCGGTTCCTTGACCCGTGGATTGAGCCTCAGGCTGTCCTCCGCCTGCCGCAGGGCCGCGTCCACCTGCACGATGTCGTGGTCGAGGCGCCGTGCCTCGTGCAGCCGCGCCGCGGCCAGTTCCACCGACGGGTGCTCGGCCAGTTGCTCGGACATGTGTGCCAGCAGCTTCCGCATCCTGGCGGCGAGATCGTTGATCGCCGCGCTCGCGTCGCTCACCCACACGGGTGGCACGAACAGGATGTTGAAGAGCAGCCCCACGACCGCCCCGATCAGCGTCTCCAGGACCCGGTCCCACGCCGTCGCGGTCACCTGGGTCACGCCCAGCACGAGCATCGCGCTGATCGCCACCTCCGGCACGAACTCGCCGACCTTGACGAACCGGCCGATCACCAGCGATGCCAGGATCACCAGCCCGAGACTCCACCAGCTCAGTCCCACGAGCGCGCTGAAGCCGATGGCGATGAGCACACCGGCGACGACCGAGTTGACCCGCCGGATCCCGGTGGTGAGGGTCGAGTACAGGGTGACCTGTACGACGAGAAGGGCGGTCAGCGGTGCGGTGAGCGGCGCCGGCTCGCTGCTGAGCTGGAGGGCGACGACGTACGAGATGACAGCGGCGGCCGTGGAGCGCACCGTCTGGACGACGGCCGGTTCGCGGTGACGTCGTACAAGATCGCGGAGTTCGCTGGCTTCCGGCACCCTCTCCCTTTCCCGTGGGCGCGTACGCGCTGCCACTCCAGACTGCCGTCTGAGCCGCCGCCCGCAATTCCGCTCACCCGCGATCGCGCTGCTGACTCGTCATGAGCCCGCCGCGCTCGCGACGTTGGGCGGACGGTGTTTCCGTCCGCCCGTCGTGGGGCGAACATCACAGCTCACCGATCCGATCACCGGCGTGTCCGCCCACTAACGTGTCCGGGTGCCGAAGAACAGAAACACGTTCTCATCGCTGACCACCTGGCGGCGCCGTGTACTCGCGGGAGCCGTCCACCGTGGCCGGCGCTGGGTGCAGGAACTCGGAGCGGTCACCGCGGAGACACCGGGGCCGCTGCGCTTCCGTCGCATCGGCGCGGGCACCCGGCTGGCGTTTCCGCAGGGCACGGTTTTCGGTGAGGCGTGGATCGAGCTCGGTGACCACTGCATCATCGCTGAGCAGGTCACCCTGACGGCGGGCATGATGCCGGATCTCGACCTCGGGCCCGATCCCATCCTGACCCTGGGCAACGGGGTGGTTCTCGGGCGGGGCAGTCATGTCATCGCCGACACGACGGTGACCATCGGCTCGGACACGTACTGCGGTCCGTACGTCTACATCACCTCGACGAATCACAGCTACGACGACCCGCATCAGCCGGTCGGCAAGCAGTGGCCCCGGGCAGAACCGGTCCAGATCGGCCCCGGCTGCTGGCTGGGAACGGGTGCGGTGATCCTGCCCGGCGCCCGGCTGGGCCGCAACGTGGTGGTCGCGGCCGGCGCGGTCGTACGCGGCGAGGTGCCGGATCACGCCGTGGTCGCCGGGGCGCCGGCGAAGGTCGTACGCCGCTGGGACGCCGATTCCGGCTGGCAGCCGCCCCTGCGGACGCCCGCGCCGGTGCCGATTCCCGAGGGCGTCACTCCGGAAGTCCTCCGCGCCCTCGCCGAGCCGGCGACGGACGAAAGCTGATCAGCCGGACGATGGCCAAGGCTGCCCGGCCGGACGAAGGCGAAAGCTGATCAGCCGCTCGCCAGCAGCACGGTGCCGACCAGGGCGAGTCCTGCTCCGGCGGCCTGCACGGCCCGCAGCCGCTCCTTGAGGACGCCTCGCGCGGCCAGCGCCGTCACCACCGGGTAGAGCGAGGCGAGCACCGCGGCGACGGTCACCGGGCCGTTCTGGGCGGCGATCGAGTAGGTGCCGTTGGCCGCCACGTCCGCGAGGCCGACGAAGGCGAGCGCGGGCAGCGCGACCCCGACGGCCCGAAGGCCGCCCTGTTCCGGCAGCGCGCGCCCGCCCCGCCGCACGGACACGAACAGCGCCGCGCCGCCCACCGCCACATTGGTGACCCGCTGTACGAACAGCGCGAGGAACAGCCCGGTGAGGGTGGTCGACGCCTCGGCGATCAGCGCCATGACGGATCCGAAGCCGAAGGCCGCGAGCAGCGTCAGCAGGATCGCCTGCCGCTGCACGGGTGCGCCGCGCAGCTCGGGCCCGCCGGCGAGCAGGACTCCGGCGACGGCCACGCCGATGCCCGCGAACTGCAGCAGTCCCGGCCGGTCGCCCAGCAGCAGCCCCACGGAGACGGGGACGACCACGCCGAGGGAGCCGAGCGGCGACACGACTCCCATCGGGCCGAGGGCCAGCGCCTTGTAGAAGCTGAGCATCGCGACGGGGCCGACCACGCCGGCCGCCACCGCGTACCAGAGCCGGGGGCCGGTCTCGGAGAGGCCGCCGGTCGCCACCACGACGGCTCCCAGCACGACCACCGCGACCGACTGGGACGCCACGACCACCGTGAGTGCGGGGATGCGCCGGGTGAGCAGGCCGCCCCCGAAGTCGGCCAGACCCCACAGCAGGCTGGTGGCCAGGGCGAACAGCACGGTCATGGGGGCCTCGCAGTACAGTTTGATGAACGATGGGGTGCATCCCACCGTAGTTCAGTTCATTGAACTCTATCATTCAGAATATTGGACGGAACGTGTCGGACCTCGACCAGCTCACGCAGTCGCTCGCCCGTAACCTCAAGCGCTGGCGAGCCGAACGGGGATTCACGCTCGACGCGCTCGCGGCCCGCTCCGGCGTCAGCCGCGGCATGATCATCCAGATCGAGCAGGCCCGCACCAATCCGAGCGTCGGCACGACGGTGAAGCTCGCCGACGCCCTCGGTGTCAACATCACGACGCTCCTCGACTACGAGCAGGGCCCGCAGGTGCGCCTGGTCCCGCAGGAGCAGGCGGTCCGCATGTGGTCCACCCCCGCGGGCAGCTCCACCACCCTGCTGATCGGCGCCGATGCCCGTGGTCCACTCGAGATGTGGGGATGGACGCTCATGCCCGGCGACGAGAGCCCCTCGGACCCGCACCCCGAGGGCACGGTCGAGCTTCTCCATGTCACCAAGGGCGAGCTCACCCTCGTCGTCGACGGGAAGCCGCACGCCGTACCCGCCGGCACCTCGGCGACCTTCGAGGCGAACGTGCCGCACATCTACCGCAACGAGGGCGCAGGGACGGTGGAGATGACCATGGCCATCGCCGTGCCGCCCGCCCGCTGAGACACCCGGCCGGGGCCCGTCCGGCCGGGTGTCGGCGTGGCACGTACCCGCGCACCCTTCGACTGCTGCTCGTCGACTCCGCGTTGTCGACACGGAGTGGGTGCTGATCGGCGGCGGGCGCCGACGCGGCAAGCCGATCGTGCCGGGCGGAGTGTTCGCCGACTGCGGGAGCGCCGCTGCCGGCGGGCCTTGGGGTGGGACGGCCGCGGCACGGTCCCGCGGGCGGCCGTCCGCGTCCCGGCGTGTGTCAGCCGAGCTGCGGGATCTCGATCGCGGGACAGCGGTCCATCACCATGTCGAGCCCGGCGCCCCGGGTCCTGTCGTACGCGTCCTCGTCGATGACCCCGAGCTGGAACCAGACCGCCTTCGCGCCCTTGGCGACGGCCTCGTCCGCGACGGACCCGGCGAGCTCGCTGTTGACGAACACGTCCACGACGTCGACGGGAAACGGGATCTCACCGAGCGAGGCGTAGCCCTGCTCGCCGTGCACCGTCTCGGCCTTCGGATGTACGGGCACGATGCGCTTGCCGTACTTCTGGAGAACCCTGGCGACTCCATGGGCCGCGCGGGACTCGTTGTTCGACAGGCCGACCACGGCCCAGGTGTCACCGGTCTCCGTGAGGATCTTCCGGATCGTTTCTGCGTCTGCGTACATGCCCGGCTCAACGGACGGCCCGCGCGGACCATTCCCGTGCCGCCGCATAGGCTGGCCGGATGCAGGAGCAGTACAGGACGGTCGCCCGTGAGGGCGTGCACGAGACCGAGATCAACCGATCGCGCTTCATCTGCGCGCTCGCGCCCGCCGCGACCGAGCAGGAGGCGCAGGACTTCGTCGCACGCGTCCGCAAGGAGCACCCGACCGCGACCCACAACTGCTTCGCGTACGTCATCGGCGCCGACGCGTCGGTCCAGAAGGCGAGCGACGACGGCGAACCGGGCGGCACGGCGGGAGTGCCGATGCTGCAGATGCTGATGCGTCGTGAGGTCCGCTACGTCGTCGCTGTCGTCACCCGCTACTACGGCGGCGTCAAGCTCGGCGCGGGCGGGCTGATCCGCGCGTACGGAGGCGCGGTCGGCGAGGCCCTGGACGCACTCGGCACCCTCACCCGGCAGCGCTTTCGGCTCGCCACGGTCACCGTCGACCATCAGCGGGCGGGCAAGCTGGAGAACGATCTGCGCTCGACCGGACGTGCGGTGCGGGACGTGCGGTACGGCGAGGCCGTGGCGATCGAGGTCGGGCTGCCGGACGCCGATGTCGAGGCCTTCCGGGCATGGCTCGCGGACACGACCGCCGGAACGGCCGGACTCGAGCTCGGCGCGGAGGCGTACGGGGACGTCTGACGCTCGCCGATGGCCTGGCGTCGCCGGGCCCGGATGCACGGGGGAACCACGAGGTTCCTGAGGGATCAGATGCCGACCGGCGCTAGCGTGGTCGGTGCCGATGGTGGGGTCCCGCGCCGGCCTGGTGCCGGATCTGGGGCGGAGAAGGGGAAACATGCAGGTCGGAGCAGGCTCTTGAGGATTCTGCACACGTCGGACTGGCATCTGGGGAGGTCGTTCCACCGGGTGAGCCTGCTCGACGCCCAGGCCGCGTTTCTCGACCACCTGGTGGCCACGGCTGTCGATCGCGAGGTGGACGCCGTACTCGTCGCAGGGGATGTGTACGACCGGGCGGTGCCGCCCCTGGCCGCCGTGGAGCTGTTCGACCGGGTGCTGCACCGGCTCGCGGATGCCGGGGTGCCGACGGTCATGATCTCCGGGAACCACGACTCGGCCCGCCGCCTCGGCGTGGGCGCCGGCCTGATCGACCGCGCCGGAATCCATCTGCGTACCGACCCGGCGGGCTGCGGATCCCCCGTCGTCCTCACCGACGCCCACGGGGACGTCGCCTTCTACGGACTGCCCTATCTGGAACCGGCCCTGGTGCGGGACGAGTTGCGGGCCTCTGCGGCCGGGCACGAGGCCGTGCTGGGCGCCGCGATGGAACGTGTCAGGGCCGACATGTCGGAGCGGGACCCCGGCACCCGGTCCGTCGTCCTCGCGCACGCCTTCGTGGTCGGCGGCCTGCCCAGCGACAGCGAGCGGGACATCACCGTCGGCGGGGTCGCCGCCGTCCCCGCCGGGATCTTCGACGGTGTCGACTACGCCGCGCTGGGGCATCTGCACGGCTGCCAGACCGTCAGCGACCGTGTGCGGTACTCGGGTTCACCCCTCGCGTACTCCTTCTCGGAGACCGACCACCGCAAGAGCATGTGGCTCGTCGACATCGGGCCTGCCGGGGAGATCGAGGCGGAACGGCTGGACTGCCCGGTGCCCCGGCCCCTCGCCCGCATCCACGGGCGGATCGAAGAACTGCTGGAGGACCCCGAACTGGAGCGCCACGAGGAGTCCTGGGTCGAGGCGACCCTCACCGATCCCGTGCGCCCCTCCGACCCCATGGCCCGGCTCAGCGAGCGCTTCCCGCACACGCTCACCCTGGTCTTCGCCCCGGACCGGGCCGAGGAGGACCCTGAGGCCTCGTACGCGGAGCGGCTGCGTGACCGCGACGACCACCAGATCGCGGAGGACTTCGTGGCGCATGTGCGGGCCGGGGCCGGCCCCGACGAGCTTGAACGGGCGGTGCTGCGCGGCGCCTTCGACGCCGTGCGGGTGGACGCGGCCGTGCGTGAGGTGGCCGGATGAGGCTGCACCGACTGGGCATGACGGGCTTCGGGCCCTTCGGAGACCGGCAGGACGTCGACTTCGACGCGCTGTGCGCCGCCGGGCTGTTCCTGCTGCACGGCCCGACCGGCGCGGGCAAGACCTCGGTCCTCGACGCCGTCTGCTACGCGCTGTACGGGGCGGTCCCCGGCGCCCGGCAGAGCCCCGGCGCGTCGCTGCGCAGTGACCACGCGGCGCCCGCGACGTACACCGAGGTGATCCTCGAACTCACCGTCGCCGGACGGCGGCTGGAGATCACCCGGCGTCCCGCGCAACCGCGCCCCAAGAAGAAGGGCAGCGGATTCACCACGGAGAAGGCGACGAGCCTGCTGCGTGAGTTCGATCCCGGGCGCGGCGAGTGGAAGGCTCTCAGCCGTTCCCACCAGGAGATCGGCGAGGAGATCACCCAACTCGTCGGGATGAGCCGAGAACAGTTCTGCCAGGTCGTGCTGCTGCCGCAGGGAGACTTCGCACGGTTCCTGCGGGCCGACGCGGAGGCACGGGGCAAGCTGCTCGGCCGGCTCTTCGACACACGGCGGTTCGCGGCGGTCGAGGAGCGGCTCGCGGAACTCCGGCGCGGCGCGGAGCAGCAGGTGCGCGAGGGCGACGAGAAGCTGCTCGCCGTCGTCCACCGGATGCTGCAGGCGGCGGGCAGTGCGGTGCGGGACCGGACCGTCCCCGGTGGCCGCCCCGGGGACCCGGGGCTCGCGGGCGCCGTCCTCGAATGGGCCGCCGTGGCCCGCGCGGGCGCGCGGGAATCCCGCGACATCCGCGAATACGCGCTGCTCGCGGCGGAGAGCCGGCAGGCGGCGGCCCGGCGCGCGCTCGACGAGGAACGGGAGCTGGCGGGACTCCAGCAGCGCCACGGGGAGGCGCTGCGGCGCTCCGACGAGCTCGAGGCCGGCCGTTCCGGGCGCGACCGCGTCCAGGCGCGCCTGGAGCAGGCACGCAAGGCCGAACTCGTCGGCCCGGCACTGCGGTTGCGCGACGAGGCCGAGCGGGACCACCGGACGGCGGACGCGGCGTGGGCGCGGGCCAGGGCCTCTCTGCCGTCGTCGCTCATGGACGTGAGCGGGGAGCAGCTCTCCGCGCGGGAGCGTGAACTCCGGCAGGAGCTCGGCGGTCTGGGCGCGGCGCGACGGGCGGAACAGCGCAGCTCCGAACTCGCCCGCGAGCGCGCGGACCTGGACCGCCAGGCCCGCGCGGACGAGGAGCTCCTCCACGACGCGTACTCCTGGCTGGCGGGCTGGGACAGCGCACGCCGCGGGCTCCAGGACCGTATCGAGGCCGCCAGGGACGCGGCGACCCGCGCCGAACATCTGGCGGGACGCCTCGAAGCGGCCCGGCGCCGCGTGGCCGCGGCCCGGCGGCGCGACGAACTCGCCGGGCGCGCCGCGGAGATCGAGGACGCGCTCCGGGCCGCCCGCGACCATGCGAACGCCGCCCGCGAATCCTGGCTCGACCTCAAGGAGCGTCGCCTCCGGGGCATCGCCGCCGAACTGGCCTCCACCCTGACCCCGGGCGAGCCCTGCACAGTCTGCGGATCCCCCGACCACCCCGCCCCCGCCGGCGTCGGCCAGGACCACGTCGACCGCACCCGCGAGGACGCGGCCTACGACGCCTACAGCCGGGCGGACACGGCCCGGGCCGACGCCGAGCGCGAACTCGCGGTCGTCACCGAGTCGTTCACCCAGGCGAGGAAGCAGGCTCGCGAGCTGCCGCCCGACGGTCCCGGCTCCCCGGCCGGTACGACCGCCGCTCTCGCCGGTGCCGGCGATCCCGGCGCGCGGCACGAAGAAGCCGGCCCCGGCGTACGGGAACTGTCCGACGTCGTCGACCGGCTCGAGCGCGAGCACGGTGAGTCGCATGCGCTCGCGGCCGGCATGCACGCCGCACGAGAGGCGCTGGACCGGGCAGAGCGGGAGTACGAGGAGAGGCTCGCCGCACGGCAGGACGCGGAGCGGCGCGCTGCCGCACGGACGTCCCGCCGGGAGATGCTCGACCGGGAACAGGCCGCGCTCGACGCCGAGGTGCGACGCGCGACCGGCTCGGTGGGCAGCGTCGCGGAGCGGGCCGCGCTGCTGGAGCGACGGGTCGGGCTGCTCGCCGCCGCCGCAGAAGCGGTACGGGCGGCCGACGACACGGCTCAGCGGCTGAAGGCGGCAGACGACCGGCTTGCCGACGCCGCGTTCCGGGCCGGGTACGGCACACCCGCCGAAGCCGCCGCCGCGCTGCTGGGCGACGCCGAGCAGCGGGACCTTCAGCACCGGCTCGACGCCTGGCAGCGCGAGGCCGCCGCCGTCGCCGACCGGCTCGCAGAGCCGGAGGCCCTGGCCGCGGCCGGGCGCGCTCCCGCGGATCCCTACGCGGCGCAGCAGCGGCACGACGCTGCCGAGCGTGCGCTGCGCGACGCCGCATCCGCGTTCGCCGCCGCCCGCGACCGCTGCGCCGAGCTCGACCGGCTCTCCCGCGAGGCGGTCGCCGAGGTACGCCGCCTCGGACCGCTCCGGGAGGAGTACGACCGGGTGGCCCGGCTCGCCGGTCTCACCGCGGGCACCTCCGCCGACAACGGACGCAGGATGCGTCTGGAGTCGTACGTACTGGCGGCCCGTCTGGAGCAGGTCGCGGCCGCCGCCACCGTCCGTCTGCACCGCATGTCCGGGGGCCGCTACACCCTCGTCCACTCGGACGCGCGCGCCGGCGGCAGGCGTGCCGGACTCGGCCTGCACGTGGTCGACGCCTGGACCGGCCGGGAGCGCGACACCGCGACGCTTTCCGGGGGAGAGACGTTCTTCGCCTCGCTCGCCCTCGCGCTCGGCCTCGCCGACATCGTGACCGACGAGGCCGGTGGCATCCGTCTGGACACCCTCTTCATCGACGAGGGCTTCGGCAGTCTCGACGACCAGACCCTCGACGAGGTGCTGGACGTCCTGGACTCGCTGCGTGAGCGCGATCGCAGCGTGGGCATCGTCAGCCATGTCGCGGATCTGCGCCGCCGGATCCCGGCGCAGCTGGAGGTGGTCAAGGAGCGGCACGGCTCGGCGGTGCTGCTGCGTGCCGCTCCGCTCAGCGGCTGATGGCCCGCCGCGGCAGGGGCGACGAGTACACGACGCTCGTCGTCACCGACCCGAGCGCGCCGATCCGCCCGGAGACCTCTTCCAGATGGGTCATGGACCGCGCGGCGACCTTCAGCACGAAGCAGTCGTCGCCCGTGACATGGTGCGCCTCCAGGACTTCGGGAGTCGTCGCCAGCAGATCGTGGAACGGCTTGTAGTTGCCGTTGGGATAGCGCAGGCGCACGAACGCGAGGACGGGCAGCCCGATGCGCTCATGGTCCACCACCGCGGTGTAACCGGAGATCACTCCCGCCTCCTCCAGTCTGCGGACGCGCTCGGTCACCGCACTCGGCGACATCGAGACCGTCCTGGCCAGATCGGCGAAGCTGGCCCGGCCATGGCTCTGGAGTGCGTCGAGGATGCGCCAGTCCGTGGCGTCCGGTGAATATCCCGTCATGACCGACAGACAACAGGGGATTCCACGCCCGATCAAGACGTCTGCCGGGGAATCGCACTTCAGGGGAACGATCAACGACCGTAGATTCCTGGGCATGACAACGACCCGAACCGCCGCGAACCCCGTCCTGCGCGTCGCCCCGGCCTCCCCGGCCGCTGCCGCCGCCTACTTCTCCGCCTCCCTGGCCTTCCACACCGATGTGTCCGATGTGGCCGCCGCCCTCGCCGCCGACGGCGATCCCGGAATCGTGGTCCTCGACTCCCGCTCCACCGAGTCCTGGGACCAGGGCCACATCCCCGGCGCGGTCCATCTGCCCACCGCGCTCGTACCGGAGCAGGCGGAGCGGCTGCTCGACAGGTCCGTGCCCGTCGTCACCTACTGCTGGGGCCCCGGCTGCAACGGCGCCGCCCGTGCGGCCCGCGCTCTCGCCGAACTCGGCTACCAGGTCAAGGAGATGCTCGGCGGGTTCGAGTACTGGGTGCGGGAGGGCTTCGCGTACGAGACATGGCAGGGCGAGGAGCGCCGTACCGCCGACCCGCTGACCGCGCCGACGGGGACAGACGACTGCGGCTGCTGAGGCCTGCCCGGGCAGACCCGGCCCGGTCTCCGGCCGTGCGCTCCGTGGCAGCCGGCGCACGGGGCGCCGCCCGGCCGGCGTGAATCCCGCGCGGCCGGGTCCCAGGACGCCCTCGGCCAGGCGTCAGAGCTTCGAGATCTCCTCGACCAGGTCGTCGAGCCCCAGCGGTCCCTGGGAGAGAGCCGCCATGTGCCAGGCCTTGGCGTCGAAGGCATCGCCGTGTGCCGCGCGGGCGCTCGCCCGGCCCCGCAGCCATGCGCGCTCGCCGAGCTTGTACCCGATCGCCTGGGCAGGCATGGACAGGTAGCGGGTCAGCTCGCTCTCGACGAACTCCGCGGGCCGGCCGCTGTGGCGGCCGAAGAACTCCTGCGCCAGCTCCGGCGTCCACCGCTCACCCGGGTGGAAGGGGGAGTCGGCCGGGATCTCCAGCTCGAGGTGCATGCCGATGTCGACGATGACCCGGCAGGCCCGCATCATCTGCGCGTCGAGATAGCCGAGCCGGCGCTCCGCGTCGGGCAGGAAACCGAGTTCGTCCATGAGGCGCTCCGCGTACAGTGCCCAGCCCTCGGCGTTCGCGCTGACGCCGCCGACGGTCGCCTGGTACCGGGAGAGCTGGTCGGCGACGTGCGCCCACTGCGCGATCTGCAGATGGTGGCCGGGCACGCCCTCGTGGTACCAGGTGGAGACCAGGTCGTAGACCGGGAAGCGCGTCTCGCCCATGGTCGGCAGCCAGGTCTGGCCGGGCCGTGAGAAGTCCTCGGACGGACCCGTGTAGTACGGCGCGGCGGCGCTGCCCGCCGGGGCGATACGGGAATCCACCTTCCGTACCCGCTCGGCGAGTTCGAAGTGGGTGCCGTCGAGGGCCGCGATCGCCTCGTCCATGAGGTTCTGCAGCCAGACACGGACCTCTTCGACGCCCTCGATATGGGTGCCGTGCTCATCGAGGTGGGCGAGCGCCTCCCAGGGGTCCGAGCCGGGGAGGATCTTGTCGGCCTCGGCCTTCATCTCGCCCAGCAGCCGGTGGTACTCGGCCCAGCCGTAGGCGTACGCCTCCTCCGGGTCGAGGTCGGTGCCGAGGAAGAAACGGGCCCAGCGGGCATATCGTTCGCGGCCCACCGTGTCGGGAGCGGACTCCACCGCGGGGGCGTAGACGTCGCGCATCCAGTCGCGCAGGGCGGTGACCGCCGCGGTGGCCGCGCGTGCGGCGCTGTCCAGCTCGGGGCGCAGCTCGTCCGGGCCGGGCGCGACGAACTGCTCGAACCAGCTGCGTCCGTCCGTGTCCGCACCGTCCGCCGCGGCCGGCCCCGACCACTCGTCCAGCTGGCCGATGAAGGCCGCCGTGGCCCGCGGACCCGCCGGCAGCTTGCGCTCGAGACCGAGGGCCAGGGAGGACCTGTAGCCCTCCAGCGCGTCGGGCACGGCCCGCAGACGTTCGGCGATCGCGGCCCAGTCCGCCTTCGAGCCGGTCGGCATCACCGTGAACGCATTGCGCACCGAGTGCGCGGGGGAGCGCAGGTTGCTGACCGTGCGCAGCCCCTCATCGGCCTCGTGCACGGCCAGTTCGGCCAGGAGCCGCTCGCGCAGCAGACGCCCGCAGCGCCGCTCGGCGTCGGTGTCGGCACCGGGCACGCGCTCCGCCTTGTCGAGCCGGGCGAGCGTCGCGCGGGCAAGTGCGGCCACGGCCTCCTGGCCGGCCGGGGAGAAGTCGGGGAGGCGGCCCGCGCTCTCCGGGACTCCCAGGTAGGTACCGGTGATCGGATCGAGGTCGATGAGTGCGTCGACGTATGAGTCGGCGACCTGGCGTGGCAGCGCGCTGCTCGGTGTCTCTGGCATGTGCTCATCCTGGTACGAGCGAGGGACGTCCGTCACCATCATTCGATCTCAGTCGGCTGACAAGCGTGCCTGCCCGGAGGTCTCCGGAACCGCCGGAAGCAGCGGCCCGCAGTCCCATTGCTGAAAGATCAACCGGGTCTCCACGCGGGCGACTTCGGGCCGCGATGTGAATTCGTCGAGCACCAGCCGCTGGAGATCCGCCGTGTCAGCCACGGCCACATGCACCAGGTAGTCGTCGGGCCCCGTGAGATGGAAGAGCGCACGTGACTCCGGCAGCGCCCGGATCCGCTCGACGAAGGGGCCGATCAGATCGCGCCGGTGGGGGCGCACCTGAACGGAGAGGAGAGCTTCAAGCCCTCTGCCGAGTTTGGCCGGATCGATTCGGAGCTGATGGCCGAGGATCACGCCGCTGCGTCGCAATCGGGCCACCCGGTCCAGACAGGTCGATGGCGCGACACCGACCTCGGCGGCCACCTCACGGTAGGTGGTCCGGGCGTCGTTCTGCAGAACGCGCAGTATGTGCAGATCGACCGGGTCCAGCACGACGGATTCAGCCATGGCCCGAACGTAACACGGAGCTATCGCGCTACTCCCGGGTAACTGTTCACAGTGCGGCCATGGACTACGCCGCCTCGACCGCCCCCACCCCCACCAGGGCGCTCGCCACCGAAGCCGTGCACGCCGGACGCGAAGATCTCGTGTCGCTCGGTCTGCACGCCGCACCGATCGACCTGTCCACCACCTATCCCTCGCACGACGTGGCAGCCGAGGCGGCGCGGATCGACGCGTTCGCGCAGACGGGTGGCCGACTGGACGGCCCGCCGGTGTACGCCCGGCTGGACAACCCCACCACGGCCCGGTTCGAGACCGCACTGGCCCGGCTCGAAGGGGCGGCCGACGCGGTGGCCTTCGCCAGCGGAATGGCGGCCCTGACCGCGGTCCTGCTGGTCAGGGCCGCCATGGGGCTGCGTCACGTGGTCGCCGTCCGGCCGCTGTACGGATGCAGTGACCATCTGCTCGACGGCGGACTGCTCGGCACCGAGGTGACCTGGACCGACCCGGCGGGCGTCGCGGCCGCGATCCGCCCGGACACCGGACTGGTGATGGTCGAGACGCCCGCCAACCCGACGCTCGCCGAGACCGACATCAAGGCGCTCGCCCACTCCTGCGGCTCGGTTCCGCTGCTGGTGGACAACACCTTCGCCACCCCCGTCCTGCAGCGGCCCGTCGAGCACGGTGCCCGGATCGTGCTGCACAGCGCGACCAAGTACCTGGGCGGCCACGGCGATGTGATGGGCGGGGTCGTCGCCTGCGACGAGGAGTTCGCCGCCGCCCTGCGGCAGGTGCGGTTCGCCACCGGCGGGGTGCTCCATCCGATGGCCGGATACCTGCTGCTGCGGGGGCTGTCCACGCTTCCCGTGCGGATACGGGCGGCCTCGGTGACCGCCGCCGATCTGGCCAGGCGGCTCGCCGCCGACCCGCGGGTGGCCCGGGTCCACTACCCGGAGGTGGGCGGCGCGATGGTCTCCTTCGAGGTGTACGGCGAGCCGCGTGACGTGATCGCCGGCGTCCGGCTGATCACGCCCGCGGTGAGCCTCGGCAGCGTCGACTCGCTGATCCAGCACCCGGCCTCCATCAGCCACCGCATCGTGGCCGAAGGAGACCGGCGTGCCGCAGGCGTCAGCGACCGGCTGCTGCGTATGTCGGTCGGTCTCGAGGACGTCGAGGATCTGTGGGCGGATCTGTGCGAGGCCCTGAGCGCTACCCCAGCTCTGCCCGCCCGTGCGGGAGCCGAGGCAGCTCACGCGGGAGGACTTCCGGCACCTCGTGCGGAAGCCGGGACGGTACGGGAGCCGCGCCCAGCCGCGCGGTGATCACCAGCGTGCCCTCCTCGATCTGGTAGTCGAGCGGGAGACCGAGTCCGCGCATGGCCGCGACCATGCCGGTGTTGGATGACTGCGTCACGGCGTACACGCTCTCGCATCCGGCCTCGACGGCCATCGCGACGAGCCGGCCCAGCAGTTCGGAGCCGATGCCGCGGCGCTGCCAGTCGTCCTCCACGAGGAGGGCGACCTCGGTCTCGTCGCCGTCCCAGAGCAGATGGCCGAGGGCGGCGAGCCGGCCGGAGGCCGTTTCGACCGCCAGGGTGCGGCCGAAGCGGGGGCTGAGCAGATGGTTCAGATAGCGGTCCGCGTCGCCGACCGGCCCGTGGTAGCGCAGGCCCAGGGTGCGTGCGGAGCATCGGTCGTGCATCGCACGTGCGGCCGGAACGTCGCTCCGGTCGGCGCGGCGGACGGTGATCTCGTTGCCCTCGGGGAGGGTCAGCACGTCCTGGCTGCGCGGAATGCGCGGGCCGAGCCGGGCGTCGAGCTCGACGAGGGCGCGAGCACGGGCGAACTCGGTGGGTGTGAACGGCAGATACGGCCGCTCGATCGTGATCGTGCCGCCGTTCGGATCGCGCAGCCGGATCACGGTCTCGTCGAGCACGCCTTCGACGGGCACGGGATCACCGGCGGGCCGGCCTCCGAGGGTGAGCGCAGGCAGCGAGTGGATGGTGCAGCGGCCGAGCAACTGTCGCAGTGCGAGGGGAAGTTCGGCCGCGTCCAGCGCGGTGCGGGTGGCGAGGCCGAGCAGCCGTGTCGGGGTGTCGACCAGATCGTGGGCGTCGGCACGCTCGATCCAGGTGCTGCTGCCGCCCGCGGCGGCGACCACCCTGGTGATCTGCTGTGCCTGGAGTGCGGCGGGTGCGCGGAGCAGGAACTCGTCGACCGTTCCCTGCGCCAGCGGATGGGTCTGGAGCGTGAGGATGTCCACGTGGTCGTGGGCGAGTGCGGTGCACAGGGCGGCGAGGCTGCCGGGCTCGTCGCGTACGGTCGTGCGCATCCGCCACAGGGCCGTTTCGCGCAGCGGCCCGGACTCGTCGGTGCCGCGCGGAGCATCGCTCGTACCGGTCACGCGGGCGGTCCCGGAACCCGAGGCTCCGGGACCGCCGGTATCGGCGGTCGGTGGTGCATGGCCGTGGTGGCGTGCCCACCATGTGTGGAACGCGGCCGTGGCGATGAGCGCGACGGCGGAGGCAACGAGCAGATAGGGGCCGTCGGGGCCGTGGGCGATCATGTTCGCCACCGCGTCGGCGACGGCGACGGCGGTGAACAGGGCGGCCAGCTCGACGAGGTCCCGCCGCCAGTGGTGCTGACGGCGGGCGCGCTTCGCAGAAGTCACTTCAGTCATGCCAACACTGTGACGGAGTGGTGTTGCGTGATCACGAACGCTTTGTGACTGACTGGTTAAGCATGATTCTGGCGGGTTATCGACTGTTTTCGTCAATTTGCGTCCTGTGCTGATCACGGCTCTGGCGTGGGGCGTTCAGCAGCCGCTGCGCCTGGGTGACCAGCTGGGACGACCCGCCTCGTGCGGCGAGTTCCGCAAGGCCGGGGAGCTCCGGAGAACCGTCCGGCTCCGTCGCCGGCGGCACGCTCTCCCCGCACCGCTCCAGGCAGTCGGCGCCCACCGACAGTATCTCGCCCGTACCGCGCGGCGGGCCACCGGCGTCCAGCAGACCCGGCAGCGCCGCCCTGAGCACCGACCAGGTCGTGGCGTACGCACCGGTCGCGGCTGCCGTACGGACCGCGTCCGCGATCCGGTTGGGTTTGACGGTGCCGAGGCGGACCAGTTCGGCGACATCGTGCCCCAGCCGTCCGCCGTCCAGCTCCCCGCGGGCGGCGAGGACGAGCAGCGCGTCCACCGCCGAGAGCCGGTCCTCCGCGTGACGAGCCGCGAGTCCGTACGCCAGCGCGAGATGCATGGCCTCACCCACGGGGCCGCCCGACTCGGCGAGCCGGGGCAACAGCGCCGCGTTTCCCCGCTCTTCGGCCGTCGCACAGGCTGCCACCTCGGGAAGCAGCCAGACGGCCAGGGTTTCCCGGTCCTCGGGGAGGACCGCCGGCCAGTGCGTGTCCGTCGAGGTCCAGTGGTAACAGCGCGAGCGCCCGAGTGGGCGGCTGAGGCGATGGAACTCGTGGGGGAAGTCGCGCCGGATGACGGGCCGTTCCCCGCTCTCCAGCACGATGCGCCGCACGGCCGCCCGGTCCCGCTCCCACCAGTGGAGCCGCGACACGTCCTCGGGCGGGTCCTCCACGCGGCGCAGTGGGCGTGTCGCCGCATCGCCGTCGGAGGTGAGCCACGCGGCGAGCCGGTCGCCCTCCCGGGTACCGAGGGCTGCGGCCGCCGCCGCGGCGGCCGTGTCACGGCGTACCCGCAGCAACGCCTGTGCGAAGTCGGCAGGTGCGGGATCGGCGCACTGACGTTGATACCCGCGCAGCCCTTCGATCAGCGCGTCCGCCTCCAGTGTGCCGCTCTCCCAGGAAGGGGTGGCAAGGAGGAACGGCAGGGGCCGGGTCCGGATGTGGTACGCCGCTTCGCGCAGCCGGGCGTCCAGAACACCGTCCAGCGCCTCGTGGGCGCAGTGCACGTGAGCGCCCGCGCGTGAGCGACTGCCGGGCACCCCCGCCGCCCCGACCCGGTCCAGCACGGCGGCCGCGACGATCTCCATGCCATGGAGATCGCCGGCGTCCGCTCGGCCGGATCCGGGCGCGAGCCACCAGCGGTCGGCGAGCGCGGGGCGCAGCGCCCCGGCCAGCGCCGCCCGGTCCCGATGGGCATGCCGCACCAGAGCGTCCAGGGCCCGCTCGAACTCGGGCACCGTCGAGGAGCGCGACCCGATCAGCGCCGCCACCAGTTCGGCGGTCTCGGCGACCGTGTCCGGCGCGGGTGCCGCCGGAACGGGGAGCGGCACCGGCGGGAGGGTCTCCTCGTACGGCACGGACACGTCCGTCGCCGTCGCCACCCGGTCCTCGCCGAACACCTCGGCCGCGCGGTCCCGGTGCATCGGGCTCAACAAGCCGGCGGAGCCGGCCAGTTCTGAGCGAAGGGCTTCGTGGCCGCCCCGGCTGTCCCCTCCGGCACCGATGTGCCGGGCCACCAGGCTCAGCGCCCGCTTCTGGACGTCGGTGTCCTCGTGGCCGAACACCTCCGCCACCACCGGCAGAAGCTCCTTCGCAGCTGCCGGGTCGCGCCGCAGCACCTTGCCGATCAGCACCAGCTGCGCCTTGACGAGCTTCTTCTCGGGACGGAAAAGCACCGCACCGGACATCTCCGCCAGCTGTGCTGCCGGCAGCTCACCGGCCGTGGCCATCCGCGCGAGGACGCTCTGGGCGTGACCGGCGAGGGGCGAGGGCCCGTCGGCCGCCATCGCGGTCCAGTCCGCCGTCCGCCTCCGCTCCTCGGCCGGCGTCAGCGCGAGCCGGTTGAGCAGAACCAGGAAGAACCGCAGCTGTCCCGTCCGTCCCCCTCGCAGGAGCCGGGCCACGCAGCCGTCGACGAGCACCGAACGGTCCAGCACTCCGTCCTCCGCCAGACCCGCCAGGGCCGAAGGCCAGTGGGTCGGGGCCTGAGGGTCGGCGTACCAGGAGAGCGCGGGGGCCGGCTCCACCGTCTCGAACAGTCGCGGTACCAGCTCACGTACATGCGGGTCGTTGCGGAGCGCGAGGGGGAGTGTGGCGCGGGAGGCGTGCGAAGGCCGGGCCGAGATCAGGGACTGCGCCCAGCCGTGGACGAAGGCGTCGGTCGTCGGAACGGGGCACTGCGCGATACGCACCAGCTCCGCGACGAAGGCGTAGTCCTCCGCCGCCGTGGCGGCTCGGCCCGCGAGCCGGTGCGCGAGATCGCCCAGCCACGCCGGATCCCGGTCGGCGAGCAGGTCGAGCAGGACCGTGCCGGGCAGGGGGCTCCAGTCGCGGAGCTCCCGGGCCCCGATCCAGGCCGCGGCACCGGCCGCGCCCGTATGGCAACCGGCTCCGGCGACGAGCAGCGCGCGCCGGACGGCGCGCTGCTCGTGCCAGCGGTCCCCGCCCCAGCCGCGCACCTCCCGGCGCAGCTCCTTCAACTCGGCCGCCGCCGCCCGGCGTTCGGTCGATGACATCGGCTTCACCAGGCCCGCTACTGCGTCCTCCCGGCCCGCCCGTACCGCGTCGAGGAGCTCCTTCATCGCGCACCTCCCCGGGCGGACGCGCCACGCGTCCCACCGCTCTCCGTCGGGCCGCTCTCCATCGCAACGCTCTCCGTCGCGGCTCTCCCTGCCTCGCCGTGCCCGGTCATGCCGCGTTTCGTCATCAGGACGGCAAGCGCGTGCTTGCACGGTCCCCGGCTTCCCCGGTAGTCGGCCCACCACTGGCAGGTGCAGCTCAGCGCCCCGCGCGTGTCCCGTACCCGGTAGTGCCGCTCGCCCGATGCGACGGTCGCCGTCGCGCCGTCCCCCTCGACCCGCACCGCTCCGTGCGCGACCAGGGCCCGGGCGGCGACCAGGCGCGGGTTGTGCCGCTCCGCGCGGTCCGCGTCGTACGGAAGTTCCCGGTGGAAGTACGCCGCGTCCGCGATGTCGTACCCCACGCGGCCCGCGGTGCCGAGCCGCGTGAGCGCGGCACGGACCCGCGCCACCGTGAGCCCCGACTGCCCGGCGAGGTCGGCCGGATCGATCGTGGGCTCCCACGCCAGCAGCACCGAGATCAGCTCCGCGTCCTCCGCCGCCTCGTCCGTGGCCAGTGCCTCCAGCACCCCGCCCTCGCCCGAGAACCCGCGG
This sequence comes from Streptomyces sp. NPDC057445, assembly GCF_042802855.1. Taxonomy (NCBI): domain Bacteria; kingdom Bacillati; phylum Actinomycetota; class Actinomycetes; order Kitasatosporales; family Streptomycetaceae; genus Streptomyces; species Streptomyces sp. NPDC057445. The sequence goes on along the minus strand of NZ_JBHVDH010000012.1, from coordinate 118,133 downwards.
GCCGCCTCGGGCGACAGCGTGAGCGTCAGCCGCATGCCCGGCAGCGTCACCTCCCAGGCGCTCGCCGTGGCGGCGCCGCCCGTCGCCGGGGGACCGTACACCCGAAGTCCCGTTGCCTGACGCAGCACCCGCTGGAGCGCGGCCAGCCGCTCGGGCCCCGGAAGACATATGGCGCCGGGAACCGGACGGGTCGTCGGCCGGAGGGTCCTGCCCGCGGGCACGACCCACATCGCACCCCGTGACGCGCTCCCGGACGAGCGCGGCAGCGCACGCAGGAACCGCACGGCCTCGGCGGCCGTCAGCTCGGCCCGCAGATCGAATCCGGCGCAGACCACCTGCGCCTCCGCGAACCCGCGCAGCCAGCGGTCCGGGAGCGGCACCTTCTTCTCCACGACGGGCCCGTCCAGCGTGGTCACGGCGAGCTCGTCAGGGCCGACCCGCAGATGCAGCGGATCGTCCCCGGCGAGCCTCGAAAGTGCCTCCCGCAGTGGGTTGTTGACGTCGACATTCGTGGTTCCGTGGCCGGTCGCGGCGCCGTCGAGCCCCTCCTTGAGCACATCGAGACGTGCGTACACCCCGCAGCATCCGGAGAACGCCTCGAAGCGCAAACGGTCGCCGTTGCCCGTCACCACGGGGTCGAGCGAGGCGCGCAGCTCGCGCTGGTGGTAGCGCGCGGCTGCCACGTCGGCGACGGCGAGCAGCCCCCGGGCCGCGGTCAGCGGCGAGGTCAGAAAACCGGAGAAGAACCGGGGATGGGCCTCGGCGCCGGCCGGTGTCAGCCCACCGGCGGTCTCCAGGCCGAGCAGCCGGCCGCCCCCTGCGGACTCGAGGGCGGACGGCCGGGAATAGGCGAATGCCTGTACGGATCGCGTCATGTGAAGGACCGTAGGACCCACCACTGACAACGCCGTTCGCCGATCCACGTCCGGACCGGCCGACGACCCGGAGACCGCGCGTGTCCCCCCGCGATCGCCCAGGGCGTCGAGACGGCGCCGGTGGACCGCGCGTCCCCGGGCGGCCGGCACCAGCCAGGTGCGGGTGGGCCGGCGCGTTACTGACCGAGCCGCCCCGGCTGAAGCACCTTGCTGAACAGCACCGTCCCGCCTTCGGCGCGCAGTCGCACCGTCAACTCGCCGCTCCCGCCGTCGATGTCGACCTCACCGAAGTACTGCGGCGACTCCATGGGGGACACATTGGGGCGCTCCGGGGCCCGTACGAAGACCCGCTCGGGCCCGAACGTCCCGTCCAGCGCGTTCGCCGGAAAGCCGCCGGCCGCCAGCGGCCCCGACACGAACTCCCAGAAGGGGGCGAAGTCCTTGAACGCCGCCCGCTCCGGCGCATAGTGCTGCGCCGATGTGTAGTGGACGTCCGCCGTCAGCCACAGCGTGCCCGTGATCCGCCGGTGCTTGATGAACCGCAGCAGCTCCGCGATCTGCAGCTCGCGTCCGAGCGGAGCTCCCGGATCGCCCTGGGCGACCGCCTCGAAGTTCGTGGCGCCGTCCGCGACGACGAGCCCGAGCGGCATGTCGGAGGCGATCACCTTCCACACCGCACGCGACCGCGACAGCTCCCGCTTCAGCCAGGCCAGCTGCTCCGCGCCCAGGATGCCGGTCGTGTCATCGGCCTGCCGGCCGGGGGAGTTGGCATTGCGGTACGAGCGCATGTCGAGCACGAACACGTCCAGGAGCGGCCCGCGGCGCACCACCCGGTGCATCCTGCCCTCGCGGCGGCCCACCGGCAGCGTCGGCACGGGGAAGTACTCGCTGAACGCGCGCAGCGCCCGTCCGGCCAGTACGTCCACGTCCTTCTCGGTGTAGCGCGCGTCGTCGAGGATCTGCCCCGGATACCAGTTGTTGCGCACCTCGTGGTCGTCCCACTGCACGACGGCCGGCACCTGCGCGTTGAATCTGCGGACGTTCGCGTCCAGCAGGTTGTAGCGGAAGTTCCCGCGGTACTCGGCGAGAGTCTCCGCGACCTTCGACTTCTCCTCGGTGGTGATGTTGCGCCACACCCGCCCGTCGGGCAGCGTCACACTCGGGGCGATCGGCCCGTCCGCGTACACCGTGTCCCCGCTGCACAGGAAGAAGTCCGGGTCGAGCCGCCGCATCTCCTCGTACGCCCGGAAGCCGCCGATGTCAGGGTTGATGCCCCAGCCCTGCCCCGCGATGTCGCCCGACCACAGAAAGCGCACCCCCCGCCCGCGGCCCGCCGACGCGGTACGGAACGTCCCGTACACCGGCTCGCCGGTACGGCGCGGGTCGTCGGGATCGGCGAGCGTCACCCGGTAGTGGATCTGCTCGCCCGCGGGAAGCCCGCGCAGCGGGGTCGTCCCGGTGAAGTCCGTACCCGGGCCGAGCAGCGGACCGTGCCATCTGTGGGCACGGCGGAACGACTCCGTCGCGGAGGTCTCCACGATCATCCGGGCCGGCCGGTCGGACCGTACCCACACCAGCCCGGACGACGAGGTGACATCGCCCGTCTGAACGCCCCAGGCGGCGCCCGGCCTGCCGCGCAGGGCCTGGGCGGGGGCGGCGGCCCCGAGCGTGAGCGCCGCGGACGCGGCGAGCGAACCGCGCAGCACGGCACGGCGGTTGTACGACATCGGAAGACCTCCGGGGAAGGGACGGGGAGGGTTGCCGTGCCCATGCCTAGTGCCCCACGACGGCGGGCACACGAACCGCACATGAACAACCGGGCGCACGCCTTCCGGGACCGAGGCCCGAGGACCGAAGGCCGAAGACCGAGGACAGGGGACCTACGGCCGATCGACGCCGTGATCTTGACGCGCATAAGGTCGAGGGGACGACGAAAGGGAAACCCCACATGCAGCTCAGCGCCCGCGCCCACATCCGTGTCGCCCGGCCCTCCCGCGACCTCCGGGCCGCCGAGCGTTTCTGGCGGAACGGTCTCGGGCTGAGTGTCGTCTGGCGGCATGACGCCACCGACGAGGCGGGCGAGCCCGGGGAGCACGCACTGCTGATGGTCGGCCTGCCCGACGCCGACTGGCACCTCGAACTGGTCCACGACGCCGCGGCACCCGTCGAGCCCCGCCCGACGGAGGAGGACCTGCTCGTGATCTATCTGGACGGACAGGTTCCGGAGGAGCTGGTGGCACGGCTGGAGGAGCACGGCGGGAAGCGCGTCCCGTCCCCCAACCCCTACTGGAACGAATGGGGCGTCACCGTCGAGGATCCCGACGGCTATCGACTGGTCCTGTGCGTACGGGGCTGGTCCAACTCCCCGGAGTCCTGAACGGCCCCGGCAAGGAGCCGCACCCCGCCCTCGATCCGCGCCGGGGACAGATGCGCGTAACCGAGAACCAGCCGCACGCCGTCGTCCTCCACGCGTGCCGTGCCGTAGTCCGCCAGCGGACGCAGCACCACCCCGGCACGCGCCGCCCGTTCCAGGAAGCGCGGCTCGGGTCCGTAGCGGCCCGGCAGCCGCGCGATGACGTGCAGTCCGGCGGCGATTCCGCTGATCCCGGTGCCCGGGAAGTGCGCCTTCAGCGCCGCGACGAGCACGTCACGGCGCTCGCGGTAGGCGCGCAGGCACTTGCGAAGCTGACGGTCGTAGGCGCCGCTCTTCACGAAGTCGGCCAGCAGAGCCTGGTCGAGCACCGGGTTGCCGAGGTCCATCGTCCGTTTGCGGGCCACGATCTCCTCGGTCAGCGCCTCGGGTGCGACCAGCCAGCCGAGGCGCAGGCCAGGGGCCAGCGACTTGCTCACCGAGCCCGTGTAGACGACACGCTCCGGATCGAGACCCTGGAGCGCGCCGACCGGGGCGCGGTCGTAGCGGAAGTCACCGTCGTAGTCGTCCTCCACCAGGTAACCGTCCACCGTCCGCGCCCAGTCGAGCAGCTGCGAACGACGGGCCGGCCCACAGGCGATGCCGGACGGGAACTGATGCGCCGGTGTCGTGACCGCGAGCCGTACTCCCGATGCCTCCAGGGGCCCCGTCGCCATCCCTTCACCGTCCAGCGGCAGGGGCACCGTCGTGAGCCCCGCCGCGGCGAACAGCGCCTCGTGCTCAGGGCTGCCGGGATCCTCCACACCGACCCTCAGCCGCCCGCGATCACGCAGGACGTACGCGATCAGTGTCAGGGCCTGCGCCACCCCCGAGCACACCACCAGCCGCTCGGGGTCGGCGACCACGCCCCGCCGCCGCGTGAGCAGCCCCGCCAGGGCGGTGCGGAGCTCCGGGAGCCCGCGCGGGTCGGGATAGCCGAGCGCCTGGTGCGGCATCCTGCCGAGTACGGACCGATGGGCGGCGGCCCACGCGGCGCGCGGGAACAGCGCGAGGTCCGGGGTGCCCGCGCGGAAGTCGACCGTGGCCCCCGGCGCGCCTGGAGCGAGGTCATGCGCCTTCTGCGCGGCGGCTGCCCTCACCGCATGGCTCACCCAGGTCCCCGCTCCCCGGCCGCTGCGCAGATATCCCTCCGCGGCCAGCTGTTCGTACGCCTCTGTCACCAGTCCGCGTGAGACACCCAGGTCGGCGGCCAGCTCGCGGCTCGAGGGCAGCCGTGTCCCGGCCGTGAGGCGTCCGGAACGGACGGCGTCGCGCAGCGCGGACTGCAGGGCGCGCCCACGCCTGCGCGCGGGGGCCGCGGCGGCGGGGAGCAGCAGCTCCCATGCGGCGGTCCACGCACCCTTGCCGTCGTTGCCGGAACCGGTGCCCGGATCCGGATTGGTCCCCGATGCCGTCATGGAAGTGGACCTTAATCCGGACCGGGGTGCTCCCTAGCGTCGGGATCATGAACGCGACCCCTGTACGGCCCTCCGCGGGCGGGCCGCTGCTCGCGGCCCTCGCCTGTGTGCTCGTCGGTGCCTCCTTCACCGCCAACAGCGTCCTCGGTCACTACCCGTACGCAGGTGGCCAGGCCATCCGCTACGGACTCGCCTGTCTGCTCCTCCTGCCGTTGCTCGGCCGGGGCGGCATGCGGCCGCTGCGGAGCCTGACCTGCCGCCAGTGGGTACGGCTCGCCCTGCTCGCGGCCGTCGGGATGGTCGGCTTCAACCTTGCGGTCCTGGCGGCCGAGCGTTCGTCAGAACCGGCCGTGCCCGGCGTGTTCGTCGGCTGTGCACCCGTGGTCGTCGCGGTGGTCGTCCCGCTGCTCGACGGTCGGCGGCCCGTCCGGCCCGTGCTGTTCGGCGCCCTGCTCGTGGCGGCCGGTGCCCTCACGGTCCAGGGATGGGGCAGGACCGACCCGGCGGGGATCGCCTGGTCCGCCGGTGCCCTGGTCGGCGAGGTCGGCTTCGCCGTCCTGGCCGTACCCGTGCTGAAGCCGCTCGGCCCCGGGCTGCTCTCCACCGCCGTCTGCGGGATCGCCGCGTTGGAATCGGCCGCGATCGGGGCGGTGTTCGACGGCGGCGCGGCGGTACGGATGCCGTCGGTCGCGGAGGCGCTGGCTCTGGGGTGGCAGGCGGCCGCCGTCACCGTGATCGGGTTCGTCTGCTGGTACATGGGCATGCAGCGGATCGGCGCAGAGCGGGCCACCCTCTTCTCCGGCTTGATCCCGGTCTCCGCCGCCCTCACCGCCCCGCTCGTCGGTACCGGTGCGTACGGTCCGGCGCAGGCGGTGGGCAGTGTTCTCGTCGGCGCCGGAGTGGCGTTCGGCTCCGGGGCGACGGTCCGGCGCCGGGCGACCGCCGGTGAGCAGGCAGCGCCCGGCGCCCCGGATTCAGCTGCTGCAGTCGAGGATGACCCGGGCGACGAGCGCGGGATCGTCGTTCATCGGCACATGCCCGCAGCCGGGCAGTCGCACCAGCCGGGCCCCCGGGATCGACTTCTTCGCGCGGACTCCCTGACGCGGCAGCAGCAGCCGGTCCCGGGTACCCCAGGCCACGGTGACCGGCATGCCGGGCACATCGTCGGTGAAGAGGACCCGGCGGCCCGCGCCGAGCGTCCCGTGGAAGCCCCCTGCGTCCCGGAGCGCGAGCGTCTCCGCGACGACGGCCTCGGGTGAACGGCGCCCCGGGCGGGCGTAGATGGTGCTGGTCAGCGCCGCTCGCCCGGCCGCCGAACGGGACAGCCCGTCGATCAGTTTCAGGGGGAGCATCCGGGAACCCCGTCGCATGGCGAGCAGTGTTCCGAACGCGTACCTGCGCTCGCCCTGCGTCCAGAACCCGGCGGGGGAGAGAGCCGTCACCGACCGTACGAGCTTCTCCCTGCCCAGCTCCAGGGCGATCAGCCCGCCGAGGGAGTTGCCCGCGACATGGGGGCGGTCGATCCCGAGTGCCTCGCACATCGCGCCGAGGGCCGGTACGACCGTCGAGAGGTCGTACGACATACCGTCGGGCAGCGACGGGGAGGTGCCGAAGCCGGGAAGGTCGATGGCGATCACATCGCGCTCCGGGGCGAGGAGCGGCAGGACCGGTTCCCAGGCCTGCCAGTGATGGCCGATGCCGTGGAGCAGCAGCAGTGGCTCACCGCTGCCCCGGCGTTCGTACGCCACGGAGAGTGTGTGGCTTCCGCCAGGGGAATCGAACGTGAACGAGACCTTCGAGGCCATATCGCTGCTCCCTGCGCTCCGTGACCATGCTCGGTGGCTGTGCCCGGCAACTGTGACCCTGACCCTGCACCGACGGGCGTCCCGCCGAGTGTAGACGCCCTGTCAGCAACAATTACCGCTCAGTAGCCCCCAGTTCAAGGGGTTCTGTCAACCTGTCCGCCGCTCGCCGGCCGGTGCGCCTTGCGTACTTCGAAGTTGAATTCCGGGTGGCCGAACTTCTGGAAGAGCGTGAACCACAGGGGCAGCATCATCTCCACCGCGCGCGCCGTCTCGATACCGCCCAGGTCGATCACCCGGTCGGCCGGCCATCCGAACTCGCCCAGGAGCCGCCTGGTCCGCTCCTTGGCGCGCTCGTCGTCGCCGGAGACGAAGACCTGATGCCCGCCCGGCACCTTCGCGGGACTCACCATCACCGTGCAGTTGACGGTGTTGAGCGATTTCACGACCTGTGTGCGCGGGAACGCACGCTGGATCTGCTCGCCCACACTGTCCGACTCGACGGGTGACAGCCGCAGCCGGCCGTCCTCGAACGCGATCGGATTCGAGACGTCGATCAGCAGCTTGCCGGCGAGCGGCTCCTCGCCCACGGACCGCAGCGCCGCGAGGGCCACCTGGCCGCCCACCGCCGAGATGACCGCCTCGCCGAACTCCGCGGCATCGGCGAAAGTGCCGTGGCTCGCCACCGGGCCCGCTGCCTCCGCCCACTCGCCGGCCGCCGGACTGTCCGGGTCCCGCGACCCCATCCGTACCTCATGACCAAGTTTCACCAGCTCGTCCGCGAGCGTCCGCCCGACCACACCCGTACCCAGCACTGCGTACCGCACAGTTACCTCCAGGTCCTGGCCGTCGGCCCGGCGGCGGCCACCACCCGCACATTCTGTGCGCAGACGGCACGCGGAGGTGCCCAGCGACGCACACCGATCGCCTGGACATCGGTGGACGCGTGAGCTGGGATGGAGGTGTGGCCGCCGACACCGTGACCGAGGTCTTCGAAGCTCACCGCTCCGTGCTCACGGGGGTGGCGTACCGGATGCTCGGCCGGTTCGCCGATGCCGAGGACGTGGTCCAGGACGCCTGGCTGCGCTGGTCCGCGCAGGAGCGTGCGGAGGTCCTGGAACCCCGCGGCTATCTCGTACGGATCACCACACGGCTCGCCGTCGACCGGCTGAGGCAGGCGCGGTCACGCCACGAGGCGTACGTCGGGCCCTGGCTGCCCGAACCCATCGAGACCGAGTTCGGCACCACCGCGCCCGACACCGCCGAGCGTGCCGTGCTCAGGGAGTCCGTGTCGCTGGCCGTCATGGTCGTCATGGAGTCGCTCTCGCCGCTGGAACGGGCGGTGTTCGTTCTGCGGGAGGCCTTCGGGTTCCCGTACGCGGACATCGCGGCCACCCTCGAGCGCAGCGAGGCGGCCGTGCGGCAGCTCGCCGGACGGGCACGTCGCCATGTCGAGGAGCGCAAGTCCCGGTACGACGTGGACCCGGCCGAACGCCGTGATCTGACCGAGCGGTTCCTCGCCGCGGCGTCCGGAGGTGACCTCGACTCGCTCCTCGCCCTGCTCGCCCCCGATGTCCGGCTGGTCAGCGACAGCGGAGGCAAGTCGAAGGCCCCCCGGCGGGTCGTCGAGACCGCGGACAAGGTGGGGCGCTTCCTGTTCGCCGTCGCCAAGGAACCCCTGACGAACGCGGAGTTCCGGTTCACGGAGCTCAACGGCGCGCCGGGGCTGCTGGTTCTCTCCGGCGGCAGGCCGGACACGGTCGTCCAGGTCGAGGTCAGGCACGGCAGGATCCAGTGCGTCTACCTCATCCGCAATCCGGACAAACTCACGGCCTTCGAGGCGTAGGGCCCGCCCTACCGGATGCTGCGCGGCTCTTCGGGCCCTGGCGGCAGGGCCTTCCGCCGGCGCCCGCACACCATGGCTCCGCGCCAGGTCCGGGTCCCCCGGGAAGGCCGCTGTTTTGCGCCACCGCACGAACCTTCTGTGAACGCTCTGTGGCAGACGGTGATTTCATGGCGCAGCCCAGGAGGATTGGTCTTGACCAACTCTGGGGGCGGTCCTATGGTCGCAGAGTTAGTGCAGGAACCTTTAATAAACAAGGGCACGGAAAGCCGCCGGGACACGGCGATTGCGGAGGACAGGGTGGGGACCACGCAGTTGGAAACGGTGCCGGAGCCGAAGTACTGGCACCTCAAGACCGTGATCGGCGAGGCGCTCGACTCCGACTTCTCGGTCGGTGAGATCCTGCCCAACGAGCGCGAGCTGGCGGCACGCTTCGGCGTCGCCCGCGCCACCCTCCGCCAGGCCCTCGAACAGCTGGAGCTGGAAGGCCGGTTGCAGCGCCGGCGGGGCGTCGGCACCACCGTCGCACCGCCCCGTATGGGCGTCGACGTCTCCACCTCCCCGCAGGACTGGCCCGGCGCCCCCACCGACGCCTGGCAGCCCCTGGACTGGGCGCTCGCACTGCCGCCGGCCGTCGTGGCCCGCGCGCTCGGCACGGAGGGCGAGGAGGAGGTCCACACCGTTCGCCGGATGCTGGCCACCCACGGCCAGCCGGTCGCCGCGGAGCTGCTCTACATCCCGTCCGGATCGGTGCCCGAAGTGTCGTCCGGCGGTGCCCGTTCCGGCGCGGCCCGTGCCCGAGCCGTCCTGCGTGGGCTCCGGAAGCTGCCCCTGGACGGCCAGGACCGTGCGGTGGAGCTCGGCTCCGCGCGCGCCGACGACGCCAAGGAGCTGGACCGCCTGCCGGGTGCGCCCGTCCTCGTCGTCACCACGCGCTACTTCAGCGAGGGCCGTACCGCGGTCGTCTCCGTGGCCACATACCGGGCGGACACCTGCCGGCTCACCTTCGGCGACTCGGGCGATCTGCAGATCCGTCACGAGGCGCACCACCGCCGCGCCTCCTGACCGGACGCACCGTCCGGCCTCCGGGCACCTCCGGTCCGTCGCGCTCAGCGGCGGGCCGTCACCGTTCCCTCGACGGCGAACAGTTGCTCCTCCACATGGTCCAGCGCCAGCCGGAGCGCCCCCGTCGCGACCGCGGCCTCGCCGAGCACCGACAGGGCCACACGGGGCGGGCGCAGGCAGTAGCGCGACAGCTCGTCGCGCAGCGGATCGAGCACACCGTCCAGACCGGCTGCCCAGCCGCCGATGACCACCAGCTCCGGGTCGAGCGCCAGTACCAGCGCCGCGACATCGTGCACCAGACGACGGATGAACCGGTCCACGGCCGCACATGCCCGTTCGTCGCCCCGGCGGGCGTGGGCGAAGACGTCCGCGACCGCCTGCTCGTCGAGCGGATGCAGGGGTTCGCCGGTCGTGGACAGCAGCGTCTCCGGAGTGGCCTCCCTGCCCAGCAGATGCAGCGCGCCGATCTCGCCGGCCGCACCGCCGTACCCCCGGTGCAGCCGCCCGCCGATCAGCGAGCCCGCGCCCGGACTCAGCCCCGCGAGTACGAAGACGATGTCGTCGGAGTCCGTCGCGGCGCCCTTCCAGTGCTCGGCGACGGCCGCCGCGTTCGCGTCGTTCTCCACCAGCACCGGGCAGCGGAACGAGCGCCTCAGCCGCTCGCCCAGCGGGAGCCCGGTCCAGCCGGGCAGCGCCGTGCCCAGCCGCACGGTCCCGTCACCCTCCACGATTCCCGGCGTACCCACCCCGACCGCCCGCAGCGAGCTGCGGGCGACCCCCGAGCGGCGCAGCACATCGGCGACGACGGCGCGGACCCGCTCCAGCCGCTCCTCGGCGGAGGCGGTCTCCGACACTTCGCGGGACCCGGCGCCCCTGATCCGTCCGTCGAGACCCGACAGCAGCGCCGCCACCCGGTGCGGGCCGATCTCCACCCCCAGCAGATGCCCCGCCTCCGCACGGAACCGGAACCGCCGGGCAGGCCGGCCCTGCCGCCGGGTCTCGCCCTCCTCGGGCGCGGTCTCCATGACGAGCCCGCCCTCGATCAGCCCTTCGACCACTCCCTCGACGGTGGGCCGGGACAACCCCGTGATCCGCGTGAGGTCGGTGAGCGTGGGGGAGTCGGCGCCTCGCAGCGCATGGAGTACCACCGCGGAGTTGATCCGCCGCAGCAGCGACGGGTCCCCGCCGGTCAGCCGGCCCACCAGGTGTCCTTCCAGCTCGTGCGCGTGTCTGCGGGATCGTACTCAATGGCGGCGGGGCACGGCGAGCGTCGGCGGCGAGCGGGCCCTCTCTCAGGCGGGGGGCCACGAAACCGGACTCGTACGCGGCGATGACGGCCTGGGTCCGGTCTCCGGCCCTCAACTTGGCCGGCACGGCGCTCACATGGGAGTTCACCGTCTGGGCGCCTCGGTGCCCGATGCGCATCCGTGGCGGGTGGACGGCCGGTGGGTCGTGCTCGGTGTCTCGAAGTGGCCACCGAGCTGCCCTACCAGCTGCCGGCCGTCGTCACCGAGACCGATCAGCCCCAGGAAGACCTCCGGGACCCGGTGTCCCCGGCCGGGCCGGCGCCGCCCTCGGCCTACTGCGGGGCGATGGCCGCCGACCGCAGCCGGGCGTACTCCTCCGCCATCGTCTGTGCCGTCCAGTGGGCGTTGAGCCCACTGGGGTTGGGCAGTGCCCAGATCCGGGTCCCGCCGATCGTCCGGTCCTGAGGGCCGATGCGTGCTCCGGGGTCGCCGAAGGCCGTGCGGTACGCCGTGACCCCGGCGACGGCGAGCCAGCGGGGCCGCAGTCGCTCCACCTTCTCGGTGAGGATCCGGCCGCCTTCGCGGAACTCTTCGGCGCTCAGTTCGTCGGCCCTGGCGGTCGCCCTGGCCGCCACATTGGTGATGCCGAGCCCGTAGGCGAGCAGCTCGTCCTGTTCGGACGGTTTCAACCGGCGCGGGGTGAAGCCCGACAGATGCAGCACCGGCCAGAACCGGTTCCCGGGGCGGGCGAAGTGATGGCCCGTCGCGGCCGTCATCAGACCGGGGTTGATGCCGCAGAACAGCACGGACAGACCGTCCGCGATCACATCGGGGACGAGGCGATCGCGGGCGGCCTCCAGTTCGGCGGGAGTGATCCGGGTCAGAGGATCGACCCCGGTGTGTATCCGGCGGCCTCCGGGTGCTGCTTGGTGATCTCCTCGATGCGGGAGATCACCGAGGCGACCTGGGCACTCGCCGCGCCCGTGAAGGACAGCTTGTCCGCCATCAGGGCGTCGAGCTGCGCACGGTCCAGCGGGATGCGGTCGTCCGCGGCGAGCTTGTCCAGCAGCTCGTTGCGCTCGGCGCCCTGCTCACGCATCGCCAGCGCCGAGGCGACGGCGTTCTCCTTGATGGCCTCGTGGGCGACCTCGCGGCCGACACCGGCGCGCACCGCACCCATCAGGACCTTGGTCGTGGCCAGGAAGGGAAGGTAGCGGTCGAGCTCGCGTGCGATGACCGCAGGGAACGCGCCGAACTCGTCGAGCACCGTCAGGAAGGTCTCCAGCAGGCCGTCGAACGCGAAGAACGCGTCCGGGAGCGCGACGCGGCGCACCACCGAGCAGGAGACATCGCCCTCGTTCCACTGGTCCCCCGCCAGCTCGCCGGTCATCGAGGCGTAGCCGCGGAGAATGACCATCAGGCCGTTGACGCGTTCGCAGGAGCGGGTGTTCATCTTGTGCGGCATCGCGGAAGAGCCGACCTGGCCGGGCTTGAAGCCCTCGGTGACCAGTTCGTGTCCCGCCATCAGCCGGATCGTCTTCGCGAGCGAGGACGGCGCGGCGGCGAGCTGCACCAGCGTGGTGACGACGTCGTAGTCCAGCGACCGCGGATAGACCTGACCGACGGAGGTGAAGACATGGGCGAAGCCCAGGTGGCCCGCGATCCGCTCCTCCAGCTCGGCGAGCTTCGCCGTGTCCCCGCCCAGCAGGTCGAGCATGTCCTGTGCGGTGCCGACCGGGCCCTTGATTCCGCGGAGCGGGTAACGGCCGAGGAGTTCCTCCAACCGCCCGTACGCGACCAGCAGTTCGTCCGCGGCCGTCGCGAAGCGCTTGCCGAGCGTCGTGGTCTGGGCGGCGACATTGTGCGAGCGGCCTGCCATGACCAGCTCGGCGTACTCCCCGGACAGTTTCCCGAGGCGCGCCAGCACTGCGACCGTCCGGTCCCGCATCAGCTCGAGCGAGAGGCGGATCTGCAACTGCTCGACGTTCTCGGTCAGATCACGCGAGGTCATGCCCTTGTGCACGTGCTCGTGACCGGCGAGAGCGTTGAACTCCTCGATGCGTGCCTTCACATCGTGCCGGGTGATCTTCTCCCGCTCGGCGACGGAGGCCAGGTCGACCTGGTCGAGTACGCGCTCGTAGTCGGCGAGTGCGGCGTCCGGTACCTCGATCCCGAGGTCCTTCTGGGCGCGGAGCACGGCCAGCCAGAGCTGACGCTCCAGCTTCACCTTCTGCTCGGGGGACCAAAGGACGGCGAGCTCCGCGGAGGCGTAGCGGCCGGCCAGGACGTTGGGGATACGAGGCTTTGCAGTCACGTGTACGGATTCTACTGGCGGATTGCGCAGGCCAGCGCCCCGCCCCGATTTGTGGCTTGCTACGAGAGGTCCGTCGGGGGCTACGAGGGCCCGCCGTCGAGCGGGGCGCCGAGCGGGTACTCGTACGCCAGCAGCTCGGGCCGCTTCGCGGGGAGTCCGTCACCTGACGAGCGCCCCGTGAGCCGCCTGCCTATCCAGGGCACCAGATGCTGCCGGGCGAAGCGCGCGTCCGCGGTCCGCCGTGCCGCCCAGCCGGGGCGCGCCGCCGAGGGCAGCGGCGCCCGCCAGTCGTCCTCTGCCGGCAGGCCGAGCGTCTGCCACACGGCCTCGGCCACCCGGCGATGTCCCTCGCCGGTCAGATGAAGCCGGTCCACGTCCCACAGCCGCTGGTCCCCGAGGACGGGAGCCCCGTACAGGTCCACCACCAGCGCGCCATGCCGCGCCGCGAGAGTGTCGATGTGGTCGAACAGCTCCTCCATGCGCGGCCGGAAGCGCTCCATGACCGGTCCGTTGCGCCCCGGACTGCGCATCAGCACCAGCCGCTCGCAGGAGGGGGCGAGCCGTTCCACGGCCTCGTCCAGCAGACCCCGGACCCTGCCCATGTCGCACTTCGGGCGGAGCGTGTCGTTGAGTCCGCCGACCAGCGTCACCACGTCCGCCTTCATCGCGGCCGCCCGGTCCACCTGCTCCGCGACGATCTGCCCGATGAGCTTGCCGCGCACGGCGAGGTTCGCGTACCGGAAGTCGGGTGCACGGGCGGCCAGGCGTGCGGCGAGGAGATCGGCCCAGCCGCGGTACGACCCGTCGGGGCGCAGGTCGGACATGCCCTCGGTGAACGAGTCGCCGAGCGCGACAAAACTGGTGTAAGCGGCATTCATCTCCATGGCGGAGGGATCATACCGCGCGGTATGCCACCCGCTCGCGGGGACCTCTCCCGTCAGGCCTCCGCTCCTCGCCGGGATCCCGGGGCCCGGTGACGGCGAAGTGGCCGCGCGCGGGTATGACACGTACATGACTAACCTGTTGAACGCGGCCTTCTGGGCCGCCACCGCCGAACGCGCCGTCCGCACCTTCGCCCAGTCGCTCGCCGCGGTGCTCGTGGCCGGGGCGACGAACCTCTTCGACGTCGACTGGCCCGCCGCCCTCGCGACGGCGGGCCTCGCGGCTCTGCTGGCCGTGCTCACGGCCATCGGCGCCTCCGGCGTCGGAGGGCGCGGCCCCGGCATCACGGAGACCACGAACCGGGGACCGGGTGGTCAGCGGTCCTGAGGGGGCCGGCCCACCAGCTGCCGCAGCACGTCCTCCATCGTGACCAGACCGGCGAGCTTGCCGTTCTCGTCCAGTACCGCCGCCAGATGGGTACGGCTGCGGCGCATCGCGGTCAGAACGTCGTCCAGCGGGGTGGAGGCACGCACCCGTGCGATCGGCCGCAGCGCCGAGACCGGGAACGGCTTGTCCCGCGGCAGGTCCTCCAGGGCGTCCTTCACATGCAGATAGCCCAGGATCTTCCGCGTACTGTCCACGACCGGGAACCGGGAGTAGCCCGACTCCGCCGCCAGTCGCTCCAGTTCCTCGGGCGTGACGCCGACCTGTGCGTACATCACCTGCTCCAGCGGTACCACCACGTCCGCCACCGGCCGCCGCCCGAGCTCCAGCGCGTCACGCAGCCGCTCGGCCGCCCGGTCGTCCAGCAGCCCCGCGTCGCCGGAGTCCCGGACCATCCGGGCCAGTTCGTCGTCGGAGAAGGTCGCGGACACCTCGTCCCTGACCTCCACGTGCAGCAGCTTCAGCAGCGCGTTGGCGGAGGCGTTGATCGCGAAGATCACCGGGCGCAGCGCCCGGGCCAGGGCGACCAGCGGCGGCCCCAGGGCCAGTGCCGTCCGGGTGGGCTCGGCGAGCGCGACGTTCTTCGGCACCATCTCGCCGAGAAGCATGTGCAGATACGTCGCCACGGCCAGCGCGATCACGAACGAGATCGGGTGGACCAGCCCGTGCGGCACGCCGACGACGTCGAACACCGGCTCCAGCAGATGCGCGATCGCCGGCTCCGCGACGACACCGAGGACCAGCGTGCACAGCGTGATGCCGAGCTGTGCCGCGGCCAGCAGGGCCGAGACATGCTCCAGACCCCACATGACACTGCGGGCCTGCCGGTTCCCGGCTTCCGCCTGCGGCTCGATCTGGCTGCGGCGTACGGAGATCAGCGCGAACTCCGCCCCCACGAAGAAGGCATTGACGACCAGCGTCAGCAAAGCGATCAGGAGCTGAATCGCGATCATCGCCCGGAGCTCCTCTCGTGATCGTCGTCATCGCGCTCCGAGTCGAGCGGCGCATGCATCAGCACGCGCGCCGCACGCCGACCGGACGCGTCCACGACGTCGAGCCGCCAGCCGGACAGCTCGATGCTGTCGCCGACGGCCGGAATCCGGCCGAGACCGGCGGCGATCAGGCCGGCGAGCGTCTCGTAGGGACCCTCCGGCACCCGCAGCCCGATGGCCTGCAGCTGATCGGTGCGGACGGCCCCGTCCGCCGACCACAGCACCCGCCCGTCCGCGTCCTCCCCGGCCCTCACAAGGTCCGCTGTCTCGTGCGGATCGTGCTCGTCGCGCACCTCGCCGACGACCTCCTCGACGATGTCCTCCAGAGTGACGACACCGGCCGTGCCGCCGTACTCGTCGATGACGATCGCCATGGTCTGCTTGCCGGACAGCCGGTCCAGCAGTCGGTCCACGGTCAGTGACGCGGGCACCAGCAGCGGCTCGCGCAGCAGGTCGGCCAACGGATGGCGGGGTCGCTCCTCGGCAGGGATGGCCAGGACGTCCTTGATGTGGACGACCCCGACCACGGTGTCGAGGCCGCCCTCGTGGACGGGGAAGCGCGACAGCCCGGTGGCCCGTGTGGCGTTGGCGACGTCCTGGGCGGTCGCACGCACCTCGAGTGCCGTGACCTGGACGCGAGGAGTCATCACGTTCTCCGTCGTCAGCTCGGCGAGACCGAGGGTGCGTACGAACAGCTCGGCGGTGTCCGGCTCCAGGGCGCCCTCCTTCGCGGAGTGCCGGGCCAGAGCGACGAGCTCCTGGGGCGTACGCACGGAAGCGAGCTCCTCGGTCGGTTCGAGTCCGAGCCGGCGCACGATGCGGTTCGCCGTGTTGTTGAGATGGCTGATCAGCGGCCGGAAGGTGGCGGAGAACACCCGCTGCGGAGTCGCCACGACCTTGGCCACCGCGAGCGGTGAGGAGATCGCCCAGTTCTTGGGGACCAGCTCGCCCACGACCATCAGCACGATGGTCGACAGACCCGTACCGATGGCGAGCGCGAGCGAGGAGGCCACGGACTCCGAGGCGCCGAGCGCCTTGATCGGCCCGCTGATCAGCTTGGCGACGGACGGCTCGGCGAGCATGCCGACGACCAGATTGGTGACGGTGATGCCGAGCTGCGCGCCGGAGAGCTGGAAGGTGAGGCTACGGACGGCCTTCAGGGCGCTCGCCGCCCCGCGCTCGCCACGTTCCACCGCCCGCTCGAGATCGGCACGCTCGACCGTGGTGAGCGAGAACTCCGCCGCGACGAATGCTCCGCATGCGAGGCAGAGCAGCACCGCCACCACGAGCAGGAGCACTTCGGTCATCGGTTCACCTCCGTCCCATGATCGGACAGGGGGAGGCGTACCGCTCGGTGTCTGCTACTGGGAGGCTCGCCCATGGGCGGACGCTCACACCTTTCGTTCGATGGTGAATGTTTCACCCATGGTAAAGGACCGGCAAAGTGTCGTCGTCAACAGGTCGGCGGAACGGCGCACAACGGCATCGCCACGCCGACGTCCCGTCAGGCTTCGTTCCCGCTTACCCGGTGCAGGTCGAGGCCATGCCCCGTGACGCTCATCCGGCTCCCGCTCCCGTCCCCGGCCCCCACTCCCGCTCCCGTTCCCGCTCCCGCTCCCGTGGTCCGGTGCCCCTCTACCCGGTGCCCCTCTACCCGGTGAACGGCTTCACCCAGCGGCTCCACTCCGGCTGCCGGGCGTAGCCGGCCGACCGCCACGCGTGGTGCGCCTGCTCGTTCCGCTCCAGCACCATCGCGTCACCCCGCCGGCCGCCCAGTCGCACGAACCGCTCCTCGGCCACCGCGAGAAGCGCCCCACCCACTCCCCGCCGCCGCTGCTCCGGGTGCACAGCCAGCCGGTACAGATGGCAGCGCCACCCGTCGAACCCCGCGATCACCGTGCCCACCAGCTCGCCGTCCCGCTCCGCGAGGATCAACGCCTCGGGGTCACGGGCGACCAGCCGCTCGACGCCCGCGCGGTCGTCACTGATGCTGGTTCCCTCGGCGGCCACCTTCCAGAAGGAGAGCACGGTGCCGAGGTCGGCCGGTGTCGCGGCCCGCAGTCGCAGAGCATCCATGGCCGCGATCCCACCACCGGCGGCACCCGGCCGTCGACGCCTTTTCGTCATGAGCCCGCGGCGGTCGTTCGTGCGCGGTCGTTCGTGCGCGGCCGTTCGTGCGCGGTCGTTCGTGCGCGGTCATTCGTGTGCGATGGCGGCCAGCACATTCATCCGCGACGCCCGCAGCGCGGGAACCACCGCCGCCACCAGCCCCACGACCACCGAACCGGCCACGACCGCCACGACCGTCCCCCACGGCACGGCGAACTCGGTCATGCCCTCCAGCGCGAGCACCTGCTGTACCGCCACCCCCCACACCATGCCCAGCGCCAGCCCGAGCACCGCGCCGAAGACCGCGATCACCACCGACTCCAGACGGATCATGCGGCGCAGCTGGATCCGCGAGAGCCCGATCGCCCGCAACAGCCCGATCTCCCGGGTCCGCTCCACCACCGAGAGCGCCAGAGTGTTGACCACACCCATCACCGCGATGACGATCGCCAGACCCAGCAGCGCGTACACCAGGTACAGCAGGACGGCGAGCTGCTGCCGGACCAGCTCCTTGTAGTCCGCCTGATCCCTCACCTGCACCTGCGGATACGGATCCAGCGCCTTCTCCAGCGCCGCCCGCAGCCGGCCGGCGTCGGTGCCGGCCGCCGCGTTGACGTACACCGCGCTCTCCTGGGCGCCGGGCAGATGGCGGTCCAGGGTGGCGAGCCCCATGAACAGCCCGCCCGTCATCCCGGGGCCCGTCGCCTGGTCCATGTCCGTCAGCGCGCCCACCGTCAGCCGGGCCTTCCGCCCGCCCGGAAACTCCACGGGCAGCACCGTCCCGGTCCGCACCCCGTGGTCCTCTGCGAAGTCCCGGTCCATCCCGACGGCGTCCCGCGCCAGCGCGGCTCGTGTGCTTCCGCTCGTGTAGGTGACGTTGGCGGCCTCGTCCAGCATCGGGTCGTACCCGGCGGCCGTCGACTCGATCCGCTCGCCGTCCGGAAGCGTCAGTGCCAGGGGCGTGAACCGCTGCCGCACGAGCGTTCCCGCGCCCTCCACGCCCCGCACCTTCTCGGTGACCTCCCGTGGGAACGGCTGGAAGTTGGTGTTCTGCACCACGAAGTCGGCGCCCAGCGTGCGGTCGATCTGCTGGTCGAAGGACCTGGTCATCGAGGCACTCGCCACCGAGAGACCGGTCACCAGCGCCAGGCCGATCATGAGTGCCGCCGCCGTCGCGCCCGTACGCCTGGGATTGCGCAGCGCGTTGCGCTGGCTCATCCGGCCGACCGGGCCGAACAGCCGCGGGAACGCCCCGCCCAGCACCCGGATCACCGGCCGCACCAGCAGTGGACCGGCCACCACCGTGGCGATCAGCGTCAGCGCCACGCCCAGTCCCAGCAGCGAGGACGCGGTCGCCGTCCGCCCGCTCGCCGCGCACCCGGCGAGCGCGGTGAGGCCCGCCGCACCCACCACCGCACCCGCGACCGCCCGGATCCTCAGCGGCCTTCCCACACCGGCGACTTCCGCGTCCGCCAGAGCCGCCATAGGCGAGACCCGGGCCGCGCGCCGTGCCGGGAGATACGCGGCGACAAAGGTGACGCCGAGCCCGACGACGTACGCCGCGACCGGCGTCACCACCCCGATCACCATCTCGGCGGCGCTCAGGTTCATCCCGAACAGCCCCATGAGCCGGATCAGTCCCGCCGCGAGACCGATCCCGGCGGCCAGTCCGAGCGTGGCACCCACCAGCCCCAGCAGCAGCGCCTCTGTGAGCACCGAGCGCCGCACCTGCCGCCGGTCCGCTCCCAGCGCCCGCAGCAGACCCAGCTCGCGGGTCCGCTGGGCGATCAGCATCGAGAAGGTGTTGACGATCAGGAAGACCCCGACCAGCACGGCCACCCCGGCGAAGCCCAGCATCACGTACTTGATCACGTCGAGGAATCCGCCCAGCTGTTCCGCTGCGGATTCGGCCTGCTCGTCGGCCGTCTTCAGCTCGTACGTGTCCCCCAGCACGCCCGCGATCCGCTGCTTGAGCACCGCGTCCGACACACCGTCGGCCGCGTCCACGGAGATCGACGTGGCGGCGTCGGCCCGGCCGAGCAACTGCCGCTGTGCGGTCGCGGTGTCCAGGAAGAGGAGCGCCGCACCGGGGTTGGTCGTGGTGAAGGTGGCGATGCCGACGATCCTGACGGGGAACGAACCGGGCCGGGCCATCACGGTCAGCGTGTCCCCGATGCCGAGGTTCCTCCTGCCGGCCGTGTCCTTGTCCAGGAGCGCTTCGCCGGGACCTCGCGGCGCGTGTCCGCCGGTGAGCCTCACGGGGCTGCGGTCGGTGACGTACCAGTCGGTGGCGATGGTGGGGGCGCCGGTGGTCGGCCCTACGGGCTCGTTGTGCTCGTCGACGACCGTGAGGTTCTCGACCGAGGCGTCGGCATGGGCACCGGCGACACCGTCGACGGTCCGGATCCGCTCGGCCAGCGACGCCGGCAGCGTACGGACCACTCCGGAGGGGACGTACTCGTCGAGGCCCGCCTTCGGAGAGACCGTCACATCCGCCGAGGTCGAGGCGAAGAGCCGGTCGAAGGTACGGGCCACCGTGTCCGAGAAGATCAGCGAGCCGCTGACGAAAGCGACGGACAGGATCACCGCGAGGGCCGACAGCAGCAGCCGCCCCTTGTGTGCGAGGAAACTCCGCAGGGTCGCCCTGAGCATGCCGGGCTCAGCTCCTGCGCAGCGAGTCGAGGTGCTTGAGTCGTTCGAGCACGGCCTCGGCGGTCGGCCCGTGCATCACGTCCACGATGCGGCCGTCCGCGAGGAAGAGGACCAGATCGGCGTGGGCTGCCGCGCCCGGATCATGGGTCACCATCACCACCGTCTGGTCCAGCCGGTCCACCGCCTCCCGCAGGAACGCGAGCACCTCTGCACCGGCCTGTGAGTCCAGATTGCCGGTCGGCTCGTCGGCGAAGATCAGCTCGGGGCGGGAGGCCAGGGCCCGGGCGCAGGCCACGCGCTGCTGCTGGCCGCCGGACAGCTGGGCGGGCCGGTGTTTCAGCCGGTCGCGCAACCCCAGCGTGTCGATGACGAGATCCACCCACTCCTGGTCGGGCCTGCGTCCGGCGATGTCCATCGGCAGCGTGATGTTCTCGGCGGCGGTGAGCGTCGGCAGCAGATTGAAGGCCTGGAACATGAAGCCGATCCGGTCGCGGCGCAGCCGGGTCAGGTCGCGCTCGCGCAGTCCGGTGATCTCGGTGTCGCCGAGCCAGATCTGACCGCCGGACACGCTGTCGAGGCCGGCGAGGCAGTGCATCAGCGTGGACTTGCCCGAACCCGACGGGCCCATCACCGCCGTGAACCGCCCGCGTGCGATGTCGACGTCCACCGAGTCGAGTGCGAGAACGGCCGTCTCGCCCGTGCCGTACGCCTTGGTGAGGCCGCGGGCCCGCGCGGCGAGCGGCGCATCCGCGGCCAGTTCATGGGCGGGTGCAGTGGCGGGTGTCGACAAGGCTGCCTCCCGGGTCGTGGGCGTCCGCGGCTCCCGTACTCCGTACTGCATGCTGCGTACCCACGAGCGTACGGGCAGCCACCTGCCCTTGTCGGTGCTAGCGGCGCCGCGCTAGCTTGAAGGCGTGGCGAAGACCCAGCTGAACGTACGCGTGGACGAGAGCACCGCCGAGGCCGCGCGCCGGCGGGCGCACCAGCGGGGGGTGAGCGTGAACCGCTATATCGAGGAGCTCGTCAAGCAGGACGCGGGCGAGGTGGGGCGTACCTTCGTCGAGGCCGCGGCGGACTTCATGAAGCAGTACGAGTCCGTGTTCGCGGAGGAGTTCGGCACGTCGGGAGCGGAGCGGGACAAGGGCGAGCGTTGAACCTCTCGATCGACCTTGCCTGGCTCCTCATGGTCGCCGAGCACAAGACGCCCGGCGATCCGGAGGTCTCCGACTGGGGGGCGCTGGTCGCGGCGGTGAGCCGCCATGAGGCGGAGATATTCGGCATCCCCGTCTACAGCGATCCGCATGCGCGGGCCGCGTCCCTTCTGCAGTTGCTCCTGCACGTTCCCGCGCTCGAGCACTCGAACGCGATGTTCGCCTCGGCCGTCGCGTACGGCTACCTCGTCGCCTCCGGCCTGAAGGTGGTCACCTCGCCCGAGCAGGTCCGGGACCTCGCCAGGCTGGTCAAGCAGGGCAAGGCGGATGTCCGGGCGATCGCCGACGAGCTCCGGCAGTGGAGTCACTGACTCCGTTCGCCGCCGTTCGCTGCGCGCCGTCGCCGAGGAGCCGGAGAACGGCGACGGCGCGGGACGCCGGGGGACAGGCGTCAGGAAACCTCCCCGGGAGGTGCGTCGGTCGCGTACGGCCGGCGCGCCACACCCAGCACCGCGGAGGACGAGGGCAGTTGAGGGCCCTTCTCCGGGATGCGCAACGCCCGGTACTCGCCCAGCTCGAAGCCCGCCCGCTCCATCCCCTCGATCGGATCCCGGGCCGTGTGGCAGCCGCCGAAGAGCAGGGGCCACACTGTGCGGTCCAGCAGTCGCTGGGTTCCCGCCATCGCCCGGCCGGGCGCCAGGCCGTGCTCGAAGAAGCGCAACTCGCCGCCGGGACGCAGTACCCGCTTGATCTCCGAGAGCGCCCGGGGCACGTCCCGCACCGTGCACAGCACCAGGGACACGACGGCCGCGTCGAACGCCTCGCTCTTGACCGGCAGCGCTTCGGCCGCGCCGGGCACCACGTCCACGGGCACATCGGCGTGCAGCCCCGCTGTCACCGCCAACCGGCGCAGGGTGCGCTCCGGCTCGATCGCGACCACCTCGGACACGGCGCGGGGGTAGTACGCGAAGTTCAGCCCGTTGCCCGCGCCGATCTCGATGACCCGGCCGGAGAGGCCGGCCAGCAGCTCCTTGCGGTGCTCGGCGACCCCGCCCTTCTTGTCGGCGGTCACGCTCAGGCGTGCGTAGAAGCGTGCGAACACGGGGTGGTGGACGGCGTCCCGGGGGACTTTCTGACCGCGCAACGGCATCGTGGGCCTCCTCCGACGACCGGTACGACGACCGGTACGGAGATTGTCCCCCGGATGACGCGGGTCAGTCGGCCCGTCAGCCGCTGACGAGACAGAACTCGTGTCGACGTCGATCCGGACCTCGCCTTCCGCCTGTTGCTTCGCGCGCTGAAGGGGTACTTCGTACGGATCAGCGAAGCGCGATACGAGCGCTATCTGGCTCTCGGGGACGAGCTCGGCCTCGGTGAGGACGTCGTCGACGACACGGACTTCAACATCTGGCCGGAGCTGATCGACTGACAGCAGGGCAATGCCGCGGGCGATGCTCGCACACCAACGGGGCTGGGGTCCCCCTCACGTGAGGGGGACCCCAGCCCCGTTGAGCCTCTTCCTGGCAAGCCTCGGCGCCTGCAGTTCACCATCACCGATCCCAGTCGCACCCGATACGAGGCAATCGCTGGGCAACTCGGCTACAGCAAGGGCGACAGCCAAGGGGGAGGCGTCGAAAGGGGGAGCCGGGGGCTTGCGTTTCTTAGCCGACCTTGTGTGCATCAATTCCCTGTCGCCCCGTATCGCGTAAGTCTATTTGTGCGATGACCAAGGAGTGAAAGAGTGCGTACTTTACTGCGCAGGGTTTCCACCGGTGCAATGGTGATGGCCGCTGTGGGGACGACGACACTGGGAACTCTGGCGGGCACCGCCAATGCAGGCACGCTCGGCGCGCTCGGCAAGTGCGGTGATTCGAAGACCGCGGAGACTGACGGCGCTACGGCGCACTGGTCTCTGGACTGCAGCGGAGGCCAGATCACGGTATCCGGTTGGTACCAGGACGATGAGCCCGACGGAGACTGCGTCGGCGTGCGGGCAGACTTCGCCGACGGTTCGACGAAGCGCAGCCAGACGTGCGGCGGGTGGGGGACGAAGAAGTCCTTCAAGTGGAAGGCCCCGGTAGTCGTTGTGCTAAACAATAATGGCTACTGCGTGACGGCCTGGCGCCGCTGACGCTCTCACTCCGAACCAAGGAGATGCATATGACAAGCCGAGTGGACTGCCACGTTCGTTACGATCCGGAAGTTGACGTGGCACTACTTTCCTTCACGGAATCGTCGGCCAGCCCTGGTGGCACAGCGCTGGAATTCAATGACGAATCTGGACTGGCGGGTCTTCTACGTCTTGGTTCTGAGGGGAAATTTGATCACCTGGAACTCTTGGGAGCGAAGCGCGCAGTCCCTCAGCTCATTGCAGATCTGCGCCCCCCTGCACCAGGCGCGCGCGATTACTGCCGAGGTGTAGTGAATGTGCACGTGACAGCGACTGAGCAAGGTGCCGTCCGATTCGATCTCGACGACATCGCCACCACCGGCAACGCGTACGAGGTATCGGTACAAGCAAAATCGCCGTCCTCGACTCTTGCGACCCTTAGGTATGACGGAGATTCAGGTGTTCTCCATTCGCTGACGCTCTTTCCGTCGGGGAACCTGCTTGGGGGCCTGGCAAGATTCACGTCTAACTGATCCGGGTGAAAGTTGCGTGTCCCCTGTCCTGCAAATCGGACAGGGGACACGCTGACGTATGTGCTCCGCGCCTCCGTGGTCGGTCGAGCCCATGCCGGGATGGGCCGGCACCGAGCACCCCCACACCGGCGAGGTCACCGGAGGACGCGGCGACAGCCCCGGCTACACCGCTGAACAGCGGGATGAGGAAGTACGGCTCCGCCAGCTCCTGGTCGAGCTCTCCGAAGAGGTGGCCACGCACCCGCACTGGGTCACCTACGAGCGGGGGGACGTCGTCAGGGGCAGGCCGCCCATGTAGTGGGCGATGTCGACGTAGTACGCATAGTCGCCGTTCCGTGCGAGTTCACGTAGGCGGTCGGCAACGGCGCGGATCCTGTCCTGCTCGCCGCGGACGGCGTGGTGGAAGGCGAGGGCGAGCTCGAGGACGACTTGGGCCGCGGTGATGCCGGCATCCCTGATTTCGGTGCGCAGGGCACGGGCGGTTTCGAGGCTGGGCAGGGTGCCCGCGTCGCGGACGAGCGCGGCGATCTTCACGGTGAAGGTGGTAGCGGTCAGGTCGAGGCCGGTGAGGAGTTGCCCGGCGAGGTGGATCTCGTCGTCGGCGGTGTCGGGGTCGGTGAAGGCGAGGACGAGTGCCCGCTGGGCCTGGCTGATCGCGCGTTCCCCGGCGACGCCTTACTGCTCGGCCTGGTCGCGAGCGGCGGCGTAGGCGGCAGCGGTGCGGGTCATGTCGCCGTGGGGCCAAATGAGGTCGCCTTCGACGCGGTGCTGTCGGCCTTCCCAGCCAAGGGTCTGTGCGACGTCGTATGCGGTGGGAAAGTCACCGGCAAGGCGGGCGAGGTGAGCCAGGCCCCGCCGCGCCGCAGGGGCAAGACGGCCCCTGCCGTCGGCGACAAGCTGCATCCTGCTGCGGGAGCCGGCGGAGTCTCCGAGGTCGCGCTGCGCCTTGGCGAGGTAGTAGCAGGCCATCTCGTGCAGGTCGACGGGGAGCAGGCCGGTGCTGGCGATGGCGGCGAGGCGGGAGGCGGTGACGGAACGGTGCTCGTGCTGGCGGCGGGCGAGCGCGGCCAGGAGCTCGACGAGAGCGTCGGCCACGGTCGCCATGCCACCGCTGGCGCTGTTCCCGCCCGCACGGCGCTCAGCCCACCTTCGCGGCGAACGCGTCCGCGTCCCACACGCCCCCGAGCGCGGGGGCGAGCCAGTGCGGCGCGGATGTACGGAAGGTGGTGGGCGACAGCGTCCCCGATCCCTCAGGGACGGCGCCGAGCAGTGGAGTGCCCGCCGATCCGGGGAAGTCGGCGAGATTGCAGCGCATCGCGAGATCCGGCACGGCGGGCCAGCTGCCCACGACGACACCCAGCGGCTCGAGCGAGCGCGCCCGCAGCGCTTCGGCGGTGAGCGCGGTCGCGTTGAGCGTCCCGAGGCCGGCCGTCGCGACGACGAGCACGGGCGCATGCAGCAGCCGGGCGGCCTCGGCGAGCGTCCCGCCGTCGTCGTCGAAGCGTACGAGCAGGCCACCGGCGCCCTCGACCAGGACCAGATCGTGCTCGGCGGCGAGCTTCTCGGCCGCCTCTGCGACGTCCCGGGGGCCCACCGCCGGCATACCCGCGCGCCGCGCCGCCGTGTTCGGAGCCAACGGTTCCGGGAACCGGGCGAGTTCGACACCGGTCACCCCGGCGCCCGCCAGCCGCGCGGCCTCCTGCGCATCCCCCGCCTCGCCGGCCGCGAGCCCGGTCTGCGCGGGTTTGAGCACGGCAACCTTCCGGCCCTGCGCCGCCGCTACGGCGGCCACCGCCGCGGTGACCACGGTCTTCCCGATCTCTGTCCCGGTCCCGCTGACGACGATGACACCCATGCTGCTCCTTGCTCTCCTACGCTGTCGTGCCGGCCCGTCGATGCCCCGGGACGCCGAGCGGGCCGTGCGCCCGGCACGCGGGCCGAGGGCCCGGTTCCGGCTCATCCCGCCGCCGCTGCCGCGCACACCGCCCGCGCGATACGGGCCACGTCCTCTTCGCCTGTCACATACGGAGGCATGGTGTACACCAGGTCCCGGAACGGGCGGATCCAGACGCCCTCGCGTACCGCGGCCTCCGTTGCCGCGGTCATGTCCACGGCGTGGTCCAACTGCACCACGCCGATTCCGCCCAGTACGCGGACGTCCCGCACACCGGGAAGGGAGGCGGCTTCCGCAAGCCCCTCGCGCAGGCCCGACTCGAGGCGCTTGACCTCCTGGCCCCAGTCCTGGCCCAGCAGCAGGTCGATCGACGCGCAAGCGACCGCCGAGGCCAGCGGGTTGCCCATGAACGTCGGCCCGTGCGCCAGCACCGGGACCTCGCCGCGCGAGATGCCGTCGGCCACCCGGCTGGTGCACAGCGTCGCCGCCATGGACAGATAGCCACCGGTGAGCGCCTTGCCGAGGCACATGACGTCCGGTGACACACCTGCCTGCTCCGCGGCGAAGAGCGTTCCCGTGCGGCCGAAGCCCGTGGCGATCTCGTCGAGGACGAGCAGCACGCCGTGCGTGTCGCACGCCTCCCGGAGCACCCGGATCCAGTCGGGGGAGTGGAAGCGCATACCGCCCGCGCCCTGGACCACCGGCTCCACGATCACCGCGGCAAGCTCGTGCGCGTGCCGTCCGATCAGCTCCCGCAGATGGTCCGCGTACGTCTCCTCGTACCCGACGGGCGGCGCGTCCGCGAAGACCTGCCGGGGCAGCACCCCCGACCACAACTCGTGCATCCCGCCGTCCGGGTCGCACACCGCCATGGGCTGCCAGGTGTCCCCGTGGTACCCGCCGCGCCACGTCAGCAGCCGCCGCTTCTCCGGCTGTCCGACCGAGCGCCAGTACTGCAGGCACATCTTCACCGCGACCTCGACCGAGACCGAGCCGGAGTCGCTGAGGAACACGTGCCGGAGCGGCTCCGGGGTGATCTCCACCAGCCGGGTGGCGAGCCGGACGGCGGGCTCATGGGTGAGCCCGCCGAACATCACATGGCTCATGCGGTCGAGCTGGCCGCGCGCCGCCTCGTTCAGGACGGGGTGGTTGTAGCCGTGGATCGCCGACCACCACGAGGACATGCCGTCGACCAACTCGTCCTGGCCGTGGACGGGTTCGGCGAGCCGGAGCCTGACCCCGGACGCGGACTCGACGACCAGCGGGTCGGTGCGGCCCGGCATGGGGCCGTACGGGTGCCAGACATGTGCCCGGTCCAGGGCCACGAGTTCACGCACGCCGGAACTACGCATTGGGCGCGAGGTCCGTCCCGGCGCCGCGTCGCCGGACCGCCACCAGATCGGTACGGGCCACCGGGGCCTCGTCCGGGGCATCCGTGGCGTCCGGTGCCGTGTCGCCGCAGGGTGCGCAGCCGCCGGAGTGGGAGCCGCATCCGCCCGCCGGCGCGTCGGTGCGGTGCTCGGGAAGCGTCGTGGTGTCCGTGCCCTCGACCTCGAAGCCGGCGTCCGCGATCATCTCGAGGTCCGCCTTGCCGGCCTGGCCCTCACTGGTCAGATAGTCACCCAGGAAGATCGAGTTGGCGAGGTGCAGCGCCAGCGGCTGGAGCGTGCGCAGATGGACCTCGCGGCCGCCCGCGAGGCGTACCTCCACGTCAGGGCAGACGAACCGCACCATGGCCAGGATCCGCAGCGCCCGCTGCGGCGTGAGGTTCCACTCCTTGGCGAGCGGGGTGCCCTCGAACGGGATCAGGAAGTTCACCGGCACCGAGTCCGGGTCCAGTTCGCGCAGCGCGAAGACGACGTCGACCAGGTCCTCGTCGCTCTCGCCCATGCCCGCGATCAGACCCGAGCAGGCCGACAGGCCCGCGGCGTGCGCCTTCTGGACGGTGTCCACGCGGTCCGCGTACGTGTGTGTGGTCGTGATGTCCCCGTACGTCCCCTCGGACGTGTTGAGGTTGTGGTTGTAGGCGTCCGCGCCGGCCGCCCGCAGCCGCTCCGCCTGCCCGTCGGAGAGCAGGCCGAGACAGGC
Organism: Streptomyces sp. NPDC057445; assembly: GCF_042802855.1. Taxonomy (NCBI): domain Bacteria; kingdom Bacillati; phylum Actinomycetota; class Actinomycetes; order Kitasatosporales; family Streptomycetaceae; genus Streptomyces; species Streptomyces sp. NPDC057445. Next base: position 90,304 of record NZ_JBHVDH010000012.1, on the reverse strand, counting down.
GCACACCTCGACGTCCTCGTTCTGCTCCTTGATGGCCTCGATGGTCTGCGAGACACGGTCGACGTCCCGGTCCGTGGGGCCCCGGCCGCTCGCGACGAGGCAGACCCGCTTCGCGCCGCCCGCGACTCCCGCTGCCGCCGCCTGCGAGGCCTCGTCCGGCTTCAGCCAGGTGTACTTGAGGATCTCCGCCTTGGAGCCGAGCCGCTGGGAGCAGTACGAACAGTCCTCCGGGCAGAGACCGGACTTGAGATTGACCAGATAGTTGAGCTTCACCCGCCGTCCGAACCACTGACGGCGCACCTTTCCGGCCGCGGCCACCACTTCGAGCAGATCGTCGTCCGAGGTCGCCAGCACGGCGAGCGCTTCTTCACGGGTCGGCAGCTCACGCCGCAGGCCCTTGTCCACCAGCGTGTTCAGGAGATCCATGGCGCAGATCCTCGCCTACCGGACACCCCTCGGCCAAGGAGGAACTCGACAACACGCGCGGATTGAGGTGTGTGTATGGCCACACTCTGACCTCTGCCGCCGCGGGCTAGGGTCTGTTCGCTGCCTACAAAAGGACAGGACCGTCATGCCGCAGTCCATGCCTCAGGATCCCTTCGAGTGGACCGACGACGCGGCGCGCCTGCGTGCGGACGCCGGACTCGTACGTACGCTCCGGCCGCGAACCGCCGACGCCACCCTGCTCGATCTGGCGAGCAACGACTATCTCGGCCTCACCCACAGGCCCGAGATCACCGAGGCGGCGGCAGCGGCCGCTCGCCGCTGGGGCGCCGGCGCCACCGGCTCCCGGCTGGTCACCGGCAGCACCGAACTGCACGCGGAACTCGAGCGTGAGCTCGCCGAGTTCTGCGGGTTCGAGGCCGCGCTGGTGTTCTCCTCCGGCTACGCGGCGAACCTCGCCGCCCTCACGGCGCTGAGCGCGCACGGCTCCCTCATCGTCTCGGACGCGGGCAACCACGCCTCCATCGTGGACGGCTGCAGACTCTCCCGTGCCGAGACGGCCGTGGTCCCGCACGCCGATCCGGAGGCGGTGCGCAAGACACTCGAGGCCCACCCGGGACGGCGCGCCCTGATGGTCACCGACTCGGTCTTCTCGGTGGACGGCGACGCGGCGCCGCTCACCGCACTCGCGGAGGTCTGCCGCGCGCACGGCGCCGCTCTCGTCGTCGACGACGCCCATGGCCTGGGCGTCCTCGGCGAGGGCGGCCGGGGCGCGCTCGACGCCGCGGGGCTCGCGGGAGCCGCAGGGGTCGTCGCGACGTTGACCCTCTCCAAGTCGCTGGGCAGCCAGGGCGGGGCCGTCCTGGGTCCGGCCAGGGTCGTCGACCATCTGATCAACGCCGCACGGACGTTCATCTTCGACACCGGCCTCGCCCCGGCGGCGGCGGGCGCGGCCCTGGCGAGCCTGCGGCTGCTGCGCGGCGAGCCGGCCGTCGCGGACCGCGCCCGGGCCGTCGCCGCCACGCTGTACGAGCGGCTGACGGGCGCGGGGCTGACCGCGGCCCGCCCGGACGCCGCGGTCGTCTCCGTGCGGGCGCCGTCCCCGGAGGCCGCCGTGGGGTGGGCGGCGCAGTGCCGGGCCGAGGGGCTGGCCGTCGGCTGCTTCCGGCCGCCGTCCGTGCCCGACGGAATCTCACGGATCAGGCTGACGGCGCGGGCCGACCTCACGGATCAGCAGGTCGAGGAGGCCGTCGCGGTGGTCCTGACGACTGCTCCCTGAGCGACGGTCAGCGGGTCGCGGCGGCGCGCAGCCCGCGGACGAAGCCGGTCCACGCCTGGGGTGAGAAGCGCAGCGGCGGCCGCCGGACGTTCTTGGAGTCGCGCACGGCCAGCGCGCCGTCGGCGCAACGAGCCGTCTCGACGCAGTTGTTCATTCCCACGCTGCGGCTGCTGCGCCGCCACGGGGTGCAGATCTGGGTGCGTATGCGTGCGTGGTGAGCCGACATGGACGTGCCTTCCCTACGCGCCGTCACCGATCCCGGCGATGAGATCCAACGAGTCCTGGAGCGAGAGCGCATGAGCCTGCATGGTGCGGAAAGCGGCGCCGTACGCCTCGAGGTCTTCTTTGCGCTCCAGGTAGAGGCTACTCGTCAGATGGTCGAGAACAACAACATCCAGATCAGAAGTGGTCGGAAATGAGAAAATAACGAAAGGTCCCGTGAGGCCCGCATAACCTCCCGTGGAGAAGGGAAGCACCTGCAGCCGGACATGGGGCAACTGGGCCATCTCCCGCACCCGCGCCAGCTGTGCGCGCATCACCCGGGGGCCGCCCACCTGACGCCGCAGCACCGCCTCGTCGAGGACCGCGCTGAACCGGAGCGGACGGTCCGCATGCAGCACTTCCTGACGGGTGAGCCGCACCTCGACCAGTGAGTCCACGGTCGCGGCGGACACGCCGTCCAGCGCCGAACGGGTCACCGCCCGTGCGTAGTCCGGCGTCTGCAGCAGGCCGGGCACCACCGAGGTCTCCAGCGTCCGGGCGGCGCCCGCCTGGGACTCCAGACTGATGAAATCCCGGTACTGGGGCGGGATCACCCCGCGATAGGCGTGCCACCAGCCCGTGCCGCCGCCTCCGGCGGAGCCCGCAAGTGTCCCGAGGAGCTCGCGCAGCCGTGGATCCGTGATCCCGTAGGCGTCCAGCAGCCGCACCACATCGGCCGGTTTCACCCCGCTCGCCGCGGTCTCTATGCGGCTCACCTTCGACTGGTGCCACCCCACCAGCCGGGCGGCCTCCCGGCTGGTGAGGCCCACGCCGAGGCGCAACCTGCGCAACTCCTCACCGAGCTTGCGCCTGCGCACCGCTGGACCGTGCCGCATGTCTGCCGCCTCCTTCCGCCCGTCCGGCGAGCCGCCCGGCGGACCGTGGCCACCGCTGACGCAGCCATCAAGTGTGCGCCCAAATCCGTTCTCGCGTAGCAGAGTTCACCGCTTTGAGCGACAGATATATGCATATCTGGGTGGATGGCCGCCGACAGTGGCACCAACGGTGGCACTCTGGGGGCCAGCGCAGTCCGGGGCCGCTCCGGCGCATCACCCGCTATGTGCCGCCACGTGTCGTCATCCGGCCCTGGTGGGAAAGGGACAGCTCGCCATGGCAGATCACCAGGAAGCATCCGTCACTCTGCCGAGCGATCCCGCTTCGGTCTCCGCCGCGCGGAGATACGTCTCCGGTGTCCTCGCCGAATGGGGCCTGCCTGGAGAGGCGGAGACGGCGGACACCGTCCGGCTCATCGTCTCGGAGCTGGCCACCAACGCCGTACAGCACACCTTCGGACAGTCGCCGACCTTCACCGTCGACCTCCGGCTGGAGCGCGAGGAGCGGCTCAGCATCGGTGTCACCGACAGCCATCCGCGCTGGCCGCAGCGGCTGCCCGCGGCCGTTCAGCAGGACAACGGGCGGGGGATGGTGATCATCCGCTGGCTCACCGCCGAGCACGGCGGCCGGCTGTCCGTGATCCCCACCCCGGACGGTGGCAAGACCGTCCGGATCGCCCTGCCGTGGACGCCCGCTCCGGCGCCCGCAGCCGCGGCCGTTCCGGACTTGAACTGAAGCACCAGGGGCCCGGCGACCCGGCGCGGCGCGACCCTATCCGCCGGCCCGCGCGAACCCGGCCCGCAGCAGCGCCCGCAGCGAGCGGGCCGCCGGGCCGGACGCGTCGCCGAGGTGCGCCACGGAGATTGTGCGGCGGAAGGCCGGCGGCTCCAGATGGCGCACCCCGAGCGGACTGGACGCCATCGAAGCCACCATCTCCGGTACGACGGCGACCCCAAGGCCCGCGCTGACCAGCGCGCACACCAGCGCGTAGCCCGGCGACTCGCACACCACTGCCGGGGTCGCACCGGCCTTCGCCAGTGCGTCCTCCACACCCTTGCGCGACGGATGAGAGGGAGCGCTGCTGATCAGCGGCCGACCGGCCAGCTCTTCGACCCTCAGCCGTCCCGAGCCACCCGCCAGCAGCTGACCCGGCGCCGTCACGAGCACCAACTCCTCGACCAGCAGGGGCTCCAGACAGACCCCGGCGGGCAGCGGGAACGGTTCGGCCGGCTCGTACGCATGCGTCAGCGCCAGGTCCACCTCGCCCGAGGCGACCGCCGCGACCCCGTCCGGCGGTTCGTACTCGGCGACCGTCAGCTCCACGTCCGGATGGCTCCGCCGGAAGGAACTGAGCACCGGTGGCAGCAGATGGACGCCGGCCGTGGTGAAGGTGCCGACCCTCAGCCGTCCGCCGGACAGCCCGGCCAGCCGTGCCAGTTCATGGCGCGCCCGGTCCATCTCGTCCAGCACCCGGCGGGCATGTGCGGCCAGCACCTCACCGGCGGGCGTCAGCCGCGCCCCGCGATGGTGGCGCACCAGCAGCGCCGCCCCCGCCTCCCGCTCCAGCTTGGCCAGCTGCTGCGAGAGCGCGGGCGGGGTGAAGCCGAGCCGGGTCGCGGCCCGGGTGATCGAACCGGCCTCGGCGACCGCCACCAGGGCCGCCAGCCTCGTCGGGTCGTACATGGGCGCCCCTTAAGCGTTCCTTCAGGCAGACCTAGAAGATTCCAAATACACACTAAGGGCGCCCATGGTCCAGGCTGGGTCCATGGACGCACAGCTGATCGCCTTCATCGGGGTCGCCGCGGGCATGGTCGCCATGCCGGGCGCCGACTTCGCCGTCGTCGTACGGAGGGCGCTGGGATCCCGCGCCGACGGTGTCGCGGCGGCCCTGGGGGTCGCCGGAGGGCTGCTCGTCCACACCGCGCTCGCCGTCGCCGGACTCGCCGCGTTGCTGGCGGCGGTGCCGGTGCTCTACCGGACGCTGGAGATCGCGGGCGGTGCGTACATCCTTTACCTCGGTGTCCAGGCGCTGCGCAGCGCGCTCGGGCCGCTGCCGGCGTCAGGGCCGGAGCGGGCGTCAGGGCCGGAGCGCGAGGAGCCTGTGACCGGCGCCGGGACCGTGCGCAGTCTGCGTCAGGGTTTCCTGACCAATGTGCTCAACCCCAAGGCGCCCGTGCTCTTCCTCAGCCTGCTGCCGCAGTTCGTACCGGACGGCGCCGCTGTGCTGCCCCGCACCCTGCTGCTGGCCACCATCGTCGTCGTACTCGCACTCGTCTGGTTCCCGCTGGTGGCGTTGCTGGTGGACCGGCTGGGTCGGTGGCTGCGCCGGCCGCGCCCCGCGCGTGCCGTCGAGGGTGTCAGCGGCGGGGCTCTCACCGTCCTCGGTCTGACGCTGGTGACCGCTCCTCTCGCTCAGTGATCCTCCGGCCGAGGGCCCAGGGCAGTGCGCCCCACAGTCCGGCGCAGACGATCAGGGTCACCGCGGCGGCGACAACTCCCTCGGGGGTGCCGTGCACGACATCGACGACGAGCAGCACCGCCGAGGTCAGCGCCAGGGCGAGCACCGCCATGCCGACGCCCGCCAGCCGGGAGGAGACCGAGACGATCTCCTTCTTGGCACCCTTGCGGAACAGGCCACGGTGCACCGCCGCCGGTGCGGTGAACAGCGCCGCGGCCACCACGGCCAGCATCAGCGTCGTCACATACGTGCCGCGCTGGAACGAGTCGAGTGACGGGAACCTGGCCGTGAACGCGAGGGTCAGCAGAAAGGCGAACAGGATCTGTACGCCGGTCTGGACGACCCGCAGCTCCTGGAGCAGCTCGGCGAAATTGCGGTCGGCCCGCTCCAGCTCGGATTCGTCCCGTGGGGCACGGACATGGTCGTCGGGCATATATGACGATTAGCCCATTCTCGACGGAACATGCACCCGATTGGGCCGGTCGGCTGATCCTTCGGCTACGGGCCCGGTGGGGCCGGCGCGAGTGCCCCGACGGGGCCCGGCGCGCCGGCGACCGCGTCCGGCTGTCAGCCCACGCGCCCGTACTTGACGCTCCTGGACCAGATCTTGCTCAGTTTCACGACGGATCCGGTCTTGGGGGAGTGCCAGATCTTTCCGTGACCCGCGTAGATCCCTACGTGGTAGACGCTTCCGCGGTGATGGAAGAACACCAGGTCGCCCACTTGCCGGCTGGATGCGGAGATGTGGCGGGTGCGGTTGTACTGGCCCTGTGCCGTGCGCGGCAGGCGCTTGCCCGCCCTCTTGAACGAGTAGAGGGTGAGTCCGGAGCAGTCGAACCGGTAGGGGCCCGTGGCCCCGTACCGGTACGGGGCGCCCTTCTTCGACGCGGCCACCTTGAGGGCCTTCGAGGCGTGAGCCGAGGCGGCCTGGGCCTCGGGTGCGCCGCCCGGAACGATCAGGGAGCCGCCGACGGCGGCGAGAGTGATGGCCGAGACGGCACCCGTCCGCGAGAGCAGGGACGGACTGTGTGTCTGCGCAGTCATGCGCAACCCTTCGTCAGCCGCCTGTGAAGGATGACCTGTCGGGTTCGGGCCAACGAAGATGCCCGGCCGCGCAAGCGGCTTCACCCCAAGGTCCGGCCGTGTCGGCGGCCGGGCCGTACTGCGTGGGTCCTCCACTCCTGCCGAAGCACTGATGTCGACCAGGCATCCGGTGCGGCGGCAGGACTCGGCGTCCGCCCGGACCGCCCCGCCGCGGTGGCGGGGGCTTGTCGTCCCTGGGATCTTGACGCACGCGCTGCCGGATTTCCGAGTTGAAACGACGTTTTGTGAGGCTCCTCACCACTCATCCATTCAGGTGGATAGGACCATTTGGCCGACTCCGGGTGGCCGCACGACGAGGGCCGTACCAGCGGCGGAACAACCCATTGCGCCGGATGGCTCATCAAACTGCGCAACTCGCACGGCTCTTGTGCCGGAGCCGTCGCTCCACCGGTTGGGCGACACCCACTCGTACGCCTGTGCCGTGTCGTGGAGTGTCCTGCGCGGCCTCACGGACGCCGAGTCAACTGTCGGATTCGGGCGGAACGGTGATTCGCGCCGCCCTCCGCTCCCCGTCCAGCACCCGCAGCGCGCGGGTCAGTGTGCGCGCGTGCAGCTCGCTCTCTCCGCGCGCGTGCATCAGCGCCAGGGCGTCCCGGAGGGCGATCGCCCGCGCGGCGAGTGCCTGCGCGGCGCGGAGAGCGCCGTACGTGTGGATGCCTCTGGCCGGGTTGATACGGCCCAGCTGGTCGACGACTTCGAGATATCGGTCGATGAACTCGCTCTCGGCGCGCGTCAGTGCGGGGAGCGGCGGCAGCTCCGGGGGCAGCACGGGGCTCACCGGGCCCCGTACGAAGCGACCGACGACTTGCGGCTCCTGATGATGTGGTCGACGAGGCCGTACTCCTTGGCGGCGGCGGCATCGAACACGGTGTCCCGCTCGATGTCGGCGCAGATGCGCTCTGTGCTCCGGCCCGTGTGGCGCACCAGCATGGCGGCGACTTGCTCGCGCAGCCTCAGCAACTCCCGCGCCTGGATGTCCAGATCGGTCGGCTGCCCCTGCACGGGCTCGTGCAGCGCGGGCTGCTGCACGACCACCCGCGCGCCCGGCAGGGCCATGCGCTTGCCGGGCGTACCGGCCGCGAGGAGCACCGCGGCCGTGGAGGCGGCCTGGCCCAGACAGGTGGTCGCCACGTCGCAGGTCACCACCTGCATCGTGTCGTAGATCGACGTCATCGCGCTGATGGGGCCGCCGGGGGAGTTGATGTAGAGGCTGATGTCCTGGTCGGGGGCGGCGTACTCGAGATAGAGGAACTGGGCGACGACGTCGTTGGCCGATGTCTCGTCGACCGGTGTGCCGAGGAAGATGATCCGCTCCTCCAGCAGCTTCGAGTAGGGATCGAGCGTGCGGAGTCCGGAGCTGGTGTGCTCGGCGAGCTCCGGCAGGACGTATCGGGCGGAAGAACGGTCCATCTGGTGTACCTCTCCTCGTGCGGAGCCACGGCAGCCTCTGTAAAAAATGTACAGGACGTACAGGTCGTTATGATGGGGAGCATGGCCTATGAGATTCCGGTGACGCAAGCACGGGCGGAGCTCGCCGAGCTGATCAATCGCGTGGTGTACGGCGGCGAGCGCGTCGTCGTCACCCGCCACGGGAAGCCGCTCGTGGCCCTGGTCTCCGCCGCTGACCTGCAGCGACTCGAAGATCTTGAGGGTCCGCAGGGTGCGGAGCATCAGGCAGAAGAGGCGGTGGTCACCTCGGTGTCGAGATTGCGGACGTCGTCGTCGCCGTCCGCTCCCGGCGAACGGGGCCGGTTCGGTATCGCGGCGGAGCACCGGCGGCCGGGTGCCGGGGCGTGACGGACCCGGGCCTGTGACGAACGGCCGCGTATGCAGCCGTGCGTGGGAGGCGGGGCCCAGGAGGAGCACTGGTCCATGGCGGCCACGGCTGCACGATCGGCGCGCGTACGGCAGCGAGACCGCATGATCACGCTGGTGTACGGCAGTACGACCGCATGAGAAGACCGCGTGCCCCCGTCCGCTACAGCGGGGACACGCGGTCGTCGGGGAGGGGCGCGAGCGCCCCGGCAGGAAAGAGTGGTTTCAGCCCGCCGGTGCGGGCACCGGGGCCGGGTCCAGGACCGGTGCGGATGTACGCCGGCGTCCGCCGATCAGTACGGCGGACAGGCCCAGCACCGCCCAGAGAGCGAGGATGGCCGCGGGCGCGCCCGCCGCGCTGCCGTCGAAGAACGTCACGGATCGCAGCAGTGAACCGCCCGCGCCCGGCGGCAGCCACTGTCCGATCAGTCCGGCCGGCTCGGGCAGCAACTCCGGCGCGCTCGACACGCCCGAGAACGGGTTGCCGATCAGGACGATCAGCAGGGCACCCAGGCCGATACCGGCCTTCCCCGTCACCGCGGCGAGCCCCGCGACGGCGGCGCCCACCGCGAGTACCGTCAGCCCGAGCACCCCGGCCTCGGCCCACCGGTTACCGGTCAGGGCGCCGAGCCAGTCGTGCGCGAGAGCGGTTGCGGTGAGGCCGACCAGGAAGGCAGTGCCGAGCAGTGCCGTCACCGCCCTCGCCCCGCGCAGCCCCAGTACGGTCACCGCGGCGCCGGCCGCCACCCCCGCCAGCGCGAGCGGCAGGATGCTCGATGCCAGTGCGCCGCCCCGGGGATCGCCCGAAGGAGCCGGAACGACGTCCTCCACCTGCACCGGGGCGCCGGCGGTTGCGCTCGCCGTTATGGACTCCTTGAGCAGCTGGGCCACGACCGGGCCGGCCGCGGACGCCGTCAGCACCTTCGGGCCCTCGTCCGTCACCACCACCGCGCCGTATACGACACGGTCCTCGACCGCCTCGCGCGCGGCGCCCTCGTCGTCGTAGCGGTGCACGTCGAACGCGCCCTCGTGCTGCGCGAAGCGCTGCTCCAGCTGGGCCGTCGCGACGGCCGGGCCGGCGACGCCGATGGGCAGGTCGCGCGGAGCGATCCTCGCGGCGGGCCAGGCGAAGGCCCAGAGGGCCAGGGCGACGAGGACGGGGACGAGGACCATCACCGCGATCATGCGGCGGGTGGGCGGAGCGGCGGTCGACATGCTGTGCCTCGATTCCAAGATCAAAGAGAAGGATCGTTCGTTTTCCTTCGCGCCCAATGTCCTGCCGGCCTTCGTGATTGTCAAGAAGGAATGTTCGTTTTAGATTGGGGTCATGGCTCGCGTATCCCAGGAACACCTCGACGCCCGTCGCCGCCAGATTCTCGACGGCGCCGCGCGCTGCTTCGCCCGCAACGGCTTCCACGCCACATCCATGCAGGACGTCCTCGGCGAGGTGGGCCTCTCGGCGGGCGCCGTCTACCGCTACTTTCGCGGCAAGGACGAACTCATCTCCGCCATCGCGGAAGAGGCGTTCGCAGGGATCCGCGCCGCCTTCGACGAGGCCGCGCGCACCTCACCGCCGCCGACCCCCGACGTGCTGCTGGGCCGGGTGCTGCGCAAGCTGATCGAGGAAGAGCCCCCTGGGGGCGACCGGCAGCGCTTCGCCGGGCTCATCGTCCAGGTCTGGACGGAGACGCTCCGCAACGACCGTCTCGCACGCCTGCTCAGAGACGGCTACGACGGCATGCGCCAGGCATGGGCGCAGCTCGTCGACGCCTACCGGGACAGCGGGCTCCTGCATGCCGATGTGCCCTCCGACCATGTCTCCCGCACCCTCGTGGCCGTCGCGCAGGGTTTCATCGCGCAACAGGCCCTCTTCGGGGACGTGGAGGTGGAGATCCTGGAGAACGGGCTGCAGGGCCTGATGTCCATGCAACTACCGAAGATCAGTTAACGCGCCGGAAAAACTTCCGCCCTAACGTTCAGACCCCGGTCACGCGGTGCTCCTGCCGCGGTCAGCGAACTGCTGACCGCGCCACGGTCCCGTGACCGTACGGGCCCCGGCCGGACGACCTGTGAGGTGGAAGCGTGCAACTGACCCCGCATGAGCAGGAACGACTGCTCATCCATGTCGCCGCGGATGTCGCAGACAAGCGCCGGGCCCGTGGGGTGAAGCTCAACCACCCCGAAGCGGTCGCCCTCATCACCGCACACATCCTGGAGGGCGCCCGCGACGGGCGCACCGTCGCCGAACTGATGGCCTCCGGGCGCAAGATGCTCACGCGCGACGACGTCATGGCCGGCATCCCCGAGATGATCCACGACGTCCAGGTAGAGGCGACCTTCCCCGACGGCACCAAGCTCGTCACCGTCCACGACCCGATCGTCTGACGGGGGAGCGCCGCCGATGATTCCCGGAGAGATCCTGCACGCCGACGAGCCCGTCCGGCTGAACGAAGGCCGTGAGGTCACGCGCCTGACCGTGCTCAACGCCGCCGACCGGCCCGTCCAGGTCGGCTCCCACTACCACTTCGCCGAGGCCAACCCCGGCCTCGCCTTCGACCGCGCCGCGGCCCGCGGGCGACGGCTGAACATCGCGGCAGGCACAGCCGTCCGCTTCGAGCCCGGCATCCCCGTCGACATCGAGCTCGTACCGCTGGCCGGTCTGCGCGTCGTGGCGGGACTGCGCGGAGAGACCGGAGGTGCCCTCGATGGCTGAACTGACGCGAGCCGTGTACGCCGACCTCTTCGGCCCCACGACGGGCGACCGCATCCGGCTCGCCGACACCGCGCTGCTCGTCGAGATCGAGGAGGACCGCTCGGGCGGTCCCGGACGTGCCGGGGACGAGGCCGTCTTCGGTGGCGGCAAGGTGATCCGCGAGTCGATGGGCCAGTCCCGTACGACCCGAGCCGAGGGCGCACCCGACACCGTCGTCACCGGAGCGGTGATCCTCGACCACTGGGGCGTGGTCAAGGCCGACATCGGCATCCGGGACGGGCGCATCACGGGCATCGGGAAGGCCGGCAACCCCGAGACCATGGACGGGGTCCACCCCGCGCTGGTCATCGGGCCCGAGACCGAGATCATCGCCGGCAACGGGAAGATCGTCACAGCGGGCGCGATCGACGCCCATGTCCATTTCATCTCGCCGACGATCGTCGACCAGGCACTGTCCTCCGGAATCACCACGCTCGTCGGCGGCGGCACCGGTCCTGCCGAGGGCACCAAGGCCACCACCATCACACCGGGTTCCTGGCACCTTGCCCGGATGTTCGAGGCCCTCGAGCACCACCCGGTCAACATCGGCCTGCTCGGCAAGGGCAACACGGTGTCGCGTGAGGCGATGCACGCACAACTGCGCGGTGGCGCGATCGGGTTCAAGATCCACGAGGACTGGGGAGCGACCCCGGCAGCCATCGACGCTTGTCTCGCCGTCTGCGAGGAGACGGGGGCGCAACTCGCCGTCCACACGGACACCCTGAACGAGGCCGGGTTCGTCGGCGACACCCTCGCCGCCATCGCCGGACGCACGATCCACGCGTACCACACAGAGGGTGCGGGCGGCGGTCACGCGCCGGACATCATCACCGTCGTCTCGGAGCCCTACGTCCTGCCCAGCTCCACCAACCCGACCCGCCCGCACACCGTCAACACCATCGAGGAACACCTCGACATGCTGATGGTCTGCCACCATCTCAACCCGGCCGTCCCCGAGGACCTGGCCTTCGCCGAGTCGCGTATCCGGCCGTCGACCATCGCGGCGGAGGACGTTCTGCACGACCTCGGCGCCATCTCCATCATCTCCTCGGACTCCCAGGCCATGGGGCGTGTCGGCGAGGTGATCCTGCGGACCTGGCAGACGGCGCACGTCATGAAGCAGCGCAGAGGGGCCCTGCCCGGCGACGGCCGTGCCGACAATCTGCGGGCGCGTCGCTATGTCGCCAAATACACGATCAACCCCGCCGTCGCGCAGGGCATGGACCATGAGATCGGCTCGGTGGAGACGGGAAAGCTCGCCGACCTGGTGCTCTGGGAGCCGGCGTTCTTCGGCGTCAAACCGCAACTGGTCATCAAGGGCGGTCAGATCGCGTACGCGCAGATGGGGGATGCCAACGCCTCCATCCCCACTCCGCAGCCGGTCCTGCCACGCCCCATGTTCGGCGCCATCGGCCGCGCCCCGGCCGCCAACTCCCTCAACTTCGCGACCGCCGCGGCGATCGAGGACGGGCTGCCGGAACACCTGGGCCTCGGCAAGCGCTTCGTCCCGATCCGCAGTACCCGTGGTGTCACGAAGGCCGACATGCGCGAGAACGACTCCCTGCCGCGGGTCGAGGTCGACGCCGACACCTTCACGGTGACGATCGACGGTGAACCCGTCGAACCCGCGCCGGCGGAGGAACTCCCCATGGCACAGCGGTACTTCCTCTTCTGAACCTCTGAACCATGGAGACAAGCCACCGTACCCAGTCGCCGGCGCCGGCCCGCGCAGCGCTGCTCGTCCTCGCCGACGGGCGGTTTCCGGCCGGAGGGCACGCGCACTCCGGCGGTGCGGAAGCCGCCGTGAAGGCGGGGCGGATCCACGACGCCGCCGGACTGGCCGGATTCTGCCGGGGACGGCTGCACACCACGGGTCTGACCGCCGCCGCGCTCGCCGCCGCCGCGGCGCTCGGGCTCGACCCGCTCGCACTGGACGAGGCAGCCGACGCGCGCACTCCCTCGTCCGCCCTGCGCACAACCGGGCGCAAGCTCGGGCGGCAGCTGATGCGGGCCGCCCGCGCCACCTGGCCTTCGTCCGAACTCGACGCCCTCGCGGCGGCGTTGCCGAAAGGAGCGCACCAGCCGGTCGTCCTCGGGCTCGCGGCCCGCGCCGCGGGACTGGGCCCGCTGGACGCCGCGCACTGCGCCGTGTACGAGACGGTCAGCGGCCCCGCCACCGCCGCGGTACGCCTTCTCGGTCTGGACCCCTTCGAGGCCACCGCTGTCCTCGCCCGCCTCGCGCCCGACATGGACCAGGTCGCCGAGCGCGCCTGCACCGCAGCCCGGCAGGGCATCGACGCACTGCCGGCGGCCTCGGCTCCGCTGCTCGACATCACCGCCGAGCAGCACGCGGCCTGGCCCGTACGTCTCTTCGCCTCGTAGACAGCCCTCAGGAGCCGCACCATGCACCTCGGCCACACCCACGATCACGACGGCCCCTCCGCCGTCGGTGCCCACGCCGTACGTTCCGACGGCACCCGGCGTGCCCTGCGCATCGGCCTCGGCGGCCCGGTCGGCTCCGGGAAGACCGCGACCGTCGCCGCCCTCTGCCGCGCCCTGCGCGACCAGCTCTCCATCGCAGTGGTCACCAACGACATCTACACCCGCGAGGACGCCGAGTTCCTGCTGCGCAACGCGGTGCTGCCGCCCGAGCGCATCCAGGCCGTCGAGACCGGCGCCTGCCCGCACACCGCGATCCGCGACGACATCTCCGCCAACCTCGAGGCCGTCGAGGACCTGGAGGAGACGGTCGGGCCGCTCGATCTGATCCTGGTCGAGTCCGGCGGGGACAACCTCACCGCGACCTTCTCCAAGGGCCTCGTCGACGCCCAGATCTTCGTCATCGACGTGGCGGGCGGGGACGACATCCCGCGCAAGGGCGGGCCCGGAGTGACCACCGCCGACCTCCTCGTCGTCAACAAGACCGACCTCGCCCCCTACGTCGGCTCCGATCTGCAGCGCATGGCCCGGGACGCCAGGGAGCAGCGCGGCGAACTCCCCGTAGCGTTCACCTCCCTCACGGCGGAGAACGGTGTGGGCCCGGTTGCCGACTGGGTGCGCGCACAGCTCTCGTCCTGGGCCGCCGCGGCGTGAGTGTCCAGGCCACCGCCCGGATCGCCGCCACCCGCGACGGCGCTCTGCCCGTCCTCGAGAGCGCCGGACCGCTCGCGCTGCGCCGTACCCGGGCCGACGGGCCGTACACCCGGGTCACGGTGGTGGGAGCCATGAGCGCACCGCTCGGCGGGGACCGGCTGGCCATCGAGGCGGAGGCCAGGTCCGGGGCCAGGCTGCGGATCGGCTCGGCCGCAGCGACCGTCGCCCTGCCGGGCCGTGAGCCGGTACGGCAGGCCACGTACGACGTGGCGCTGACCGTGGACGAGGACGCCGAGCTGCACTGGCTGCCGGAACAGCTCATCAGTGCCCGCGGCAGTGATCTGCGGATGCACACCCGCGTTCAACTCGCCGCCACGGCACGGCTGGTGCTGCGTGAGGAGCAGATCCTCGGACGGCACGGGGAGGAGACCGGAAGTCTCACCGCGCGGCTGACCGTGCATCGCGCGGGCCGCCCGCTGCTCGACCAGGAGCTGGCCTACGGTCCCGGCGTACCCGGTGGCCGCGGCGGCTGGGACGGCGGCGCGGTCCTCGCGGGGCACCGTGCCGTCGGGCAACTCCTCGTCGTCGACCCGGAGTTCGGGAAGCAGCCCGCCGAGCCGCGGCTGTTCGGGGAAACGGCCGTGCTCACCCCGCTCGCGGGCCCGGCCGTCCTGGTCACCGCGGTGGCCCCGGACGCACTGGTGCTGCGCCAGGTGCTCGACGAGGCCCTTGCCGCCCTGCCGTGCACCGGTCAGGGCCTGCGCCGCAGTCGCGGAAACCTCCCTGGCTGATGCTGCGCGGCGGCCAGATCCGCCTTCACCTTGGCGGCGTACTCGTCGACGTACTCCTGCCCGGACAGCGCGAGGATCTGGTACATGATCTCGTCGGTCACGGCGCGCAGCACCGCCTTCTCGTTCTCCATGCCGGCGTAGCGGGAGAAGTCCAACGGCTCGCCGAAGCGGATGGTCACCCGCCGGATCTTCGGCAGGGTCTGACCGGGCGGCTGGATCTCGAACGTACCGACCATCGCGCACGGCACCACCGGCACCTGCGCCTTGAGGGCCATCACCGCGACACCGACCTTGCCCTTGTAGAGCCGGCCGTCGTGCGAGCGTGTGCCCTCCGGATAGATGCCCAGCAACTCGCCCCGTCCCAGCACACCGAGCCCCTCGCGGACGGCCGCCTGCCCGGCCTCCTTGCCCGATCGGTCCACCGGGATCTGTCCGGCGCTGCGGAAGAAGGCGGCGGTCAGCCGGCCCTTGACGCCAGGTCCGGTGAAGTACTCGGCCTTGGCGAGAAAGGTGATGCGCCGTTTGATGATCGCCGGCATCAGGAAGTGGTCCGAGAACGACAGATGATTGCCCGCGACGATCGCTGCCCCGTCCGCCGGGATGTGCTCGAGTCCTTCGATCCTGGGCCGGAAAAGCAGCCGCAGCAGCGGGCCCAGGACGACGTACTTGAGCACGTAGTAGAACACGGAGTCTCTCCCCACTGTGCCGGATGCGGCCCTTGCGTGCGGCGTTTTGGCAGGTCACGGGTGTTTCAGAGGGGTCAGTGTATGTGCATGACTCGCTGTCTGTAACCACCTGGGATCGGACTCGTGCCGACTCGTTCCCGGCTTTCGTGACGGTACGTCAGCTGCGTGCCGGTGTCCGGTGGTGGCGGTTACGGTCGGGGGCGAACGGCCCCTCGCCGACGTCGATCCGGCGCCATGCGGCGGTGCCGGCGGCGCGGCCGCCGCGGGCAGCTCCGTGCCGCCGTCACCCGCGGCGACCCGGCGTCACATGACCGGCGAGGCTCATCGCACACGGTGGCGCCCCGCACCTGGCATGAGCGGCTTGCGGGCGCCGGCGGGGCGCGCGAGTGAGGCCCGCCGGGCGGGTGCCGGCGGGCCTCGGTGGTGCGGAACCAGGAAGTCGGTGGGCGATGCCGTCGATCAGGCCGTCGGCGTCTTGGCGCAGGAGGGCGATGGTGACGGAGGTGCCGGGAGCGGCCGGGCGAGGCGGCCGGCCTGTTCGCGCGTCACGCGTGGCCCTGCCGCACGGCGAAACACGCCCTCGGGCGTCGGCCGGCCGCCGGCCGACGCCCGCGGGAAACGCCGACGACTGTCATCAGTGCTCCACCGGTCAGGCCGGATGCGTGGAAGCCGCATTCAGCCGGCAGGTCGGGAAGTCGGCAGCTCGGGCGTGCCTGCGAAGACATCGAGGTACATACCGCCCGCCACGAGCAACCCGATCCCACCGAGAGCGACGCCGCCGAGGGCGACGGCCTTCACCCAGGGCCGGGTGTCTGCCCGCCGCGCGTGTACGGCCACCAGCGCACCGCCGATGACGACGGCGGCCAGGGCGAAGATCCCGTTCACGAGGGCAGCAGTGTGCCAAGGAGCGCTGTAGAAGGCGTTGATCTGGTCGCCACCACCGCCGGTGCTGGCCTCGATCTGGCCGATCAGCTCTTTGCGGGACCGCAGCATGTCGCTGAGGGGCGTGCCGGTGAGGGACCCGAGCCCCAGCCCGGCGCTGACGACGGCGGCCGCACCCGCCGCGAAACCGCCGGCGGGGGCGATGTCGGCGGCAGTATCCGGAAAGTCTTCGTCCACCTCGTCGGACGCGCCGCTGATCTCTTCCCTCCCGTCCGTGGCCTTGTCGAGGGGTTCCCGGGGCCGTACCGGTTCCGGGGTCTGCTTCTGCTCGCTCTCGGGGTTGCTGTCGGCTGCTTCGGTGATCTTGGTGCTGTCAGTAGCCATGGGGCTCCACCCTAGGGGTCACGCTCTAAACGTCCGATAAAGCCCCCTGCCGGACCGGCGGCGGCGCTGTGGGCGCAGGGTGCTGCCGACGCAGCCGCGAGATCTTTTCGACGCCTTTCGTCTTGGTGGCACGCGGAGTGCGGTGCGGTGCGCTCGAGCGGTCCATCGGTCTTCAAGCCCCTCTGCCCCGTTGCGCCGCAGCCCTGTGCAGGTCTGGCGGCCGAAGCCCAAGTGCGCGGATCGCAAAGGAAGTTGACCCACCCGTTCCGCCCGCTGAGCGCCCCTGTGCCTCCACCCCGTGACTGCTCTGCGTTCATCTGCATCGGCCAGCCTCGTCGCGCACCATCGGCATTCGGATGCAGGAGCTGAGATGGGCCACGGTCACGGACACGACCATCCGCACCACCACCACCACGGAGCGGAAGCCGGGGCGCTGCCTCCGGCGCTCGACGCGTCCGTGCCCGACAGCGAGCTCACGCCAGAGCAGCACTCCCGCCGCTCGATGCTGCGTCGCGCAGGCCTGCTCGGAGCAGGAATAGCCGGTTCGAGCGTCCTCGGCGGAGCGACGGCCGCCGCGGCCGACGACCGGGGGAGCGAGGACCGCCGGAACGGCAGACGTGGCGGGTTCCTTTGGCTCGCCGGTGACCACCACATCCACACCCAGTACAGCAGCGACGGCAAGTACCGCGTCATCGACCAGGTCAAGCAAGGCGCGCGGCACGGCATGGACTGGCTGGTCATCACCGACCACGGCAGCGAGACCCACGCCAGGATCGGTGTGGAGAAGGTCAACCCCGACATTCGGCACGCCCGCGAGGAGTTCCCCGGCGCCCTGGTCTTCCAGGGCCTGGAGTGGAACATCCCGGCCGCCGAACACGGCACGGTCTTCGTCCACCCCGGACGCAACGAGGTCTCCGTGCTCAAGGAGTTCGAGACCTCCTACGACGGCAGCATGCGCAACGCCGGCGACAGCACCCCCGCCAATGAGGCGCTGGCGATCTCCGGTCTGCGGTTCCTCGCCGAGCAGGTGCGGCGGCGCAAGGTCAAGGACGCGCTCATGCTCGCCAACCACCCCGCCCGCCGGGGAGTCGATTCGCCGCACGAGATCCGCGGCTGGCGCGACGCGACGGGCAGCCACCCACAGATCGCCGTGGGCATGGAGGGCGCGCCGGGCCACCAGGCCGCCGGCCTTCCCGCCCCCGGCAGCGGCCGGGCCCGCGGCTTCTACGACAACAACCCGGGCGCCAACTCGTTCGCCGGCTACCCGCTGGAGAGCTACCGCACCTGGGGCGGCTTCGACTGGATGACCGCCACCGTCGGCGGACTGTGGGACAGCCTCCTCGCCGAGGGCAGGCCCTGGTGGATCACGGCCAACTCCGATTCGCACCAGGTCTACGCGGACACCTCCAAGCGGGGCGGCCCCGACAGCGACTTCACCGCCAACGGCCGGCACACCGATCCCGTCTACTCCGGCGGGACGGACCTGACCCAGGGCGACTACTGGCCCGGCCAGTACAGCCGTACGCACGTGGGCGCCGACGGATTCTCGTACGCCGCCGTCATGGACGGTCTGCGGGCAGGCCGGGTGTGGGTCGACCACGGCGGTCTGATCAGTGGCCTGGGCGCGCGGGTCAAGGGCGGCGGGCGCTGGGCGACCCTGGGCGGCGCGCTGCACGTCGCTCGCGGCACCGAGGCCGAGCTGAGCATCGAGATCGCGCTCGCGAACAGTCCCAACTGGGCGCAGTTCGTCCCTCGGCTGGCGCGGGTCGACGTCGTCCAGGGTGAGGTCACCGGCCAGGTCGCCGACAGGGACACCTTCACCGCCCCGACGGCGAAGGTCGTGCGGTCCTTCGAGGTGAACGGATCGGCGGGCGCGGTCCGATTCACCTACCGCCTCGGCCGGGTCGACGGCCCGCTGTACGTCCGGCTGCGCGGGACCGACGGCAAGCGTTCCGCTGTCGGCGCGGGCGGAGTCTCGGTCGACCCGGCGGGCCCGGCGCTCGACGTGGTCGGTGCCGCGGACCCGTGGAACGACCTGTGGTTCTACTCCAATCCCATCTGGGTCCTGCCCTCATGAGCCCACGCCTGACGGTGATCGGCGTCGATACGGGCTGCACGGGCCTGCGCGACGCCGATCACCTGGCGCGGGAGCTCGCCCCGCCCGGGACGGTGTTCGCCTGCACACATCTGATCCGCGACGGCCGCCCGCACATCGCGCTCTCCTTCGCGGTGCCGGCCGGGGTCGCCGAGGGCGACGCCTGGCGGCACCTCACCGCACCGGGGACGGGCTTGGCGCTGGGGGACCGGCGCTCGGGCCCTCGGGAGCTCGCGGCGGGAGCCGCCCAGGCCGCTGCCGAGCACACGGCCCGGTCGGCGGGCCGGGCGGTGGTCTTCCCCGGCTCGTCGGCGCTCACCGGGGCGCCGGCCGTCGCCGCGCTGTCGGCGGCTTCCGCGATCGACGAGGTCGTCGCGCTGGGAGCGGCCGGCCCTCTCGACGCCGGGCAGCAGATCGTCACCCGGGACCATGTGCGGCCCGAGTGGCGTGCAGGACGGCTGGTGCTGACCGTGATGCCCGCGGCGGGTGGCACCCTGATCCCGTTCGAGGTCCCGGACCCCACCCCGTGCTGCGCTGATCACGTCTCCGACGGCTGAGAACCGGACCCCTCCCGGCAGGCCGGCCTCCGCAGCAGCCCGGCGGGGAGCGGGTGCGGGAGGCGGGTTCTGACCGGTGATCAGATTGTGGACGACGGCACCTTCGGGGCCCGGGGCATCGCCCTCCTGGAAGTCCGTGCCGATCCCGGAGAGACGGCCCTGAGGAGCCACTTCGCCTTGTCCGCGAAACCCGGCCCGAGTCTCCTTGGTGTGGGTGAAGCGCCGGATATCGGCGCCGCCGCGGCCACCAGCTTTTGCGGCGATTTGCGCCTATCCAGATGTGCGTCGGCTCCGAACCACTGCAGTCATGCCGTACACGGCACCGGTGCCGGTTCCCGTAAAGGCGGGAAAGGGCTCACGGCCCGTCCGGACGCCATCCGGGCCTGTACGTCCTGTCCGAACAAGAAGGAGGTGTGTCCGGATGACTGCTTCGATCGGAGTCGGCCGTCTCATCGCAGGTGCCTTCGCCACAGGGCTGCTGGCCGGTGGCGCCGCGCTGGGTGCCACCGGCGCGGCCGCCGCCGCTCCCGCTTCGGCTCCCACCGCGGCGACCTCGTATGTCACGAGCGATCACAACGACCGGTGTACCTGGAAGAGCGGCCACTTCGAGATGAGGTGGATGGACCACTTCGACAGGGACCACAAGGGGCACAACGACGGCCGGGATCACGACGGCCGCAACCATGAGGGCCGGGATCACGACGGCCGGGATCACGATGGCCGCAACCATGACGGCCGTGACAACGACGGCCGGAACCATGACGGCCGGAACCATGACGGTCGTCATCACGACGACAGGGGGCACACGGACCACGGGAAGTTCGTCTTCGTCGGTGGTCATTGGGACAAGCACTGGGTGAAGGGCCACTGGGACTGCGGCCACCGGTGACCGGAACGGCCACCTGACCGCGGGCTGAGGTTCCAGGATTCGCGACCGACCGAGGTCCTGGAACCTCTCTCTGCTCGACGGACCGATCTCGACACCGGGTACCGGCCGTGCACCACGTCAGGGGACAACGTCATGACAGCGTCTCTCGTTCACACGCCGCGGCCACCGCTCGGTGCGCTCGACCTTCCGCTCCCCTCGGGAACCAGGGCACCGGGCCTGGCCCGCCGGGCTGTCGCCGCTTTCCTCGCCGGCCTCCGGCCCCCGCTCGCCCCGGGACGTCGTGACGACATTCTGCTGATCGTGTCCGAGCTGGTCACCAACGCCGTCCTGCATGCCGAGGGCCCCTACGCACTCGTTCTGACGGCGGAAGCCGGAGCCGTGGACGTCGCGGTGACCGACGGGTCGACCGCCGCCCCGGTGCTCCGGGCACCGGAGGTGGCGTACGCAACGGGCGGCCGGGGCCTTGGCATCGCCGAGGACCTCGGCGCGCGCGTCTCCACGGAGCGTGTCCGGAACGGGAAGCGTGTCCATGCGACGTTCGGCGCAGTGGGTGGCCACCTGCCCTGACGGCCGTCCGGCGGCCCGTCGGCCGGGCGGCACGCTCCCGGCCCGGCGGGCGGTGCCTGGGATGCGGCCGATCCGGATCGGTGGTGGCATGGATGACTGACCCGCCTGAGGGTGCCGTGCCCACGACGAACGAGGGAACGCGCGTGTCACCAGCCCATCCAGGTCCTGATGACCGGCACCGGCCGAGCCGCCAGGGGCTTGACGCGCTGATGGTGCTCGTGGGCCGGGGTGACGACGCCGCCTTCGAGTCCCTGTACGAGGCGGTCAGTGGTCCGGTGATGGGTCTCGTGTACCAGGTCCTCAGGGACCCGGCGCAGTCCGAGGAAGTGACCCAGGACGTGTTGGTGGAGGTGTGGCGCACCGCCGGACGGTTCCGTCCGGAACGGGGCAGCGCCATGACATGGGTGCTGATGCTGGCGCACCGCCGCGCGGTTGACCGCGTACGGTCGGCCCAGGCGCGTGGCGAGCGGGAGCGCAAGCTCGCCCTGCTGGAGCCGATGGCACCGTTCGACGAGGTCGGGGAGCAGGTCGAGGCCCGCCTCGAACACCAGCAGGTTCGCCGCTGCCTCGAGACCCTGACAGAGCTCCAGCGGGAGTCGGTGACGCTCGCGTACTACCGGGGACTGACCTATCGGCAGGTCGCCGAATCACTGTCCCAGCCTGTGAGCGCGGTCAAGGCGCGGATTCGTGACGCTCTGATCCGGCTTCGTGACTGTCTGGGGGTGGCGCGATGAACGGCGACGATCCGCACGTCGCTTCCGGCGCCTATGTCGTGCACGCCCTGCCGCCGCGGGAACGCCGCGCGTTCGAGGGGCACCTGGCCTCCTGCAAGGCCTGTGCCCGGGAGGTGGCGGAGTTCTCGGCCACGGTCACGCGGCTGGCACAGGCGGTGGCGCTCGAACCTCCGGCCGAGCTGAAGCGGCGTGTGCTCGAGAGGATCGACACCACCCAGCAGGACCCTCCCGAGGATCCGTCCGCTGCGGGGTTCGGACGGAGGCTGTCACGGCTGGTGCTCGCCGCGTGCCTCGCGCTGGCCGTCGCCTTCGGTGGCATCGCGGTCTGGCAGCACCAGGAGGCGGAGAGCGCCAGGTCGGAGATGACCGCGTTGGAGGAGCAGGCAGCCGGCATCGCCGACATCGTGGCGGCTCCCGACGCGAAGTTCCGCACACAGGAATTGTCGGCCTGGGGTTACTGCACGCTGGCCGTCTCGCGAAGCCAGGACTCCGCGGCGTTCATCGCCACCCGGATGCCGCCGCTTCCGGCCGGCAAGACGTACCAACTGTGGTTCAGCGAGGACGGCTCGTTCAGGCCCGCCGGGCTGCTCAGAGGAACCGATGCGCAGCATCTGCGGCTGCTCGCCGGTCCGGTGGGACAGGCCACGGCAGTCGGAATCACGGTCGAGCCCGCCGGTGGTTCACCGCAGCCCACCAGCCCACCGCTGGGCATGATCCCTCTCCCCGCGTGACGGAACGGACGCGCGGCCCGAGCGCCGAAGCGGCCTTGACCGACGCGGACCGCCTTGACCGACGCGGGCAGCCTTCACCCGCGCTGACCGCCCGGAGCGTGTGGCCGACCCGAGCCGCGCCTTATGTGGGCTTGGAAGCCAGCATCCCGAGGGTCACAAGGCCGAGTACGACCCAGCCGAACCACAGCCAGCCGTTGCTGCCGAGCGCCACCGTGTAGGCCGTCACGACCACCAGGGCCGCGACGGTGAGCACACCCATCGTCTTCGTGGAACCGGACATGCGCGTCCTCCTCCAGGCCGGCGCCGTGGCTGGGGCCGTGGCCAGGGCCGTGGAGCCATCGTGACCCCTGAGGTGGCCATCGCGCTACTGCCGGGCGCTCACCGGCTCCCGCCCGCCGACGGTCCCGCTCACACCCGGCTCATCGTCCCCGTGCCTGGAGCGAGGCCAGATAGGCGTTGTACGCCTCCAGCTCCTTGTCCCCGTCCCGGTCGGCCGCCCGGTCCTCGCGTACCGCCTGGCGCTGATCGGAGCGGTACCACTGGAACACCAGGGCGATCAGCACCAGGACGGACGGGATCTCACTGAACGCCCAGGCGATGCCGCCCGCCGCGTTCTGGTCGGACAGCGCGCCGATCCCGAGGGAGGCCGGCGGATTCGCGTACGCCTTCACCATGGGCTCACTGGCCATCATCAGGGCGATGCCGAAGAACGCGTGGAACGGCATGCCCGCGAAGAGCTCCAGCATCCGCATCACGTATCCGGGGCGGTGCGGGCCGGGATCCACGCCCATGATCGGCCAGAAGAAGATCAGACCGACGGCCAGGAAGTGGACCATCATGGCGATGTGCCCGGGCCTCGACCCCATGAGGAAGTCGAAGAGCGGGGTGAAGTAGAGCCCGTACAGGCTCGCGATGAACATCGGGATCGTGAACGCGGGATGCGTGACGATCCGCATGTAGCGGCTGTGCAGCAGGGCGAGCAGCAGCTCGCGCGGTCCCTTGCGGCCACGGCCCGCCACCGGCAGCGCGCGCAGCGCGAGCGTCACCGGGGCGCCGAGCAGCAGCACGATCGGCGAGACCATGCTGATCACCATGTGCTGCACCATGTGCACGCTAAACATGACCATGCCGTAGTCGTTCAGCCTGGTGCACATCACCAGCGCGATGCTCAGCACACCGACCGCGAACAGGACGGTCCGTCCCACCGGCCACGCGTCGCCGCGCCGCCGCAGCCGGACGACGCCCCAGCCGTAGAGCCCGAGAGCCACGAGGCAGCCGGTCAGGAAGAAGGGGTCCCCGGAGAATTCCAGGCCCCGCCCCAGCGTGAACGGCGGCAGATCCATCGGCATACCGTGCTCGCCGTGCCCGCTGTGATCCATCTGTGTACTCCTGGAGCGTCCCGATTCGCGCTTGTTGTCCGCACCAGATTAGAACCGCCCTCGACCGCTGCTGCGGCCGGGGGCGGTCGAGGACGTACAACCCGATCGGATGACCTGGGCCACCGGATCAGGCGATGTGTGAGCGGATCAGGCGATGTGCGAGCGGATCACAGGACGCACTCGGCCTCGGCGTACCGCTCGTCCGGGACGGTCTTCAGCGTCTCGACGGCCTGCGCCAGCGGCACCATCGTGATCTCCGTGCCGCGCAGCGCCGTCATCATGCCGAACTCGCCGCGGTGCGCCGCCTCCACGGCGTGCCAGCCGAAGCGGGTGGCGAGGACGCGGTCGTACGCGGTCGGCGTACCACCGCGCTGCACATGCCCGAGGATCACCGGCCGCGCCTCCTTGCCAAGTCGCTCCTCCAGCTCGACGGAGAGCTGCCGGGCGACTCCGGCGAAGCGCTCGTGCCCGTAGATGTCCTTGCCGCCCTCGTCGAACTCCATCGACCCCTCACGCGGCTTGGCGCCCTCCGCGACCACGACGATCGCGAAGCGCTTGCCCGCCTCGAAGCGCGCGCCGACCCGCTTGGTCAGCTCGTCGATGTCGAAGGGACGCTCGGGTACGACGATGGCGTGCGCGCCGGCCGCCATGCCCGAGTGGAGGGCGATCCAGCCGGTGTGGCGGCCCATGACCTCGACGATCAGCACACGCTGATGCGACTCCGCGGTCGTCTTCAGCCGGTCGAGCGCCTCCGTCGCGACGCCGACCGCGGTGTCGAAGCCGAAGGTCACATCGGTCGACGCGATGTCGTTGTCGATGGTCTTGGGTACGCCGACGATCGGCAGGCCAGCCTCGGAGAGGAGGTTGGCGGCCTTGAGCGTGCCCTCGCCCCCGATCGGGATGATCGCGTCGAGGCCCAGCTCTGCGACATGCCCCTTGGCGCGCTCGACGCCGTCGCGCAGATGGGCCGGCTGGACGCGGGAGGAGCCGAGGATCGTGCCGCCGCGCGCCAGGATGCCGGCCACTGCGTCGAGGTCGAGCTTGCGGTGGTCGGCCTCCAGCAGACCCTTCCAGCCGTCGTGGAAGCCGATGACCTCGTCGCCGTGGTCGACGACGGCTCGGTGCACGACGGAACGGATGACCGCGTTGAGACCGGGGCAGTCGCCGCCGGAGGTGAGGACACCAATGCGCATTAGCCCGAATACCTTTGCAACGTGGGCCGAGTCCCGGACCACGTCGTCCGGTTGGATCGCTGCCACCCTACCGGCGACGGGGGGCGGGAGCCGAACCGGACGTCCGCCCAGTGGACACCGGGGATCCGTACGAAGCCCGGCCCCGCACGAACAGCCCGGCGCGGTGCGCCGGGCTCGTCCGTCGGGCGTCCGTCAGGCGGGCTGCGTCGCCGCCATGATGCGCTCGTTGCGCAGCGCCTCGTACCACCGGTCGTCGGTCGGCGGCAGCGCGTTCACATCGAGGGCCAGCTTCAGCAGCAGATCCGCGATCTGCGGATTGCGGGCCATGACGGGACCGTGCATGTACGTACCGAAGACGGTGTCGTTGTACGCGCCTTCGGTGCCGTCGCCGGTGCCGTTGCCCTTGCCGAGCACGGTACGGGCGAACGGACGGGCCGTCGGGCCGAGATGGGTGATGCCCTGGTGGTTCTCGAAGCCCGTCAGCTGCGGCAGGCCGAGACGCGGGTCGATATCGGCCAGTACGTCCCCGACGCAGCGTTCCCCCTCGCCCCGGGTGGAGACGACGTCGAGCAGACCGAGGCCCGGCTCCCGGTCGCCGAGGTCGTTGATGAACTCGTGACCGAGGATCTGGTACCCGGCGCAGACCGAGAAGATGATCGCGCCGTTCGACGCGGCCCGGCTGAGGCCTCCGTCGCGGCGCAGCCGTTCGGCCGCGAGCCGCTGCGGGCGGTCCTCGCCGCCGCCGATCAGATAGATGTCACCGGAGGTCGGCACCGGCTGGTCACTGCGGACGTCGACGCGCGTGACGCCGAGTCCGCGCTGCCTGGCCCGGCGCTCCACGACCAGGGCGTTGCCCTGGTCCCCGTACGTGCTGAGCAGGTCCGGGTAGACCCAGACCAGGCGCAGACTGCTGTCGCTCATGCTCACATTCCTCTGCGATCAGTTGCCGACGCGGCGGCGTACGTCCTGGAAGGCGGTGTAGTTGGCGATCAGCTCGATCCGTCCGGGCGGAGCCTGCCGCACGGCCTCGTCGACGGTGTCGCAGACCCGGAAGTCCAGCCCCGCGACTTCGAGACGCACGGCCAGGTCCAGCCTGCGGTCGCCGATCACGAGGATCGGGTGCCCCGCGAGCCTGGTGTAGTCGACGTCCCAGAGCCAGGAGGTGTCGGTGCCGTCCGCGCCCCTGGCGTTGACGGAAAGGATCACCGGAGTCGGGGGCGGGTCGATCAGCGAGAAGGTCTCGAGCCAGCCTGCCGGGTTCTTCGCCAGCAGCAGGCGCAGATCGCGGTCGAGGAAGGAGACGACGTCGTACCGGCCGGCGACCGCCTGCACCTGGTACATGCGCTCCAGTGCCACCTGCGGCGGCACGCCGAAGACCGCGGCCACCGCGGCGGAGGTCGCGGCGTTCGCCTTGTTGGCCCGGCCGGGCAGCTGGAGGTGGATCGGCCACGCCGAACCGTGCGGGTCGAGGACGTGGTCGCCGTGCAGCGCCCAGCTCACCGCGGGGCGGCGGAAGCCGCACTCGCCGCAGAACCAGTCGTCGCCCGGGCGCTGCATCACACCGCCGCAGGAGGGGCAGGACCAGGCGTCGTCCTTCCACTCCTGCCCCGCGGCCACCCACACCACGTTGGGGGAGGAGGAGGCGGCCCAGACGATCAGCGGGTCGTCGGCGTTCGCGATGACCACGGCCTTCGTCCCGGACAGGCCCTCGCGCCACTTCTCGGCGAGCATCCGGGTCTCGGCGGCGCGGTCCAGCTGGTCGCGCGAGAGGTTGAGCAGCGCGATGGCCTTGGGCGTGGTGTCACGTGCGACACCGGCCAGGTACTTCTCGTCGACCTCGATGACGCCGTACTTGGCGTCCGAGCCGCCGGCGAGGGCGGAGGTGATACCGGCGGGCATGTTCGCGCCCAGCGCGTTCGAGACGACCTCGCCGCTGGCGCGCAGGGCCTCGGCGATGAGTCGCGTGGTGGTGGTCTTGCCGTTGGTCGCCGACACCAGGATGACGTCGAGATGCTGAGCCAGCCGGCTCAGCAGGTCCGGGTCGAGTTTGAGCGCCACCCGGCCGCCGATCACCGATCCACTGCCGCGTCCCGCGGCGCGTGACACCGCCGCTGCGGCCTTGCCTGCCGTCACGGCCAGCTTGGCCCGCGGCGACAGCGGCTCCGAGTTGCCTGCCATCGTCCTTGATCCTCCTTGCGTCGGTCCGGGCTCAGCCTATCGAGATCCGGCCAGGGGCCCGAACTGCGGACCCATGACGAACCCGGAGGTCACCGAGGACATGGCTGGAACGTACGCTTACCGCCATGCGAAACCGCCCGATCCCCGGCAGTTCCGGACTCGTACGAGCCATGAGCCTGCTCGGAGATCCGGTGTTGCACGCACCCTGCGAGGCCGTCACGGACTTCGGTCCCTCCCTCGCGAAGCTCATCGAGGACATGTTCGCCACGATGTACGCCGCGCAGGGCGTGGGCCTCGCGGCGAACCAGGTCGGCGTCCCGCTCCGGGTGTTCGTCTACGACTGCCCCGACGACGAGGACGTCCGCCACCTCGGGCATGTCGTCAATCCGCGGCTCGTCACCGCGGACGGGATCACGGTGCGCGGCCCCGAGGGGTGCCTGTCGCTGCCCGGGATCGAGGCGGGCACGCCTCGCTTCGACCACGCTGTCGTCGAGGGGGTCACGAAGGACGGAGAGGCCGTGCGGGTGGACGGCACGGGCTTCTTCGCGCGCTGTCTGCAGCACGAGTGCGACCATCTCGAGGGCGGGGTCTATCTGGACCATGTGACGGGTCTGCGGCGCACGCGCGCACTGCGGGCGGTGCGGCGGGCACCCTGGGGACGCGGCCGTACCTTCCCGGACACGCTCGAGACTCCCACGCTCCGGAACCCCACGCTCTAGGACCCCACGCTCTATAACCCCACGCTCTAGAACCCGGGGCCGCCGTCGCGGTCCTCGACCTCGGCGAGGCGGCCCCACAGCAGGTCGACGAGACTCGTCACCAACTGGGCGCGGGAGCAAGGGCGATCGCCGAGCCACCAGTCCCCGGCCGCGTGCATCATGCCGACGATGCCGTGGCCCCAGACCCTGGCCAGCTGGCTGCCGCCGGGGCCCAGGTCGACGCGTTCCTCGATGACCTTGGCCAGCTCTTCGCCGAGGCGGCGCAGCAGCGGCGCCGAATGACGGCCGACGTCGAAGCCCTGCTCGGGATGCTCGGACTGCTGGGAGTCCTCGGCCGGGTGCATCAGGAAGCGGTACACCTGAGGCCGCGCCTCGATCGCCGCGAGATAGGTGTCGAGGGTGTTCTCGACGCGCTCACGCCGGTCGGCCGGCGCGTCGACCGCTGCCCGGAGGGAGTCCAGCAGGGCGTCCGTGTGACGCTTGGCCAGTGCCCGGTAGAGCCCGCCCTTGTCGCCGAAGTGGCGGTAGAGGATCGGCTTGGTGATCCCGGCCTCCGCGGCGATCGCGTTCATGGACGCCTGCGGCCCGTCCCGGAGCACCACTCGGTCAGCGGCTTCGAGCAGTTCCCGCCGCCGCTGGTCCGCCGACCGCTGCTGGTCGGTCTGCTGCGCTGTGGTGTCCATAGGGTTCTCCCCGCCCGTGCGAAATCCGTGAAGCCTGCGCAACGTAACACTCCGCGGGGACAGCGCGCCGGGTGCACCCGGGGCGGTTGACAGGCGCTACTTACCGGTAACAGACTGCGGTTACCGCTAGTAACATGCGGATGCGCGCACATCAGGAGGGGACATGAGCGAGTTCACGCTCGATCTCAACGACGACCAGAAGCAGGTACGCGACTGGCTGCACGGCTTCGCGAAGGACGTGATCCGCCCGGCCGCCGCGGAGTGGGACGAGCGTGAGGAAACTCCCTGGCCGGTCATCCAGGAAGCCGCCAAGATCGGCATCTACTCCCTCGACTTCTACGCCCAGCAGTTCTTCGACCCCACCGGCCTCGGCATCCCCATGGCCATGGAGGAACTGTTCTGGGGCGACGCCGGCATCGCCCTGTCCATCGTCGGCACCGGACTCGCCGCCGTCGGCGTCCTCGCCAACGGCACGGAGGAGCAGATCGGCACCTGGATCCCGCAGATGTACGGCGACGTCGACGACGTGAAGGTCGCCGCCTTCTGCTCCTCCGAGCCGGACGCCGGCTCCGACGTCGGCTCGATGCGCACCAGCGCCGTCTACGACGAGGCCAAGGACGAATGGGTCCTCAACGGCACGAAGACATGGGCGACGAACGGCGGTATCGCCAACGTCCATGTCGTCGTCGCCGTGGTCGACCCGGCGCTGGGCACGAAGGGCCACGCCTCCTTCATCGTCCCGCCGAACACCGCCGGGCTCTCCCAGGGGCAGAAGTTCAAGAAGCACGGCATCCGCGCGTCCCACACGGCCGAGGTCGTCCTCGAGGACGTCCGCGTCCCGGGGTCCTGTCTGCTCGGCGGCAAGGAGAAGCTCGACGAGCGCCTCGCCCGCGCCCGTGAGCGCGCCGGGACGGGCGGTGAAAGGGTGAAGAACGCCGCCATGGCCACCTTCGAGGCGTCCCGCCCCGCGGTCGGCGCCATGGCGGTCGGCACGGCCCGCGCCGCGTACGACTACGCGCTCGAATACGCCAGGACCCGCGAGCAGTTCGGCCGCCCGATCATCGACAACCAGGGCGTCGCCTTCCAGCTCGCCGACATGCGCACCCAGATCGACGCGGCCCGGCTGCTGGTCTGGCGCGCCTCCTGGATGGCGGTCGCCGGCAAGCCGTTCACCGCGGCCGAGGGCTCGATGTCCAAGCTCTTCGCCAGCGAGGTCGCCAAGAAGGTCACCGCCCAGGCGGTCCAGATCCTCGGGGGCAACGGCTTCACCCGCGAGTATCCGGTGGAGCGCATGCACCGTGATGCCGCGATATACACCATCTTCGAGGGCACGAGCGAGATCCAGCGCCTCGTGATCGCCAGGACGCTGTCAGGCATGCCGATCCGCTAGACCGGACGGTGCCTGACCCGAAGGGGGCGCCGTACGGCCACCGTACGGCGCCCCCTTCGGCGCCCTCAGTCGCTCAGCCGCTCAGGCGCTCAGGCGCTCAGGCGCTCAGGCGTGCCTCGATCGCGGCGACGACCTCCGGCGCGTCCGGCTCGACGCGCGGACGGAAGCGGGTGACCTCCCCCTGCGGCGAGATCAGGAACTTCTCGAAGTTCCACTGGATGTCGCCCGCCTCGCCCTCCGCGTCGGCGACCTTCGTCAGCTCCGCGTACAGCGCGTGCCGGTCGTCGCCGTTCACGTCCGTCTTCTCCAGCAGCGGGAACGAGACGCCGTAGGTCGTCGAGCAGAACGTCTGGATCTCCTCGGCGCTCCCCGGCTCCTGCCCCGCGAACTGGTTGCACGGCACGCCCAGCACGGTGAAGCCACGGTCCTCGTACTGCTTCTGCAGACGCTCGAGCCCTGCGTACTGCGGCGTCAGACCACACTTGGACGCCACATTGACCAGCAGCACGGTCTTGTCCGCGAAGTCGGCGAGGGATGTGGCGTCGCCGGTCAGGGTACGCAGCGGGATGTCGCGCAGAGTCATCGGTTTCTCCTCGGTAACAGGGCTTCTCCGCTCACTCTCGCACGGCCTGCCGCACGGGACGGAACAGCCCCTCCTGGACGACCGACACCAACAGCCGTCCCTCGCGGTCGTAGATCCGGCCGCGGGCCAGCCCACGGCCGCCCGTCGCGATCGGCGACTCCTGGTCGTAGAGGAACCATTCATCGGCCCGGAAGGGGCGGTGGAACCACATCGCGTGGTCCAGCGAGGCCATGTCGAAGCCGCGCGGACCCCACAGCGGCTCCACCGGGATACGGACCGCGTCCAGGAGGGTCATGTCGGACGCGTACGTGAGGGCGCAGGTGTGGACGAGCGGGTCTTCGCCGAGCGGGCCGACCGCGCGCATCCAGACCGCGCTGCGCGGGTCCGCCCCCTTGGCCTCCTCCTCGCTCCAGCGCAGCCGGTCGACGTACCTGATGTCGAAGGGCTGGCGGCGGGCCATGCGCTCAAGGGCCTCAGGCAACGCCCCGAGGTGCTCGCGGATCTCGTCGGTGACGCTCGGCAGGGTCTCCGGCGCAGGGAAGTCGAGCCGTGGCGGCAGCTGGTGCTCGAAGCCGGCCTCCTCCGGCTGGTGGAAGGAGGCCGTGAGGTTGAAGATCGTGCGGCCCTGCTGCACGGCGGTGACACGGCGGGTCGTGAACGACCGGCCGTCCCTGACCCGTTCGACCTGGTAGACGATCGGCACACCCGGGACGCCGGGCCGCAGGAAGTACGCGTGCAGCGAGTGGACCGGGCGGGCGCCGTCCGTCGTCCTGCCCGCCGCGACCAGGGCCTGGCCGGCGACCTGCCCGCCGAAGACGCGCTGCAGCGATTCGTTCGGGCTGAGCCCGCGGAATATGTCGACCTCGATCTGTTCCAGGTCGAGCAGATCGACGAGCCGCTCTGCGGGGTTGGTCATCTGTTGTTCTCCACTCTCACAGCTGGCCGACGGCGGTGACCCGGATCACGGCCCTGGCCTCTTCGTCGGAGGCCGCCAGATCGACCTCCGCGCTGATGCCCCAGTCATGATCGGCATTGGGGTCGGCGAAGGTCTGCCGGACCCGCCACAGACCGTGCCCGGGGTCCTCCTCGATGGACAGCAGCTTCGGACCGCGCGCGTCCGGCCCCGTCCCCAGGTCGTCGTACTCGTCCCAGTACGCGTCCATCGCCTCGCCCCACGCGTCCGCGTCCCAGCCCGAATCAGCGTCCAGCTCGCCCAGCTCCCCGACCTGGTCGAGCGCGGCCAGCTCCACCCGGCGGAACATCGCGTTGCGCACCAGCACCCGGAAGGCACGGGCGTTCGCCGTGACCGGCCTGACCTGGTCGGCCTTCTCCTGGGCCTCCTCGGCCGTCTCCACCTCGGGGTTCGCCAGCTGCTCCCACTCGTCGAGCAGGCTCGAGTCGACCTGGCGGACCATCTCGCCCAGCCAGGCGATCAGATCCTCCAGGTCCTCGGTCTTCAGATCGTCCGGGATGGTGTGGTCGAGCGCCTTGTACGCGCTCGCGAGATAGCGCAGCACGATGCCCTCGGTGCGGGCCAGCTCGTAGAAGGAGGTGAACTCGGTGAAGGAAAGGGCCCGTTCGTACATGTCACGGATGACGGACTTCGGCGACACCGGGTGGTCGCCGACCCACGGGTGCGACTTCCGGTAGACGTTGTACGCATGCCACAGGAGCTCCTCCAGCGGCTTCGGGTACGAGATGTCCTGCAGCCGCTCCATCCGCTCCTCGTACTCGATGCCCTCCGCCTTCATCGCGCCGACCGCCTCGCCGCGCGCCTTGTTCTGCTGGGCGGCGAGGATCTGGCGCGGGTCGTCCAGGGTCGACTCGACGACGGACACCATGTCCAGGGCGTACGAAGGCGATTCGGGATCCAGGAGGTCGAACGCCGCCAGTGCGAAGGTGGACAGCGCCTGGTTCAGCGCGAAGTCCTGCTGGAAGTCGACGGTGAGCCGGACGATACGGCCCTGGGCGTCGGGGGTTTCCAGCCGCTCCACGATCCCGCCGTCGAGGAGTGAGCGGTAGATCGCGATGGCCCGGCGGATGTGCTTGAGCTGCTGCTTGCGCGGCTCGTGGTTGTCCTCGAGCAGCTTGCGCATGGCCTCGAAGGCGTTGCCGGGCCGGGCGATCACCGACAGCAGCATCGCGTGGGTGACCTTGAAGCGGGAGGTCAGCGGCTCCGGGTCGGACGTGATGAGCTTCTCGAAGGAGTTCTGGGTCCAGCCCACGAAGCCCTCAGGGGCTTTCTTGCGGACGACCTTGCGCTTCTTCTTCGGGTCGTCGCCCGCCTTGGCGAGGGCCTTCTCGTTCTCGATGACGTGCTCGGGTGCCTGGGCGACGACGAACCCGGCGGTGTCGAAGCCCGCCCGGCCGGCGCGGCCCGCGATCTGGTGGAACTCGCGGGAGCGGAGCGTACGGACGCGGCTGCCGTCGTACTTGGTGAGCGCGGTGAACAGCACCGTACGGATGGGGACGTTGACGCCGACGCCGAGGGTGTCCGTACCGCAGATGACCTTCAAGAGACCCGCCTGCGCGAGCTTTTCGACCAGGCGGCGGTACTTGGGCAGCATTCCGGCGTGGTGGACGCCGATGCCGTGGCGTACGTAACGGGAGAGGTTGCGCCCGAACTTGGTGGTGAACCGGAAGTTGCCGATCAGCTCGGCGATCTGGTCCTTCTCCTCGCGCGTGCACATGTTGATGCTCATCAGCGACTGCGCGCGCTCGACGGCCTGGGCCTGGGTGAAGTGCACGATGTACACCGGCGCCTGCTTGGTCTCCAGCAGCTCGGTCAGCGTCTCGGTGATCGGCGTCGTGCGGTACTCGTACGAGAGCGGGACCGGCCGGGTCGCGGAGCGGACGACGGCGGTCTCGCGGCCGGTACGGCGGGTCAGGTCCTTCTCGAACATCGAGACGTCGCCGAGCGTCGCCGACATCAGCACGAACTGTGCCTGGGGGAGCTCGAGGAGCGGGATCTGCCAGGCCCAGCCGCGGTCCGGCTCCGCGTAGAAGTGGAACTCGTCCATCACCACCTGGCCGATGTCCGCGTGCTTGCCGTCACGCAGCGCGATCGAGGCCAGGACCTCGGCGGTGCAGCAGATGACCGGCGCGTCCGCGTTCACGGACGCGTCTCCGGTCAGCATGCCGACGTTCTCGGTACCGAAGAGCTTGCAGAGATCGAAGAACTTCTCCGAGACCAGCGCCTTGATCGGCGCCGTGTAGAAGGTGACCTCGTCGCGGGCCAGCGCCGCGAAGTGTGCCCCCGCCGCCACCAGACTCTTTCCCGAGCCGGTGGGCGTGGAGAGGATCACATTGGCCCCGGAGACCACCTCGATCAGCGCCTCCTCCTGGGCCGGGTAGAGCGAGATGCCCCGGTCCTCGGCCCATGACGAGAAGGCTTCGAAGAGGGCATCGGGGTCGGCTTCAGGCGGCAGCTGATCGATAAGGGTCACGCCCCCCATCTTGCCTGGCTTCGGTCCCGATGAGGGAACCGGTCGCCGCAAGGAAGATCGCTACCGGTAGCCTGTGCCGTCAACTCGGCGTAACAACAAGACAAATGGGGCGGGAACAGCATGATGGGACCGGCGCACTCCCTGTCGGGGGCAGCGGCCTGGCTGGGGGTGGGGGCAGCGGCCGCCGCCGCGGGACACCCGATGCCGTGGCCCGTTCTCGTGGTCGGTGCACTGATCTGTGCCGGAGCGGCGCTCGCGCCCGACCTCGACCACAAGGCGGCGACGATCTCGCGGGCCTTCGGGCCGGTCTCGCGGGTCGTGTGCGAGGTGGTCGACAAACTGTCGTACGCGGTCTACAAAGCGACGAAGAAACAGGGCGACAAGCGCAGGACCGGGGGTCACCGCACGCTCACCCACACCTGGCTGTGGGCGGTGCTGATCGGCGCCGGAACGTCGGGGCTGGCCATGGCCGGGGACCGCTGGGCGGTCCTCGCGATCCTCTTCGTCCATCTCGTGCTCGCGGTGGAGGGCCTGCTCTGGCGGGCCGCACGGGTCTCCAGCGACGTACTCGTGTGGTTGCTCGGCGCGACGAGCGCATGGATCCTGGCCGGTGTTCTGGACAAACCGGGCAGCGGTGCGGACTGGCTGTTCACCGGCCCGGGCCAGGAGTACCTCTGGCTCGGTCTGCCGGTCGTCCTCGGTGCACTGGTGCACGACATCGGCGACGCGCTCACCGTCTCCGGCTGCCCGGTCCTGTGGCCGATCCCGATCGGCAACAAGCGCTGGTACCCGGTGGGCCCACCGAAGGCCATGCGTTTCCGGGCAGGCAGCTGGGTGGAGCTGAAGGTGCTCATGCCGGTGTTCATGCTGCTCGGCGGGGTGGGCGCGGCGGCGGCCATGAACCTGATCTGACGGGCTCTGCCGCTGCCGGGGCGGGCGGCGCCACGAGCGCCCGCCCCGGTTCGTCCGGTCACGACAACGCCCAGTGGTGCACCCGCGAGCCCTGCCGGGTGAGCCAGGTACCGTCCCCGAGCGGCCTCACCCGCGTGGGGACCGGGCCGCCCGGATACCGCAGGCGGCCCAGAGGCCTCAGCGTGTCCGCGTCGCACAGCCAGTGGATGCTCTCCCAGTTGCGTCCGTCGTCGAGGAGGCGGCTGCTCTCCAGGATCACGTGCGTGGAGTCCAGGGCGTACAGATCGGAGTAGTCCCCCACGCCCGGGACGACCAGCAGATGCCCGTGGTCGACACGGGCGAGGCACTCGGAGGTCAGGGTCTCGTGGCACGCGATCTCGTTGACCTCGTCGTCCTCGGCCAGCCCCTCGGAGCGTCTGACCGTGAGCAGCCGCGAGGACCCGGGGACGAACCCCGCGATCTCACCCATCCTGGTGCCCCCGAGCCGGTGGAGCGCCTCGCGCCGTGCCTCGAACCAGTGAGTGGTCCAGCTGCGCCACAGGCCCCAGGAGGACACGGCGAGCAGGGCGCCCTCGGGGTGCCACATCAGCTCACTGTCGACCGACTCGACGGCCACCTTCCGCCGCTGGAGCACCTCACCGGACATCGCGTCCAGGAGCAGCAGGACATCGGACGAGGAACCCGGGTCCTGGTGGGAGGCCGCGGGGGCGGACGTCGCCGGCTCGGTGACGGGCATGGACACCACCACGGCGACGAGCGAACCGTCCGGGCTCACCGCCGGCGTCCCCCGTACCCGGAACCACTCGGCTGCCGCGGGGCGGACGTCGTCCGCCAGCTGCCAGCGCCTGCTCCCGTCGGCGGCCACGGACCACACGGTGACCCCGTCCGTGGCCACGAAGCCGCCGTCCGGCACCGGCTCCGCCGACGGGTACGTCAGCGTCAGCGACGACAGGGGCTCGGAACGCCCCACGAGGAAGACCTCGCCCCGAAGGAGGCTCTCCCGCTCATGGACCTCGAGCGTCCACGGGCCTTCGGGCGTGACGGGCAGCCGTTGCAGCAGGATGCGACCGTCGTGCAGGGGACGGATGATCCCCACCGATGCCCTGGTCCTGGTGAGGAGCCTTACCTCGATGTCCCGTGCCGTCGTGTCCGCGACCGTCGCCTCTTCGTCCGCGCTACCCATGCCACGACCTCCACAGCGCCGCATACGCCCCGTCCGCAGCCACCAGATCGGCATGGCTGCCCAGTTCACTGATCCTGCCGTTCTCGACGACCGCGATCACGTCCGCGTCGTGCGCGGTGTGCAGCCGGTGGGCGATCGCCACGACCGTACGGCCGTCGAGGACCCGGGCCAGCGAGCGCTCCAGCTGCCGTGCCGCACGCGGGTCCAGCAGGGAAGTCGCCTCGTCGAGCACCAGGGTGTGCGGGTCCGCGAGGACCAGCCGGGCCAGGGCGATCTGCTGGGCCTGCGCCGGGGTCAGCGAGAGGCCGCCGGAGCCGACCTCGGTGTCGATGCCGTCGTCCAGCGCCCGTGCCCAGCCGTCCGCGTCCACCGCGCCCAGCGCCGCCCACAGCTCGGCGTCCTGCGCGCCCGCACGCGCGAGCAGCAGATTGTCCCGCAGCGAGCCGACGAAGACATGGTGCTCCTGGTTCACCAGCGCCACATGCTCGCGCACCCGCTCGGCCGGCATCCGGGAGAGCTCGGCGGCACCGAGCGTGACCCGGCCGGTCCGGGGCGCGTAGATGCCCGCGAGCAGCCTGCCCAGCGTCGACTTGCCCGCGCCGGACGGACCCACCAGCGCCAGCCGGGTGCCCGGCGGTACGTCCATGGAGACCCGGTGCAGCACATCGACGCCCTCGCGGTACCCGAAACGCACCTCGTCCGCACGGACCGCGCGCCCCCGTGGACGCACCTGCACGTCACCCGCGTCCGGCTCGATCTCCCGGACGCCCACCAGCCGGCCCAATGACACCTGGGCCACCTGGAGCTCGTCGTACCAGCGCAGAATCAGGTTCACCGGGTCGACCATCATCTGCGCGATCAGCGCGCCCGTGGTCAGCTGTCCGATCCCGATCCAGCCCTGGAGGACGAACACCCCGCCGATCATCAGCACCGACCCGAGAACGGTCGCATGCGTGAAGCTGATGACCGGGAAGAGCACGGACCGCAGCCACAGGGTGTACCGCTCCCACGCCGTCCACTCGCTGATCCGACGGTCGGAGAGGGCGATCCGGCGCGGGCCGAGCCGGTGCGCCTCCACCGTCCGTCCCGCGTCGACCGTCTCGGCGAGCACCGCGGCAACCGCCGCGTATCCCGCTGCCTCCGAACGGTACGCCGACGGCGCCCGCTTGAAGTACCAGTGGCAGCCGAGGACCAGCAGCGGCACCGCAACCAGCACCGCCGGTGCCAGCGGCGGCGCGGTCACCGTCAGCCCGCCGAGCAGCAGCACGATCCAGAACACGCCGATCGTCAGCTGCGGCACCGCCTCGCGCATCGCGTTCGCCAGCCGGTCGATGTCCGTGGTGATCCGTGACAGCAGATCACCCGTTCCGGCCCGCTCCAGAACACCGGGCGGCAGCCCGACCGACCGTACGAGAAAGTCCTCGCGCAGATCCGCCAGCATCCGCTCGCCGAGCATGGCGCCACGCAGGCGCACCAGGCGGACGAACACGGCCTGGACGACCAGCGCTGTCGCGAACAGGGCGACGGTGCGCCCCAGATGGAGCTCGCGCGCCCCGTCCGCCGTCCGCTCCACCAGCGAGCCGAGCAGCCACGGACCTGCCATCGAGGCCACGACCGCGACCGTGTTGACGGCGATCAGCAGCACGAACGCACGGCGGTGCCGCCGCAGCAGCTCGCGCACATAGGCGCGGACCGTCGCGGGCGAGCCCACCGGCAGGGTGGTCGCCGTCCTGGGGGCCGCCGGGTCGTACCGCGGCGGCGCGACGCCGATCATGCCGTCTCCTCGATGTCGATCGCTTCGATGGCGGCCTCGCCCAGGCCCTTGTCCAGGGCGAGCTGTTCCGCCTCCGTCTCGCGGGTCACGACCGCCCGGTACCGCGGTTCCCGGCGCAGCAGCTCGCGGTGCGTCCCGACCGCTGTGACCGACCCCTCGTGGACGAACACCACCCGGTCGGCACGGTCGAGCAGCAGCGGCGAGGACGTCAGGACGACCGTGGTGCGCCCCGTCCGCAGCGCCCGCAGTCCCTCCGCGATCCGCGCCTCCGTGTGGGAGTCGACGGCCGATGTCGGCTCGTCGAGCACCAGCACCCCGGGATCGGCCACCAGTGACCGGGCCAGGGCGAGCCGTTGCCGCTGCCCGCCCGAGAGCGAACGGCCGCGCTCGGTGATGGGCGCGGACATCGGGTCGCCCTCCGGAGCGGCCTGTGCCAGGGCCACCAGCACATCCCCGCACTCGGCGGCGGCGAGCGCCTCCGTGGCGGTCACCGCACCGGACGCGGGCACATCGAGGAGCTCGGTCAGACTCCCCGAGAGCAGCACCGGGTCCTTGTCCTGCACCAGCACGGCGGCGCGGGCCGTGTCGCGCGACTGCTCCTCGAGCGCGACCCCGCCGAGCAGCACCGACGGCAGCCCCTCGGGCTCCGCGGCATGCCCGCCGAGGCGCTCGGCCAGCCGTCCCGCCGCGTCCGGATCGCCGCACACGACGGCGGTCAGTGCACCCGCCGGGGCGAGCAGACCGCTGGCCGGGTCGTACAGATCACCCGTCGCCACGGTGCCGCTCGCGTCCCCGGAGCCTCCCGAAGGGCGCTCGAGCGACAGCACCCGCGCCGCGCGGCGTGCCGACGGGCGCGAGAAGGAGTAGGCCATGGCGATCTCTTCGAAGTGCCGCAGGGGATAGGCCAGCAGCACCACCGCGCTGTAGACGGTGACCAGTTCACCGATCCCGATCCGCCCGTCGCCGACAAGGCCGATGCCGTACCAGACGACCGAGATGAGCAGCAGGCCGGGCAGCAGCACCTGCAGCGCCGAGATGAGCGACCACATACGGGCGCTGCGGACCGCCGCCCGCCGCACCTCCTGGGAGGCGCGCCGGTAGCGCTCGAGGAAGAGCTCCTCCCCGCCGATGCCGCGCAGCACCCGCAGACCGGCGACCGTGTCGGAGGCCAGCTCGGTGGCCCTGCCCGCCTTCTCGCGCTGGGTGTCGGCGAGCCGCGTCGCCCGGGGGAGCAGAGGCAGTACACCGAGCGCCAGCACCGGCACCCCGACGGCGACCAGGACGCCGAGCGCGGGCTCGTAGAACAGGAGCGACACGACGACCACGACGATCGTGAGCGCGGCCGCGAGGAAGCGTGAGACCGCTTCGACGAACCAGCCGATCTTCTCGACATCGCCGGTGGAGACCGCGACGACCTCACCGGCGGCGACCCGCCGGGTCAGTGCGGAGCCCAGCTCGGCGGTCCTGCGGGCGAGCAACTGCTGGGTCCTGGCAGCGGCGGTGATCCAGTTGGTGACGGCCGTGCGGTGCAGCATCGTGTCACCGAGAGCGATCGCGACGGCGGCGGCGGCGATCAGCCCGCCCGCCAGCGCGAGCCGGGTGCCCGAACGGTCCACGACCGCCTGTACGGCGAGGCCGACGCCGTAGGGCAGGGCCATGACGGCGACGAAGTGCAGCATGCCCCAGGCCAGTGAGGCGAGCTGGCCGCCGAGCTGCTTGCGACCGAGCCAGACGAGGAACCTGAATCCCGACCGGACGTCCGGCACACCGGGATCGGGGTACGGAAGATCGCGAATCTGCATGTCGTCCCAGATCGTTCGGAATTGCGGCTCGGACGTGCAAGGTTCGCTCTCCGCAGTCGTCGGGGGCAACCGATTTTCGTGTCGCACGGCACAGAACCCGCCATGATCCGGGAGCTCCCCCTGGCGTCGGCATCCCCCTCCCGCTTCACTCCCGACGCATGAGACGACTGCAGATCATGTCCGTGCTCGCCGGGCTGGTGCTCGCCGCCGGATCGCTGTCCGGGGCGGGCCCCGCGGCGGCGGACACGCCGGGAGCGCCGCCGGCGGAGTTCGGCAGCGACTGGCACGACCCGGTCACCGCCGCGCCGCCCGTCACCCGCCCCGCGACGAAGTCCTGCGACATCACCGTCGCCGAGGCACAGTTCCGTGACTTCACGCCCTACAAGGGGAGTTACGCACCACCGGAAGGCTGCGGCAGCAGGTGGAGCAAGGTGGTGCTCCGCCTCGACGGCAAGGTCAAGGGCCGCCAGTACGACCGCCTGGGCCATCTCACCATCGGCGGGGTCGAGGTCCTGCGTACCTCCACCCCGCAGCCGTCGCCCGAGGGGATCACCTGGTCCGTGGAGAAGGACGTCACCCGGTACACCGATACCCTGCGCCGCCCCCAGCCCGTCGAAATGCTCATCGGCAACGTCGTCGACGACACCTATACCGGTGTCATCGACGTCAGAGCAACCCTCAGTTTCCACGTCGCCGACGGCCCCGGCAGTCGGTCCGCCGCCGTCCCGGACCGCGTGCTCCCGCTCGACACCACGACGGCTCTCACCACCCCGCGCAACGCGGAACGGATCCTCGCCGAGGTGTACGCCACCGGCTCCGGCGGCGGCTGTGAGGAGTACTGGTACCTCACCGTCCCCGACCCGGCCCCGTACTCCTGCGAGGCGGCCGAGGGGCCCTACCGCGAGGTGCGGATCAGGGTCGACGGACAACTCGCGGGAATCGCCGCGCCGTTCCCGACCGTCTGGACCGGCGGCTGGTCCAATCCCTTCCTGTGGTACGTGATTCCGGGGCCCCGCGCGCTCGACGTGAAGCCCGTCCAGTACGACCTCACCCCCTTCGCGGCCCTGCTCAACGACGGCCGTCCGCACCGGATCGAGGCGTCCGTCGCGGGGGTGCCCGCCGGACGGACGGGCTGGAGCACCCCGGCCAATGTTCTGATCTGGCAGGACGAGGGCCGCGCCGTCGTCACCGGCGCGCTGACCCGCCACGAGGAATCACCCCTGGTCAACTCGTCGCGGCACACGCCGGGTTCGCCGCACAGGCTGGACACCGGGGGCAGCCACCGGCTCACCGTCGCCGGATACGTCGACACCTCGCACGGGCGGATCGGGACCACCGTGACGCGCTCACTCACCAACACCTCCGTGCACCGCTGGGGCGAGGGCGAGAATCCCGACGCCCTGCGGGCCCGCTGGACCGACGACGAGACCGTGACCGCGGGCCGGAGCACCACGCGGACCCGCCGCACCTACACGATGGACGGTGAGACCACCCTGGGCGCGGGCGACCGGCTGCGGACCGTGCTCACGCTGGGGGACAGGGCCGACACCGTGGTGCTGCGCGCCGGGAAGCGTGTCGCCCGGACCCGTCTCGACGACTCGTACACGGGAGACGCGACCTACACCGCGAATGTGCCGCGCGATCAGCGCCACGCGGTTGGTACGACGTCGGAGCGCTTCCGGCTGTACGGCTCCGACGCGCCGGGCGGATGCCACGACCGGATGCTGATAACGGTGCAGGGCGTCGTGACCGAGGACCGGAGGCGCTGCTGAGCGGGGCGCGGCGCCCGAACGGTCGAATGCCGGTGCGCGGGACGTCGCGCGCCGGGCCGGACTCCGCGGGCACTCCCACAGCACTAGCAAGCGGGCGCCGGGCCCCCGTCCACCAGCGCGGACAGCAGTCCGCCGAGCGCCTCGCGCTGATCGGCGGTCAGCGGAGCCAGGATGTCCTCCGCGGCCGCCCGCCGAGCGCTGCGCAGTTGGCGGAGCGTGGCGAGGCCGCTCTCGGTGAGCTCGACTCGCACCACCCGGCGGTTGGTCGGATCCTGGACGCGACGGACCCTGCCGCTCGCCTCGAGTCCGTCGACCAGCGTGGTCACGGCCCGCGGCACGACCTCCAGCCGGTCGGCGACATCGGCCATCCGCGGCGGCCCGTCGTAGTGGGCGACGACGCGGAGCAGGCGGGACTGCGCGGGCGTGATGCCGACCGGCTCCAGGTGTCGCTTCTGGATGCGGTGGAGCCGGCGGGTCAGTCGCAGCAGCTGCTCGGCCAGCAGGCCGTCCGCATCGGGGGTGGAGACGGGGGTGGTCATGCGGGAACAATATCAGGACACAGTTCATTGTGAACATAGGTAACAATGAGCTATGCTCCTCAAGTTCCGCTGTGATCCCTTGCCCCGCCTGTGAACCGTCTGCATCGGAAGGAGCCCATGCGCCCTCAAGACGGTCCGTCCTGGACACCCCCCGACCGCCCGCTCGACCCCACGCGACCGCCGCTCCCGGAGCAGCAGTCCGCGCAGGTCCGGCGCATCCTCCGGCTCTTCCGCCCCTACCGGGGCAGACTCGCCGTCGTCGGGATGCTCGTCGGTGCCTCGTCGCTGGTCGGCGTGGCCTCGCCGTTCCTGCTCCGCGAGATCCTGGACACCGCGATCCCGCAGGGCCGCACCGGTCTGCTCTCGCTGCTCGCC
Organism: Streptomyces sp. NPDC057445; assembly: GCF_042802855.1. NCBI lineage: Bacteria > Bacillati > Actinomycetota > Actinomycetes > Kitasatosporales > Streptomycetaceae > Streptomyces > Streptomyces sp. NPDC057445. The sequence goes on along the minus strand of NZ_JBHVDH010000012.1, from coordinate 48,020 downwards.
CTCGGCATGATCCTCACCGCCGTGATCACGAGCGTCTTCGGCGTGCTGCAGACCCTGATCTCGACCACGGTCGGCCAGCGCGTCATGCACGATCTGCGCACGGGCGTCTACGCCCAGCTGCAGCGCATGCCGCTCGCCTTCTTCACCAGGACCCGCACCGGAGAGGTCCAGTCGCGCATCGCCAACGACATCGGCGGAATGCAGGCGACGGTCACCTCCACCGCGACCTCCCTGGTCTCCAATCTCACGGCCGTCGTCGCCACCGTCGTCGCGATGCTCGCCCTCGACTGGCGGCTCACCGCCGTCTCGCTGGTCCTGCTGCCGGTGTTCGTCTGGATCAGCCGCCGGGTCGGCCGGGAGCGCAAGAAGATCACGACGCAGCGGCAGAAGCAGATGGCCACGATGGCCGCCACGGTCACCGAATCCCTGTCGGTCAGTGGAATCCTGCTCGGCCGCACCATGGGCAGGGCCGACTCGCTCACGCGCGCGTTCGCGGAGGAGTCCGAGCAGCTCGTCGATCTCGAGGTCCGCTCCAGCATGGCCGGCCGCTGGCGGATGTCCACCATCGGCATCGTCATGGCCGCCATGCCCGCGCTCCTCTACTGGGCGGCGGGACTGACCCTCCAGGGCGGCGGTCCGGTCATATCCATCGGTACGCTCGTCGCCTTCGTATCGCTCCAGCAGGGTCTGTTCCGCCCGGCCGTGAGCCTGCTCTCCACCGGAGTGCAGATCCAGACCTCGCTCGCGCTGTTCCAGAGGATCTTCGAGTATCTGGATCTGCCGGTGGACATCACCGAGCCGGAGAAACCGGTCCGGCTGGACAAGATCCGTGGCGAGGTGCGGTTCGAGTCCGTCGATTTCGCCTACGACGGGAAGGGCGGGCTGCCGACGCTCGACGGAATCGACCTCACGGTCCCGGCCGGCGGCAGCCTGGCCGTCGTCGGGCCGACAGGATCCGGCAAGTCCACGCTCAGCTATCTCGTGCCGCGGCTGTACGACGTGACGGGCGGCCGGGTCACGCTCGACGGCGCCGACGTGCGCGACCTGGACTTCGAGACGCTGTCACGTGCCGTGGGCGTCGTCTCCCAGGAGACGTATCTCTTCCATGCCTCCGTCGCCGACAACCTGCGCTTCGCCAAGCCCGACGCCACGGACGGGGAGATGGAGGCGGCCGCGCGGGCGGCTCAGATCCACGACCACATCGCGTCCCTGCCCGACGGCTACGACACCCTCGTCGGAGAGCGCGGGTACCGCTTCTCGGGCGGTGAGAAGCAGCGCCTCGCGATCGCCCGGACCATCCTGCGCGATCCGCCGGTGCTCATTCTCGACGAGGCGACGAGCGCCCTCGACACCCGCACCGAGCACGCCGTGCAGCAGGCGATCGACGCCCTCTCGGCAGGCCGCACCACCATCACGATCGCCCACCGGCTCTCGACGGTGCGGGAGGCGGACGAGATCGTCGTGCTGGACGCGGGACGGATCGCGGAACGCGGAAGCCACGAGGATCTGCTGGACCGGGACGGCCGCTATGCCGAGCTGGTCCGGCGTGATGCGCAACCGGCGGTCACGGTCACGGCCTGATCCGTTCGCGCCCCGTCCGGTGGGCTCTCACAGAGCCGCTTCGACGAGTCCCGGTTCGCGGTCCAGGAGCTGCTTGATCTCCTGGACCGCGGCGCGGCCCGCCCGGTTGGCGCCGATCGTCGAGGCCGACGGGCCGTAGCCGACGAGGTGGATGCGCTCGTCCCGTACCGCGCGCGTGCCGTCCAGCGCGATACCGCCGCCCGGCCCGCGGAGCCTGAGGGGGGCGAGATGGTCGATCGCGGCGCGGAATCCCGTGGCCCAGAGGATGACGTCCGCCTCGACCGTGCGGCCGTCGTCCCAGGCCACGCCGGTGGGGGTGATCCGGTCGAACATTGGCAGCCGGTCAAGGACACCGGAGGCGCGGGCACGCCGTATCGCATCGTTGAGCGGCAACCCGGTCACCGACACCACGCTCAGCGGAGGCAGCCCCTGCCGTACCCGCTCCTCGACCATGGCGACGGCCGCCCGGCCCTGTTCCTCGCCGAAAGGACCTTCCCGGAAGACCGGCGGGCGGCGCGTGACCCAGGTGGTCTCCGCGGCGACCCCCGCGATCTCCATCAGATGCTGGGTCCCCGAGGACCCTCCGCCGACCACGACCACCCGCCGGCCGGCGAAGGCTCCCGGTCCCGGGTACTGCGCCGTGTGCAGCTGGCGCCCCAGGAACGACTCCTGACCGGGATAGCGGGGCCAGAAGGGCCGGTCCCAGGTCCCGGTGGCGTTGATGAGGGCCCGCGCCGCATAGGCGCCCTCGTCCGTCTCCACCAGCAGTCGGCCGCCGTCGCCCTCACGCACCGCGCGTACATCCACGGGCCGGTGCACCCGGAGATCGAAGGCGTGCTCGTACCGCGTGAAGTACTCGCCGATGACCTCCGAGGACGGACGGCGCTCGTCGGCGCCGGTCAGCTCCATACCCGGGAGCGCGTGCATCCCGTGGACCTTGCCGTACGTCAGCGACGGCCAGCGGAACTGCCAGGCACCGCCGGGCAGCGGGGAGTGGTCCAGGACCACGAAGTCCACGTCCGGACGCAGTCCCGCACGCCGCAGATGGTAGGCGCCGGACAGTCCTGCCTGTCCGGCGCCGATGACAACCACGTCCGCGGCTCGTGCCCCAAAGTTGTTCACGCTTCCACCAACTGCGGGGGTGCCGAGGATCTTCCCTACGGTTCGCGGGCCCGGCTCCGAGCGGGGAGCGGGGTGCGGGGCTCAGAGGAAGTTCACACCCTGCGCGAGCGGCAGATCGTCGGAGTAGTTCACCGTGTTCGTCGCCCGGCGCATATACGCACGCCACGCGTCCGACCCGGATTCACGGCCGTCGCCGGTCTCCTTCTCGCCGCCGAAAGCGCCGCCGATCTCCGCGCCCGAGGTGCCGATGTTGACGTTGGCGATCCCGCAGTCGGAGCCGTCCGCGGCCAGGAAGCGCTCCGCCTCTCGCTGGTCCCGCGTGAAGATCGACGAGGACAGTCCCTGCGGGACACCGTTGTGCAGCTCGATCGCCTCGTCCAGCGTCCGGTAGGTGAGCACGTACAGGATCGGCGCGAAGGTCTCCTCGCGCACGACCGCCGTCTGCGCGGGCATCCGGACCACCGCCGGGCGAACGTACGCCGCCTCCGGAGCCTCGTCCCGCAACTGCCGTTCGCCGCCCGTCAGCACCTTCCCGCCGTCCGCCTGAGCGGCCTCCAGCGCTTTGGCCATCGCTTCGTGGGCCGACGTCGAGATCAGCGGCCCCACCAGTGTGTCCGCGCGGAAGGGATCGCCGACCGACAGCCGGCCGTACGCGTGGACGATCTTCTCCACCAGTTCGTCGGCGATGTCCTCCTGGACGATGAGGCGGCGCAGGGTGGTGCAGCGCTGGCCGGCCGTGCCCGCCGCAGAGAAGACGACGCCGCGCACCGCGAGAGCGAGGTCGGCGGACGGGGTGACCACGGCCGCGTTGTTGCCACCCAGCTCCAGCAGGCAGCGGCCGAAGCGGGCGGCCACGCGCGGACCCACCTCGCGCCCCATCCGTACGGATCCCGTGGCGCTGACCAGTGCCACCCGTCGGTCGTCGACCAGCCGCCCGCCGCACTCCCGGTCGCCGAGCAGCAGCTGGTGCACGCCGGCCGGCGCCCCGGTGTCCGCAGCCGCGCGTCCGAGCAGCGCGTCGCAGGCCAGGGCGGTGAGCGGGGTCAGCTCCGAGGGCTTCCACACCACGGTGTCACCGCAGACGAGAGCGATCGCCGTGTTCCACGACCAGACCGCGACCGGGAAGTTGAAGGCGGAGATCACGCCGACGACGCCGAGCGGATGCCAGCTCTCGGAAAGCCGGTGACCGGGGCGTTCGGAGGCCATCGTGCGCCCGTACAGCTGCCGGGAGAGACCGACCGCGAACTCGCAGATGTCGATCATCTCCTGCACTTCGCCGAGCGCCTCGGAGTGGATCTTCCCGGCCTCGACGGTGACCAGCTCGGCCAGATCCTCCTTGTGCGCCGTGAGCAGTTCGCCGAGGCGCCTGACCAGCGCACCCCGGCGCGGCGCCGGAACCGTGCGCCACTCCCGGAAGGCGGCGTCCGCCGCCGTGATCGCCGCGTCCGCGCCTTCGGCGTCGGTGGCGCGCAGGGTGAAGAGCGTGCCGCCGGTCAGCGGCGTACGGGCGCTGACGCCTTCGCCTCCGCCGGTCGGCAGCTGTGCGCCGCAGCGGCGCAGGGCCTCCTCGGCTCGCGCGCGCAGGGCGTCGGTGTCGGGCAGTGCGGTGGTGGTCATGCGTCCCTCTCCTCGGTTCATGCTTCGTCAAGGGCACCTCGGGCCCGGGCCAGTGAGTCGTCCTGCTGCGCGGCGTAGAGGTCGAAGGGGTCGTGCACCGTCCGTCCGACCGCCTCGGAGATCCGGTCCTGGTCGTAGTGGGCGCCCGACCGCGCGGCGTCCCGGGCACCCGGATCGGTGAGGTTCGACTGGAAGATCCCGGCCGCCGAACGCGGCAGGAAGTCCTCGTAGACGACGGGTCGGGCGGTGAGCCAGCCGCCGTCCAGAAGGCCCGCGAGATCGCCCGGCGGACGCCGCCCGTCCCGTGGCCTGCCCGGGACGGCCTCGAAGGTGAAGAACCCGAGGCCTTCCACGGCGAGTTGACGCTCGCTGTGCGGAAAGTGCGCGGCCCACTCCTCGGCCGGGGCGTCCACGAGCCGGTCGTAGAGCGCCCGCCCCTCGCGGCTGAGTGCGATCCCGCGCGCCTCGACCTCTCCGAAGCGCACCCGCAGCGAGCCGGTGCTGATGCTGCCGTCGGTCTCCCGGAACCTCCGCGGTTCCGCCAGTGCCCGGAACGACGTCTGACGCAGCAGCACGTCCGGACCGTGCCATCGCGGGGGCCCCTGGATCCGGTCGATCATCGTGATGCCGCGGTCCTCCATGCGCCGGTACAACTCGTCGATGTCGAGCACGCGCGGAGTGAGGTGGTTGATGTGGGTGCTGGTCACGCCGCCGATGTCGGCGGCGACCGCGGAGACCTTCTCCAGCTCCGCGTACCAGGCACGGTCGACCGGCTCCGGGGACAGCTCGAAGGAGGCGACCGCGAGCGTGAGGAACCGCTCGGCCTGTTCCTGCGGCAGGCCGGCCTCCGACTCGGCCCGCGCCGCAAGGTCCAGCAGCTCCGGCGGAAACAGCTCGCGGTGCTCCAGGAACGCCTCCAGCCGCTTCCCCAGATCCGCGTCGAAGAAGCGGCGGTCCGCGGGAGTCAGCATCGAGGTGAAGACCCGGAACGGATTGCGGTCCAGCTCGTCGGGAAGGACCGGCCGGAAGGCGGTCGAGACCACGGGCACGGCAGTCGCCGCGGTGTCCCGGAGGTCGTAGAAACCGACCGGCTCCATGCCGAGCGCGGCGAAGATCTGTGCCGCCTGACGAAGTTCGGCGGGCGTGCCCACCCGGATCGCACCGTGCCGCTCCGCCGTGATCCGCTCGATGCCGCCGAGCCGCTCGGCGCTCGCGCCGCCCTCCCGCAGCACCGTGTCGTTCACCTGCCCCGCGACGTCGACGAGTGTGGTGTACGCGGGAACCTCCGTCCCGTACATCGCGGAGAGGCGACGGGCGAACGCCGCACGCAGCTGCCATGTGGGGACGACGGGAACCATACGAACCTCCTGGACGCCGGTCAGATGATGTGGGCTTCGGGGCGGGCGGCCCAGGCGCCGTGGAAACGCGACGCCGCCAGGGGGCCGACGTCGAGGAACGGCTCTCTCCCCAGCCACAGATCGCGCACGATCTCGCCCACCGCGGGTGCCTGGAGGAAGCCGTGTCCCGAGAAGCCGGTGGCGTAGAGGAAGCGCGACACGCCGGTGGACTCGCCGATGAGGGCGTTGCGGTCCGGTGTCATCTCGTACAGCCCCGCCCAGCCGCCCGCCGGCTTCAGCCCGGCCAGCGCGGGGGCGCGCCGTGCGGCGGCCTCCCGGAACGGCTCCAGCCACTCCTCGCTGAAGTCCCGGCCGAAGCCAGGCTCCTGGCGAGTGTCGGACAGCCCGAGGACCAGGCCGCCCGCATCGTCGTTGTGGAAGTACAGCGTCGATTCGAAGTCCAGCGTGAAGGGGATGCGCGGCGGATGCGGGGTGAGCGGGCCGGTGAGGGCGATCTGCCGGCGCAGCGGGGTGACCGGGAGCGGTACGCCCGCCATGGCGCCGATCCCGCCCGACCACGCGCCCGCCGCGCAGACGACCGTGCCGGTGCGGACCGTGCCGGAGGTGGTGTGCACCGCCCGCAGGGTGCCGCCCTCGGTGTCGATGCCGGTGACCGTGCAGTGCGTGCGTACGACCGCACCGAGGTCGCGGGCCGCTCGCAGATAGCCGAGAACCGCGGCCTTCGGCAGGGCGTATCCGTCGTCGGGGGAGTACGCGGCGGCCACGATCCCGGACCACGGGCCGATGTACGGGCACAGCCGATGTGCCTCGCCCGGGCTGATGATCCGGCTGTCCACGCCCAGCTCCCGCTGCAGCGCCGCGGCTTCACGGAAGGCGGCCACGGCTTCGTCACTGCCGAGGAGGAACAGGTAGCCGGCGCTCTTCAGCCCCACGTCCGCGCCGGGCCGCTCGGCGAACTCGCGCCATGCGCGCAGGCTGCGCTGCCCGAGGCGGATGTTGAGAGGGTCGGAGAACTGGGCGCGTACGCCTCCGATCGGCTTGCCCGACGATCCGGATGCGGCCGTGTGGCGCTCCAGCAGCAGTACGTCGCGCACGCCCGCCTCGGCCAGATGGAACGCGATGCTCGCCCCGATCACACCACCGCCGACGATCACGACCTGGGCCGCGGCCGGAAGCGGCGAAGGTCGCGGCGCGTCCAGGGCGGGGGAGAGGGCATGGGACAAGGACGCGGGAACACACGCGGACGGATCCGGGCGCGGTTGCGCCGGGGGCGTACGAGCAGCGTCGTGAGCCATGAGGCCATGGTGGACGCCCCCGGCTCCTCCGTCCATGGACGGTCCCGGGAACCGGTCCACGGCGCACATACGGGCTATCGCCGTGCCTCGGCCCCACGGCGTGCCACCCGGGGGCTCATGGCGTGAACGAGGACCCGGGAGGGGTCCGCCGGGCACCGTCCGCCGGTTGCGACACGCCGCCCGGGGGCCGAGGGTCCGGGCGGCACACGGCAGCGTCTCGACCACGGCATACGGGACCAGGAGCACCGCACATCCGCCGCTGCCACGGTTCGGCGGCCAACTGCGCCGCCCGGCCCGCGTGAGCGCGTCGGGCGCCCGTGAACGGCTCGTCCAGCTGCGGTGGAACGGCTTCCCGTGCGCGTGCACCGGGGAACGGGGAACGGGGGAGTGTGGTGGGGAAATGCACTGAGAAGGCGTCAGCAACCGTTCCGGTACGCGGCGGAGGCCGGTCGCAGCAGGCCGCCGTACGCGGGGTGCGCCGGGCTGTGCGCGAACACGGCGCAGAACGTGGCGGCGGGTCCGGCGGGCCGGCCGATGCCGTCCCGGTACGCGGACGCGCGAGCCCGAGGAATGGGCGGGAGGATGGACGTATGCCCGAAGCATTCACCACCAGGGTCCTGAACGTGACCACCGGCTCGACCGAGGCCGTGATCGATCTGACGAACGAGTGCCGCACGTTCCTGGAGGAGACGGCCGAGGGACGGGACGGCCTGCTCAATGTGTTCGTACCGCATGCCACCGCCGGGATCGCGCTCATCGAGACCGGCGCCGGCAGCGACGACGACCTGCTGGCCACGCTGCACGTCCTGCTCCCCGCCGACGACCGCTATCAGCACCGTCACGGCACTCCCGGCCATGGCCGCGACCACGTCCTGCCTGCTCTTGTGCCGCCGCACGCCACCCTGCCCGTGATCGGGGGCCGGCTGGCGCTCGGCACCTGGCAGTCGGTCTGCCTCGTCGACCCGAACAGGGACAATCCGGACCGACAGGTACGGCTGAGCTTTCTCGGTTAGGAGCTCCGGTTCGACTCTAGGGGCCGAGTCCGGCCGCACCGAACGGGGCAAGGAGCGGGGTCGGCCGGGCCGCCTCCGCCCGCTTTCGGGCACCGGCTGACGTTGTGGCGTCCTCGACCCGAACCAAGGTCAAGAAGACGAGTCAAAGATCTGCACGCCCTGAGAGGAGTGGGGCGCCGCGGAGTCCGACGGGTGATCAGCCGTCGTGCGCCGCGGCCAGGTTGCCTCGTATCGCCGTGGTCAAGGGGTGGTCCTCGCCCAGAACCTGCAGGCAGTCGGCGAGCGTCCGCTCCAACAGGGGCGCGGCCCGGCCCGAATCACCCACCGAAACGTAGGCTGCGGCCAGGTTGTTGCGGGAGACCAGGGTCCCGGGGTGGTCCTCGCCCAGCGCCCGTACCCGGACGGTGACGATTCGTCGGCAGAACGGGATGGCCCGGCCCAGGTCGCCCGCCGACCCGCAGGTGTCGACAAGGTTGTTCAAGGCCTGGTCCTCGCGCTCGTGGTCGTCGAGCTCCCGGAAGAAGGCCGCGGCCCGGGTGAGCGCGTCGATCGCTTCCTCGAACCGCCGCAGCTGCCGCAGAGCCAGACCGAGGTTGGTCAACGCCGCAGCTTCGCCATGGCGGTCGTGCAGGTCTCGGTAGAGGGCGGCGGCCCCGATGAGCGTCTCGACGGCCTCGTCGAACCTGCGTGCTTTCTGCAGGGTCGGGCCGAGGTTGGTCAGTGCGCCTGCTTCGCCATGGCGGTCATGCAGGTCACGGTGGAGGGTGGCGGCCCGGGTGAGCGCGTCGACGGCCTCGTCGGTCCTGCACATGTCCCGGAGAGCAAGGCCGAGGTTGGTCAACGCGACGGCCTCGCCGTGGCGCTCGAGCAGGCCCTGACAGATTGCCCAGGCCTGGTTGTGGGCGTGGACGGCGTCCTCGAACCGCCCGAGTTCCCGCAGTGCCTCGCCGAGATTGCTCAACGCCATTCCCTCGTCGTAGCGGTTGCCGAGCTCGCGGAAGGCGGCGGCGGCCCGTGTGTGGGCGTCGGCGGCTTCCTCGAACCGGTGCGCCTCTTGCAGCGCGAGGCCGAGGTTGCCCGATGTCGCTGCCTGATTGTGGTGGTCGCCGAGCTCGCGGAAGGCGGCGGCGGCCCGGCCGAGCACATCGATGGCCTCCTCGGACCTGCGCACTTTCTGGAAGGCGGTGCCGAGGTTGCTCAACGCCGTGGCCTCGCCATGGCGGTCGTCGAGTTCGCGGTGGATGGCGGCGGCCCGGGTGCAGACGTCGATGGCCTCGTCGAACCTGCGTACGCCGGTCAGGGCCGCACCCAGGTCGGCCAGCGACCTGGCCTCGCGGCGGCGGTCGCCGAGTTCCCGGAAGGCGGCGGCGGCCCGGGTGTGGGTGTCGACGGCTTCCTCGAACCGCCGCAGCTGCCGCAGCGCCAGACCGAGGTTGGTCAACGCCGTGCCTTCGCCGTGGCGGTCGTCGAGTTCGTGGTGGAGGGCGGCGGCCCGGGTGAGCGCGTTGATGGCTTCGTCGAGCCTTTGTACGTCGGTCAGGGCCGTGCCGAGGTTCGTCAGGGAGCCGGCCTCGCGGTGGCGGTCGTCGAGTTCGCGGTGGAGGGCGGCGGCCTGGGTGAGCGCGTCGACGGCCTCGTCGAGTCTGTACACCTCTTTGAGGGCCGTGCCGAGGTTGTTGAGGATCCCCGCCTCGCCGCGGCGGTCGTCGACCTCTCTGCAGATGGCCAGGCCGCGGTGGTAGGTGCCGATGGCTTCGTCGAGCCTTTGTACGTCGGTCAGGGCCGTGCCGAGGTTCGTCAGGGAGCCGGCCTCGCGGTGGCGGTCGCCGAGTTCGCGGTGGAGGGCGGCGGCCTGGGTGAGTGCGTCGACGGCCTCGTCGAGTCTGTACACCCCTTTGAGGGCCGTGCCGAGGTTGTTCAGCGTCGCGGCCTCGCCGCCGCGGTCGTCGAGTTCCCTGCAGACGGTGGCGGCCTGGATGAGCGCGTCGATGGCCTGGTCGAACCTTCCCACTCCCTGCAGCGCCGCGCCGAGGTTGGTCAACGCCGTGGCCTCGCAGCAACGGTCGCTGCGCTTCCGGGTGAGGGCCAGCGCGCCGGTGGTCACGGTGACCCAGTCGTCGAATTGGCGGCGGTGGTCGAGGAACGCGGCCAGGGAGAAGGCGAGTGCCATGCCGGCCCTGGGATGACCGAGGGACGGGGCGGCGATGGTCGCGGCGACCAGGTTGAGGCGTTCGTCGTCCAGCCAGGCCAAAGCGTCCTGCCGATCGGAGAAACGCGGTGACGGGCTTCCGGGCCGGGACTTCAGGTGACTGTCGGCGGCACGAGTGGCTTTCTCGTAGTGGTCGAGGAGGCGCCGCAGGGCGGCATCGCGCCGGTCGGCCTCGGCGTGGGCGCGTCCCTGCTCGTCGGCGTACAGGCCGACCAGGTCGTGCAGTCGCCAGCGGCCCCATGTGTGTCCGGCCTCGACGAGGTGGGCGCGGGACAGATCCACCAGGAGTGCCTCGGCTTCGAAGGGGTCGAGCTCGGCCAGGTGCGCGGCGGATTCGGTCGAGACGTCCGGGCCGGCGTTCAGCGGCAGCAGGCGGAACAGGCGGGCATGCTGCTCCTCGAGGCACTGGTAGGACAGGTCGAAAGCGGCGCGCACGGCTCGGTCCTCGCGGCGCAGCCGGTTCAGCCGGGTGTGCTCCGCCCGCAGGGCTTCGGCGAAGGACGACGGCGAGCGGGTGCGGTTGTCGGCGAGCAGGGCCGCGGCGATGCGCAGGGCGAGGGGCAGGCCCGCGCACAGGTCGGCTATGTCCGCGGCGTGTTCGGGAGCGTCCTCGAGGCGGGTGTCGGTGGTGCCGCGGGCGTGCTGGAGGGCCCTACGGAGCAGCTCGACCGAGGCCGGGGAGGACAGGACGTCCAGGTCGTGCAGGCGGGCGCCGACATCCAGGGTGTGGCGGGAAGTGACCAAGGTCGCGGTGGCGCCGTCGGTGGGCAGCAGCGGGCGTACCTGGTCGGCGGTGGCGGCATTGTCGATGACGACAAGGATCCGTCGGCCCTGTTCGGCGAACGTGGCCAGCACGCTGCGGTAGAGCCGGCTACGGTCCTGCAACTCTGCGGGGACGTGCTCGGCGGGCATGCCCAGGGCGCGCAGCAGGCCGTCCAGGGCGCGTTCGGCGGATACGAGGCGTTCGGCGTCGTATCCGAAGAGGTCGACGAACAGGACGCCGCCGGGAAACCAGCCGGGTTGCTCCAGGGCCCGGGCGGCGGTCTGTACGACCAACTCCGTCTTACCGACTCCGGCCAGTCCTGCCACCGCCGTCAGTACTGCCTCCTGCGGGCCCTGACCGGGTGCCAGGGCCTCGAGCAATTCCTCCACCTGCTCCTCGCGGCCGGTGAAGGCGGGAGAGCCGTCGGGCAGACCGGACAGCGCGCGGGTGATCGTGTGGGGTAGCTGCACGGTGATGTCCCGGCCCTGGACCACCGCCTGGAAGAAGGTTGCGTCGCTGATCCGGTTCGACACCGGCCCGTCCACCTCGCCGTGCGCCTCGTCCACGCCGGTCAGCCCTGTGACGGGCCCGCCTCCGGGGCGGCCTGGGACGGAGGCGGGGAGGCGAAGGAGATCCCGGAGAAGTCCCTGCCCTGCAGCGCAGGCCCGTTGAAGGTGCCGCCGCTGATGGTGTTGTGCACCTCGCCGTCACCGGTGCGCACCAGCTTCGCCCGTTCGTGCCACTGCTGCAGGCCCGTGCGGAAGTCAGCCTCCAGCGCGGCCCGGACCGCGAGCGCCGTGCTGAGCGCGTGTGCTCGGGCCGGATCGGCCGGGGCGCGCTCCAGCTCGGCCAACTCTGCCTCAGCGGAGACCGTTTCTGAACCCTCGGCCGCGCCTTCACCGCGGACGAAGGGTCGCCGCACCAGAGCACTGAGTCCCGCCCACGCCTGTCGGCCCGCCTCGCCGCCGGCGCCGCCCGCCAGCGCCGCGAGCAACCACACCGAGATCGGATCCACCCCACACCACCCTCTGTGCTTGCGCGTTCACGGTGAGGGAGACACTACGAGAACTCCCGACTCCTCCGACGGCGAACCGGAGAACCCGACATCATGATCCCGACCGTGGTGGAGGTCGACCGTGAACCGGTCACGAAGATGCTGCCGTTCGACAAGCCCGTCGGCCAGGGTCGGGCTGCCCTGACGGAGTTTCGCGGACCGGAACAGGGACAACCCGGACCGGCAGGTACGGCTGAGCTTTCTGGGGTGAGACGCCGCGTCACGCAGGTGCGGGCCGCCCCGTCAGGACCCCCCGGACGAGAGCCAGACCTTGATGGTGCCCCCTGTCGTGATCCGCTCGGAGCTGGGCTCCTGCTTCGCGACCTGCCCGGCAGGCGTGAGCCCGTCCTCGACGGTCCCGGCCTGCTGCACCTTCAGATGGGCGATGTCCGCGCAGATGCGGGCCTTGGCAAGGCTCTTGCCCATGAGCCAGGGGGCGGAGACCTTTCCGTGGATCTCCTCCACCTCGCAGTCGGCGAGGTCACCCTCGGCCCGCGGATCGCCGCCCGTCGACACCCATACGGTGATGGTGCTGCCCGCCTTGACCGTGCCCAACGGCTGCTGCCGTACAACGGTGTCCTCGTTGTACGTCTTCCCCATGGTGGTCTTCTGCTCGAGCTCGAGCCCGGCGATCTCGGCGCAGGACTTCGCCTCCGCCGGTGACATACCGGTGAAGCTCGGGGCGCTGAACTCGTCGTCCAGGCCGGGGACCGGGTCGCAGAACATGAGTGCTCCGGTGGCCCGGGGATCGGGGGTGTAAGGGGTGTAGGAGCTGCCCGGGAGGAGGCCGGAGGCGCCCGAGAACAGGACCCTCACTCCGTAGACCGCCGCGAGCGCCATGCCCACCACCACCCCCACGGTGACGGCCACCGGGGCCAGTGCGCGGGCCCTGCGGGCACCGGTCGGCGGTGAGGTACGGGAAGGGCCGCGGCCCGGCGGGGGAAAGGACACCCTGACGGTGTCGGCCACGACGGTGGTGGTCACGCGCGGGGGTGCCACACGAGTAGGTGCCTCACCTGCGGCGATCCGGCGAACGTCGTCCGCCATCGCCCGGGCGCTCGGATAACGGTCGCCCGGGTCCTTGCTCAGGGCCCGGGCGACGATCGCGTCCAGGGCCGCGGGCAGTGACGCGTTGACCGAGGACGGGACCGGCGGCGGCTGCTGTACGTGCTGGAAGAGCACGCTCATCGTGGACTCGCCGTCGAACGGCAGCGTCCCCGTGGCCAGTTCGAAGAGCATGCAGCCGACCGAGTAGAGGTCCGACCGGGCGTCGGCGGGTCTGCCCAGCGCCTGTTCGGGGGAGAGGTACTGCGGTGTGCCCAGCACGGTGCCCGTCCTGGTCATCGCGGTGGAGCCGGACTGAAGGGCCCGAGCGATACCGAAGTCCATCACCTTGACGGTGCCGTCATCGGTGACCATCACGTTGGCGGGCTTGATGTCCCGGTGAACGAGACCACACCGGTGGCTGTAGTCCAGCGCGTCCAGGACGGCGGCGGTCGTCGTCAGTGCCGTGTCGAGAGCGAGCGCACCCTCCCCGGCCGACCCGGACCGGATCAGTTCGCGCAGCGAGCGGCCTTGGACGTACTCCATGACGATGTACTGCACGACGCCCGTTTCGCCCGCGTCCTCGCCGCTGTCGTGGACCGCCACGACATTGGCGTGACTGAGTCCCGCGACCGCCCGGGCCTCCCGGCGGAAGCGCTCGCGGAACGACGGATCACGGGCAAGGTCGGCATGGAGGGTCTTCACCGCGACGGTGCGGCCCAGCACCGAGTCGTGGGCCCGATGCACGGATGCCATGCCGCCCTCGCCGAGAGGTGCCTGCAGTATGTAGCGGCCCTGCCCCACGGCGGAGACCGGCGCCCCCGCGTGCGTCCGTCCGCTCTCCTCGACGTCCATCGCCCTCGTACCTCCCCCGGCCGCGCCCCCCGGCGCGGCGACACCGGCTCCGTGCGGGGCCGGTCATGTCGAATGTGGTGGACCCTGCCGCCCGGCAGCCACGCGGGCCCCCGGGGAGTCATCGGCAGAGCCCGCCGTGTCGGCTGTGCCACCCGCGGCCGAGTGATGGCTCGCCGTGGCAGTCCCGCCGTGCGGTGCTTGTTGCCCGGACGCGCCGATTGTGGTCGGCAGGCGGGTCCGTGACAGTTGGTCAGCGACGACGCGCACACGCGTGCGCGCGTCGGCCGGGCGATCATACTGCACGGGGACGGCAGGCCGAGCGTGCCGCAGGACGGGACCGGCCCACCGGTTCGAGCAGCCCTGGGGCGACGCACAGGAACTTTGCGCGGGCGAGCAACCTCGGGCGAGTGACCGTCGTCTTGATCAACAGTGGGGCGGCCCGCCGCGGACAGCGGGGGCGCCCGGATCCCCCTGACCTTTCGAGGTCGGCGGACCAGGCATCTATACGCTTCGTGTATACGTTCAGTGTATAGATGCTGCACTGCCGTTACGGCCGCGCACGAAAGGCATCCATGCACAGCAAGGCATTCGCCCCCGAGTACCAGGGCGCCCTCACCGAGATGTCGGTTAACTCCTCACTGACGGACGTACTCGCCAAGGGCATCGAGCATCTGCGGGCAGCCGAACTCTCCGGCTCGCAGCAGGAGGTGGCGCGGTCCGGACTCGCCGTCGCCGAGGCACACCGCAGGCTCGGCAACGTCCAGAAGGCCGACCAGGCGTGGAAGGCCAGCTACCGGGCCGCACGTTCCGCGGGCGATCTCGGCGCCATGGCCTGGGCGTTGTGGAGCGGGGGAACGCTCGCCCGGCAGCGGGGCTCGCTGACGCTCGCCTTCCGGCTGCTGCGCCTCGCGGCCGACATGGCCGAGCGCGGAGGTGACATCGTTGCCCGTGGCTACTCGCTCGCCGGTCTGGCGGAGACCGGACGCATACAGGGCGACTACGAAGCCGTCGCCCTTCTGCACGAGCAACTGCTCGCAGAGGCCCGCAAACGCGGTGAGGCGCGGCACACCGTCTGGGCGCTGGAGGGCATCGCGCAGATCCATCGCAACACCGGCTCGTACGACACGGCCTACGCGATGTTCGAGGAAGCGGCCGAAATCGCCGGGAAGGCTGACGACCGGCGCGGCCGGGCCTGGGCCCTTCGCGGCATGGCCGACATCGTTTCCCTGCGGGACGACGCTCCGGAGCGTGCCCTCGCCCTGCTCGCGGATGCCGAACTCCTCTGCCTCGAGATGAACTTGTCCGGGGCGCTCGCCTACAACCACAAGATGCGCGCCAACGTGCTCTTCCGCGCCCGCCGTTACGAGGAGGCGCGCAAGGTCTACGAGGAGACGATCGCGGAGTTCCGCGCCATGCGCGAGCCCCGGGGGGAGGCGCTGGCCCGGCTCGGACTGGTCAAGGCACGCGCACGTCTCGGCCGGGACCGGGCAGAAACCGCCGCGGAGCTCGGTGAGCTGCGGGACACGCTCGACCGGATCGGGCTGCGTCACGCAAGGGACATGGTCGACAAGGCCCACGCCGAGCTCGGGGTGGCCCCGTCGGTCGCCGGGCCGGGCGCGAGGGCGGGCCGCCGATGACATCCGCCGTATCGGCCTCGACCACTCCCCAGCAGATCCTCTCCCGCTGCCGCGAACTCGTGCGGCCGGCGCTCGCGCAGGCCGTAGGGCGACTCCACCCATGGCCCGCCGAGATGGCAGCCTTCTCGCTCGGCTGGAGCGACGCGGGCGGCACGCCGGCTGCCGGTGCGCACGGCAAGGGAGTGCGTCAGGCGCTCACCGTGCTCTGTGCAGAGGCCGCGGGCGCGACGGCGCGGGACGCGGTCGTCGGAGCGGTGGCCGTCGAGCTGATCCACACCTTCTCCCTCCTGCACGACGACATCATGGACGGCGACGAGACACGGCGGCAGCGCCCGACCGTGTGGAAGCAGTTCGGCACCGGCCCCGCGGTGCTGGCGGGGGACGCGCTCTTCGCCCTGGCCGTGGAGACACTGGCCGACTCCCGCAACGTACACAGCGGCGCGGCGGTCAGGCATCTGGCGGGGACGCTGAACGACCTGGTGCACGGGCAGGCCGAGGACCTGCTCTTCGAGTCCCGGCCCTGGACCGGTCCCGGCGCGGTGCAGCCGCAGGAATACCGGCGGATGGCCGAGCACAAGACGGGTGCCCTGCTCGGATGCGCCGCGGGTACGGGCGCCGTCCTCGCCGGGGCTCCACGCCGGACCGTCGACGCTCTCACCGAGGCGGGCCGGGACCTCGGGGTGGCCTTCCAGATCGTGGACGACCTGCTGGGCATCTGGGGCGACCCGGGGATCACCGGGAAACCGGTCCACAACGATCTGCGCAGGCTGAAGAAGACGTACCCCGTCCTCGCGGCCCTGGCCGCCGACGGCCCCGCCGCGGAACACCTTGTCACGCTGCTCTCCTCCGGCCGGGCGCTCGACGACCTCACCGCCCGGCGAGCCGCGGTTCTCATCGAGGAGGCGGGTGGACGCGCCGCCGCCATGGCCGAGGCGCACCGGCATCTGGACAGCGCGCGCGGCCGGCTGGAGAGCGTCCCGCTGGCACGCGGGGCGGTCGGCGAGATCCTCACCCTGCTGCCGTTCCTCATCGACCGCAGAATGTGAGGGCCCGGGCGGGGAGCGTGAGATTCACGCAGACGGAGCGGAACGGGCCAGCCAGTCGCAGGCGGCCTGCGAGGAGAACTCGGACCGGCCACCGGCGAACAACAGCCCCGCCGTGCCGAACGCCTCGTCCGCGGCCGTGCCCGCCACGTAGGGGACGGCGATGCAGCGCATGCCCGCGGCGTGCGCTGCCGCCGCGCCGGGCGGCGCGTCCTCGACCACGACGCAGTCGGCGGGGTCCGCCCCGAGCCGGCGCGCGGCCTCCAGGAAGACATCGGGCCGCGGTTTTCCGTGCGCGACCTCCTCTGCGGAGACGAGGGTCGTGAGGTACGCGTCGAGGCCCGTACCGGCGAGCACCGCCTCGATGGCCGCGTACGACGACCCGGAGGCCACGGCCATCGGCGTTCCGGCCGTGTGCAGCCGCTCCACGAGCTTCCTCATCTCGGGGAACACCTCGGTCCGGGCGCGGGCCAGCTCCAGGTAGTCGGCGTTCATGGCGGCCAGGAGTTCATCGACCGGGGCGTCGATCCCGTACTCCGCGCGCAGCGTCTCCAGCGTCTCGCGGGTGCCGATCCCGATGAAGCGGGTGTGATGGTCCCAGCTGAAGTCGGTGATGCCGTGGCTTGCGAGCACGCGCCGTCCGGCCTCGTAGTAGTTCGGCTCGCTGTCCACGAGGGTTCCGTCGAGATCGAAGATGACCGAAGTGCTCCGCGCAGGGCTCATGGACCCAAGAATGCCCACCGGCGTCCCGGGGCCGCTCAGCGCGTTCACCGCGTGGCCCGGCCCACCGACTCCACGAGCGGCAGCACACGGTGCGGCACCCGCTCGCGCAGCGCCATCTCGGTGCGCGTACGGACCACGCCCGGCAGATTGATCAGCCGCTGGATCACGTCCTCCAGATGACCGTTGTCGCGGGCCACCACACGTGTCAGCAGATCGCCGCCACCGGTGATCGAGAACGCCTCGACGATCTCGGGTACCTCGGCGAGCGCGTCCCCCACCTCGTCCAGACGTCCCTGCGTGACCTCGATATGGACGAACGCCAGCACCGGATGCCCGAGCGCCGCGGGGGAGAGGAAGGGGCCGCTGCCGGTGATCACCCCCTCCCGCTCCATGCGGTCGATCCGGGCCTGGAGGGTGCCCCGTGCGATGCCGAGGATGCGCGCGTACTCGCGCACGCTGGTGCGGGGCTGCTCGATCAGCAGCCGCAGGATACGGGTGTCCAGCTCGTCCACTGCCATCCCTCTGCCTCCCTCCGGCCCTCTTGCGGCCTGTGGGAATCATCCTCCACCGGACCGATGGCGCACTCCGGGGCCGCTGAGCGGAGCCACCGGGCGAATTCCGAGCGCGCGGGCGTGCAGGGTGACGGCACGGGGGACATCGCCTCGGTGTGGTCGGGCGGCGCAGGGGCACGCCGTGATGGTCCGTTGGCCTCCTTCGTGACCACATTGGTCGCCACTCACTGTGCCAACGGCCCAGTAGGGCGGGAGCCGCTTGAGCCACTGGGGCCGGAGATGCTGTCATGGGGGCGTCGATGGCGCTGCGGATCCCGCGGCGCCTTTTTCATGCCGGAACGAGCCAGGGGCGGGAATCAGTGCTGAAGAAGGTGTTCGTGGCTCCGGACCCGGGGCAGCTGCGTCTGCGCAGCGCCATCCGGTCCGTCCTCGGCGTCGGCCTGGCCGTGACCGTCTGCGGTCTCATGGGGCACGGGCTCACCTCCGTCATCACCGGTGGGCTTGCCGCGCTTCTCGCCCTCTTCACGGTCACCGACACGACGGTCCGTGGCCAGGTCGTCACGACCGCGCTCCTGCCCGTCGTCGGCTTCCCCGTGCTCGCGCTCGCCTCCCTGCTGCACGGCGCCCCCGTGGCGCGCGACGTGGTGTTCGTCGCCGTGGCGGGCACGAGTGTCTATGCCCGCCGCTGGGGCGCTCGTGGTCACGCGCTGGGCGTCTTCGCGTTCATGACCTTCTTCGTCGCACAGTTCCTGCACACGGTGCCCGGCCAGTTGCCCGAGCTGTACTCCGCCGTCGCCCTCGCCGTGCTGGCCTCCTCGGCGGTCCGCTTCGGACTCTGGTGCTTCGAGCGCCGGCAGCAGCCGCCCGCCGTGCCCGTGCTCGCCGGCGCGGGAGGACTGGCCCGTACGACCACCCGGCAGGCGATCCAGGCAGCCGGCGCCGTCGGCATCGCTCTTCTCGTCGGCCAGGTCCTGTCGGGGGAACGCTGGTACTGGGCGGTGGGGGCCACGTGGTGGATCTTCGTGAACACCGCCTCGCGCGGCGAGACCCTGGTGCGCGGGTTCCGGAGGGTCCTCGGCACCCTCGTCGGCATCGCCGTCAGCCTGCTCGTCGCCGTCCCGCTGCACGGTGCTCCGGTGCCGACCGCCGTGCTCGTCGCGGTGTGTGTCTTCGCGATCTTCTACAGCGCCCCGGTGTCGTACACCTGGATGATGCTCGCGGTCACGGTGATGGTGGGGCTGCTGTACGGCCTGCTGGGGGTGCTGGATCCGGCGCTGCTCGCGCTGCGTCTCGCGGAGACGGGCATCGGGGCGCTCGGCGCCACGCTGGCGGTGCTGTTCGTGCTGCCGGTCACCACCCACGACACCACGGACGCCTGGATCGAGCGCGCCCTGCACTGTGTGCACGCCTGCACCACCTCGGCCGCGCGGAGGCTCGCCGGTGACGACGACGCCGATCCGGCGCCGCTCGCCGCCGAGCTGGAGGTGCTGCTGGGCAGGGCGCGGCTGTCGGTCGCCCCGCTCGTCCACCCCCTGAGCCCGATGAGGGCCCGCAAGGCCCGTGCCCGCCAGGTCCTGGCGCTGCTCGACGACTGCGCCCGCGAGGTGCGTGGTCTGGCCTCGGTGGCGGCCGACCCGTACGCCTCGCACGACGCCCGGCTCGCGGCAGCCTGTTGGCGTGTGGAGATCGCCGTGCACGCCCTGGTGTCTCCCGGCGCCGGGACGCCCGCCCAGGCGCCCGGTGCGGCGGTGGGCGCAGCGCATCACCACCCCGGCGCCGAGGCCGCGCTCAACCACCTCCACGGCCTGGAAAGGGCGCTCGGCGGGCTGGCCGAGTCCCTGCGCAGCTCTCTGCGCGCCCCCCTGGTCGGCTCCTGACGCCGGCACGGACACGAAGGCGGTCGTGCGGCTCGCCCCGAGGCGCTCCGGTCGCCGAGGTCAGGGGCCGGCGACGCCGGCCGGGACCACTGACATCCGGCCCGTGCGCGAATGTCTTCGGCGGGGGACCGCGACCGTGCGAGCGGACGAATAATGTTGAACGAGGCACGTTCATTTGGCACTTACAGGGTGGATCAGTCCGAGTATGGGGTAGTACCGGCGGCATCCACCGTCCGCCTAACGCTCTGGGGGGCCCACCATGCGGAAGCTCCGTCGAATCATCGCCGCCCGCAAGAACCGGCCGTCGCGCGTCGAGTCCGCGGGCGTCGGGCGGACGGATCTCCCGGTCCCGCCGGGCCAGTGCCCGGTGGACTCGTCCGAACCGACGGCGCCGCGCTCCGGACCGACCGCGTCGAGGCCCGAACCGCACGCGGTGCACCCTCGACCACCCGGCCCCGCCCCGCGCCCAGGCGTTCCTGGTGATCCGGCGGAACTGCGGCTGGAGGCCGAGGAGTTCCTGCGGCTGTTCCATCGCGAGGAGCCGTCCGTCGGCGGTCCCGCGGCCCTGGCAGCCCGGATAACCGCCGTACGCGCCGAGATCGAGGCGACCGGAACGTACCGCCACACCGCCGCCGAACTCGCCCACGGGGCACGCATCGCCTGGCGCAACAGCAATCGCTGCATCGGCCGGCTCTACTGGCGTTCGCTGCGCGTCCGCGACCGTCGTGACGTCCGTGACGCCGACACCATGGCCGTCGAGGCCGCCGCGCATCTGCGGGAGGCGACGAACGGCGGCCGGATACGACCCGTGATCACGGTCTTCGCGCCCGACGCACCCGGCCGTCCGGGCCCCAGGATCTGGAACGAACAGCTGGTGCGCTACGCGGGCTACACCGACCGCAACGACCGCAACGACCGTGACCGCGTCGGCGACCGCGACCGCGTCGACGTCGGCGGCGGTGTGGGCGGCGGTGTCGGCGGGACGCGCAGCGGCAGCGGAAACGGCTGCACCGGGGACCCTCGCAACGCCGGGATCACCGCCTACGCCCAGCGGCTCGGCTGGCCCGGCGGCCCCGGCACACCCTTCGACATCCTGCCCCTGGTCATCCAGGGCAGCGACGACAAGCCCCGCTGGTTCACGCTGCCGGACGACGCCGTGCTCGAAGTCCCCCTGAGCCACCCCGACGACGACTGGCACACGGCCCTCGGCCTGCGCTGGCACGCCGTACCCGCCATCGCCAACATGTGCCTGGAGATCGGCGGGATCTGCTACCCGGCAGCGCCCTTCAACGGCTGGTACATGGGTACCGAGATCGGCGCCAGAGACCTCGCCGACACCGACCGCTACCGCTTGTTGCCGGTCGTGGCCGAACGGCTCGGCCTGGACACCTCCGACGACCGGACGCTCTGGAAGGACCGCGCACTCGTCGAGCTCAACCGGGCGGTGCTGCACTCCTTCGACCGCGCGGGCGTCACCCTCGCCGACCACCACACAGAGGCCCGCCGCTTCCTCACCCACATCGACCGCGAGACCGACAAGGGACGCCCCGTGGGCGCGGACTGGTCGTGGATAGTGCCGCCGATGTCCGGTTCCGCCACACCTGTCTTCCACCGTACGTACGACACGACGCAGCTGAAGCCCATGTTCGTGCACCATCCCGAGGCCCTGGCCCGCGCCAGGGGCGAGGACTCCGACTTGGTCTAGACCTCAACTGCTACCGTCGGCCCGGAGCAGCGCGGACGGGTCGGCGGAAGAGCGGCGAAAGGACGGCGCAGTGTGCGACAGGAGCGCCGAACGGGCATTCATCGGGTCGTTCACCTCGGCGGGCGGCCGCGGGATCATCTCCGCGGCCGTGGACGGCTCGACAGGAGCCCTCAAGGAGACCGGCGCGACCGACGCGGTCGCCGACCCGTCGTACCTCGCCATCGGTGCGACGGACCGTGGCCGCGTGCTCTACGCCGTATCGGAGACGACGGAGGGCGCTGTCGCGGCCTTCGACATCACCGAGGACACGGCGGCGCCCCGGCTCATCGGCGTGCCCGCGCCGGTGCGAGGGGCGGGGCCCACCCATCTGGCCGTCGTCGGCGGCCATGTGCTCACCGCCAACTACACCTGCGGCAGCGTGAGTGTGCTTCCGGTCGGACCTGACGGTGAGCCGTCGGCGGCCGTCGGCGTGCTGCGGCACGAAGGCCGTGGACCGCACCCGCAGCGGCAGCGGGGCCCGCACGCCCACCAGGTGCTCCCCGACCCGACCGGACAGTGGATCCTGGACGTCGACCTCGGCACCGATTCGGTGGGGGTCTGTGAACTCGACCCGGCGACGGGGGACATGAGCCTGCACCGCGAGACCGCGCTGCGGCCCGGCACGGGCCCGCGCCATCTCACGTTCCACCCGTCGGGCCGCCACGCGTACGTGATCAACGAGCTGGAGCCGACTCTCACCGTCTGCCGCTGGGACGCCTCGGAGGGTGTGCTCGAGGCGCTCGGCGAGACCACCGTGCTGCCCGGCGGCTTCGCAGGTCCCGGCTACGCCTCCGAAGCAGCGGTGGCACACGACGGCCGCTTCCTGTGGGTCGCGAACCGGGGTCATGACTCCATCGCCGTCCTCGGCCTTGACGCGAGCGGTGCAAGGGCGGAGCTGATCACCACCGTGCCGTGCGGGGGCCACTGGCCGCGCGATCTCACTCTCGACCCGACGGGCACCCGGCTCTATGCCGCCAACGAGCGCTCCGGGGACGTCACATGGTTCGACATCGACGCCAGATCGGGTGTGCCGCGCCGGGCGGGGTCGATCGCGGCCCCGGCGGCCTCGTGCGTGGTCTTCGCCTGAGAGGCCGTACGGCCAGGCCCGCGAGGGCCCTGTGCACCGCCGAGCCCGCCGGGGCCCGGTCGTACGGTCAGGTCCCACCGTCGGCGTTCACCGTCATACGGTCCGGCACGCGAAAGGCCCGCGCCTCGTCGGCGCGGGCCTCTGCGTCTTCGCGGACACGAGCCCCGGGTCAGCGGAGAGCGGACCGGGTCAGCGGGCCTGCGCCCCCTGCGGCTGCATCGGGATGCCCAGCGCGGTCGTGTACTTGGAAAGCACCAGCTTGCCGATGGCCGGGTACGCGCCGAGCGGCTCGGCGGCGGCGCAGCCCGCTTCCCCGGCCGCCGCGGCCAGCAGGCCCTCCGGCAGCTCCGGGCCGACCAGGTACGGGGCCAGCGCGAGCTGCCCCGAGCCGGAAGCGCGCAGCTCCTCGGCGGTCGCGGCGATCGCGCCCTCCTGGTCCAGAGCGGCGGCCATCACCGGCACGGCGAGGCGGGCGGCCAGCAGCATCCCGGTTATCCCGGCGGCCTGCACGGCCTCTTCGCCGCCGACCGTGGCGAGGACGATGCCGTCGGCGGCCGTCGCGACGGTGAACAGCCTGGCGCGGTCGGCGCGGGCGAGACCGGCCTCCGACAGCCGTACGTGCAGCGCCTCCGCGAGCAGCGGGTGCGGGCCGAGCACATCGGTCAGCTCGGCGGTTCCCTGGCTCTCCATGACCGCCTGGCGGATCCTGCGGGTCAGCGAGCTGTCCGGGCCCGCGAGCAGGGGAACCACGACGGACGCGGGGCCGTTGGGCCCGGCGACCTCACGGCCGGCGGCCTTGGCCAGCTCGAACCGCTCCGCGCGCCGCGCGGCCGTCTGCGCGAGCACGCTCCCCAGCGTGGGGTACTCGGCGTCGTCACCGTCGAGATAACCGATCACGGCCTCGAGGCCGGGCAGCTCGGAACGGGCGATGCTGACGACTTCCTCGGCGAGGCTGCGTATCGCCGAGGAAGGGGTGCCGGGCACGGCGAGGACGAGCGCGGGCGCGCCCTCGGGAGCCGCCACGGGCTCCGGGCGGCGGTGCCGCCCGGGCTGGCGGGGTCGCGGCATTCGTACAGGCAGGCCGGATGCGGGCCCAGTGGGGGAGCTCATGGCGCCGCATGCTACTGGTTTTGTCGTCGCGGCTGTTCGGGGAGGGGGCGGTCGAGTGCTGTCTGTCCGTATTTATCCGATGAGTTCGTTAACGGTTACCTGTCCGGGTATGAAACCGAGGAAGGCCGCACCAGACGGAGCAGTCGCGGGTCCTTCGGCAGTGTCAGTGAGTCGGTCGCGAGCGCCCTGGCGACGGTGAGTGATCCAGCCAGCGGATCGCCCTCCGCTGGCACCGGCCTGGCGTGCGGGAGTTGTTCGGCGAGCACCGCGGTCAGGGGTACGAGCAGAGGGTCCCCCATCTTGAACAGGCCACCGGTCAGGGCGACTTCGCATGTCCCTGCCGAGGCCGGCGGGAACACCGCAGCTGCCGACGCCGCGATGTGACCCGCGGCCTCGGCGAGGATGTTTCCGGCCACCGGATCGTCCGCCGCGCAGCGGGCCACCTCGGGGGCGAACGAGGCCAGCAGCGCGGGCCGGTCGGAGCGTGGGTAGAGCAGCCCGGGCAACTGCTCCGCCGGGCCGAGAACGGACTCCAGGCGGGCCAGCAGCGCGGCGGAGCCGCCGCTGCGCCCGTCGTGGGCGCGCATCGCCGCTTCCAGGCCCGCCCGGCCGATCCACGCACCGCCGCCGCAGTCACCGAGCAGATGCCCCCAGCCGTCCGCGCGGCGCCAGCGGGTCAGATCGGTCCCCAGCGCGATCATGCCCGTGCCCGCGGCGACGACGGCGCCGGGCCGCTGCCCCACTGCTCCCGCGTACGCGGTCACGGCGTCCGCGGCGAGCGCCACCGCGCGCACCCCGAATGCCTGCTCCAGCGCCCCCGGCACGACGGCCCGCAGTTCGTCCCCGAGCGTGGCCATTCCGGCGGCTCCGATCGCCACCGCCACGAGCCCGGACGGGCCGGCCGTGCGGGCGGGGGCGTCCGGGAGCCCCGGCGTCCCGGCGACGGCGCCGGGTGCACCGGCACCTTCGAGCAGCGCCCTCGCCATGGGCAGCAGTTGCTCCAGCAGATGCGCGGCATCGATACCGCCCGGGCCGGTACGGACCGGCTCCCGGGAGGCCATGGTCCGCGTATGCCAGGGACCGGCGGCGGGCGCGAGCGCGACGCGCAGGCCCGAGCCCCCCGAATCGACACCGAGCACCCATCCGCCGTCGGCGCCGCCGCTGGTCACGGAAGCTGCCAGTCCACCGGCTGCGCCCCTTGGCGGGTGAGCAGCTCGTTGGTCCTGCTGAACGGGCGGGAGCCGAAGAAGCCCCGGTCCGCGGACATCGGGGACGGGTGTGCGGACTCGATGGCGGGCAGCTCGCCGAGAAGCGGCCGCAGATTGCGGGCGTCGCGCCCCCACAGCACCGACACCATCGGTTTGCCGCGGGCCACCAGGGCCCGGATGGCCTGCTCGGTCACTTCCTCCCAGCCCTTGCCGCGGTGTGCCGCCGGCTTACGAGGAGCGGTGGTGAGCGCCCTGTTGAGCAGCAGGACTCCCTGACGCGTCCACGGCGTCAGATCGCCGTTCGACGGCCGGGGCAGCCCCAGATCGCCGTGCAGCTCACGGAAGATGTTCTCCAGGCTGCCCGGCAGCGGCCGCACCTCCGGCGCCACCGAGAAGCTCAGTCCCACCGCATGCCCCGGGGTGGGATACGGATCCTGGCCGACGATCAGAACGCGCACCTCGTCGAACGGCTGCTGGAATGCGCGCAGAACATGCGCCCCGGCCGGCAGATATGTCCGCCCCGCGGCGATCTCCGCGCGGAGGAAGTCGCCCATCGCGGTGATGCGTTCAGCCACCGGTCCGAGGGCGTCCGCCCATCCCGGCCCTACGATTTCTTTCAAAGGTCGTGCTGCCACGGGGCGTCACTCTACTGGTGCAGCGAGTGCCCCGATCACCGCGCGGACCGCCCCGCCCCGCCGTGGCGTGCGGGTCGCCCCGGCGGGACCCGCTCCACGCCGGAGCGCCCGCATCACCGGTCCCGCCCGGCGCTCACGCCCCGTCGCATCCGGGGTGGCCCGTGCCCGCTCAGCCGACGGTCGCCGCCCGGACGCACAGCACATCCGGCAGATGCGAGGCGAGCTGCTGCCAGCTGTCGCCGTCGTCCGCGCTCGCGTACAACTCGCCGTTCCGGTTGCCGAAGTACACCCCGGCCGGGTCCGCGTCGTCCGTGCACAGGGCGTCGCGCAGCACGGTGCCGTAGTGATCGCCCCCCGGGAGGCCGGCAGAAAGCGGCTCCCAGCTCCGGCCCGCGTCGCTCGTGCGGTAGACACGGCAGCGGCGACCGGCCGGGACGCGGTCCGCGTCGGCGTTGATGGGGAAGACGTACGCCACGTCCCCGCGGTGCGGATGCGCCGCGACCGCGAAGCCGAAGTCGGACGGCAGGCCCTCGCCGATGTCGGTCCACCGGGCGCCCGCGTCGTCGCTCCGGTAGACCCCCCAGTGGTTCTGGAGGTACAGCCGGTCCAGGTCACCCGCGTCCTGCGCGATCTTGTGGACGCACTGGCCGAACTCGGGATGCGGATCGGGCAGGAAGACCGCGGAGACTCCCTGGTTGGACGGGTCCCAGCTGGTGCCGCCGTCGCGGCTGCGGAAAACGCCGGCCGTGGACACGGCGACCGTGACCGCGTCCGCGTCCCGCCGGTCCGTGACCACCGTGTGGACGGCCTCACCGCCGCCACCCGGCACCCACTTCGAGCGCGTCGGGTGCTCCCAGAGCGGCCGGACCAGCTCGAACGTCTCGCCGCCGTCATCGGAGCGGAACAGGGCGGCGGGTTCCGTCCCCGCGTACACGACGTCCTGGGCGGCGGGGCCGGCCGGATGGAGCTGCCAGACCCGCTCCAGGGACGCCCCGGTGTCCTTGGGGAACTTGACGGCGGGCTTCGCCGGCTCCGTCCAGGTCGCCCCGAGGTCGTCGGAGTGGAACACCGATGGACCCCAGTGCGAACTGTCGCCGCCGACGAGCAAGCGGGGAACGGTGCGGCGGGTGTCGATCCCGATCGAGTACACCGCCTGCGCGTTGAAGTGCGGGCCGTCGAAATCCCATCGGCCGCCGCGCCTGCGGCCGATGAAGAGCCCTTTTCGAGTGCCTACGGCAAGCAGCACGCCGGTCATGGCCGAAACCTCCAGGACGCCCTTGTCACGGATACGGGCCAGTCTGCACCCGGCCACTGACAGCGTCCCCTGTCGCGGACCTTCCTGCAGGTCGGCCCGGCCGGGCCGATCCCTGGGGGAGGCCGCGCGACGGCCGGGCGACCCGGGCCGGGCGTCAGGCCGAGCGGTGGTACTGGTCGGGAATCCGGACCCGGCCGCCCAGCTCGCCCGCCGCCTGGCGCGCCCACGAAGGATTCCGCAGCAGCTCGCGGCCGAGCAGCACCGCGTCGGCCTCGCCGTTGGAGAGGATCTTCTCGGCCTGCTCCGCCTCGGTGATCATCCCGACGGCCGCCACCGGCAGGTCGGTCTCCGCCCTCACCCGCGCGGCGAACGGCACCTGGTAGCCGGGCCCGGCAGGGATGCGCACACCTGCGGCGTTGCCGCCGGACGAGACATCGAGGAGGTCGACGCCGTGCTTCTTGAGCAGCGCCGCGAAACGCACGGTGTCGTCGGCCGTCCAGCCGTTCTCCTCGAGCCAGTCGGTGGCCGAGATCCGGAAGAAGAGCGGCAGTTCGTCGGGCCAGACCGCCCTTACCGCGTCGACGACCTCGAGCGCGAAGCGGGTGCGGTTGGCGAAGGAGCCGCCGTACTCGTCCGTGCGGTGGTTGCTGTGCGGGGAGAGGAACTCGCCGATGAGGTAGCCGTGCGCGCCGTGCACCTCGACGACCTCGAAACCCGCGGCCAGCGCGCGCCGGGCGGCGTCCGCGAACTGCCGTACGACCGCCGTGATCTGAGCGGACGTCAGCTCGGTAGGTACCGGATGCCGTTCGTCGTACGCGAGCGGACTCGGGCCGACCGGCCGCCAGCCGTTCGCATCGGGGCCGATCGGCGCGCCGCCCTTCCAGGGGCGGCCGGTCGACGCCTTGCGGCCCGCGTGCGCGATCTGGATACCGGCGACGGTGCCCTGGGCCTTGAGGAAGCCGGTGATCCGGCGGAAGGCCTCGACCTGGGTGTCGTTCCAGATGCCGAGGTCGTTCGGGCTGATCCGGCCCTCGGGGGAGACAGCGGTGGCCTCGGCCAGGATCAGCCCGGTGCCGCCCGTGGCCCGGGCCGCGTAGTGGGCGAAGTGCCAGTCGTTCGGGACACCGGCGTTCGGCCCGGACGCCTCCGCGCTGTACTGGCACATCGGTGCCATCCAGACACGGTTGGGAACGGTCAGCGACCGAAGGGTGCAAGGCTCGAACAAAGCGCTCACGGCGGACTCCATTCACGGCGGGGCCGAAGATGACGCTCGTACGATACTCGTCGTAGTACGGCGAATGACAAAATACGATGTCTCTCGTACCAAGCCGTGAGTCGCGTCGCGAGCCGAGCCGAGCCGAGCCGAGCGGGGTCGAGCCGAGCCGAGCCGAGCCGGGTCGAGCCGAGCCGAGCCGAGCCGGGTCGAGCCGAGTTGAGTCGGGCCGAGTTGAGTCGGGCCGGCCGGGCCGAGTGGGTGGTCTGCTGCCGGCCCTCAGCGTGCGTCCGTTCCCTGTCCCTCGTCCCGCCCCGTGGCCGCGTCCTCACCTTCGTCCTCGCCCTGGCCCGCGCACGCCGACCAGGCGTCGAGATCGAGATCGGCCGCATCGAGCTTGGCGGTGAGCGATGTCAGGCGCTCCTGGAGGTCGCCGATCTCGGCGAGGGAGAGCCCCGTCGCCGCGGCGATCCTGTGGGGCACGAGCACCGCCTGCTCCCGCAGTGCCATGCCCTTCGCGGTCGGGCGTACGGCGACCGAGCGCTCGTCCTCGGCGCTGCGGCGGCGTTCCACGCAGCCGAGCGCCTCGAGCCGCTTGAGCAGCGGGGAGAGTGTTCCGGAGTCCAGACGCAGTCGGGTGCCGATCGCCTTGACGGGCAGTTCGCCGTGCTCCCAGAGCACGAGCATCACCAGGTACTGGGGATAGGTGATCCCCAGATCCTTGAGGATCGCCCGGTAGACGCCGTTGAACGCGCGCGATGCCGCGTGCAGCGAGAAGCAGATCTGGTGGTCGAGGCGGAGGATCTGCTCGTCCCGCCGGGTGTCCGGTGTCGTCTTCATGGATCCAGGGTACCTATCCATCACCCGATCGAGTTGTGCACAACTCAATTGTGTGCTGTAGTTGCACCTGTCCGACTCCACCGACAGAGGATGGTTTCCATGAACGCGCTCTACACCGCAGTCGCCACCGCCAACGGCCGCGAGGGGCGCGCCGTCAGCTCCGACGGCCGCCTGGACCTGCCGCTTGCCGCGCCCAAGGCCCTGGGCGGCAGCGGCGAGGGCACGAATCCCGAGCAGCTCTTCGCGGCCGGCTACGCGGCGTGCTTCGCGAGTGCCCTCGGTCTGGTCGGGCGGCAGGCGAAGGTGGACACGAGTGAGATCTCGGTGACCGCCGAGATCGGCATCGGCAAGGACGAGGACGGCGGCTTCGGACTGACCGCGGTCCTGCGCGTCGAACTGCCGGCTTCGCTCGAGGGTGAGACCGGCGAGCTGCTCGTGAAGCAGGCCCACCAGGTCTGCCCCTACTCCAAGGCGACCCGCGGAAACATCCCGGTCGAGCTGATCGTCGAGTAGTCGGGCAGGTGGAGGGTACGGCACGGTGATTCACAGCGGTGGGGGGGGCGGGCGGGCGGGGGCCCCCCCCCCGGGCGGGGGGGGGGGGCGGGGGGGGGCCCGGGCGGGTTCGCCCCGGGGGGGGCGGCCCCCGGCCGCCCGGCCCCCCCACCGCTGTCGTGGGCGGGCGACGGCAACTACGATGAATCTCGTACAATGAGTGCACCCGGAACGAAGTGGAGTGCCGCCGTGACCAGCGCGACCAGCGCGACCAGCCCCCGCGCACTGGCCCACCCCGAGCGCGACGAGATCCGCCTCGAGGGTGTGCTCCATGCACTGTCCGACCCGATGCGGCTGCGGGTCGTACGGGAACTCGCCACAGCGTCCGACGAGCTGTCCTGTTCGTCCTTCGACCTGCCCGTGACGAAGTCGACGACCACCCACCACTTCCGCGTGCTGCGGGAGAACGGAGTGATCCGCCAGGTCTACCGGGGCACGGCGAAGATGAACGGGCTGCGCAGGGACGACCTGGACACGCTGTTCCCGGGCCTCCTCGACAGCGTCCTTGCCGCCGCCTCCCGTGAGGCCGGCCGCCTCGGGACCCACTGAGCCGACTCCGGACCGGAAGATGCCCGTGGACCGGCAGGTTCGGCACGTGCCGTGGACCGGCGGTTCGGACCGCCGGTCCACCCGTCAGGGCCGCCCGCACACCCGGTTACGCCGCCGGCTGCCGGCCCTGCACCGCCGACTGCTCCTGCTGGACCCCTTCTTCAAGGGCCGCCTCCAGCAGTCCGGGCCAGTCGGGAATCTTCACGGAGCGCCGGCCCAGGGAGCTGCCCAGCGCCGCCTCGGCCCGTTCGATCGCCAGCCAGCCCGGCCACTGGACGGGCTCGTGCCCCAACTCCCGCAGCACACGGAGCGGTTCACCGGCGAGCGGGCGTCCCGAGAGCGCGGAGGCGTCCGCGAGCAGCGACGTCACGGTCTCCTTGGCGCACGGCCGGTTGGTGCCGATCACCCCGGTCGGACCGCGCTTGATCCATCCCGCCACATACTCGCCCGGTGACGCTGCGCCGTCCCGCAGCACCCGTCCCGCCTCGTGCGGCACGGTGCCCCGGGCCGGGTCGAACGGCAGCCCGTCCAGCGGCACTCCGCGATAGCCGACCGCCCGCAGCACCAGCTGCGCCTCGATCTCCTCGTACGTCCCCGTACCGCGCACCCCGCCCGAGCCGTCCGGCACGGTCCGCTCGAAGCGCACACCCCCGACACGGCCGCCGCTCTCGAGCAGTTCCACCGGCCGCAGGAAGAAGCGCAGACGGATACGGTGCCCCGCGTCCTGCGAAGCTTCGTCACCCGCGGCCGCCCAGCCCCGTACGACCTCGACATTGCGCCGGTTCACGGCCGGCAGCGCCGACGGGTCGGCGTACCCCGGGTCCAGCAGGAGATCCGAAGGTTCCACATCCACCGACGCGTCCGGCAGGCCGCCCAGCTCCCGCAGCTCCTTCGTCGTGAACTTCGCCTGCGAAGGACCTCGCCTGCCGACCATGTGCACCTCGCGCACCCCGCTGCGGGCGAGCGCGCCGAGCGCGGCATGCGGCACATCGGTCGGCTGCAGCTCGGCGGCGCCGCGCGAAAGGATCCGGGTGACGTCGACGGCGACGTTGCCGACGCCGACGACGACCGCGGAGCGGGCGTCCGCGAGTGCGAAACCATCGGGCGCGGCGTCGGGATGGGCGCTGTACCAGGACACGAAGTCGGTGGCCGACCAACTGCCGGGCAGATCTTCGCCAGGCACCCCGAGTCTGCGGTCCCGTGCGGCGCCGACGCAGTAGACGACCGCGTGGTAGAGGCCGAGCAGCCGGGCCGGCGTCAGCCCCCGGGTGCCGATCTCGACATTGCCGATGAAAGCGATCCGCTCGTCCTCCAGAACCGTCCGGAGGTTGTTCTGCAGCGACTTGATCTTCTCGTGGTCGGGCGCGACTCCGTATCTCACCAGCCCGTACGGGCAGGGGAGCCGGTCCAGTACATCGACGTGGACATCCGGGACCAGGGACTGCTGGACGAGGGCCTGAGCGGTGTACACCCCGCTCGGGCCAGATCCGACGACGGCGACTCGAAGCACAGCTGCGCTCCTTCCGCAGGGTGCTTCCAGCATGGCACCTGGGCGGGCCCCCGGGGAGACTCACATCGCGCGCATACGGCTGATCTCCGCGGTCTGCTGCGCGATCACGTCATTGGCCATTTCCTCGACCCGGACGTCGTTGCCGTGGGAGAGCACATCCGCGGCCATCGTGAGTGCGCCCTCGTGGTGGGTGATCATCAGCTTCAGGAAGAGTTCGTCGAACGCCTTCCCCTTCGCCGTGCGCAGCTGTGCCAGCTGCGATTTGGTGGCCATTCCGGGCATCACCCCGTGGCCGTCGTGGCCGTCGTGGCCGCCGTGGTCCTTGCCGCCACCGTTGTTTTTCAGCCAGCCCTGCATCGCGCCGATCTCGGGCTGTTGCGCTGCCGTGATGCGCTCGGCGAGCCGCTTCACCGGCTCGCTGCCCGCGCGCTCCGGTACCAGCGCGGCCATCTCCAGAGCCTGGCCATGATGCGTGATCATCATCTGGGCGTACGAGAAGTCCGCAGGGTTCGGCGAGTTGACAGGCGCCGCCTTCCTGGCCTCCTCGGCCGACAGCGTCTTCGCCGGCTCACCGGGCCTGCCCGGTGCCACCACGGCCGGGCCCTCGTCCCCCTTGCCCTCTGACCTGCCCTGCGCCGACCCCGACTCGCAGGCACCCAGGGCCAGTACGGCAGCCGCTGTCGCGACGGCCAGGGGAAATCTGCGGACGAAACGTGATCTGCGGGGCAGCAACACAGCAACCTCCTGCGGCACTTGGGCTCGTCGGTGACTGTACTAGCACGGTTGCGCGGCTGAACGATCAGAATCTTTCATTACGTCTCTGTTTCCATCTGTTGGAATGGACATGCAAAGGACGATACTGCCGGGGTCCGTGAACCGTTCAACTGCGAACGGATACAAGGGAGGACGCAGTGATCTCGTTGCACACCACCCCCGTGCGGCGCAGACGTCTGGGCGTGGCGGCAGCCGCGGCCGGGCTGCTCGCCACTCTGCTGACGGCCGGACCCGCGGCCGCCATTCCCGACCCCGGTGACACCCCCGCCCAGGGGAAGGTCTCCCCGGCCCAGCTGGCCGACGCCAAGTCCGCCGTGGCGAACGGCGAGATACCCGGCGTGGACGAGGTCGTCCACAGCGACAACATCAGCCACCTCGCCAACATCCCCAAGGATGCGCTCCAGGCCACCAACTCCGACCTGGCCTTCCAGGGCAGGTACGCGTTCGCCGGCAACTACGACGGCTTCCGCATCTTCGACATCGGCAACCCGAGGGCACCGAAGACCGTCGCGCAGGTCCTCTGCCCCGGATCGCAGAACGACGTAACCGTCTCCGGCGATCTGCTGTTCCTCTCCACCGACTCCTCGCGCAGTGACAACTCCTGCAACAGCACCACGCAGCCCGCGACGGAGAAGTCCTCCTGGGAGGGCATCAAGATCTTCGACATCAGCGACAAGCGCAACCCGAAGTACGTCGCCGCCGTCGAGACCGCCTGCGGCTCGCACACGCACACCCTGGTGCCCGAGCGCCGCAACGTGTACGTGTACGTCTCCTCGTACTCACCGAACGCGGCGTTCCCGGACTGCCAGCCCCCGCACGACGGAATCTCCGTCATCAAGGTGCCGCGCAAGTCCCCCGAGAAGGCCGCGGTCGTCAGCTTCCCCGTGCTCTTCCCGGGGCAGGGGCCCGACGGCGGCGGCAACCCCGGCGGTCCCACGAACCCGGGTGTCTCCAAGACGACCGGCTGCCACGACATCACCGTGCTGCCGTCGGAGCACCTCGCCGCGGGCGCCTGCATGGGTGACGGCATCCTCTTCGACATCGAGGACCCCGAGCACCCGAGGGTCATCGACCAGGTCCAGGACAACGTCAACTTCGCGTTCTGGCACTCGGCGACGTTCAACCAGCGTGCCAACAAGGTCGTCTTCACCGACGAGCTGGGCGGCGGCGGCGCCGCGACCTGCAACACGCAGGTCGGCCCGAACCGCGGTGCCGACGGGATCTACGACATCGTCGGCAAGGGCGACAAGCGCAAGCTCGTCTTCCGCAGCTACTACAAGATCGACCGTCACCAGGCGGACACCGAGAACTGCGTCGCCCACAACGGCTCGCTGATCCCGGTCAAGGGCCGCGACATCATGGTCCAGGCCTGGTACCAGGGCGGTGTCTCCGTGTGGGACTTCACCAACTCGGCCAAGCCCAGGGAGATCGCCTACTTCGAGCGCGGACCGCTCAGCACCGGCACCATCACCACCGGCGGTTCGTGGTCGGCGTACTACTACAACGGCCACATCTACTCGAACGACATCGCCAAGGGCTTCGACGTACTGAGGCTCGACGACCGTCGCACCGACCCGGCGAAGCGGATCCGGATGCACGAGCTCAATGTGCAGACGCAGCCGGACTACTTCGACTGACCGGCCGGCCTCGGCCACGACCGATCGGGATCCGGCTCCGCACGACTCGTCCCGCCGGGCGGCTCACCGCCCGGCGGGACGCCGAGCTCCCAGTCCAGCCCGTACCGCTGGAACAGCTCCGCCCGCAGCCGCTCGCGCGGCATGGACGCCCCCGGCACCACCACCGCGAACACCGCGCCCATCAGCAGCGCGCGCAGCAGCGGATAGTCGGAGTCCACATCCTGTGAGCCGTACCGCTCGACGGTGTCGCGCAGCACGGACGCCAGCCGCTGCTGCTCCGGGCACTGGACGAACCCCTCGGCCTGCAGTATCCCCGCCATGTGCGCCCGCATCAGCACCGGCCGCTCCACCGCGAGCCCCAGCACCGCGTCGATCGCCCGGGCCAGCCGCTCGCGGCCGTCGTCCGTGCGCGGCTCGCGCTCCAGGGCCGCCTCGATCGTGATGTGCATCAGCCGGTGCACCGCCGACTGGAAGAGCTGCCGCTTGCCCGCGAAGTAGTACGAGACCAGGCCGCGCGCCGACCCCGCGCGGTCCGCGATGTCGCCGAGGGTCGTCGCCTCGTAACCACGCTCCGCGACGAGGTCCACGGTGGCCTGCAGGAGGCGCTCGCGGGAACGCCGCCGGAGTTCTTCATTGACCGATGCGCTCCGCGGGGACATGCTTGACTCCTGCGTTGACTGGCTCTCGGCCAATATACTCAGCGACAACCGCTGCGGTAGGCCTGCGTGCCTGGTCAGCGGTGGTGATCGGCCTGACCGGGCGACGCGGGGGATCGCCCGGTCCGGTCGGCCCCGTCCTGCCTCGACGGGCCTCCGGACGTCCGTGTTCCGGGGCTCTCTTCCCAGTGTCGCGAATCCGGCCCCGGATTCATACGCCGACCAGTCCGAGCACCGGCCGCAGGCCTCCCGGGCGCTCGTCCACCGGCAGATGGTCCACAAAGCGCACGGCACAGCCCAGCTTCGCCGCGCCACCGTCCGCGTGCCGGTCGTCGCCCACCATCAGCACGTCCTTCGGATCCTGCCCCAGCGCCTCGCAGGCGGCGCGGAACAGCCGTGGGTCCGGCTTCTGGACCCCGTGCCGGTACGACAGGACGTACGCGTCCACGTACGCGTCCAGTCCGTGCGCCCGGAAGACCGGCCGGGGGTCCCAGCCGATGTTGCTCACGACCGCGACACCCGCACCGCGCCGCCGCAGCTCGCCGAGCACCTCGGCGGCGTCCGGGTACGGGTGCCACGCCCGCGGTGCCATGTGCCGCTCGTAGAGCGCGTCGTAGAGCCTCGGGTCCGGCAGCCCGACCTGGCGTGCCAGCCCGACATAGGCGGCACGGTGCCGCTCGGCGTGTTCGTCCCTGGTGGACCACAGCTCGGCCAGGGACTCCGGGATGCGCTGCGGGGTCGAGCCGCCCGGCAGCGCCCCTGCCTCGTCCAGCTCGCGCGCGTACCGTTCGAACTCGTCCTGGCCCACCGACACGCCCGTCTCGTCGAGAGCGGCCCGCAGCCAAGCCGTGACGGGTTCGATCCGGAAGAGCGTTCCCGAGAAGTCGAAGAGCACGCCTTTGAACGCCATGGGGTGATCCTGCTGGGCTCAGCGCCCCCAGATCAAGGCCGCCCGCTCGTACGAAGCCGCGGTGAGGGCCACCACGAAGACGCCGAGCAGCCAGCCGGCCAGTACGTCCGTGAACCAGTGCACCCCCAGATAGAGCCGCGTGAAGCCTACGCCCAGCACCGAGACGGCGCAGATCAGCACCGCGACCGACCACAGCCGCGGGCCTGCTCCGAGCCGGCTCAGCAGCCAGAGCAGCAGCCCGCAGGTGATCGTGGCCGTCATGGCGTGCCCGGAGGGGAAGGCGGCGTAGTGCGCACTGTCCACCGGATCGGGCCAGTGCGGGCGCTCACGGCCGACAAGGGTCTTGAGCACCTGCTGCACAGCCGTGCCGAGGGCGCTCGCGGCCGCCACCCACAGCGCGAGCAGCCATCTGCGCCGCCACAGGAGGACGACCACGGCCAGGGCCGTCAGAACACGCATCGTCCACGGGTCCCACACCCAGTCGCTGAGGATCTGGTTCGTCCGGGTGAGCCCGGGCTCCGCGACGGCGGACTCGTGCAGTCCGTCCGCGACCGTACGGTCGAAACCGATCACCGGGGCCCAGCCGACGGCGACCACCACCAGCAGTACCACCGAGAGGACCGCCGTCAGGGCGGCGATACGGGAAGGGGGCGGGAGCGGAGCACGCGGCAGCGAAGAGCCTGTGGAGGGACGCATGGCGAAGATCTTGCCCGTGACCGCCGCGCCGAGACTATCCGAGAGCACTCAGCCCGGGCACGAATGCCACCAGCAGCGGTACGACCGGGACCAGCGCGGCCGTCGCGGTCAGCCGCAGCCGATGGCCGGCGGTGAGCCGGGGCACCGGAGCCAGCAGCCGGTTCACCCGCTGCGGCAGTTGCGCGTCGGGGGCCGGGCCGGGGCCGAAGACTCCCCGGTGCTCGTTCAGTTCCACCAGCGCCAGGGCGATGGTGAGTCTCCCGAACCTTCGCGAGGCGACATCGTCCGCGGCCAGTTCCACCAGCCGGTGCATCTCGTCCTGGAACGCGGCGAACACCGGCACCTGCGGAAAGCCGTTCGCCAGCGCCGCCGAGCAGTGAAGCAGCCAGTCGTGCCGCGCCCGCGCGTGACCCTGCTCATGGGCGAGCACCGCGTCGAGCTGACGGCCCTTCAAGCGGCGCAGAGCCGCGGTGGTGACGACCAGACGGGGCGCCGCGCCCGGCAGCCACCACGCCTCGGGGCGCTCACCCTCCAGCAGGACCAGGGGATCGCCGCGCGTGTCCTCTCCGGGCAACAAGGGGGAGCGCACATGGAGTTCGGCGCGGTGCTGCTTGCGCCGTCCGTGCGCCCGGTGTATCTCCCGGGTCAGCATCGCGCCCGTCCACAGCCCCCCGCACGCCAGCACCACGGCGAGAACCGCCGACCACGGGCCGTGCGCGCCCAGCGCGTATGCCTCCACCACCGCGCTCGGGGCGGACGCGAACACCTGTCCCCGTACCGCCTGCCAGGCCGCCGCGGCGCTGAACGTCATGGACAGTGCGAAGCACAGCAACACCGCTGCCACCAAGCATTGCCACACCCACAACGCCACCACCGGCTCGCGCTCCGGCCAGTCGGCCCGCGACATCAGCCGCGGGGTCACGACGGCGGCCAGTGCGCCGAGCGACAGCAGCGCGAGGGAGACCATCATGGGGGGCAGCCTATGAGCGGGGTGCTACTCCCGGGTATGGCCCTGCCGGCCAAGTGATGTACGCCACGATTTCACCGTCCGGTGCCTCACACGGTGAGCAGCATCGCCACCATGGCCACGCCCATCGAGACCCTGCAGGCCAGTGCCAGCTCGGGCCTGGCGCCCCAGGCCACGTCCCCACCGCCCGCGGGGGCGGCCACCGGCACCAGCCGTGCCCCGGACCGGAGCACGAACACGACGAAGTACACGAGCAACACCCCCGTGAGCGGTGGCACTCCGCCGGCGGCCGCGTGTCCGGCATGCGCCGCAGAGGCACCCGGGGCCATCGTCACTGCCATGTACACCATGGCCCCCGAGCCCACCACGTGATGCAGATGGTGCGCACTGACCGGCGCGCCGCGCGCCGCCCAGAGAGCCCGAAGTCCGGCAGCCGCGAAGACGGCGGCGTACACCGGCCAGGCCCACCGCGGCGGCGGTACGACAGCGGCAGGCAGGGCCATCGCGGCCATCCCGAACCCCATCACCGCCTCGCCGCCCGCAGTCCTGCGCTCCTTTCCGGCGCTGCTGCGCATGCGCAGCAGGCAGTACGCCCCCGACGCGGCGCACAGGGCGACGAGTAACCAGCCCGACATCGGCGGTCCGTGCACCGATCACCTCCCCGCTCGACGCTGTCGAGGCGGTGATGCCCGCACCGGGCACGGCGCATACGGGCGCACAGGCGTACACGGGGAGCTCGGGCCGGGCGTGCGGCGCCTCGGAGGGATGCGTCAGAGTGCGTCAGGAGGTGCTTCAGGGTGCTTCAGGGACGATGGCGCAGCGGGTGGTCCTCCGGCACCTCGACCACCGCGATCCGCACGCCGTCGGGATCTCTCAGCCACATCTCCACGAGGCCCCACGGCTCCCGCTTGGGAGGCTGCTCCACCGTCGCCCCGTGCGCCAGCACATGCCCGTAGGCGGCCTTGGCGTCCGAGACCTGGAGCCACAGCTCGATCCCGGGGTCCGGCGGGGTCGGTGAGCGCCCGGAGATCTCCAGGAAACCGCCGCCGAGGAAGTAGACCGTGCCCCGGTCCGGCCCGGTGCCGAACTCGCGGTAGATCTGCAGGCCGAGTACGTCCTCGTAGAAGCGCCGGGACCGCTCGGGATCGGTCGGCCGCAGAAGGATGCGGCTGCTCAGCACGTGCATCATGGTCAGCACAGTAGAACGGCACACCAGCGATCGGAGACCCGACACATGGACACCGCCCTGCCGCACGTTCCCTCCCGGCCGGCCTTCCGCGATGCCACCGAAGCCGATGTGCCCGAGCTCGTCGCGCTCATAGAGTCGGCCTACCGCGGTGACAGCAGCCGGGCCGGCTGGACCACGGAGGCGGACATCCTGGACGGGCAGCGGACCGACCCCGAGGGCGTGCTCCAGGTGATCACGGCGGAGAGCAGCAGGCTTGTGGTGGTGGAGCGCGACGGTTCCCTGCTCGCCTGCTGCCAGCTGGAACTGCGCGGTGACGCCGCCTACTTCGGAATGTTCGCGGTCCGGCCCGAACTCCAGGGCGGCGGGCTCGGCCGGCAGATCATCACCGAGGCCGAGCGCATCGTGCACGAGGCGTGGGGCGTCCGGGAGATGCACATGACCGTGATCTCGGTCCGCGACGAGCTCATCGCGTGGTACGAGCGGCGCGGCTACCGCCGTACGGGAAAGATGACCCCGTTCCCGTACGGCGACGAGCGCTTCGGGCTTCCCCGGCGCGAGAACCTTCAGTTCGAGCTGCTGGTGAAGGAACTCGGCTGAACGGATCGGTCGGGAGGGCGCCGGCGTTCGTTCCGGTCCCGGCGAAGCCATGGACCGGCCTCCCGCTGCCGGGAGACCGGCGGGCGTGCGTCAGGCGGTGAAGCGGACGGTGCGCCGGATCTCGGGGAAGTCGGTGGTCGCGCCGTCGAGTCCGAGGGCGCGCACCAGCCGCAGATGGTCCTGAGTGTTGACGACCCAGCCGAGGACCTTCAGGCCCTCGCCGTGCGCGTGTTCCACGGTCTCCATGGTCAGCCGGCGGATGTTCAGCGCGAGTGTGCCGGCGCCCACCGCCTGCGCACGCTCCACGACGTCGCCGTCCCAGCGGCTGGCGACCAGGGCCGTGCGCACCCCGGGCACCAGCGAGGAGATCTCCGCGACCGCCTCGTCGTGGAAGGACGACACCTCCACCCGGCCGACCAGATCGCGCCTGCGCATCACATCGGCGAGGGCCCGTGCCGCCGCGACGTCCTTGATCTCCGCCTGGAGCGGCGCGCTCACGGCGTCCAGAACCTCCTCGAAGACCGGGATGCGCTCCCCGCCGCCGGCGTCCAGCTCCTGCAGCTCGGCGAGTGTCTTCTCGGCGATCGGCCCGGTGCCGTCGGTCGTGCGGTCGACCTCCCCGTCGTGCATGACGACGAGAGCGCCGTCCTTGCTCAGATGGAGATCCAGCTCGATGACGTCCATGCCCGCCTGCTCGGCGCGGACGAAGGAACGGAGGGTGTTCTCCGGTTCGACACCCATGACCCCGCGATGACCGATGGTGAGGAAACTCAAGATCTTCTCGCTTCCGTCGATGGTTCGGGCTCGGATCGGCTGCGGCTCCCGCGCGGCACTGCCCCACGCGGCCCGGGCGCAGCCTAACGGCCCACGTTCACGGCGTAACCGGTCGTGCACAAGGCCGATGGGCCAGGAACCGGGCCGTTCCTGCCGCGGCGCCGGGGTACGCCTCACCCGCGCGTGGGCGCGTCATGCAGGACCTTGACGCATCGCATCGGCAGGAATGGTTTCCGGCCGCCGGGGGACACTCATCCTGTGTTCCGGGGGCTGGGACCGGCCTCTGGTCACAGACCGGAGTCGAAGCCTCCGTATCCGTGGAGAACAGCAAAATCTACGGCGACCACGGGGGGTCGGCAGGATAATTTCCCAAGGTCACACTTGTACGGAAGAGACACGCACGGATACGGTGTCTTGACGCGAGCTTCTCCCGTGAAGGAAGTGACATGACGGAAATTCTTGTGCAGGACGCTGTCGGTAGCGAAATAGCCACTGCGGCGCGGGTGGTCGAGCACCCGGCCTGGCGCACGCTCAAGGATGCCGTCGAGGAGATCCGGCCCTGGCAGTCCAAGGACGGCTCGATCGACTTCGACGCCGAGGGCGCTCCGGTGCGCGCGGCCGCCGAGTACGCCGTCGAGCGCCTGACGGCAGCGGTCGACGAGCTCTCCCCGCTCCTCCCGCACGACGCCGCCTACCACCGCGCGCTCGTCGCCGACCTGCGCAAGTGGGCCGACAGCGCCTTCGACGTGCCCGACTTCCTGGACTCGCTGCTCGCCTTCCAGCCCGCCGCGGACCGCAGGGACGGCCTCCAGCACCTGGTCGTCTTCCCCATGTACACGCAGAACGGCAACCCGGACCGCAACTTCGAAGCGGTCGTGCTGCGCATGGTCTGGCCCGAGTGGCTCGCCGAGCTGGAGGCCACTCGCTACGACAACCCGCTGTTCTGCGGCATCACCTTCGAGGACTTCACCGCCGGGTACGACACCAACTCGGCCGTCCTGTTCCCCGAGACCATCGCCGTACGTGAGGCCCCCGAGCGCTTCAGCTGGGGCGGAATCTTCTGCGACCGTGAGGCCGCCCGCTTCCGCCGCGTCACGGACGCGGCCGTGGAGACCCTGGGTGTGGAGCTGCCCGAGGACATCGCCGCGATGGTCCACGACCAGGAGCGCTGCGAGAAGGCCTTCGTCCTCTGGGACATGATCCACGACCGCACCCACAGCCACGGCGATCTGCCTTTCGACCCGTTCATGATCAAGCAGCGTCAGCCGTTCTGGATGTACGGGCTGGAGGAGCTGCGCTGTGACCTCACCGCCTTCAAGGAGGCCGTGAAGCTCGAGGCCGAGGGCAACGAGCACGGCCGCGACGTGCAGTACGCGGTCCTCTTCGACCGCATGTTCCGCTTCCCCGTGACGGGCGACCGCGTGCGCAACTACGACGGCCTCGGCGGTCAGCTGCTCTTCGCGTACCTCCACAAGCACGACGTGATCCGCTGGACCGACAACAAGCTGAAGATCGACTGGGAGCAGGCTCCCAAGGTCACCAACCAGCTCTGCGCGGAGATCGAGAAGCTGTACCGGGACGGCATCGACCGCCCGAAGCTCGTCCACTGGTTCAAGGCTTACGACCTGGTCTCCGACTACCTCGCCCCGCACCCCGGCTCCCGCTGGGCCAAGGGCCCGGACGCCCTGGACCTCACGCAGCCGCCGCGCAAGCTCGTGGACGATGTGCTTCCGGACGAGTTTCCGCTCAGCATGTTCTATGAGGCGCTCTCCAAGAAGCTGAAGGGCGTGATCGCCTCGACCAAGGGGATCACCGCCCGGAATGCCGAGCAGGCTGCCGCGTGAACTCTCGTACCGAGGAGACCAGCACCATGAAATCGAACGGCAACGGAGCGCTCGAAGGCGCCGTGATCGCGGTGGCCGGCGCGGCCGGACCCGCCGGCCGTGCCTGCCTGCTGCGGCTCGCCGAGGCCGGGGCGGTCGTCGTGGGCGCCGACGCCGACACCCAGCGGCTCGCGGAGGCCGTCGACGCCGCCCGCTACGCGCACGGCGGCGCCACCGTCACCGGGGACACCGTCGATCTGCTCGATCTGAACGCCACCCGCGACTGGGCGAAGCAGACCGAGAAGGAGTTCGGCCGCGTCGACGGCCTGGTCCATCTCGTGGGCGGCTGGCGCGGCAGCGCCACCTTCGCCGAGACGGAGCTGGCCGACTGGAACCTGCTGGAGAAGCTGCTGATCCGCACGGTCCAGCACACCTCCCTGGCCTTCCACGAGGCGCTGAAGCGCAGCGACAGGGGCCGCTTCGTGCTGGTCAGCCAGTCGGGGGCCGCCAAGCCCACGGAGGGCAACGCCGCCTACGCCGCGGCCAAGTCGGCCGCAGAGGCATGGACCCTGGCGCTCGCCGACGCCTTCCGCAAGGCTGGGGGCGAGGAAGGCCCGCGCACCGCGGCTGCCATCCTGATCATCAAGGCACTGGTGCACGACGCCATGCGCGCCGAGCGCCCCAATGCGAAGTTCGCGGGCTTCACGGATGTCAAGGAACTGGCCGAGGCCATTGCCGGAGTCTGGGACCGGCCCGCCCCGGAAGTGAATGGACAGCGTCTGTGGCTGACCCCCAAGCCGTGAGCCCTTCGAAGACCGTGACCACGGATGCCCGCCGGCATCACGACCCCGACGTGCGGGGCTTCGCCAGCGACAACTACGCGGGTGCGCACCCGGAGGTGCTGGCGGCCCTCGCCATGGCCAACGGCGGCCACCAGGTGTCCTACGGCGAGGACGAGTACACGGACCACCTTCAGCGGATCATGCACAGCCACTTCGGATCGTCCGCGGAGGCGTTCCCCGTCTTCAACGGCACGGGAGCCAACGTCGTGGCGCTCCAGGCGCTCACCGACCGCTGGGGTGCGGTCATCTGCGCCGAGAGCGCCCACATCAACGTGGACGAGGGGGGCGCACCCGAGCGGATGGGCGGTCTCAAGCTGCTGACCGTACCGACGCCGGACGGCAAGCTCACGCCCGAGCTGATCGACCGGCAGGCGTTCGGGTGGGACGACGAGCACCGGGCCATGCCGCAGGTCGTCTCGATCACCCAGAACACCGAGCTGGGCACCGTCTACACGGTGGAGGAGATCCGCGCGATCGTCGAGCACGCGCACGGCCTCGGCATGAAGGTCCACCTCGACGGGGCACGGATAGCCAACGCCGCCGCCTCGCTGAACGTGCCGATGCGGGCGTTCACCAACGCGGTCGGCGTGGACGTCCTGTCGTACGGCGGCACCAAGAACGGGATGCTCTTCGGCGAGTCGGTCGTCGTCCTCAACCCCGACGCCGTCAGCCACATGAAGCACCTGCGCAAGCTGTCCATGCAGCTCGCCTCCAAGATGCGGTTCGTCTCCGTGCAGTTGGAGGCACTGCTCGCCAAGGACCTGTGGCTGCGCAACGCCCGGCACTCCAATGCCATGGCGCAGCGCCTCGCCGAGGGTGTGCGGGCGGTCGACGAGGTCGAGATCCTCTATCCGGTGCAGGCCAACGCGGTCTTCGCCCGGCTCCCGCACGACGTGAGCCTGCGGCTCCAGAAGCGCTTCCGCTTCTACTTCTGGGACGAGGCGGCCGGTGACGTCCGGTGGATGTGCTCCTTCGACACCACAGAGGACGACGTGGATGCCTTCGTGCAGGCGCTGAAGGAAGAAATGG
Organism: Streptomyces sp. NPDC057445; assembly: GCF_042802855.1. Classification (NCBI taxonomy): domain Bacteria; kingdom Bacillati; phylum Actinomycetota; class Actinomycetes; order Kitasatosporales; family Streptomycetaceae; genus Streptomyces; species Streptomyces sp. NPDC057445. The sequence continues at coordinate 4,720 of NZ_JBHVDH010000012.1, read as the reverse complement.
CCCGATAGCCCGGGTTCCACCAGTTCTTTCTTTCCGAGGGGCTGTCCGGCGTGCTGCCGGGCAGCCCCTCGATCCGTGGGCCGCGTGGCTCAGTCGAGCCCCGGCCTGCCCCCGCCCGCCCCGTCGGCCGCCGCGACACGCCGCAACGTGCGGCTCAGCAGACGCGCGTACAGCCGCTGGAACACGGGTACGAGCGGGCCCGCGAGCCGTGTGTACCACCGGGCCGGCCTGGAGAACGCCGTCACCGCGAACCACACCGTGCCGTCGCCGCCGAGTTCGATGACGAACGACTCCTCGCCCTGCTCGGGATGTCCCGGCCGGGTGCCGTAGGCGAACCCGCGGCGGCTCCCGCTGTCCACCACCCAGATCACCCGGCAGGGTGCGCAGAAGCGCAGCGGGCCGAGGCCGATGGACAGCTCGACGTCGGTCTCCGGCTCTGCGCGCGGCGCGGCCGCCCGTACCCGCGCACCCGACGCACGGTGCATCCGCCAGGTGACGACCGCGTCGCCCGCGGCTTCGAAGGCGGCGCGTCCGTGGCCGACGGCGACGCGGTGCCGGAGGTGGTGGTAGCCGTCCGGGAGGGGGGCGAGGCGGGTGGCGCCGGCCTCGGCGTAGTTGAGTGGGGACGAGTTGTCCATGCGACTCTCCTCGGGTGCGCGCTTCATGTGTTCGGGACCGGTGCCGGGGCCTTGCGGAGGGGCTCGACGGTCGTACGGGTCAGCCGCTGCCAGGCCAGTACCGAGCAGAGCGCGAAGCCGAGCGCGTTGCCGAGGCCGTGGGTGGCGGCCATCCAGGCCAGGTTCGGGTGCGGCAGGCCGGTGGCCTCACCCACCGCCCAGCTCAGGGCCAGGAGCATGGTCGCCACCAGGACGGCCGCCGAGACCGCGAGCAGGGCTCTGCCGAGCCGCTCCCCGGTGGCGGTACGGATGTGCCGCCATGTCAGAAGGGCTACGACCCACATCCCGGCTGTCAGTACGAGCGCCCCGGCCAGCTCGGCCACGTCGTTGACGAAGTACCCGGCGAGGACGAGCAAGGTGCCGGAAGGGACGCTCAGGGCCGCGAAGCGGCCTGCCGGGCCGTCCGACGCACGGGAGACGAGTCCGGCCACCAGCGCCGCCGCGAAGCCGGCGAAATGGAAATGGGGCACGGTCAGGGCCAGGATCTCCAGGTCGAAACCGAACAGCCGGTGGCCCGAGCGCTCGGCGACCAGAGCCGTCCCGGCGACCGCCGGAGTGACCAGAGCGGTCAGGGTGGCGATCTCCGCGGGAGCGAGCGAGCGGGTGTGTCTCAGGCGTACGGGCGCGCAGAGGGCGAGTGCGACGGTGGACAGGGCGTACACCGCGGCCAGGACCGTGGCGACGGGCCCGCGCGGCAGCCAGAGGGCCACTGCCCCCGGGGCGGCGAGCAGCGGCCAGAACCGGCTCAGCAGCACCGGACCCGGGGCGCCGATGAGCCGCAGGCCCAGCGGAACGATCACGAGCATGCCCAGCATCACGATCGCGTTGACCAGCATGGTCATCACACCCACCCCTCCCTTTTGAACGCGTTCAAGGCCGCTGGGCGTGAGCATACGGCTACTCTTGAACGTGTTCAAGTGAGTTGAACGGACTGGACCGCGTGGTGTCGTACAGTGGACCATCTAGGCCTGTCCGTCGCGCTGGGAAGCGCTGAAGCAAGGCAGACGATGACCCTTACGCTCACGGTGTCCGACGAAGTGCGCACCCTCGTACCCGGCTTCAGTCACCTCGCGGTCGAAGCCCATGGCCTGGTCAACGGACCGAGCAGCGAGGTCGGTTCGGCGCTGCTCGACGATGCCGCCCGTCGGCTCGCCGAGCGGCTCGACGGGCGTGCGCCGCACGAGGACCCCCACATGGCCGCCTGGCGCGCGGCCTACACCGCGTTCGGTGCCAAGCCGTCCCGTACGCGCAACTCGGCAGAGGCTCTCGCCAGGCGCGCCCTGGCGGACGGCGGGCTGCCGCGCATCAATCTGCTCGTGGACGCGTACAACGCGATCAGCGTGGCCCATCTGATCCCCGTCGGCGGCGAGGACCTGGACCGGGTCCAGGGCGGCATGCGCCTTGTCCGGGCCACCGGGGAAGAGCCGTTCACGGTCGTCGCGGCGGGTCAGGAGACCGTGGAGCACCCAGAGGCGGGCGAGATCGTGTGGTGTGACGACGAGGGCGTCACCTGCCGGCGTTGGAACTGGCGGCAGGGCCCGCGTACCCGGCTCACCGAGGAGTCCGTGAACGCCGTCTTCCTGCTGGAGTCGCTGGCCCCCATGACGGCCGGCGAGCTCGAGGCCGCGGGTGCGGAGCTCGCCGAGGTGCTGACGAAGCTGAGCCCCGGGGTGCGGATCACCGTCGGCACCCCGGAGTGAAGTTTCGGCCCCTTCGGCTCCGCCGGCCTCGCGGACCTGCGGTTCCGGCCTGTCCCGCGGCTTCGCGGCCGACGGTCAGCCGGCCTCGCGGACCTGCGCCGGAGTGGGCGCCGTACCCCCGAGATGCGCGGGGACCCACCAAGTGTCGTTCGCGTCCTTCGGGCGCACGGGATAGGCGCGCTGCGCCGCCTCGAGCAACTCCTGCACCCGCTCGCGCAGCCGCCGGGTGATCGCGCCCGCGTACTGGTCGGTCGGCGCCTCCATGGGCTCCCCGACCCGGATCGTCACGGGGATGTGGCTGCGCTTGAGGTGCTTCGGCCGCCCCTTGGTCCACAGCCGCTGGGTGCCCCACAGGGCCATCGGGATCAGCGGGACCCCGGCCTCCTGGGCCAGTCGGGCCGCACCCGACTTGAAGCTCTTCAGCGTGAACGACTGGGAGATCGTCGCCTCGGGGAAGACTCCGACGATCTCGCCGGAGCGCAGCGAGTCCAGCGCGTGCGCGAACGCCGCCTCGCCCTGCGTGCGGTCCACCGGGATGTGCTTCATCCCGCGCATCAGCGGACCGGAGATCCGGTGCCGGAAGACGGAGTCCTTCGCCATGAAACGGACCAGCCGCCTCTGCGGCAGCGCCGCCAGGCCGGAGAAGATGAAGTCGAGGTAGCTGATGTGATTGCTCACGAGCACCGCACCGCCGGAGCGCGGAATGTTCTCCGACCCCTGAGTGTCGATCTTCAGGTCGAGCGCCTTGAACATCGTGCGAGCGGCGCCGACGACCGGCCGGTAGACGAGCTCTGCCATCTGTGGGGAGACCCTTCGTTAACTGTGCCCGGGTAGGGTTCGCCCGGCGGAAGTTACGCAGCCGTAGGTTTTCGGCAATGGGCAGATCGTGCCCCATGTGCGGCGTAACGGCCAGTCCTGGGGGCCCCGTACGGCGAGATTCTCGTCACGTCGCGTCACCGGACGGGAATCCTTGCGGCGGGCGAGGCGCTGCGTCGGACGATGAACGGACATGTGAACGGACATATGGAGAAGCTCCGAACGGCAGACCTGGGCGCGGAACTGGGGGAGCGGGCGACGCTCGTGCAGTTCTCCAGCGCCTTCTGCCAGCCGTGCCGCGCGACCCGCCGGACACTCGCCGACGTGGCGGCCATGGTCGAAGGGGTCGCCCATGTGGAGATCGACGCCGAGAAGAGGCTCTCGCTGGTCCGGGACCTGGAGATCCTCCGCACGCCGACGGTGCTCGTGCTGGACGCGGCGGGCCGGATCGTACGGAGGGCCTCCGGGCAGCCGCGCAAGGCCGATGTCATCGCCGCACTCGGCGCAGCGCTCTGACGCGTTGTCCGGGCTCCGTGACGCAGCTCGCATATCGCGGAACCAACTTGACTGCACCGGCCATCAATCGTCAGTCTGACGACATGCCGCCTCAACTCCTTCTCCACGGCCGGGCGCATGTGGGCCTGGCACGCGACGCGAGTTCGCGCTGTCCGGGTACCTGAGCAGTCACGGACCCGTTCGCATCCCCCGCAGAAGGACGACTTCATGCCGACCACGCCCCGTCTCGGCACTCCTCGACCGGCATCTCCCGAACTGCTTCGCTCCGTTTTCCGCCTGCACGCGGCCGGCGTGGCGGTCATCACGGCGCGAGGGGACCGTCCCGTCGGCTTCACCGCCACGTCGCTCAACTCCGTGGCCGCCGAGCCTCCGCTGATCTCGTTCGGGATCGGCACGACATCGTCCAGCTGGCCGGTCGTCTCGCAGGCCGAGCACATAGGCGTTCACATACTCGGCGAGCATCAGCGCGAACTGGCCGCGACGTTTGCCCGCAGCGGCGCCGACCGCTTTGCCCCGCCCACCGGTTGGCGTACCGGGCCGGAGGACGTTCCGGTGCTCGACGGCGTGTTGGCCTGGCTGGTCTGCCGGGTCGTCGCCCGGGTGCCGGCCGGGGACCATCGCATCGTCATCGCCGAGGTCGTCGCCGGTGATCCGGCGGGAGCCGGGCGTCCGCTGCTCTATCACCAGGGGCGCTTCAACGCGCTGAGGGACTGAGAAATCCCGGTTACGCAGCGTTGTCAACGTCACAGTTCCAAGCGCTTGCTCATGGGGCAGGCTCCCGGTGTACTGACGAGTAATATTTCGTTCGGAGTGCCGGTCGCCCCGACCGGAAACCCCGCCTTCAGGCGCCTATGCTGCCTGCACAAGGCAGGCCCCTGGCCTTCGGTACGGGGGACCCACAGAAATGACGGATGCAGTAGGAGAGCCGGCGTGAGCTTGAGGATCGTTGTCTGTGTGAAGTACGTGCCCGATGCCACCGGTGACCGGCATTTCGCCGATGACCTGACCGTC
>NZ_JBHVDH010000011.1:0-223745 GCF_042802855.1 Streptomyces sp. NPDC057445 | reverse complement strand
TCGAGCCCGGAGGGGCCCCGCCCCACCCCAAACGACAGCCCCCGCATTGAGCCCGTCCGGCGCTTGAGGACGGACACCCCGGCCGCAGTCACGGCACAGGCCAACCCCGTACACCCAGCCCGTCCGGCGCTTGAGGACGGACACCCCGGCCGCAGTCACGGCACAGGCCAACCCCGACAACCACACCCGCACCGCGCAGCGGACCCGCACCGGCCAACCCCGACAACCACACCCGCACCGCGCAGCGCAGCGCACCCGCACCGGCCAACCCCGACAACCACACCCGCACCGCCCGCGCAGCGACCCGCAGCGGACCGGTGGGGGCCAGGGGGAGGTGGTTACGCCTCCCCTTCGGAGTCCTCCGCGTCGGAGGGGACCTCCGTCGGCGCAGACGCCGCGTCGTCCGCCTGCAGCAGGCGCGACAGCTGTCGGCCCACGATGCGCTTGAACTTCCGCTGTTGCGGCCGGGTGCGGTCCAGGATCGCCACCTCCAGCCGCTCCGCGGGGATCTCACGCTCGGTGCCGTTGGTGTCCCGGGACAGCGCCTGCACCGCGAGCTTCAGCGCCTCGGCGAGCGACATCCCGTCGCGGTGCCGCTGGTCGAGGAAGCTGCTGATCTGCTCCGCGTTGCCGCCGACGGCGACCGAGCCGTGCTCGTCCACGATCGAACCGTCGTGCGGCAGCCGGTAGATCTGGTCGCCCTCCGGTGCGGCGCCCACCTCGGCCACGACCAGCTCCACCTCGTAGGGCTTCTCGCCCGCACTGGAGAAGATCGTGCCCAGCGTCTGCGCATAGACGTTGGCGAGACCACGGGCCGTCACATCGTCACGGTCGTAGGTGTAGCCACGCAGATCCGCGTAGCGCACGCCGCCGATCCGCAGGTTCTCGTACTCGTTGTACTTGCCGGCCGCGGCAAAGCCGATCCGGTCATAGATCTCGCTGAACTTGTGGAGCGCGCGGGACGGGTTCTCACCGACGAAGACGATGCCGTCGGTGTACTGAAGGACGACCAGGCTGCGGCCCCGGGCGATGCCCTTGCGGGCGTACTCCGCCCGGTCGGCCATGGCCTGCTGGGGTGAGACGTAGAACGGCGTCGACACCGGCTATCCGTCCCTTTCTGTCAGTGGCGCAGGGGCACCGCCCCGCGGTGGCTGGGAGATCATCAGAGCAGCGCGGCGCGCGGGCCGTCGGGCTCTTCGAGGCGGCGCTCCAGCACCGCGCGGGAGACCTCGGAGGCCTCACCCTCGGTCAGTTTGCGGAAGCCCTCGTCGGTGATGACGGTGATGACGGGATAGATCCGGCGGGCCACGTCCGGGCCCCCTGTCGCGGAATCGTCGTCGGCCGCGTCGTACAGCGCCTGGACGACGAGGGTGACGCTCTGCTGCTCGGAGAGGTCGTCGCGGTAGAGCTTCTTCATCGCCCCGCGGGCGAAGAGCGAACCGGAGCCGGTGGCCGCGTAGCCGTGCTCCTCCGAGCGGCCGCCCGTGACGTCGTACGAGAAGATGCGGCCCTTCTCCCGGTCGACGTCCCAGCCGGCGAAGAGCGGGACGACGGCGAGGCCCTGCATGGCCATGCCGAGGTTGCTCCGGATCATCGTGGAGAGACGGTTCGCCTTGCCCTCCAGTGACAGCTGGACGCCCTCGACCTTCTCGAAGTGCTCCAGCTCCAGCTGGAAGAGCTTCACCATCTCGATGGCGAGGCCGGCGGTGCCCGCGATGCCCACCGCCGAGTACTCGTCGGCGGGGAACACCTTCTCGATGTCACGCTGGGCGATGATGTTGCCCATGGTCGCCCGGCGGTCACCGGCGAGCACCACGCCGCCGGGGAAGGACGTGGCGACGATCGTCGTGCCGTGAGGCGCTTCGATGGCGCCCTGCACCGGTGGCAGGACGCGCTTGCCCGGAAGGAGCTCCGGGGAGTGGTTGCCCAGGAAGTCCATGAAGGAGGACGAGCCGGGCGTCAGGAAGGCCGCCGGCAGACGCCCGGTGCTACGAGGGTTGGCTTCCACGCGATTCCTTCCGAATTGGCGGCGGCCCGCCACCGGGGCCGGGCCGATCTTGCATGCACTGCACGGACATTACCCGTGCCGTCGCCGGTCATCCGTCCCGGCGCCTGCGGCCTTCGGCCGTCGGCACCGGGACGGGCAACCGTGGGTGTCCCCAACGCAGTTAGGGAGTCACTCTCCGCCCTTCTGGACGAAGGACCTCACGAAGTCCTCGGCGTTCTCCTCGAGGACGTCGTCGATCTCGTCGAGCACGGAGTCGACGTCGTCCGACAGCTTCTCCTGACGCTCCTTGAGGTCCTCGGAGGCCTGCGCGTCCTGCGCCTGCTCCTCGACCTCCTCGGTGGAGCGTGTGGCCCGCTGCTGCCCGCCGCCGGTGTCCTTGGTCGCCATATCCCTCACCCCGCTCGGTTTGCCCGTTTGGTTCGGCTCACTCAAGATCAGACCCTACAAGCAGGGTCTGACATCGGCCCCGCACTTTCCTCAACGTCCGGGGGTTACAGCAATGATTCCCGTACGCGGACCATTTCAGCCTCCGGACAGGACCCGGACCAGGTCCTCGGCGGTGCGGCACCGGTCCAGCAGCTCCTTGACGTGGTTGCGGGTGCCCCGCAGTGGCTCCAGGGTGGGCACTCGTTGCAGAGAGTCACGACCGGGCAGATCGAAGATGACCGAGTCCCAGGAGGCCGCAGCGACGTCGTCCGCGTACTGCTCGAGACAGCGGCCGCGGAAGTAGGCCCTGGTGTCCTCCGGAGGCTTGCTCTCGGCCCTCTGGACGTCTGGTTCGTCCAGGAGCCGCTTCATCTTGCCGCGGGCCACCAGACGGTTGTACAGGCCCTTCTCGGGGCGGACGTCGGCGTACTGCAGGTCCACCAGGTGAAGCCGCGCCGCGTCCCAGTCGAGGCCGTCCCTGCGCCGGTAGCCCTCGAGGATCTCCCGCTTGGCGATCCAGTCGAGCTCCCCGGACAGGCTCATGGGGTCGTTCTCGAGCCGGTTGAGGGTGTCCTCCCAGCGGGTCAGGACGTCCTTGGTCTGTTCGTCCGCGTCCACGCCGAAGCGCTCCTCGACGTACTTCCTGGCCAGCTCGAAGTACTCCATCTGCAACTGGACAGCGGTGAGTGTCCGACCGCTGCGCAGTGTGATCAGACACCCCAGGGTCGGGTCGTGCGAGACCTGGTGCAGGGTGCGCACCGGCTGGTCGACCGCGAGGTCGACGTTGATGAAACCGTCCTCGATCATGGACAGCACCAGTGCGGTCGTGCCGAGCTTGAGGTACGTCGAGATCTCGGACAGGTTGGCGTCGCCGATGATCACATGGAGGCGGCGGTACTTCTCGGCGTCGGCGTGCGGCTCGTCCCGGGTGTTGATGATGGGCCGCTTGAGCGTGGTCTCCAGGCCGACCTCGACCTCGAAGTAGTCGGCCCGCTGGCTGATCTGGAAGCCGTGCTCATGGCCGTCCTGGCCGATTCCGACGCGGCCCGCGCCGGTCACGACCTGGCGGGAGACGAAGAACGGCGTCAGATGGCGCACGATGTCCGAGAAGGGCGTCTCGCGCTTCATCAGGTAGTTCTCGTGCGTGCCGTAGGACGCGCCCTTGTTGTCGGTGTTGTTCTTGTACAGGTGGATCGGCTGGGCGCCGGGGAGCTGAGCGGCCCGCTCGGCCGCCTCCGCCATGATGCGCTCGCCGGCCTTGTCCCACAGGACCGCGTCACGCGGGTTGGTCACCTCTGGGGCGCTGTACTCGGGGTGGGCGTGGTCGACGTAGAGCCTGGCCCCATTGGTGAGGATGACGTTGGCCAGGCCGATGTCCTCGTCCGTGAGCTGGCTGGAGTCGGCTGCCTCCCGGGCGAGGTCGAAGCCGCGGGCGTCCCGCAGCGGATTCTCCTCCTCGAAGTCCCAGCGGGCACGTCGGGCCCGGTGCATCGCCGCCGCGTAGGCGTTGACGATCTGGGACGAGGTGAGCATGGCATTGGCGTTCGGGTGGCCGGGGACGGAGATCCCGTACTCCGTCTCGATGCCCATTACTCGCCGTACGGTCATGCGGCCCTCCTTGCCCGGCGGCGCTCCCGTCTGGGGGCGACGCTCAAGTACCGCTCGGTCTCCGGTGCGTGCGCGGTGCCCGTCCCCGCACTGCGCGACTCGGCGGTACCGACGAGCCTAGAACGCCTCTGCGCTGGTGGGGAGATCAATTCGGTCATTGCTCTGTGTCGTCGGGTTACCCGTCCAGGGCCCGTGGAAAGCAGGCGGCTGCGGACGTCCTTCCGGACATCCGCAGCCGGTCTGCGATCTACAGGTACTGACCGGTGTTCGCCACCGTGTCGATGGAGCGTCCGGTGTCCGCGCCCTGCTTTCCGGTGACGAGGGTGCGGATGAACACGATCCGCTCGCCCTTCTTTCCGGAGATCCGGGCCCAGTCGTCCGGGTTCGTGGTGTTCGGAAGGTCCTCGTTCTCCTTGAACTCGTCCACGCACGCCTGGAGGAGGTGGGAGACCCGTAGGCCCTTCTGGTTGTGGTCGAGGAAGGCCTTGATGGCCATCTTCTTGGCCCGGTCCACGATGTTCTGGATCATGGCGCCGGAATTGAAGTCCTTGAAGTACAGGACTTCCTTGTCACCGTTCGCGTACGTGACCTCGAGGAAGCGGTTCTCCTCGGATTCCGCGTACATCTGCTCCACGACCGACTGGATCATGCCGTGGACCGCGGCCTCCTTGGAGCCGGTGTGCTCGGAGAGGTCGTCCGCGTGCAGCGGCAGCGAAGGTGTGAGGTACTTGGCGAAGATGTCCTTCGCGGCCTCCGCGTCCGGACGCTCGATCTTGATCTTGACGTCGAGCCGGCCGGGCCGCAGGATCGCGGGGTCGATCATGTCCTCCCGGTTGGAGGCACCGATCACGATGACGTTCTCGAGGCCCTCGACACCGTCGATCTCGGCGAGCAGCTGGGGGACGATGGTGTTCTCCACGTCCGAGCTGACACCGGAGCCACGGGTGCGGAAGAGGGACTCCATCTCGTCGAAGAAGACGATGACGGGCGTGCCCTCACTGGCCTTCTCCCTGGCACGCTGGAAGACGAGGCGGATGTGCCGCTCGGTCTCACCGACGTACTTGTTGAGGAGCTCGGGGCCCTTGATGTTGAGGAAGTAGCTCTTCCCCGCGGGCTGGCCGGTCACCTCGGCGACCTTCTTGGCAAGGGAGTTGGCGACGGCCTTGGCGATCAGCGTCTTGCCGCAGCCGGGCGGGCCGTAGAGCAGGATGCCCTTCGGTGGCCGCAGTTCGTGCTCCCGGAAGAGGTCCGGGTGGAGGTACGGAAGCTCGACCGCGTCGCGGATCATCTCGATCTGGTTCCCCAGACCGCCGATCTTGTCGTAGTCGACGTCCGGGACCTCTTCGAGGACGAGCTCCTCGACCTCGCTCTTCGGGATCACCTCGTAGACGTAGCCGGAGCGGGGCTCGAGCAGCAGGGCGTCGCCGGGGCGGATGGTGGCGTCGAGGAGCGTGTCCGCGAGCCGCACCACCCGTTCCTCGTCGGTGTGCCCGATCACCAGGGCCCGCTCGCCGTCCTCGAGGATCTCCTTGAGGGTGACGATGTCCCCGGTGCGCTCGAACTCCATGGCCTCGACCACGTTGAGCGCCTCGTTGAGCATGACCTCCTGGCCGCGCCTGAGCTCGTCGAGCTCGACGCTGGGGCTGACGTTCACCCGGAGCTTGCGGCCCCCGGTGAAGATGTCGGCGGTGCCGTCCTCGTTGGCGTGCAGGAAGACACCGAAGCCGGCCGGCGGCTGTGCGAGCCGGTCGACCTCCTCCTTGAGGGCCACGATCTGATCGCGGGCCTCACGGAGCGTGTTCGCCAGTCGTTCGTTCTGAGCGGACACGCCGGCCAGGTTTGTCTGCAGCTCGACGATCCGCTCTTCGAGAATCCTCGTATGACGCGGAGAGTCGGCGAGCTTGCGGCGCAGGACGGCGATTTCCTGCTCGAGATAGGCAACCTGGCCGGCAGGGTCTTCAGACCCCCGTCCCGGCCGGAAGCCGCGGTTGTTGTCGTCGTCGTGGGCTGCCACGGTCCTCACCTCCTCCAAGGGGAGCTGGACGCTTCCTGACCCTACCTGGGTGGGTGGTGATTGAAACCCCTAGATCACAAAGACGGAAGGGGTGTGTCCGATCTTCACCCTTGCGCTCTCCCTCACGCCAGGGGAATACCCACCCATCAACATCGGAAAGCGGGCGGTTGTATCGTCGGAACGGTCAACACCCGTCAGGGCTCGCACCTATTGATGCACACCGCGCAGGAACGGCAGGCGACATGAACGAGGCTCTCGAAGTCTGGATCGATCAGGACCTGTGCACCGGCGACGGTATCTGTGCCCAGTACGCCCCTGAGGTCTTCGAGCTGGACATCGACGGACTCGCCTATGTGAAGAACGCCGGCGACGAGCTGTTGCAGCAGCAGGGCGCCACAACGCCCGTACCGCTGCCGCTGCTGACCGATGTCATCGACTCTGCCAAGGAGTGCCCCGGCGACTGCATCCATGTACGTCGCGTCTCGGACAAGGTCGAGGTCTACGGACCCGACGCCGATCAGTAGACGCAGGGTGACGGGTCAGCCACTGCTTGTGGCCGATACCGGACGGCGGGACTCGACGAACTTCCCGCCCTGCCACCGCCACTTGGCCTTCTCCTGCACGTCCGGGCAGCAGCGCGGGACGTTCAGCGAGGAGTAGCCGAGGAGCGTTGCCGTGACCGCTCCGTCACGGACGGCGAAATCGCTTACGCTGAGCCGCTCGGAGGGCTCGAGGAGGGTCGCCACGACGCGGGGAGCACCGGTCGTGGAGCGCGCCACCACGTAGACACCGCTGGGCGGGGTGCCGGATCCGGCCTCGCAGCGGGCCACCACGGCCGTCTCGGCGCCGCCGTCCCCGTCGAGGTCCCCCGAGGCCTTCTTCACGACTGTCGTACCGGCTCCGCCGCACTCGAGGGGCAGTTCCAGGGCGGTCACGTCCGGCGCGGGCGCGGCGGCTGTGGCCACCTGGGGGCCCGACTGGTTCGCTTTCGCGGCGTCCGGCTGCAGCAGCCCGGCGCCCGCGACGACGGCGGCCATCGCCGTCGCGGTGGCGAGCCAGTGCACCGGGCGGGCGTGCGTGTGCGCGAGGTCCGGAAGCGTCGCGGAAGTCTGCACGCGGGGTGCCTCCTGTGAGGAGCTGTGCTGGTGGGGTGGGACGCATAGTGCCACACGTCACAGGGGGCGGGAACAGGGGGGTGGGCAAGGCAACGTAAAGGTGCCGCCGTCGAGTTCCCCGTGACCCCGGGGAACTCGACGGCGGCACCATGCCGTTGTGCGGGGCGTCAGCCCTGGTACGGGCCTTGTCCTCAGCCCTTGTTCGGGCCCTCGTAGTCCTCGCCGTAGGCGCCCTTGGCGGGGCGGCGGCGGCGCATCGGGGGCTCCACGCCGTCCGCGAGGCGGCGGGCGGTGACGAGGAAGCCGGTGTGGCCGATCATCCGGTGGTCCGGGCGTACGGCCAGGCCCTCGACATGCCAGTTGCGGATCATGGACTCCCACGGCTGCGGCTCGGCGTAGCAGCCGATCTCGCGGATGGACTCGACGGTCCGGGCGAGCTGGGTGGTGGTCGCCACGTAGCAGCAGAGGATGCCGCCGGGGACGAGCGCCTTGGAGACGGCCTCCAGGCACTCCCAGGGAGCGAGCATGTCCAGGATGACGCGGTCGACGTCCGCGTCGGAGAGGTTGTCCTGAAGGTCACCGACGGTAAGTGTCCAGGCCGGATGCGGACCGCCGAAGTAGCGCTCCACGTTGCCTTTGGCGATCTCCGCGAAGTCCTCGCGTCGCTCGTACGAGTGCAGCATGCCCTCGTCGCCGATGGCGCGGAGCAGGAAGCTGCTGAGCGAGCCCGATCCCACACCGGCCTCGACGACGCGCGCGCCGGGGAAGATGTCGGCGAAGGCCAGGATCTGCCCCGCGTCCTTGGGGTAGACCACGGCGGCGCCGCGGGGCATGGACAGGACATAGTCGGGGAGCAGGGGGCGCAGCGCGAGGTAGGCGACGTTTCCCGTGGTACGGACAACACTGCCCTCGGGAGCGCCGATCAGCTCGTCGTGCGGGAAGGAACCCTTGTGGGTGTGGAAATTCTTCCCGGCCTCGAGCGTGAACGTGTAGTGGCGTCCCTTGGGGTCGGTGAGCTGGACCTGGTCCCCGACCTTGAAGGGCCCGCGACGGCGGGCGGCACCGGTCGGTTCGGACATGTGAACAGACTACCGGCCCGAGCTCACGCTCCCGACCGCGCCCACATCCGGCGGAGGTGGACCGGGCCCGCTAGGAGGAGGGTCTCGCCATGGCCTTGACGAAGGCCTTCTCGACGTCCGCCGTGGAGAGCACGCCGTAGATCTCGCCGCTGTCCTCGACGACGAGGTACTCGGTGGCCGGTGTTGCCCGTAGCCGGTCGAGCAACGCCTCGCCGGCGAGTTCGGCGGGCACCCGCATTCCTTCGGCGAGCTCCTGGGCGAGGCCGCCGACGGCCACCCAGGGCCGGCGGTGCTCGGGGACGCCGACGATGGCGCTCTCACGGACGAGAGCCATGGGCGCGCCCAGGCCGTCGACGACGACCAGGGCACGGGCTCCGGCCTGGTTCGCACGGCGGAGGGCCTCGGAGAGCGGGGTGTCGGACTCGACGGGAACGGCGCGCCGGGTGAGGGCGCGGGCGTTCAGCTCGGGGAGGTGTTCACGCAGGCGAGCCATGCGCAGGCTGTTGCCGGCCCCGGTCCAGATGATGGCCGCGAGGATCGCCGCGAGCAGTGCGTCGGTGACGGTGTCCATGCCGCCGATGTCCTGGGTGTCGTTGCCGAGGGCACCTGTGTGGGTCAGCAGGGGAAGGCCGATCAGTACGGCGACGGCGAGTGCGCGGCCGACCCAGGCGGCGGCGACGGTCCCGCTCATCGGCTTGCCGGTGATCTTCCAGACCACCGCGCGGAGCATCCGGCCGCCGTCCAGCGGGAGCCCGGGCAGCAGATTGAACGCCGCGACGATCAGGTTGGAGATCATCAGTCCGGCGAGCAGGACTCCGGGGACGGTGCCGGGCTCGACGGCCCGCATTCCGGCGTAGAAGACCCCGGCGAGGACGAGTGAGAGCAGCGGGCCGACGAAGGCGAGGACGAATTCGCGGCCGGGGGTCTCGGACTCCTTCTCGATCTCCGAGACACCGCCGAAGAACTGGAGCTGGATCCTGCGGACGGGCAGCTTGTAGCGCAGCGCGACCACGGTGTGGGCGAGCTCGTGGACGAGCACCGACGCGTAGAAGGCGACCGCGAAGAACAGCGAGACGAGATAGCGCGCTCCGCCGAGTTGGGGCAGGACCCGGTCGAGCTGGCCGCCGAAGACCCAGGTGATGAGGGCGGCGACGAGGAACCAGCTCGGGGCGACGTACACGGGTACGCCGAAGGGGCGGCCCATGAGGATGCCGCCGCCGGGCCCGTCGGAGTGCTGCTGCTTGCCGCTTTCGGGGTCCGCTTTCCCCGTGCCGGACCGCGGCCGCGTGTGCTCGCCGCTCTCCTCGTCCTTTTTCACGGGTTCCCTTCGTTGCGAGGCGTCACTAGCTCGATCATGCAGTGCGAGCGGGTCTGTCGTCGATGGTATTCCGCTCGCTGTCAGTGGCGGGCCGTAGGGTCTGAGTCATGAGTACGAGTCAGCCGCCCGCATCGGAAGGACCTCTGCCCGCTTCCCAGGGGCCGACGCCTGTCCTGGAGGACCAGCCGCCGGCCCTGGACGGTCACCCGTCGCCGGCCGGGACCGGGTCCTCGGTACCGGAGGTTCAGGAGGCACCGGAGGTCCGGCCGCCGATGTCGCTGTCGCCGTCGCGGGCCGGCGACTTCATGCAGTGCCCTTTGCTGTACCGCCTCCGGGTGATCGACAGACTTCCGGAGAAGCCGAGCGAGGCTGCGACACGCGGGACGCTTGTGCACGCCGTCCTTGAGCGGTTGTTCGACGCGCCGGCCGGGGAGCGCACGCCGCCGCGGGCCAAGGCGCTGGTTCCCGGCCAGTGGGCCCAACTGCTCGAGTCGCGTCCCGAGCTCGGCGAGCTGTTCGCCGGGGACACGGACGGTGAGCGGCTGGCGCGCTGGATGGCGGAGGCGGAGCAGCTGGTGGAGCGCTGGTTCTCGCTGGAGGACCCGACGCGGCTGGAGCCCGCCGAGCGTGAGCTCTTCGTGGAGACGGAGCTGGAGTCGGGTCTTCGGCTGCGGGGGGTGATCGACCGGGTCGATGTGGCGCCCACGGGCGAGGTGCGGATCGTCGACTACAAGACGGGCAAGGCGCCGCGGCCCGAATACAGCGAGGGCGCGCTGTTCCAGATGAAGTTCTACGCGCTCGTGGTGTGGCGGCTCAAGGGCGTGGTGCCGCGCCGGCTGCAGCTGGTCTACCTGGGCAGCGGCGAGGTGCTGACGTACGACCCGGTCGCGGCCGATCTGGAGCGGGTGGAGCGCAAGCTGCTGGCCCTGTGGGACGCGATCATGCGGGCCACGGAGACGGGCGACTGGCGTCCCCGTCCGACGAAGCTGTGCGGCTGGTGCGACCACCAGGCGGTGTGTCCGGAGTTCGGGGGGACGCCTCCGCCGTACCCGCTGCCGCTGGTGCGGCCACGGTCCCCGGAATGAGTGCGTGGAGCGGCCGGGGCCGCGGCTCGGGGGCCGTTCCATCGGGAGCGCGGCGCCGGCCCCCGGCGCCGCGTCGGGGTGCGCAGCGGGTGGTGAGACGCCCGGAGGAGTTTCCGCAGGCGGGTCAGGGCAGAATGGGGCGCGTCTAGCGAAGGAGATCCCGTGGCTGTCCGCGTCCTACTGGTCGATGATCAACCGCTGCTGCGTACCGGCTTCCGGATGATCCTGGAGGCGGAGCAGGACATCGCAGTGGTCGGTGAGGCCGGTGACGGCCTGCAGGCTCTGGAGCAGGTGCGGGCCCTGCAGCCCGATGTGGTGCTGATGGACATCCGCATGCCGCGGATGGACGGCGTCGAGGCGACGCGGCAGATCACCGGTCCGGGGCGCGACGGCCCGGCGAAAGTACTGGTGCTGACGACGTTCGACCTCGACGAGTACGTGGTGGAGGCGCTGAAGGCGGGGGCGAGCGGCTTTCTGCTGAAGGACGCTCCCGCGAACGAGCTGGTCCAGGCGATCCGGGTGGTCGCGGCCGGGGAGGCGATGCTGGCGCCGAGCATCACACGCCGGCTGCTCGACAAGTACGCGGACCATCTGCCGTCAGGCGACGAGCCGGTTCCGAACACCCTGCACACGCTGACGGAGCGCGAGGTCGAGGTGCTCAAGCTGGTCGCCCGTGGCCTGTCGAACGCGGAGATCGCCGCGGATCTGTTCGTCAGCGAGACGACCGTCAAGACGCATGTGGGCCATGTGCTGACGAAGCTGGGCCTGCGCGACCGGGTTCAGGCGGCGGTGTACGCGTACGAGAGCGGCCTGGTCCGCCCGGGCGCGCAGTGAGTCTTCGCCCGCTGTGAGCGAGGGCCCGGTCCGCGCCGCGGACCGGGCCCTCTGCCGTCTGCTCAGCCCTTCTTGATCTCCCAGAAGCGGAAGACGGTCGACGCGTCGAGCGTCCACTCGAGGCCGGTGATGTTGCCGTGGGCGACGGCGTACTGCTTGCCCTGCCACAGCGGGAGGACCGGCACCTCCTCGGCGACCACGTCCTGGAGCTCCTCGAACTTGTCACCGACGGCCCCGCGGTCCGCCGTGGCGGCGGTGTCGGGGATGATCCGGTCGGTGATCTTCTTGTTCTCGTAGTTGTTGCCGAGGACGTTGCCCTCACCGAAGAACGGAGCCGTGAAGTTGTCGGGGTCCGGGTAGTCGGGCACCCAGCCCTTGACGTACACGCCGTACTTCCCGGCCTTGATGTCCTTCTCGTACTGATCGAACTCGACGGACTTGACGCTCGCCTCGAACAGCCCGCTGTCGTTGAGCTGCTTGGCGATGGCGTTGAGCTCCTGGTCGGTGGCGGGGCCGTAACGGCTCGGCGTGGACCAGAGGGTGAGCTCCACCTTGTCGGTGATGCCCGCGGAGCGCAGTGCCTTACGGGCCTTCTCGGGGTCGGGGCTCGACCCGTAGCGGTCGAAGAAGGCCGTGTTGTGACCGCCGATACCGGCCGGGACGATCGAGTACAGCGGCTCGGCCGTGGCCTCGTACACGTCCCTGACCAGCGCGTCGCGGTCGATGATGTACGCGAACGCCCTGCGCACGGCGAGCTTGCCGGCGACGGCGTCCTTGGCGTTGAAGACCAGGTGCTGGACCTCGGCGCTGTCACCCTCGACGACCGCGATCTGCTGATCGTCGGCGGACAGGGATCCCTGGAGTTCCGTGACGTCCTTGGTGGTGAGTCCTCGGTAGGCGACGTCGACGTTGCCCTGCTTCAGGGCGGCGCCGAGGCCCTTCTGGTTCCCGTGGAAGAAGGTCAGCGTGACACCGGCGTTCTTCACCTCGGCGGTGCCCTTGTACTCGGGGTTGACCGAGAAGACCGCTTCCTTGTCGCTGAAGGAGTCGAGCTTGTACGGGCCCGAGCCGACCGCCTTGCCGTCGGTGCGCAGCCCGCCGGCGTCGTACTCGCGGTGGTCGACGATGGAGCCGGCGCCCGAGGCGATCTTGCTGGGGAAGGTGGCGTCGGGCACCTTGAGCCGGAAGACGACGGTCCGCTCGTCGGGGGTCTCGATGCGGTCGATCGTGGAGAGCAGCGGCACCGGACCGGAGTCGCTGTTGATCTTCAGCGCCCGCTCGAACGAGAACTTGACGTCCTCCGAGGTCAGCGGGTTGCCGTTGCTGAACTTGAGGCCTTCCCTCAGCGTGCAGTGGTAGACGGTGCTGCGACCGCCGTCGAACGCGCACTTCTCTGCGGCTTCCGGCTGAGGGGTGGAGCCGCCCTTGGGGAAGCTCATCAGGGACTGGAAGACGTTGTTGAAGAGCAGCCAGGAGCCGGGGTCGTAGCCGTCCGCCGGATCGGTGGCCAGGACCTCGTCGGACATGCCGACGACGATTCTGCTCTCCTCGCCCGACGGGCCGTCGCCCTGATCCGTGCCGCACCCCGCCAGCAGAACGGCGGAGAGCCCCGCGGCGAGCGGGGCCGTCCTTCTCTTGAATCTTGCCTTCACAGAACCTTGCCTCTTGCTCTGATGAACCGGCCGCGACGTTCGCGGCCGGGTACTGAAGATCAGGCGGTGCCGCGCGCGAGTTCCCACAACTGGAGGTCGGAGGAGGCGTTCAGCGTCCACTCGACGCCGGTGATGTCCGACCGGGCGGCCACGTACTGCTTGCCCTGCCACAGCGGCAGCACCGGCACATCGGTGGCGACGATGTCCTGCAGCTTGTCGAAGGGCTCGGACGCGGCGCTGCGGTCGGCCTGGCGGCGCGACTCGGGGATGAGCTCGTTACGGGCGACGGTGCTCACATACGGGGTGTTGAGGAAGTTGTCCTTGTCCAGGAACGGAGCGATGTAGTTGTCCGGATCCGGGAAGTCGGGGAACCAGCCGAGGCCGTACACGGCGTAGTCGCCGCGCTTCTGGGCCGGCCGGAACTTGGACCACTCGGTGCCCTGGACGGTGACGTCGAAGAGGCCGCCGGCGTTCAGCTGGTCGCGCAGCGCGGCGAACTCCTTGGCCGTACCTGAGCCGTAGTGGTCGGTGGTGTAGTGCAGGGTGAGCTTGACCGGGGTGTCGATCCCGGCGTCGCCGAGGATGCGGGCAGCCTTGCCGCGGTTCGGCTCGCCGTACTTGTTGAAGAATGAGTTGGTGTGCCCGGCGATGCTGGTCGGGATCAGCGAGTAGAGCGGCTCTGCAGTGGCGCCGTACACCTTGCTCGCGATCTGACCGCGGTCGATGACGGCGGCCATCGCCTGGCGGACCGCCTTGTCCTTCACGGACGGGTCCTTGGTGTTGAAGCCCAGGTAGCGGATCTCGAGGCCGGGCATCTCGCTGAGCGCGATCCCTTCCTTGGGAGCCGCCGTGAGCTGCGCGATCTGGTCGGGCGACATGGCGCGGGCCATCATGTCGATCTCACCCGATTCCAGGGCCGCGCCCATGGACTCGGCGTCGGGGAAGGAGCGGAGCTCGACCTTGTCGTTGCGGAGCTTCAGATCGCCCTTGTACTCGGGGTTCTTGGTGAACACCGCCCTGACCAGCTTGTCGCCGTCGGTCTCGGTGTCGAGGGTGTACGGGCCCGAGCCCTCGACGTCGAAGCCGTCGCGCAGCTTCTTGCCGTCGTACGCGTCACGGCTGAGGATGCCCGCCACGGGGGTCGAGAGCTTGTACGGGAACGTGGCGTCCGGGGTGCCGAGGTGGAAGACGAGCTCCTTGTCGGACTTGACCTCGATGGTGTCGATGTTGGCCAGCAGACCGGCGGCGCCGTTGTCGGACTTGATGTCGAGAACGCGCTGGATGGAGAACTTGACGTCCTCGGCGGTGACGGGCTTGCCGTCGGCGAAGTTCAGGCCGTCGCGGAGCGTGCAGCGGTAGCTCTCGCTCTCGGTGTCGGTGAAGGAGCAGCGGGAGGCCGCCTCCGGCACGGGCTCGCCGCCGCCGCGCGGCACGTGCATCAGGGTCTGTACGGTCTGACGGAGAACGTTCCAGGCGCCGGTGTCGTAGGCGTAGGCCGGGTCGAAGGGAGCCGGAGCATCGCCGGTGGCCACGAACTGGTCGGTGGTTCCCACGACAAGGGCGTCACCGCCGCCGGCCCCACTGCTCGTTGTGCCACAGGCGGCGAGCACGGGGGCGAGCAGGCCCACAACGGCCGGCAGCACCAGAGTCTTGCGGTTCATCCTCGACGTCTCCTCATCCCACACTGGGATACAGCGTTGTAACGGGATGCTCCACCGCGGCCGCCCGGTCGGAGCGGTGCGATCGGGCCGGGACACGGGGCGATCGGTACCTGTGCGCACGAAGACTTTGGGTGACGCCCGAGGCACAGGATTGGTGCGGCGAAGCTCTCGCCCCGAGATTAATGGGCGGCGCCAGGAACGCCCGACCGGGCGAGAGTTGGGACGCAATCACTCAGTGATCGGTCATGGCAGCATGTCGATATTCATGCAGCAGGACGATTCGTGCAGGTGCCCACGAATAGGGACACAAGGGCACGCCCAGCACACCCCGGGCGGGGCTCGGCCCATTCGGTCGGCCACTTCCGGCGTCACTTCGAGTGACGAACCTCACGCTCGGTGGGGGTTACGGAAAATACACGGTCAGATGCCCAGAGTTCCCAAAGGATTGAAGGGACACCCTCGGTGTAGCCCTTAGTTCATTCGGGTGATCAGGGTGCGGAGGAAGGACAGATCGACTTCCTCCAGGGAGCCCACGATCACCCGGCCGTCGGCGGGTGCGATGGGCGCGACGGACGGGACCGCGACCACCCGGCAGCCGGCCGCCTCTGCCGCGGCGACACCCGTGGCGGTGTCCTCGACGACGGCGCATCTGGCGGGCTCGGCGCCCAGGCCGCGCGCGGCGAGCAGATACGGGTCGGGGTGCGGCTTGGTACGGGCCACCTCGTCGCCCGCCACGGTCAGCGCGAAGCGGTCATGGCCCAGCGAGGCCAGAACGCGGTCGATGATGCGCCGGTGGGAGGCGGAGACAAGGGCCGTGGGGATGTTGTGCGCCGCGAGTTCGGCGAGCAGCCGCTCGGCGCCCGGCATCAGCGGCACTCCCCGGGTGATGCGCTGCTCGAAGCGTTCGTTGAGCAGCACGGTGAGCTCCGCGAGGGTGATGTCCGCGCCGGTCGCCTCGATGAGGTAGCCCGCGCTGCGGGTCATCGGGCCGCCGACCACCACGTCCCGCCATGCCTCGTCCAGCTCATGTCCCAGGTCCGCGAAGACGTCCACCTCGGCGTCCCACCAGAAGCCCTCGGTGTCCACCAGGGTTCCGTCCATGTCGAGGAAGACGGCCTGCAGGGTGTGGGGGCCTCCCCGGCGCAAGCCAGGGGTCGGGCCACCGGCCGCGCGGGACGAGGACGCGGGGACCGTACTGGTCATCGGCACACCTCCGAGAGGGACGAGAAGGCCGGCCCCCCTCCCGGTGAGGGAGGGCGGCCGGCCTGCACTGGACCGACCAGTGTACGTCCACTACGCCCGGCGCGCGCTGTCTGCCCACGCCGGGCGCGTCCCGGCGCCTGCGGGACCGCGTCAGCGGGCGTTGAAGTACTTCGCCTCGGGATGGTGGATGACGATGGCGTCGGTGGACTGCTCGGGGTGGAGCTGGAACTCCTCGGAGAGCTGCACGCCGATCCGCTCGGGCTCGAGCAGGGCGGCGATCTTGGCGCGGTCCTCGAGGTCCGGGCACGCTCCGTAGCCGAGGGAGAACCGGGCGCCGCGGTACCTGAGCGCGAACATGTCCTCGACATCGGCCGGGTCCTCGCCTGCGAAGCCGAGCTCGGCGCGCACCCGGGCATGCCAGTACTCGGCCAGGCCCTCGGCCAACTGGACGGACAGTCCGTGCAGTTCGAGGTAGTCACGGTAGGCATCGGCCTCGAACAGCTTCGCCGTGGCCTCGCCGATCTTCGAGCCGACGGTGACCACCTGGAGGCCGACGACATCCGTCTCGCCCGACTCCTCGGGGCGGAAGAAGTCCGCCAGGCAGAGCCGCCTGCCGCGGCGCTGGCGCGGGAAGGTGAAACGGGTGCGCTCGGAGCCGTCCTCGCCGAGGAGGATCAGGTCGTCACCCTTGGACACACAGGGGAAGTAGCCGTAGACGACGGCCGCCTCCAGCATGTTCTGGGTGTGCAGCTGGTCCAGCCAGCCGCGCAGCCGGGGCCGGCCCTCGCTCTCCACCAGCTCCTGGTAGGACGGGCCGTCGCCGGCGCGGGCCTCCTTCAGCCCCCACTGGCCCTTGAACAGGGCGCCCTCGTCGAGCCAGGAGGCGTACTCCTTGAGCTGGATGCCCTTGACGACGCGGGTGCCCCAGAACGGCGGCTCGGGGACGCGGTTGTCGGTGGCCACGTCCGAGCGCACGGCGCCCTCGTCGGCTCGCTCCTCGACGACGGCGCTGGTGGTGGCCCGTACCCGGCGCTGCTTGAGTTCGGGCAGGGTCGCGCCGGGGACGCCGCGCTTGACGGCGATCAGGGCGTCCATCAGCCGCAGGCCCTCGAACGCGTCGCGGGCGTAGCGGACCTCGCCCTCGTAGATCTCGTGCAGGTCCTGCTCGACGTAGGCGCGGGTGAGAGCCGCGCCGCCGAGGATGACCGGGTAGTCGGCGGCCATCTTGCGCTGGTTGAGCTCCTCGAGGTTCTCTTTCATGATCACGGTGGACTTGACCAGGAGGCCGGACATGCCGATCACATCGGCCCGGTGCTCCTCGGCCGCCTCCAGGATCGCGGAGACTGGCTGCTTGATGCCGAGGTTGACCACGTTGTAGCCGTTGTTGGACAGGATGATGTCCACCAGGTTCTTGCCGATGTCGTGGACATCGCCGCGGACGGTGGCCAGCACGATGGTGCCCTTGCCCTCCGCGTCCGACTTCTCCATGTGCGGCTCGAGATGGGCGACCGCGGACTTCATGACCTCCGCGGACTGCAGCACGAACGGCAGTTGCATCTGGCCGGAGCCGAAGAGCTCGCCGACGACCTTCATGCCGTCCAGCAGCGTCTCGTTGACGATGTCCAGGGCGGGGCGTTCCTGGAGGGCCTCGTCGAGGTCGGCCTCCAGGCCGTTCTTCTCCCCGTCGATGATGCGCCGCTTGAGGCGCTCCTCCAGCGGCAGGGCGAGCAGTTCCTCGGCCTTGCCGGCCTTCATCGACTTGGTGTTGACGCCCTCGAAGAGCGCCATCAGCTTCTGCAGGGGGTCGTAGCCCTCGGAGCGACGGTCGTAGATCAGGTCGAGGGCGGTGGTGACCTGCTCGTCGTCGAAGCGGGCGATCGGCAGGATCTTGCTCGCGTGCACGATCGCCGAGTCCAGCCCGGCCTTGACGCACTCGTCCAGGAAGACGGAGTTGAGCAGGATCCGGGCTGCGGGGTTGAGGCCGAAGGAGATGTTCGACAGTCCCAGCGTGGTCTGCACGTCGGGGCGACGGCGCTTGAGCTCCCGGATGGCCTCGATCGTGGCGATGCCGTCCTTGCGGGACTCCTCCTGCCCGGTGCAGATGGTGAAGGTGAGCGTGTCGATCAGGATGTCCGACTCGTGGATGCCCCAGTTGGTGGTGAGGTCCGTGATAAGCCGCTCGGCGATGGCGACCTTGTGCTCAACGGTGCGGGCCTGGCCCTCCTCGTCGATGGTCAGCGCGATGAGGGCGGCGCCGTGCTCCTGCGCCAGCCGGGTGACCTTGGCGAAGCGCGACTCGGGGCCGTCGCCGTCCTCGTAGTTCACGGAGTTGATGACGGCACGGCCGCCGAGCTTCTCCAGGCCGGCGCGGATGACCTCGACCTCGGTGGAGTCCAGCACGATGGGCAGGGTGGAGGCGGTGGCGAAGCGGCCGGCCAGCTCCTCCATGTCGGCGACGCCGTCGCGGCCCACGTAGTCGACGCACAGGTCGAGCATGTGCGCGCCTTCGCGGATCTGGTCGCGGGCCATCTCCACGCAGTCGTCCCAGCGGCCTTCCAGCATGGCCTCGCGGAACTTCTTCGATCCGTTGGCGTTCGTCCGCTCACCGATCGCCATGTACGCGGTGTCCTGGCGGAACGGCACCGTCTGATACAGCGAGGCGGCACCCGGCTCCGGGCGCGGCTCGCGCACGGTCGGGGTGACGCCGCGCAGCCGCTCGACGACCTGGCGCAGATGCTCCGGCGTCGTACCGCAGCAGCCGCCCACCAGGGACAGCCCGTACTCGCGCACGAACGTCTCCTGGGCGTCCGCCAGCTCGGCCGCGGTCAGCGGGTAGTGCGCGCCGTTCTTGCCGAGGACGGGCAGACCGGCGTTGGGCATGCAGGCGAGCGGGATACGGGAGTGGCGGGCCAGATAGCGCAGGTGCTCGCTCATCTCGGCGGGGCCGGTGGCGCAGTTCAGCCCGATCATGTCGATGCCGAGGGGCTCCAGCGCCGTCAGCGCCGCACCGATCTCCGAGCCCAGCAGCATCGTCCCCGTCGTCTCCACGGTGACCGAGCAGATCAGCGGCAGGCCGGTGCCGGTGGCGTCCAGGGCACGGCGGGCGCCCAGGACCGCGGCCTTGGTCTGCAGCAGGTCCTGGGTGGTCTCCACGAGCAGCGCGTCCGCACCGCCCGCGATCATGCCCTCCGCGTTCTGCTGGTAGGCGTCGCGCAGGACGGTGTACGCGGCATGCCCGAGGGTGGGCAGCTTGGTACCCGGGCCCATCGACCCGAGGACCCAGCGCTGCTGACCGGTGGAGGCTGTGAACTCGTCGGCCACCTCGCGGGCGATCCGCGCGCCGGCCTCGGAAAGCTCGTACACCCGCTCGGGGATGTCGTACTCCCCCAGCGCCGCGAAGTTCGCGCCGAACGTGTTCGTCTCCACGCAGTCGACGCCGACCTCGAAATAGGCCGAATGGACCGAGCGCACGATGTCCGGCCGGGTCACGTTCAGGATCTCGTTGCAGCCCTCGAGGTCCTGGAAGTCCTCCATCGTCGGGTCCTGCGCCTGGAGCATCGTGCCCATCGCCCCGTCCGCCACCACCACCCGCGTGGCCAGCGCCTGCCGGAGGGCATCGGGTCGGGTCCTGCTGACGGCGGAGGTCCCGCTGTCGGCGGAATGCGTGCTGTCGGCGGAAGGGGTCGGCAACGAGGCCATGGAAGTGCTCCCTGGGATGCGACGGCTGTCGGCTTTGCGGCTCCCCTGCGGAAGACGCACCCGGCCAGCGTAGCCGGGCGCGCCGGACGGCGGCGTGCCGTCCCAGCCGGTGGACCACAGGCTGTCCCGGGCAACTGGGTGATGACTCGATGATGTCTGGAGCCACCAGGTCTTGACACACTGTCCTGTCGGTAACACCAATTCGGCATCGACCGATAGTGTTCAGCATTGTCGAACCATGGGGAGAAGGGCCGGGCGATGGCGAAGAACATCCAGTCGCTTGAACGGGCGGCGGCGATGCTGCGACTGCTCGCAGGCGGCGAGCGCCGGCTCGGACTGTCGGACATCGCCTCGTCCCTCGGACTCGCCAAAGGAACCGCCCACGGCATCCTGCGCACCCTGCAGGCCGAGGGTTTCGTCGAGCAGGACGAGGCTTCCGGGCGCTACCAGCTGGGGGCCGAGCTGTTGCGGCTCGGCAACAGCTATCTGGACGTGCACGAGCTGCGCGCCCGCGCGCTGGTCTGGACGGACGATCTGGCCCGCTCGAGCGGCGAGAGCGTACACCTGGGCGTTCTGCACCAGCAGGGCGTGCTCATCGTCCACCATGTGTTCCGGCCCGATGACAGCCGGCAGGTGCTGGAGGTGGGCGCGATGCAGCCGCTGCACTCCACGGCGCTGGGGAAGGTGCTGACGGCGTTCGACCCCGTGGCCCACAGCGAGGCACTCGAGGTGGAACGCAAGGCCTTCACGCCGCGGACGATCACCGGCCTGGCCGACTTCGAGGAGCTGCTGGACCTGACCCGGGCACGTGGCTGGGCGGCCGATGTCGAGGAGACCTGGGCAGGCGTCGCCGCGGTGGCCGCGCCCATTCACGACCGGCGGCGGATGCCGGTCGGCGCGGTGGCCATCACCGGGGCCGTGGAGCGGATCTGCAACGGGACGGAGCTGCGTACCGGGCTGGTGGCTGCGGTACGGGACTGCGCGCGTTCGGTCTCGCGCGACCTGGGCGCCGGCAGGTTCTGAGCGGGGCACCCCGCCGCCGCATCCCGCCCGCCGGGGGATTCGGCTCTCGCCGGACGCTACGGGCCGGACGCTACGGGCCGGCTCCACCCGGACGAGCCCGCGACCGATGCGCCCGGACGGGCCCGGGTGGGCCCGGGTGGGCCCGGGTGGGCCCGTACCGGGATGTCCTCACGGACCCGGGCCGGCTCCTCGCCCGGTACAGCGAACCGTTTCAGCCAGCTGCGTCATGTGCATTCCGGCCGACCGCGGGGCCTCCGACCAGGCGCGCCCGCCTTCTGAGCGCCCTCCCCGAGGCCGTTCCCACCGCCTACACCAGGCGATTCTGATCGTTCCGGCGCATCATCGATAACGATCGGGTTATCAGCTACACAACCCTTGACGGCGTATTAACCCGGGGGCAAAACTGCCGTGCATCGGTCGGCATTGTCGAACACCTACCGGCAATACGCGCTAGAGTGTGGCAACGCCAAGGGCCGGTATCGCTCTCATCCCCGAGGGCGCGAACCGCGGAGGGACCCGTCGGTTCGCCTTCCCCTGGACGAAGGACAAAGGAGTCGCGGGTGTCCAGCTCCGACATCTTCATCGGCGAGATCATTGGTACCGCCGTACTCATCCTGCTCGGCGCCGGCGTCGTCGCCGCCGTCGTACTCAAGCGCTCCAAGGCGCGCAACGCCGGCTGGGTCGCCATCACCTTCGGGTGGGGCTTCGCGGTCCTGACCGCGGTCTACATTTCCGGCCCTCTGTCCGGTGCCCACCTCAACCCGGCCGTCACCCTCGGTATCGCGATCAAGGACGGTGACTGGAGTCAGGTTCCGGTCTACTGGGGCGGTCAGATCATCGGCGCCATGCTCGGCGCCTTCCTGGCCTGGCTCGCCTACTACGGGCAGTTCAAGGCCCACCTGACGGACCCGGAGATCATCGCCGCTCCGCCGCACGAGGAAGGCCTGGTCACCGAGCCGGCCGCCCCGAAGGCCGGTCCGGTGCTCGGTATCTTCTCGACCGGCCCCGAGATCCGAGTCGTCTGGCAGAACCTCGCCACAGAGATCATCGGCACGTTCGTGCTGGTCCTGGCCGTTCTCACCCAGGGCCTCAACGACAGTGGCAAGGGCCTCGGCGCCGTCGGCGGTCTGATGGTCGCCCTCGTCGTCGTCGGCATCGGCCTCTCGCTCGGCGGTCCGACCGGATACGCCATCAACCCGGCCCGTGACCTGGGCCCCCGCATCGTCCACGCCCTGCTCCCGCTGCCGAACAAGGGCGGCTCCGACTGGGGATACGCCTGGATCCCCGTCGTCGGACCCTTGATCGGTGGTGCAATCGCCGCGGGTATCTACAAGCTCGCGTTCGTCTGACCGACCCGTCCAGAGCCGATCTTCCACAGATTTCCAGGAGCACACCGTGACCGACGCACACGCCGGCCCGTTCATCGCGGCCATCGACCAGGGCACCACCTCCTCCCGCTGCATCGTGTTCGACAAGGACGGCCGGATCGTCTCGGTCGACCAGAAGGAGCACGAGCAGATCTTCCCGAAGCCGGGCTGGGTGGAGCACAACGCCGCCGAGATCTGGACCAACGTCCAGGAAGTCGTCGCCGGCGCACTCGAGAAGGGCGGCATCTCCGCCACCGATGTCAAGGCGATCGGTATCACCAACCAGCGTGAGACCACGCTGCTGTGGGACAAGAACACCGGTGAGCCCGTCCACAACGCCATCGTCTGGCAGGACACCCGCACCGACGCGCTCTGCAGGGAGCTCGGCCGCAACGTCGGCCAGGACCGCTTCCGCCGTGAGACCGGTCTGCCGCTGGCGAGCTACTTCTCCGGCCCCAAGGTCCGCTGGCTGCTGGACAACGTCGAGGGCCTGCGCGAGCGCGCCGAGCGCGGCGAGATCCTCTTCGGCACCATGGACTCCTGGGTCATCTGGAACCTCACCGGCGGTGTCGAGGGCGGTCACCACGTCACCGACGTCACCAACGCCTCGCGCACCATGCTGATGAACCTCCACACCATGGAGTGGGACGAGAAGATCGCCCAGTCCATGGAGGTCCCCATGGCCGTGCTGCCGGAGATCCGGTCCTCCTCCGAGGTGTACGGCCATGTCAAGGGCGGCGTCCTGGACGGAATCCCGGTCGCGTCCGCACTCGGCGACCAGCAGGCCGCCCTGTTCGGCCAGACGTGCTTCTCCGAGGGCGACGCGAAGTCGACGTACGGCACCGGCACCTTCCTGCTGATGAACACCGGCGACAAGATCATCAACTCCTACTCGGGGCTGATCACCACGGTCGGGTACAAGATCGGCGACCAGGCGCCCGTGTACTCGCTGGAGGGCTCCATCGCCGTCACCGGCGCCCTCGTGCAGTGGATGCGCGACCAGATGGGCCTGATCAACTCCGCCGCCGAGATCGAGACCCTCGCGTCGTCGGTCGAGGACAACGGCGGCGCCTACTTCGTTCCGGCCTTCTCCGGTCTGTTCGCCCCGTACTGGCGCTCCGACGCCCGCGGTGTGATCGCCGGCCTGACCCGGTACGTCACCAAGGCGCACATCGCACGCGCCGTACTCGAGGCCACCGCCTGGCAGACCCGTGAGATCACGGACGCCATGACCAAGGACTCCGGCGTCGAGCTGACCTCGCTCAAGGTCGACGGCGGAATGACCTCCAACAACCTGCTGATGCAGACCCTCTCGGACTTCCTGGACGCCCCCGTGGTGCGCCCGATGGTCGCCGAGACGACCTGCCTCGGCGCCGCCTACGCCGCCGGCCTGGCCGTCGGCTTCTGGCCGGACACCGACGCCCTCCGCGCCAACTGGCGCCGGGCCGCCGAGTGGACACCTCACATGGACGCTGCGAGGCGCGACAGTGAGTACAAGTTCTGGCTCAAGGCCGTCCAGCGGACCATGGGCTGGCTCGAGGATGACGAGAGCTGACGAGGAGTAATCGAGAATGACCACCCTGCAGAGCGTTCCCACCCTGGGGACGCACCCGGCCTCCGGTTCCCTGCCGAGCCGCGCCGAGACCCGGGAGCAGCTTGCCCAAGGGACCTACGACCTCCTGGTGATCGGCGGCGGCATCCTGGGCATCTCCACCGCCTGGCATGCCGCGCAGGCCGGGCTGCGGGTGGCCCTGGTGGACGCCGGCGACTTCGCCGGCGCCACCTCCTCCGCTTCCTCCAAGCTGCTCCACGGCGGTCTGCGGTATCTGCAGACCGGCGCGGTCAAGCTGGTCGCGGAGAACCACTTCGAGCGGCGGGCGGTGTCCCGTCAGGTCGCACCGCATCTCGCGAACCCGCTCACGTTCTATCTGCCGGTCTACAAGGGCGGCCCGCACGGCGCGGCCAAGCTCGGAGCGGGCGTCTTCGCCTACTCGGCGCTGTCCGCGTTCGGTGACGGTGTCGGCCATGTCATCTCCCCGTCCAAGGCTCAGCGCGATGTGCCGGAGCTGCGTACGGAGAATCTCAAGGCGGTCGCCGTGTACGGCGACGACCAGATGAACGACGCCCGCATGGCGCTCATGACGGTCCGCGGGGCCGTCCAGGCGGGCGCGGTGGTCCTCAACCACGCCGAGGTCACCGGGCTCCGCTTCACCAAGGGCCGGGTCACGGGCGCGGAGCTCAAGGACCGTACGGACGGGGCCGAGTTCGGCGTCAGCGCCCGCCTCGTGCTCAATGCGACCGGTCCTTGGGTGGACCACCTGCGGAAGATGGAGGACCCGAACGCGGCGCCCTCCATCCGCCTCTCCAAGGGCGCGCACCTGGTGCTGAAGCGCACCGCCCCGTGGAAGGCCGCCCTGGCGACGCCCATCGACAAGTACCGCATCACCTTCGCCCTCCCCTGGGAGGACATGCTGCTGCTCGGTACGACCGACGAGGAGTACGAGGGCGACCCGGCGGACGTCGCGGTCAACGAGAAGGACATATCCCAGATCCTCGACGAGGCCGCCTTCTCCATCCGCGACCAGCAGCTGTCACGCGATCTGATCACCTACTCCTTCGCAGGTCTGCGGGTGCTGCCGGGCGGTCCCGGTGACACCTCGAAGGCCAAGCGGGAGACGGTGGTCACCGAGGGCCGCGGCGGCATGCTGTCGGTGGCCGGCGGCAAGTGGACGACCTTCCGCCACATCGGCCGCACGGTGATGAACAAGCTGGCCCAGCTGCCGGGACGGCCGCTCGCCGACGACATGGAGCCGATCTCGCAGCTGCCGAAGAAGCTGCCGCTGCCCGGCATCGCCAACCCCCGCGCCGTCGCCCACCGTCTGCTGGTGGACGGCCCGGCGCCCGGCCCCCGGATGGCAGCGGACACCGCCCGGCACCTGGCCACGCACTACGGCTCGCTTTCGTTCGACATCGCGCGTCTGGCGAACGACAACCCGGAGCTGGCCGAGCGTGTTCACCCCGACGCCCCCGAGATCTGGGCACAGGTCGTGTACGCCCGCGACAACGAGTGGGCCGAGACGGCGGACGACGTACTGCGGCGCCGTACGACGCTGACGATCCGGGGACTTGCGACGGACGACATCCGGACCAGGGTCGAGGATCTGCTGGCCAAGAAGGCCTGACGACAGGCGTATCGCGCCTCCGCGCGGGACGGCGACGACGAGGGCGGCTCCTTCCGGGGCCGCCCTCGATCCACGCCGTCCCCGGTCGTCCGCTGTACGGGTCCCGCCCGGCCTGTGCCCCCTGCCGTACCGAAGTTCACCCGGCCGTGCACAGGGGCTCGGGCGGGCACCCGCAAAGCCGTAAGGTTGGTCCGTACGCAAGGAAACGTCGGAAGGAGGCACTGGGTGATCGAGCTCGAGGGGGTTCCCGAGCTGATCGACCCGGTCATGGTGGCCGCGTTCGAGGGCTGGAACGACGCCGGCGACGCCGCCTCCACCGCGGTCGCACATCTGGACCGGGAGTGGAAGGGCGAGGTCTTCGCGGCGCTCGACGCCGAGGACTACTACGACTTCCAGGTCAACCGGCCCACGGTGTGGCTGGACGGCGGGGTACGGAAGATCACCTGGCCCACCACCCGGCTCTCCGTGGTCCGGGTCGGCGGCGAGAAGCCCCGCGACCTGGTGCTGGTCCGCGGGATCGAGCCGTCCATGCGCTGGCGCTCGTTCTGCAACGAGCTGCTCGGTTTCGCCCATGAGCTGGGCGTCGAGATGGTGGTGATCCTGGGCGCACTGCTGGGGGACACCCCGCACACCCGCCCGGTGCCGGTCAGCGGAGTCACATCGGACCCGGACCTGGCCAGAACCATGGATCTGGAGGAGACGCGGTACGAGGGCCCGACGGGCATCGTGGGCATCCTCCAGGAGGCATGCACGCATGCCGGAGTGCCGGCCGTGTCGCTGTGGGCCGCGGTGCCGCACTACGTCTCGCAGCCGCCCAACCCGAAGGCGACACTGGCCCTGCTGAACCGGCTGGAGGATCTCATCGACCTCCGTATCCCGCTGGGTGAACTGCCGGAGGACGCAAGGGCCTGGCAGCTCGGCGTCGACCAACTGGCCTCCGAGGACAGCGAAGTCGCGGAGTACGTGCAGACGCTGGAGGAGGCGCGCGACACCGCGGAGCTCCCGGAGGCGTCAGGTGAGGCCATCGCCCGCGAGTTCGAGCGGTATCTGCGGCGGCGGGACGGCGGTCCCGGTCCGGGCCAGGCCCCTGGCGGGCATGCCACGGAGAGCGGCGACGGTGGTTCGTATCTGCGTGACACATCGAGCGGGCGGACCCGGCCGCCGAAGCCGCAGCGGCAGGACCCCGGGACGGATCCGGAGACGGGTCAGGATCCGGAGTCGGCCCCCCGGACGGGTCCGGAGCCGCAGTCGCAGTCGGAGTCGGAGCCGCAGCCGCAGTCGAAGAAGGATCCCGACACGGGAAAGGGGACGGAGCCCGGGGAGGGCCCGGATTCCCCTGACCCGTCCGAGGACTCCGAGAACTGAGCAGCACGGAGCGGGGTGGCCGCCGGGTCGGCGGCCGCCCCGCTCTTGTCTCCTGTGCGAGTCGTTCACCCGGACCACGTCGATCGGGTTCCGCTGCTGCTGGACGACGTACATGTCCTGCAGGACGGACCATGGAGCCGGGGGCCCGGTGCCGTCAGCCGTCAGCGGTCGCCATCACCATCAGCCGTCAGCCATCAGCCGCACCGGAATCGGGCAGCCGCCCAGTCCCCGTGGTCACCGCTCTTCGAGCCGTTGGTGTCCGTGACCAGCAGACGCACATGACGCGCGCCGGTCACGTCCACCTCCACAGGCACGGCGGCGGACGCTCCGCTGACCTTCGGCGAGCTCCACAGCCGCCTGCCGTCCGCCTCGACCGAGAAGGCCACCTCCCCGTAGCCGTCGATCTCGTCGTCGATGCCGACATCGGCCGTGAACGCGGTGCAACGGCCCCCGAGATGGACCTCGATGTCGGAGTCGGCGTGCGCCCCTATCCCCTTCTCGTAGGTCTTGCCGGCCAGCGTGAGCACATGTCCGTCGCTCGCTCCCGACTCACCGTTGCTTCGGTCGCGTTCGGGCGGTCCCCAGCCGTTCGTGGACTTCATCCACACCAGGTCGCTCGCCCAGACGTCGGCGCCCGGTGGCTCGGGCACGACCGAAACGGCGAATCTCTCCCCGGCGGTACGGGATTGACCCGCCGCCCGGTACCGGACGGTCGCTCCGAGCGTCGCCTCGCCCACTGCCGCGTCCTGCCCCGGGGTGGCCGTGACCTCGATGCGCTTCGTCGTCCCGGCGGGAATGCGGTCCGTCGTCGCCACCGGTTCCACGTGCCAGCCCGCCGGGGCGTCCAGCGAGACGGAGACCCCGGTCACGTCCCGGCTTCCCGCGGTGACATCGACCGCGATCCTGCCCCGCGTTCCGGCTCCCAGCTCCTGTCCTGCGGGTGCGGCAACAACGGCTGCCGCGCCGGGGACGGCCCCTCCGACCGCCGAGGTGTTCTCCAGTTCAAGCGCGAAAGCCCGGTCGGTGCGCAGGGCCGCAGTCCTGACCCTGACCACGCCTCCGCGGTAGTCCCCGTCGTACCACCAGCCCTGTGCGGCTGCCTCGTACGCCGCCTTGGAGGTGAGCCGGGGCAGCTTGCGGCCGCCGAGTTCCACGGCGCTCGGCGCGTCCCCGGTGTGCACGGTGAACTGGTACGGACGCGCCGTCTGCTTGCCTGTGAACGAGCCCTCGCTCGCGCCGATCCGCACCGTCACGTCCCCTGCGCCGCGGCGCGGGGCCTCGACCTCGGCCCGCTGCGTCGCGTACTTCCCGGCTCGGTGCTCGCGCGTCACCCCGTCGTCCTCGTACAGCGTGAAGGACGACGCCCCTTGGGGGTAGATGTCCCAGGCGAGCGGGGAGCCCGCAGTGCGGTCGGTGTACGAGCGGATGCTGCCGGGCCACATGGGGACGGCGGCCCCCGCGCGGACGAACAGCGGGAGCGTGTCGAGAGGTGCGCTGTAGCCGTCGACGGTGACCGGGCCCTCGTAGGTCCGGCCGCTCCAGTAGTCGATCCAGGTGCCCTTCGGCAGGTAGATGCCGTCGCGCTCCACGGCGTCCTGGTGGACGGGCGCGACGAGGAAGTCCTCGCCGCTCAGGAACTCGTACTTGGCCGCGTCCGTGGCCGCCCTGGGGTCGTCGGGGTACTCCAGCACGAGCGGGCGGGCGAGGCCGACGCCGGTCCTGGTGGCCTCGTGCGCGTGCGTGTAGATGTACGGCAGCAGGGCCTCGTGGAGCTTGAGGTGCTTCCGGTTGATCGAGGTGTACGGCTCGCCGTACCGGAAAGGCTGCTTGTCGTCGGCGGCCCAGCCGTCCATCGTCATCGTGACCGGCAGGAACATCTTCCACTGCAGGTCGCGGGTGTACGTCTTGGGGCTGCCGCCGAAGATGCCGTCCACGTCGCCGGTCGTGTAGGCGAGTCCGGACATGGAGGCGCCCGCGTAGGTCGGGATCTGCCAGCGGATGTACTCCCAGGTGCCGGACTGGTCCCCGGACCACTGGACTCCGCAACGCTGCGCGCCGGACCAGCTTTCCGGCGCCCAGGTGAATCCGCGGGCGTCGCTGTTGGCCTCGATGCCCTTGTACGCGTCCTTGCAGCCGTCGAGAGCGAACTTGTAGCCCGCGCCGACCCAGGCGACGTCGAGCTTGGCGACCCGCTGGCCGGCCTTGACCTGGTCGGCGAGCTTGTCGAGGCCGTCCTCGGTCCACAGACCGAGCTGCATCCCGCGCTGCTGGAGGCCCTGGGCGGCTTCCGCGAGGTTCTCGTAGCCGCAGCCGTAGCCGTCGTTGACGAGCATCCAGCCGTTGGGCATGTCGTTCTCGACGTAACCGTCGGCGACCTTCAGCGCGTCGAGGGTGTGGCGTTCGCCGCGGTTCGCGTTGTGCAGGTAGCAGTCGGCGTCGCCGATCTCCAGGCCGTAGACGGGCGGCATGAAGGGCTTGCCGGTCAGCCGGGTGTACTGCCCGATGACGTCCTTGGCCCCCGGCCCGGCGAAGTAGTAGGCGTCGAAGCGCTGTTCCTTCGCCGTCGTGGCCACGGGATCCGCGAAGACATAGGTGTTGGGTGCGTAAGTGTTGCGGTAGACGCCGTAGCCGGCCGACGAGAGGTAGAACGGGACGGAGTTGGGGTGGCCGCCGTCGTTCCAGTTGTAGTCGACGCCGACCTCGACGGTCCTGCCGCGGTGGGAGGTGTTGCCCCGCCCGTTCTGCATGCCCGCGCCGTAGAACTGCTCGTCGGTGTCGCGCGCGAGGGTCTGGGTGGTGGTGGTTCCGTTCCAGGTGAGGCCCTGGGTCTCGGCCCAGACCCGGGTGCCGTCGGCTCTGTGGAGAGCGAAGCGCAACGGCGACTTGTAGGCGCGCAATGTCACCTTTGACGTGCTGAGTTCGTAGCGGTCGCCGCGGTCCCTCCAGCGGGTGGCGGGCGGCCTGCCCTGCGGCAGGACGATGTCGGTGCCGGTCGGGTCGGTGAAGGCGCCGTCAGGGGCGAGTTCGATGCGGAAGGTCTCCGGGGTGACGAAGCTGACGCGGACCCGGGCCGCTCCGGCATCCAGCCGGTAGACGGGCCCCTCGGCCGTGAATCCGGTGATGTCCCCGACGGTTACGGGGGCCGTCCCGGCGCGCGCACTGCCTGGTCCCGCGAGCACCGTGAGGAGGCCGAGCAGCACCCCGGCCACCCCTGCTCTGATGCGTATTCGTGAGTGCATGACGCGTATTTAGCGCAGAAATGAGCATCGAGCCAGGGATAAAACGCAACTGCCCCTGGACTCATGACGAGTCCAGGGGCAGTCGGGGCGACGGGCGGGGCGGTCCCGTCACACGTCGCGGCCACCGGGACATGGCCAGGACCTGTCGTTCGGATCCGGCCGGGCTCGCGTACCCTGGCGCCGCACCTCGCTCACTGATCCGGCCTGATCCGGACGAACGACCCTAGAGGGCGACACCCAGCAGGGCGTCGACGGCACGCGACACGACACCGGGCGCACCCTCGTCCGTACCGCCCTCGGCGCCCTGGAGTTCTGCCCAGCGGTCGACGGCGGCGAGTGCGGCGGGGGCGTCGAGGTCGTTCGCGAGCGCCTCGCGGATCTCCTCGACGAACGCGTCCGCGGACGGCCCGTCGGGACGGGAGACTGCGGCACGCCAGCGGCCGAGGCGGGCCTCGGCCTCCTCGAGCACCTGGTCGGTCCACTCCCAGTCGGCGCGGTAGTGGTGGGAGAGCAGCGCGAGCCGGATGGCGGCGGGGTCGACGCCGTCGCGGCGCAGCGCGGAGACGAAGACCAGGTTGCCCTTCGACTTGGACATCTTCTCGCCGTGCAGGGCGACCATGCCGGCGTGCACATACGCCTTGGCGAACGGGTGCTCACCGGTGAGGGCCTGGGCGTGCGAGGCACCCATCTCGTGGTGCGGGAAGGCGAGATCGGAGCCGCCGCCCTGCACGTCGAAGCCCATGCCGAGGTGGTCGAGGGCGATCGCGACGCACTCGATGTGCCAGCCGGGCCGTCCGCGGCCGAGGCTGCCTCCGTCCCAGCTGGGCTCGCCCTCGCGGGCGGCCATCCAGAGCATGGGGTCGAGCGGGTTCTTCTTGCCGGTCCGGTCGGGATCGCCGCCGCGCTCCGCGGAGAGCGCGCGCATCACTTCGGTGTCGTAGTTGGACACTTCACCGAAGTGCGGATCGGCTTCGACGGAGAAGTAGATGTCCCCGTCGAGTTCGTACGCGGCGCCGGCGTCGCGCAGCCGCTCGACGAGGGGAACGATTCCGGGTATTGCCTCGACTGCACCGATGTAGTGCTTCGGGGGCAGCATCCGAAGGGCGGTCATGTCCTCCCGGAACAGCGCGGTCTCGCGCTCGGCGAGCCCGACCCAGTCCTCGCCGTCGCGCTGTGCGCGCTCGAGCAGGGGATCGTCGATGTCCGTCACGTTCTGGACGTAGTGAACCTGCCGCTTGGTGTCGAGCCACACGCGCTGAACGAGGTCGAACGCGTTGTAGGTCGCCGCGTGACCAAGGTGGGTCGCGTCGTACGGGGTGATGCCGCAGACGTAGATACGGGCGACGGGACCGGGGGCGAGGGTGACGAAGCCTCCGGTCGCGGTGTCGTGGATCCGGAGGTCGCGGCCCGTGCCGGGCAGGGCGGGGACCTCGGAAGCGGGCCAGGCATGCATGCCACGAGCGTAACCGGATGCCTCTTCCAGATACGAACCGGATGCCTCCTCTTGGCCGGTTCTGCGGTCTTGCGCGGGACTGCGGGCCGGAGGTATGGCCGGGGGCTGCCGCACGGGCCGGGAAGGGGCGCGGGGCTACACCGGGGGCCAGGGGATCGCCGGCCAGGCGCCGGAGGGCTGCGGGTGGCGGGATGCGGCGAGCAGCACGGTCACGCGGGAGCGCACGGCGCCCACCTCGGCAGGGGTGAGGAGTTCCGCGAGGCGTTTCGCCAGACGGCCACCGTCGGCCAGGGAGGCCGCCAGAGCGCCGAGCACCTCCACCGCCTCTGCCGACAGGGGCTCACCGGCCCAGCCCCACAGGAGCGTGCGGAGCTTGTCGTCGACGTTGAAGGTGACTCCGTGGTCGATCGCGTACAGGTGTCCGTCCGCCGTCGGCAGCAGATGCCCGCCCTTGCGGTCACCGTTGTTGATCACCGCGTCGAGGACGGCGAGCCGTCTCAGCCTGTTGTCGTCCGCATGCACGAGGAGCGCCGTCCGCCCCTCCCCCACATCGGCGAAGCCGACCGCTTTCCACCCGTCCCCGGGCTCCTCGTCCTCGACCAGGGCGAGGAGTCCGTCGGCGGACGGATCGGCCTCGATCCAGAGCTGGACCATGCCCTCGCCGTAGGGCCCGTCCCGCAGGACGGTGGGCGGCACCAGCCCCCATCCCGTCGCCTCCGAGATCTCGTACGCCGCCACCTCGCGCTGCGCCAGCGTCCCGTCGGGGAAGTCCCACAGCGGCCGCTCGCCCGCGATCGGCTTGTACACGCAGTGGGCCTCCTCGCCGTCGTACGCGACCGAGCAGTAGAGGACCGCGTTGGAAGCCTCGCGAACCCGCCCCTTCACCGTCAGCTCACCCTTGGCGAGCAGGTCGAGAGCCGTCACGCTCCGCGGCGGTATCCGTTCTGGCGCGGACATACGTGTCCCTCCGGGTCGAGCGGCAGGCTGCACAGCGGGCACGGTGGCCGTCCCGCGTTCACGACGTCGAGGGCGCGCTTGGCGAAGGCCCTCGCCTGCGCCCCGCTCAGCCGCACGCGCAGCATCGGCGGACCGTTCTCCTCATCCTGCAACAGCCGTTCCTCGGCCTCCGCGAGGTCCTCCTCGGAGTCCGCGTCCAGCTCGACCAGCGCCTGCGCCTCGACGATCATGCGCTGTTCCTCGCCGTCCCAGGCCAGTGCCATCGTGCCGACCCGGAACTCCTCCTCCACCGGGGCGTCGAGCGGCGCGGTGTCGGAGACGTCGGTGGGCGCCATGGCCGGCACCGGCGCGTTGCCCCCGGTGCGCCGCACCACTTCGTCGAGCAGTTCGTCGATGCGCTCTGCGAGCGCGGCGACCTGGGTCTTCTCCAGGGCGACACTGGTCACGCGCCCCCCGGCGGAGGCCTGTAGAAAGAACGTACGGCGTCCAGGCAGCCCGACCGTACCGGCCACGAACCGCTCCGGTGGGTCGTAGAGGAACACCTGACGGGACACGTCCTGTCTCCCTTGAGAATCAGCGGGCTTTCGGCCCGTCCACCCTACTGCGCGATCCGATCACGGTGCGCCCGCACCACCACCGACCACAGCGGTACCGTCCGGGCCCTCCTCCTGCGGCTTGTGCGGCTTGAGCGACTCGAAGTCCCCGGTGTCCCCGAGCCGCAGCAGGAACGGCCGCACGCGGGTGTAACGGATCGCCGTCATGGAACACGGTTCGACATGGATCCGCTGGAAGAGATCGAGATGCATCCCGAGCGCGTCGGCCACCACGGACTTGATGATGTCGCCGTGCGAGCACATCAGGTAGACCGCGTCGCCGCCGTGCTCCTCCTCGATGCGCGCGTCCCAGTCGCGTACGGCCTCGACGGCACGCGCCTGCATCGCGCGCATCGACTCGCCCGCCGGGAAGGCCGCCGCGGAGGGGTGCCGCTGCACGACGTCCATCAGCGGCTCGTCGGCGAGTTCGGCGAGTTTGCGGCCCGACCAGTCGCCGTAGTGGCACTCGCCGATCCGCTCGTCGGTGTGCAGCGGCAGTCCGGGGCGCTCGTCGAGCAGCGGGCGCAGGGTCTCCATGCAGCGCTGGAGCGGACTGGTGACGGCGGCGGCGAGCTCCACACCGGCGAGCCGCCCGGGCAGCGCGGCGGCCTGCGCGGCGCCGCGTTCGTCGAGTGCGACGCCGGGCGTCCAGCCCGCGAGCACCCCGGCGGTGTTGGCGGTGGAACGTCCGTGCCGTACGAGGATCAACGTGGCCATGTCGGCCAGGGTAGGCCGCTCATGGCGCAAAGGTGCGGCCGGACCCCGGGCACGGAAGAATGCGCGCCGTGATCGTGGACTGTGCCATCTACCGGGACGGGCGCCGCACCGAGGGCCCGGACGACCTCTCCGACGCGCTCGACCAGGCCCGCGCGACCGGGGACGCCTTCCTGTGGATCGGGCTCTACGAACCGACCGAGGACGAGTTCGAACTCGTCAGCAGCGAGTTCGGGCTGCACCCGCTGGCCGTGGAGGACGCGCTGAACGCTCACCAGCGGCCCAAGCTGGAGGTGTACGACGACTCGCTGTTCATCGTCCTCAAGCCGGCAATCTACGACGCCGAGACCGACACGGTCAGCACCGACGAGGTGATGATCTTCGTCGGTGATTCGTTCGTGGTGACGGTCCGGCACGGCGAGAGCTCGCCTCTGCATGAGGTGCGGAAGCGACTGGAGGCCGATCCGGATGTGCTGAGGCACGGCCCGACGGCCGTGCTGTACGCCGTGTGTGACACCGTCGTCGACCGCTACATCGACGTCGCGGCCGAACTCCAGATGGACCTGGAGGGGCTGGAGGCCGAGGTTTTCGCTCCGAACGGAGGGGCCACCCGGAACACCGCGGCCAAGATCTACAACTTCAAGCGGCAGCTGCTGGAGTTCCGCAGGGCAACCGTGCCGCTGGCTTCGCCGATGGCCCGGCTCGCGGGGGCTTCTGTGCCCTTCGTCCACAAGCAGGCGCAGCCGTTCTTCCGGGACGTCAGCGACCATCTGACCCGCGCCAACGAGCAGGTGGAGGGGCTCGAAAGGCTGCTCTCGGACATCCTGTCGGCGCATCTCGCGCAGATGGGCGTGCGGCAGAACGACGACATGCGGAAGATCTCCGCGTGGGCGGCCATGATCGCGGTCCCCACGATGGCCGCGGGGATCTACGGCATGAACTTCGAGCACATGCCCGAACTGCGGTGGACATGGTCCTACCCGGTGGTCCTGCTGGTGATGGCCGGGGCCGTGTTCGCACTGTTCCGGCTGTTCAAGCGCCGGGGCTGGCTCTAGGACGCGCCCGCGGGGGCCCGCCGGGCCCGCGACTCCCCTCCGCACGCCCGTGCCCCATAGCCCCTGCGGGCACGGGTGGCTCCCCGGTGATGCCAGAGTCAGTGCCCGCACCGCGCGTTGTCGGGCTCGTCCGATTGCGTCCCGTGCGAAGAACCTCCACCGGGTGCCGCCCGGACCGCTTTGCGGTCTCCTCGTGGCGGATCAGGGGGCAGGCCCGGCGTGCGCCCGTGGCGTCCCTGGCCGGGCCGTGACAGGGCACCGGCATGGACGGGCCGGTACGGGCCACCACCCGGGCCCCGCACGGGTGCGGCACGGGCGCCCGGTGCAAGCCGCGTCCGCGGCCCCACGGCGGCGGCCCGGCGGCACTCCGCGGTGCGCGGTGCGCGGTCGCCTGCCGGCCGCATCACCTTCTCGGGTCCTGCCACCGGCTCTTGTTGCCCGGGCGAAGCCAGGGAAGCCAGGGAAGACAGGGAAGGCAGGGGGAACGGCCCCAGCACCGGACGCCGCAGTCCAGGCCCTTCCGGCGGACGGTGCGTCCACCGCTGCCGTCGCCCGCGGGGCGCGGACCCGCGCCTGCACGCCGCGGTGGGCAGGCGCGGCAGGCAGGCGCGGCAGGCAGGCGCGGCAGGCAGGCGCGGCAGGCAGGCGCGGCAGGCAGGCGCGCCTCGTGCGGACACGACCCGGCCGACGGCACGGCGCGACGGGTCCGGGTCGCGCTAGAAGGCCGGAGCCGTCGTCGCGGGGCCGCCGAGCGCGTTGCGCCGTTCCGGCATCGTCAGGCTGACCATGCGCCGCCAGCCGCCCGCCCGCTCGTACGCGTACATGGCGCGGATGCCCGTGGCGAGCGCGGCGGACTTGGGCCGGGGCCACTTCAGCAGCCGGCCCATGTGGGACATGACGGCGAGGCTGACGTCCCGGTAGATCGCGATCTCGATGAGCGCGCACTCGCGGAGCGTGCTCTGGATGTCACGGCCGTGGCCGGCGTAGGCGAGACGGAGCAACTCCTCATGGCAGTAGGCCAGGTGGTTGTCCTCGTCGTGGCAGATCTGCTTGATGGCCTTGCCGACCTCGGGGTGCCCGCCGAAGTACTTGACGAGCATGTCCATCTGGTCGGCGGCCCGCTGCTCGGTGACGCGGCTGTGCGAGAGGTAGACTACGATGTCCCGCTCGGTGAGCCGCTCGTCGCGGCGCAGCTTGTCGTGGGCGAGGCCGATGCCTTGCTTCTCCAGCAGCATCGTGTAGTCGGTGTCGGGCGGAACGTCGACGGGGCCCAGGCCGCGCTTCTTCAGCAGACCGTTGAAGATCCGGCCGTGCTTGTCCTCGTCGGCGCCGTGCCGGGTGATCTTGGGTGCGAGGTCGCTCATGCTCTCGGGCACGAGGGCGGCGATCCTGCCGTTCTCCCAGCCGCCCTGTGTCTCGCCGCTGGCCGCGATCGAGCAGAAGAGCTGGAAGGAATCGTCGTTGTCGAGGATTTCCTGGAACAGGCTTCGGGCCGAGAGCATCACTGCCACCTCCGGTCAGGTGTCCGCAAAGAACGAGTCAAATGCGGACCGGCCGGACGGGCAACAGGTGGGTGCGTGAACTCGGCCGAACGAAGGAGTGCGGGCCCGCTGCGGGGCGCGCCGGCGCAGGACCGGCGTGCGCCCTGTACGCGACCGCATGGCATCGGAGGGCGTGACCGAGGACGGCGTGGCGCGTTAGGAGTCATGACGGCCGTGGCGGGGATGACCCCGAGCCCCCACCACGGCCGCAGGCTTGCCGCGGGGCATTCCCGCGGCGCCCTTACACAAGCCCGGAGCGCTCCAGGGCATCCGTGCCGGCCCTCAGGGCGGCGAGACGCTCGTCCAGCGTGAAGCCCGCGGGGGCGAGGGTCAGGGTGGT
This sequence comes from Streptomyces sp. NPDC057445, assembly GCF_042802855.1. Lineage (NCBI taxonomy): Bacteria > Bacillati > Actinomycetota > Actinomycetes > Kitasatosporales > Streptomycetaceae > Streptomyces > Streptomyces sp. NPDC057445. The sequence goes on along the minus strand of NZ_JBHVDH010000011.1, from coordinate 187,214 downwards.
CACGCCGGCGGCCGCGTACGCCTGCATCCGCTCGGCGATCCGCTCGACCGGGCCGAGCAGGGTCGTCGAGTCGATGAGCTCGTGCGGTACGGCCGCCGCGGCCCCGTCCTTGTCCCCGGAAAGGTACTTGTCCTGGATCTCCGCGGCTTCCTTCTCGTAACCCATGCGCTGGGCGAGCTGGTTGTAGAAGTTCTGTTTGCGGCTGCCCATGCCGCCGACGTACAGGGCGGTGTACGGACGGAACATGTCGGCCAGGCCCGTGACGTCGTCGCCGACGGCGAGCGGGAGGGTCGGGCACACGTCGAACCCGTCCATCGTCTTCCCGGCCTTCTCACGGCCCGCGCGGATGTGACGGATCGCGGTGTCCTCGAGGTGGTCGGCGGAGGGGAAGATCAGCAGAGCGCCGTCGGCGATCTCGCCGGTCTGCTCGAGGTTCTTAGGGCCGATGGCGGCGATGTACAGCGGGATGTGCTCACGCTGGGGGTGCACGGTCAGCTTGATCGGCTTGCCGGGGCCGCCGGGAAGCGGAAGGGTCCAGTGCTCGCCCTCGAAGGAGAGGCGCTCACGGGTCATGGCCTTGCGGACGATCTCGACGTACTCGCGGGTGCGGGAGAGCGGCTTGTCGAACTTGACGCCGTACCAGCCCTCGGAGACCTGCGGTCCCGAGACGCCGAGGCCGAGGCGGAAGCGACCTCCGGACAGCGAGTCGAGCGTGGCTGCGGTCATGGCGGTCATGGCCGGCTGGCGCGCGGGGATCTGGAGGATCGCGGAGCCGACGTCGATGCTCTCGGTCTGGGCGGCGACCCAGGCGAGGACGGTCGGGGCGTCGGAGCCGTAAGCCTCGGCGGCCCAGCAGACGTCGTAGCCGAGACGGTCCGCCTCCTGCGCGACGGCGAGGTTGTCGCCGTCCATGCCCGCGCCCCAGTAGCCGAGATTGATGCCGAGCCGCATACCGCTCCCCTTACCGATGAGTAACGTCCTTCTCGCGGACTCTAGCGCGGTGGCGCCGGATCCGTCAGGGGCCACCCCGCCGGACCTTCGGGGGCGAGTTGTCCACAGGGTCGCTCCGGGTGGGGCCCTGGCCAGTAATCTCGCGGCCATGGAGCAGAGGCATCTCGGCCGTACCGGCCTGCGTGTGTCCCGGATCGGGCTCGGCACCCTGACCTGGGGGCGGGACACCGACGAGCACGACGCCGCCGACCAGTTGAAGGTCTTCTGGGAGGCGGGCGGCACGCTGGTCGACACCGCCGATGTGTACGGCGGCGGGGAGTCCGAGTATGTGCTCGGCAGGCTTGTGGAGCGGCTGATTCCGAGGCGCGATCTGGTCATCGCGACCAAGGCGGGGAGCGTGCTCGAGGCGGACCGGAGGTCCGACGGCTCGCGCGGGCATCTGCTGGCCGCGCTCGACGCTTCGCTCGACCGTCTCGGGACGGATTACGTCGATCTGTGGCAGATCCACGCCTTCGACCCGCTGACACCACTGGAGGAGACGCTCCAGGCGCTGGACCTCGCGGTCAGCAGCGGGCGCGCGCGGTACGCAGGCGTGTCGAACTTCTGCGGCTGGCAGCTGGCGAAGGCGGCGACCTGGCAGCTGACGTCCCCGGGCGTGCGGACGCGCCTGGCGAGCACCCAGATGGAGTACTCACTGCTGCAGCGCGGGGTCGAGCGCGAGGTGCTGCCCGCGGCGCTGGACCTCGGGGTGGGGCTGCTGCCGTCGTCGCCGCTGGGGCGCGGAGTGCTGACCGGCAAGTACCGCAACGCGACGCCCGCGGACTCGCGCGGGGCCTCTGAGTTGATGGCCGCGTTCGTGGAACCGTATCTGGACGACGCGGCGAGCCGGATCGTGGACGCCGTGACGACCGCGGCGGACGGTCTGGCGACGACACCGCTCGAGGTGGCGCTCGCCTGGGTCCGCGACCGGCCGGGCGTCGTGGCACCGATCGTCGGCGCGCGCAACGCACAGCAGCTCACGGCCGCGCTGTCAGTGGAGGCCCTTAGTCTTCCTGACGAGATCTGCCAGGCGCTCGACGATGTGTCGGCGCCCGTGCACCGCTATCCCGACCAGGACTGGAGCACGCTGTGACTGCGCTTCCCGGGGCGACCCCCGGACCCCCGGCCGACGGGCACGAGGACGCTGCCCTCACCCCCGGCGGCGAGCCCACGCCGCCCGCCGCGGACGGTGATGCCGCCGCTCCGGCGGACGCGGACGGGAAGGACGCTCCGGGCGATCCGGCGGCCGGCCGACCGGATGAGGCCGACACCGACACCACGGAGGCCGCCGTCGGCGCGACGGACGGGGCCGCCGGTGCCACGGAGGAGGCCGCCGGAACCACGGAGCGCGGCGAGGTGTCCGAGGCGGAGGCCGAGCTCGCCGCGCAGCGGGAGCTGCGAGCGCGGATCGAGAAGCGCAGGGTGGAGAAGGACGGGCCGATCGAGGCCGGGGGGAAGCTGAGCGGGACGGCCGCCGATCTGCTGGCGGCGGTACGGGCCGTGGAGAGCGGGGAGAAGTCGGGGAGCGCGTACTTCGCCCCGCCCACCGCGCCACGGCGGCCGACGGCGTCGTCCGTCCCGTCCCCGGCGCGGCCGAAGGCGCCCGAGCCTGAGCAGGGCTCCCGGCGGGCCGACCCCGGGACGGTGGCGGCCGTGCTGGAGGTGCTGGTGTCCGGTGGTGCGCCCGAGGGGCTCGCCGCGCGGGTCGCCGGAGTGCTCGGTGAGCAGGCCGCGCAGGCGCTGCGCGAGGACCCTTGGCGGCTCCTGGCCGTGCCGGGGGTGCGGCCCGAGCAGGCCGACGGATTCGCCCGGGCGATGCTGGGTGCGGAGTGCGGGCCGGACGACGAGCGACGAGGCGTGGCGCTGGTGGCCTGGCTGCTGGAGCAGGCCGCGCTGCAGGGGCACACCGCCCTGGAGGCGGCGGTCGTGCGCAAGGCGCTCGAAGGACGCTCCGTGTCCGACCCCGAGGCGGGGCTTGAGCACGCCGTCTCAGAGGGCGCCGTCCTGGTGTTCCAGGACGGAGCGGACGGAGGGGACGGACCGGGCGGGCCGAGCGGACCGGAGGCGGGCGCGGAGGACTCCGGCGAGCACGAGCAGCAGCAGGCGGCCGTGCCGGTGCTGCTGGGCCTCGACCGGTACGCGCTCGCCGAGGAGAGCCTCGCGGACGGCCTGGCCCGGCTGGTGAGGACGGGACCCACCGCCACCTGGGACGGTCCTGAGCTGGTCAGGGCCGCGGCGGGCCACGGACTCGTGCTGCACACCGGTGGCGAGGCGGCACGCGCCGAGCCCATGGCTCTGGTCGAGGCAGCCCGGGCACAGGGTCTGCGGGCGGTGGCCGCTGTCCACAGTGAGAACGGGCGCCGCCGGCCGGGCGCCGACGCCGTGACCGTGCACGGACTGCTCTCCGGTACCGAAGGCCCCGGCCGGGACGAGGACGGCGCCCTGGCCCTCGATCTGCTCGCCGTCCTTGACGCACCGCAGCTGGACGTCGAGACGGCCGCGATCCTCGTGGAGTCGCTCGCCGACGGCACCCGGCTCGTGCTGAGCGGCGACCCCGGGGTGCTGTGGTCGGCCGGTGCGGGGCGAGTGTTCGCCGATGTGCTGGCGGCCCGGGTGTGCCCGCATGTCGCGTCGCGTACGCCCGACCCGGGTCCGATCGGGGAGCTGGTCTCAGGCATCGGGGCCGGCGAGCTGAACCAGGTGTCCGCGCCGGGCAAGGAGGTCGTGATCGTCCCCGTCCGGGACGCGGGTGAGGCCGTGCACCGTACCGTCCAGCTCGTCGCGGACTCGGTGCCCCGGGCGTTCGGCGTCCCGGCCGGACAGACCCAGGTGATCACGGTCGGCCATGGCGGCTCTGCGGGCACCCGCGCCCTCAACGCGGCGCTCAAGCAGCAGCTGAACCCTGGCCCGGGGCGCTTCGGCGGGTTCGACGCGGGCGACCGCGTCGCCTATGCCCCGGCTGCCGGGCGGACCGTGTGCGGCACGGTGGTCTCGGCCGACGCGGAAGGCCTGAGGCTGGATTCCGAGGGCGCACCCGTCGTCGTACCGAGGGACCGGGTCGAGTCGGCGGTCCGGCACGGCTGGGCGCTCACCGCACACCAGGCGGCCGGGATGCGCTGGCCCGCAGTGGTGGTCGTACTGCCCGGCGATGCGGCACAGGGTCTGAGCCGTCCCTGGGTCTACACCGCTTTCAGCCGTGGCGAGCGCCACCTCTCCGTCGTCCACGGCGTGGAGCAGGCGCTGCCGCGCGCGGTCTCCGAGGATCCGGCCCAGGAACGCACGACCCGGTTGCGCATGCTGCTCGAAGGTCTGCTCACGGCCGCAGCCGACGGAACCGGCTGAAGGGGCTGACGGGCTGGGACCGAGAAGGCCGGGGGCCGGGCCGGGCCGCCCGACGCCGGAGCGGCCAGGACGGAAGGTTCCGCCTTGGCCGCTCCGCGGGAACGTGAAGTCCCCGACCGCGAGTGTTCTCGTCCTCCTGCTGCGTCCAGGGACCCCCTGCCCGCCGGATTCCGTCAGGCCCCTGACGTGCCGAGGTCGTCCGGACCCTCGTCCACCTCGTCCTCGTCGAAGACCGCGCTGACGTCGAAGCGGCACACGACGAGCTCCGGATCGGCCTGGTCGAACGGTGTGCTCAGCCACTCCCCCGGCTCCGGCAGCTCGTCCACCGCGGACACCCACAGCGTGGAGTCGCCTTCCTCCAGACCGAACTCCTTGTGACGGGAGGCGATCTCATCGGGTTCGTACTCTCCGAAGAGCACCCCCAGCGCGGCGTGCACGCTCCTGCCGACCACGGCCGTCCGGTCCGTCGTCCCGTCCTGGTCGACATCGGCGATGCGCTGCGCCTGGGCGAGCAGCCGCTGGGGCTCCGCCACGGCGTAGTCGCGGCGGATCAAGACGCTGAGGGCGTTCGGCTCGTCGGGGCCCGCATACGGTGGCAGAGAGTCGTCCGCTCCGGGGATCTCGAAGGGGGTGACCTCGTCGTAGCGGTCGTAGAGACGTTCGTCGTACGCCTCGGCGGCAGCGGCGAGTGCGTTGAAAGCGTCGTAGACCGCCGGGTCGTCCTCTCCCGTTCGTTGTTCGACCGCTTCGAGGTGGCGGTCCAGCGCGGCTTTTACCGCCTCGGCGGCGGCGCGAACCTCGGCAGCTGTGGGCTGCGCAGGAGCGGATGCATCAGACATAGTGCAGACGCTATCCGTACTGGGGCTGTGCCCGCACAATAGATGCGATGCCGGAATACGAATTTGTCGATGTGTACGTGCCACGCGGGGTCTCCCGCAAGGAGGCCACTCGCCTGCTGACCGACCATGCCGAGTACGGACACTGGGAGTTGGACCGACTGAGTCTCCACCGGGACGGCAGCCGGAAGGTTCGGCTGCGTCGGCGCATCATCCGTCAGGTACGCGCCACATGGTGAGTTCCTGCTGTACGAAGGACGGAGCGGGCCCGCTGTTGCGGGCCTGCTCCGTTGTGTCACGGTGCGATCACGCAGAGGCGCGTGCCCTGCGGTAGAGAACCGCACCGCCGAGCAGCAGGCCGGCACCCGCGGGGATCACGAACCCGAGCGAACCGGAACCGGTGTGCGCGAGCTCATCCGTGGCCCTGGGCGGGGTGACGGTGTCCGTGTCCGGGGTGTTCGGCACCGACGGCTCGATCGGCGTCCCGGAGTCTCCGGGCTGACCAGGCTGGCCGGGCTCACCAGGCTGACCCGGCTCTCCCGGCTGACCGGGCTCACCAGGCTGACCCGGCTCCCCCGGCTCCCCCGGCTCACCAGGCTGACCGGGCTCACCAGGCTCTCCCGGCTGACCGGGCTCACCAGGCTCTCCCGGCTGACCGGGCTCACCAGGCTCACCAGGCTGGCCAGGCTGACCGGGCTCTCCCGGCTGACCGGGCTCCCCCGGCTCACCAGGCTGACCGGGCTCTCCCGGCTCACCCGGGTTGTTCCCGCCCGGGCCGTTGGCGCATTCGTTGCCGACGGCGCCATTACCGAGGCCGCCGATCGTCACACTGTTCCCGCACGCGTTGACCGGCACGTGGACGGGCACCTGGACGGTGTTGCCGGAGCCGACGCCCGGCGAATTCGCCGTGCTGCCCTCGGCATGAGCGCCGCTGCCGTTCTGGCTCGAATTCACGCAGCGGTTTCCGAACGCGGGGTTCAGCACCCCGATGACATTCACCGTGTTGCCACAGACGTTGACCGGGACGTGCACCGGAACCTGGACCGTGTTCCCCGAGAGCACACCCGGGGAGTTCGAGGCGCCGCCATGGGCCCCCGCACCCCCGTGCGCCTGCGCGTATCCACCGCTGAGGACGAGCACGCCACCCGCGGCCGCCACAGTGATCAGGCCTTTTCGCGTGACCTGTCGCATAGGTAGTTCCCTGCCTTCTGACTTACGGAGTACCCCCGGGCGCTGTCGCGCGGGGGTGGAATGCCAACGGCCCCGGAGTACATGGCGCGCACTCCGGAGCCGCCGGGATCAGCCCTTACGGGTTGAGGCACAACGTCACGCGTTGACGCAGGTGTTGCCGAAGGCGGGGTTCAGCAGCCCGATCACGGAGACCGTGTTGCCGCACACGTTCACCGGTACGTGAACGGGCACCTGGACGACATTGCCCGAGAGCACGCCGGGGGAGTTCACGGCAGCACCCTGAGCGCCCGAGTCGGCAACGGCCATGCCCGCACCCGCGAGCACGAGACCACCGGTGGCAGCCGCAGCAGCGACGACCTTCTTGATCATTATTCCTCCTAGTTGGCAATGCGATCCCAGCCGCGGACCGCACACCTGTAACGAGGAGGAGTTAATGGGGCTACTAGCGTATGGTCCCATTCACTCTTTTCAGTCAAGTACGCACGTGCGGACGATTATTGAAGTTTCCACTCAACGGATCGACGGACTTCCCGCGCCCCTTCCTCAGCTTGCGTCGAGGAAACGGTCCAGCACCCGGACACCGAATGTGAGGCCGTCCACCGGCACCCGCTCGTCCACTCCGTGGAACATCCCGGCGAAGTCCAGCTCGGGCGGCAGCTGCAGCGGCGCGAAGCCGAAGCACCGGATGCCCAGATCGTCGAAGGACTTGGCGTCGGTGCCGCCGGAGAGCATGTACGGGACGGCCCGCGCGATCGGGTCCTCGGCCCTGAGCGCCGACTGCATCGCGTCGACGAGATCGCCGTCGAAGCTGGTCTCCAGCGCCTTGTCGCCGTGCACGTCCTCGCGCTTGACGCGCGGCCCGAGGATCCGGTCCAGGTCGGCCAGGAACTCCTCCTCGTAGCCCGGCAGGAAGCGCCCGTCGATATGCGCGGTGGCCTGGCCCGGGATCACGTTCACCTTGTAGCCGGCACCGAGCATGGTGGGTGCGGCCGAGTTCCGCAGCGTCGCCCCGATCATCTTGGCGATGCCACCGAGCTTGGCGAGCGTCGCGTCCATGTCCTCGGGGTCGAGCGGCGTCCCGAGGGCGTCGGACAGCTCGTCCAGGAAGGACCGCACGGTCTTGGTCACCCGCACCGGCCAGGTGTGCCGCCCGAGCCGGCCGACGGCCTCGCACAGCTCGGTGATCGCGTTGTCGTTGTTGGTCATCGAGCCGTGGCCCGCGGTGCCCTCGACCGTGAGCCGCATCCAGTGCATGCCCTTCTGGGCCGTCTCGACGAGATAGAGCCGCAGATTCTCGTTCACCGTGAAGGAGAATCCGCCGACCTCACCGATCGCCTCCGTGACGCCCTCGAAGAGGTCCGGGTGCTTGTCGACGAGATACCGCGCGCCGTACGTACCGCCCGCCTCCTCGTCGGCGAGGAAGGCCAGGACCACGTCGCGCGGGGGCTTGCGTCCGCTGCGCAGCCGGTCCCGTACGACCGCGAGGGTCATCGCGTCCATGTCCTTCATGTCCACCGCGCCGCGGCCCCAGACGCAGCCGTCGGCGATCTCGCCGGAGAACGGGTGGTGGGTCCAGTCGTCGGCGTCGGCCGGTACGACGTCGGTGTGGCCGTGGATGAGCAGCGCCGGACGGGACGGGTCCTCACCCTCGATCCGGGCCACCGTGGAGGCCCGGCCCTTGTGGGACTCGATGATCCTCGGTTCCAGGCCGACCTCGGCGAGCTTCTCCGCGACGTACTCCGCGGCGGCTCGCTCGCCGGGGCCCGAGTGGTCGCCGTAGTTGCTGGTGTCGATCCGGATCAGATCGCGACAGAGGTCGACGACCTCGTCCTCGCCTGAGACCGTCCGGACGGTGCTCGACTCGCTCACGCTGTTTCCTCCCACTGTCGCTCTGGTGGTCCCCCACATCCTCCCGCGCCCCCTGCCCGCGGCCCAAGGGCGCCCCGGCGACGCCATACGCCTGTCACACCGGGGCCGGACCGGGGGCGTGATCGAGCACCCCCGAATGTTTGCTATGGTTTTCCACGTCGGAACGGCCCAGGGCCGCACGACAGACACCTGGTCCGGGTGGCGGAATGGCAGACGCGCTAGCTTGAGGTGCTAGTGCCCTTTATCGGGCGTGGGGGTTCAAGTCCCCCCTCGGACACCATCGAAGAACCCCAGCTCAGCTGGGGTTCTTTGCTTTTTTTGGCCGAGCGCGGAGGAGGTAGGGGCCGTGGCACGCGGACGACGGGCGGCCCCCGTGGCACCGCTGGCGCAGCGGGACGGCGTCGATCCCGTGCGTATCCGGCTGCCCGCTGATCCGGACGGTGCCTGGCGGACCGTGGGCGACCACCTCCTCGAGCGGTTCGGCGGCGCGATCGGGGCGGAGCGGGTGGCGGAGATGCTGCGCCAGGGGCGCTTCGTCGGGACGGACGGTCCCGCCGCCCCGCACGAGCCGTACACAGCGGGGCGGTATCTCTGGTTCCACCGGGATTTCGCGGCCGAGGAGCGGGTGCCGTTCGAGGTCGGCGTCGTCCACCGGGACGAGCGCCTGGTGGTGGCCGACAAGCCGCATTTCCTCGCCACGACTCCGCGCGGCCGGCATGTCACCGAGACGGCGCTGGCCCGGCTGCGCCGCGATCTGGGGCTGCCGGAGCTGCAGCCCGCGCACCGGCTCGACCGGCTGACCGCGGGGCTCGCCCTGTTCGTCGTGCGGTCCGGGGACCGTGGCGCGTACCAGACGCTGTTCCGTGACCGGCTGGTGCGCAAGGAGTACGAGGCGGTGGCACCGTACGACCCCGAGGTCGCGCTGCCCGTCACCGTGCGCAGCCGCATCGAGAAGGAGCGCGGGGTGCCGGCCGCCAGGGAGGTGGCCGGCGAGCCGAACAGCGAGAGCCGGATCGAGCTGCTGGAGCACCGCGACGGGATCGGCCGGTACCGGCTGGTGCCGGCGACCGGCCGGACCCATCAGCTGCGGGTGCACATGAACAGCCTGGGGCTGCCGATCCTGAACGACCCGCTGTATCCGGTGGTCCGCACGGACGAGCCCCTTCGCGACAGGGACTACTCCCGGCCGCTGCAGCTGCTCGCGCGGGCGCTGGAGTTCACCGATCCGCTCACGGGGCGGGAGCACCGCTTCGAGAGCCGGCTCCGGCTCGCCGCCTGGTGATCACAGCACCACCACCGAGCGCAGCACATCACCCTCGTTCATACGGGCGAAGGCCTTCTCGATCTCGCCGAGGCCGATCGTCTCGGTGACGAAGGCCCCGAGGTCGATCCGGCCCTGCTGGTGGAGGTCGATGAGCATGGGGAAGTCGCGGGACGGCAGACAGTCGCCGTACCAGGAGGACTTGAGCGCCCCGCCGCGGCCGAAGACGTCGAGGAGCGGCAGTTCGAGCCGCATCTCGGGCGTCGGGACACCGACGAGGACGACGGTGCCGGCCAGATCACGGGCGTAGAAGGCCTGCTTGTACGTCTCAGGGCGGCCGACGGCCTCGATGACGACGTCCGCGCCGAATCCGCCGGTGAGCTCCCTGATCGCCTCGACGGGGTCGGTGGTGCGGGAGTTCACGGTGTGGGTCGCGCCCATGGCACGGGCCGTCTCCAGCTTGCGGTCGTCGATGTCGACGGCGATGATCCGCGCGGCTCCGGCGAGACGGGAGCCGACGACCGCCGCGTCACCGACGCCGCCGCAGCCGATGACGGCGACGGAGTCGCCACGTCCGACGTTCCCGGTGTTCATGGCGGCTCCGATACCCGCCATGACCCCGCAGCCGAGCAGGCCGGCGACGGCCGGGGAGACGGCCGGGTCGACCTTGGTGCACTGGCCGGCGGCGACCAGGGTCTTCTCGGCGAAGGCACCGATGCCGAGGGCCGGGGAGAGCTCGGTGCCCGCTCCCGGGCCCTCCGCCAGCGTCATCTTCTGCCGGGCGTTGTGGGTGTCGAAGCAGTACCAGGGCCTGCCGCGCAGGCATGCCCTGCAGTGGCCGCAGACCGCGCGCCAGTTGAGAATCACGAAGTCGCCGGGGGCGACGTCGGTGACACCGGGGCCGGTCGACTCGACGACTCCCGCGGCCTCGTGGCCGAGGAGGAACGGGAAGTCGTCGTTGATGCCACCCTGCTTGTAGTGGAGGTCGGTGTGACAGACCCCGCACGCCTGGACCTTGACCACGGCTTCGCCCGGTCCGGGGTCGGGGATCACGATCGTCTCCAGCCGGACGGGCTCGTTCCTGCCGGGGGCGACGACCCCCTGGACCTGCTGCGCCATCGCAGTGCTTCCCTTCTCCGGACAGGTGTGTACCGCACGCACGTGTACGGCACCACCATGCCCCGGCGGAGCGCCGACGGCGAGGCCCCCCGCCGGATCTCTCCTGCGGGGGGCCTCTGTACGAAGGGTCTTCCGGGCGTCAAACCTGCTCGTGTCCGGCGGCGATCTTCTTGACCTTGTTGCGGACCAGGTACCAGCCACCGACGAGCGCGATCGCGATCAGCGGCAGGAAGTTCACCGTGGTACGGCTGATTCCGCCGTCCATCCACATGAGGACCAGGACGGAGGCGAGGAAGACCAGGGTGACGATCTGCGTGTACGGGGCCCAGGGCAGCTGGTAGCCGGGGCGGGTGACCCGGCCGTCCTTGGAGCGGGTCCAGAACAGCAGCGAGCAGACCATGATCATGCCCCAGGTGCCGATGATGCCGATGGAGGCGAAGTTCAGCACGAGCTCGAAGGCATCACCCGGCATGACGTAGTTGAGGAGGACGCCGGCGACGCCGAAGCCCGCGGTGAGCAGGATGCCGCCGTAGGGGACACCGCCCTTGTTCATCACGCCGGTGAACTTGGGCGCGGAGCCCGAGAGGGACATGGAGCGCAGGATACGGCCGGTGGAGTAGAGGCCGGAGTTGAGGCTGGAGAGGGCGGCGGTGAGCACGACGAGGTTCATCACGCCGGCCGCGCCCGGGATGCCGAGCTTGTCGAAGACGGTGACGAACGGGCTCTGGTCGCCGGTGTACGCGGTGTACGGCAGCAGCAGGGCGAGCAGGACGACCGAGCCGACGTAGAAGATGCCGACGCGCCACATGATCGAGTTGATCGCCTTCGGCATGATCTTCTCGGGGTTCTCGGTCTCGCCCGCGGCGACGCCGCACAGCTCGACGGAGGCGTAGGCGAAGACGACGCCCTGGATGAGCAGCAGCATCGGCATCACACCGGTCGGGAAGATGCCGCCGTTGTCCGTGATCGTGGACAGGCCCGGGGTGTGCCCGCCGATCTCGTGCTGGGTGACGACGAGGTAGATGCCGATGAGCATGAAGATCACCAGCGCGGCGACCTTGATGATCGCGAACCAGAACTCCATCTCACCGAAGTACTTCACCGAGATGAGGTTGGCGGCGAGGACCACGGCGAGCGCGATGAGGGCGAGCACCCACTGCGGGACGTCGCTGAACATCGCCCAGAAGTGGGCGTAGGTCGCGGCCGCGGTGATGTCGGCGATGGCGGTCGTCGACCAGTTGAGGAAGTAGAGCCAGCCGGCCGTGTAGGCGCCCTTCTCGCCCATGAACTCACGGGCGTACGAGACGAAGGCACCGGAGGAGGGCCGGTAGAGCACCAGCTCGCCGAGCGCGCGCACGACGAAGAAGGCGAAGACGCCGCAGACCGCGTAGGCGATGAAGAGCGAGGGGCCGGCATTGGCCATGCGGCCACCGGCACCGAGGAAGAGGCCCGTACCGATGGCGCCGCCGATGGCGATCATGTTGATGTGCCGTGACTTGAGGTCCTTGCGGTACCCGGCGTCACCGGCATCCACGTGCTTCGTACCTGTCGCCGGAGCTCCGGTGACGGGCGTATCGGCCGCAGTCATGGTGCGGTCACTCATAGAGATGTTCGCCTTCGTGAGGGGACGTGCGATACCCGGCCGTATGCCGGCGGCCTTCCCGGTGGTGATGAGCGTGGTCACCACGGCTCGGCCTCGGGGCGCAGAAGGCCCGATAGGTCATAGTCACGGCAACCCTGGGATTTTGGCAGTGGCCTACCTCACTCAGATATAGATCTGAGGTATTTCAGAGGTTTCGACAGGGTGAAGCAAGGATGCCATGATCCCCGGGGTGAGTACGCCAAGCCACCGGGCGCGTACGTCCGGCTACGGTGCGAGTACGTCCAGCTCCTGCAGGGCGCCGACGGCGATCTCCCTCGTGAGCCTCTCGGCCCGGTCGGCGTCGCCTTCGCGAACGGCTTCGGCGACCTGGACATGCAGAGTGACGGCGGCCGGATCCGGGTCCTCGAACATCACCCGGTGGTGCGTGCGACCGGCGAGGACCTCGGCGACGACATCGCCGAGCCGGGCGAACATCTCGTTGCCGGAGGCGTTGAGCACCACCCGGTGGAAGGAGATGTCGTGCTTCAGATAGCCCTCCAGCTGGTGACCGCGTGAGGTGGCGACCATGCCGAGGGCGCACTCGGTGAGCTCGGCGCACTGCTCGGGCGTCGCATGGCGGGCGGCGAGGCCGGCGGCGACCGGCTCGATCGCGGAGCGGAGCACGGTGAGGGAGCGCAGCTGGCGGGGGCGGTCGGCGCCGGCGAGCCGCCAGCGGATGACCCGCGGGTCGTAGACGTTCCACTCCGCGGTGGGACGTACGGTCACGCCGACCCGGCGCCGGGACTCCACCAGATGCATCGACTCCAGGACGCGGACCACCTCGCGGATCACGGTGCGCGAGACGTCGAAGCGCTCGGCCAATCGGTCGGTGCGCAGAACACTGCCCGGCGGGTACTCGCCGGCGGTGATCGCAAGGCCGAGGCTGTCGAGGACGTGTGTGTGCAGCCCGTGGCCCTCTGTGGTCATGGGCCAAGAGTACGGGGCAGGTTCAGGATCAAAAAGTATGACGTTTATATCTCAGACTCTTGAATACGTCGTACCTAATGCGTTTCAGTAGCGCGACGGCTCGACGTCGGACCGATGTGGAACAGGTCGGAGCGACGTCGAAGAAGACAGCGAGGCACCAATGAGCACCCCCCACGTCGTTGTGGTGATGGGCGTGGCAGGGACCGGCAAGTCCACGATCGGTCCCCTGCTCGCCGAACGCCTGGGCGTTCCCTACGCCGAAGGAGACGACTTCCACCCCGCGGCCAATGTCGCCAAGATGTCGGCCGGTGTCCCTCTGGACGACGCGGACCGTGAGCCCTGGCTCGACGCGATCGGGCAGTGGGCGCACAGCCGGGAAGGGCTCGGCGGAGTGGTCTCCGGTTCCGCGCTGAAGCGCATCTACCGGGACCGCCTGCGGGCGTCCGCGCCCGGTGTGGTGTTCCTCCACCTCGCGGGCGACCGTGCGCTGATCCAGCGGCGGATGGCGGAGCGCAAGGGCCACTTCATGCCCACGACGCTGCTCGACTCCCAGTTCGCCACCCTGCAGCCACTGCAGGACGACGAGGCCGGCGTCGCCGTCGATGTGTCCGGCACCCCCGAAGAAATCACCGAGCGGGCCGTCGCCGCGCTGCGCCGGCTCGAAGAGTAAGGATCACCGTGACCCGTCTCAGCGTCGAGATGCTGGCAGCGGACCCCGTCGAACCGATCACCTCGGCGGGCGACGCACAACTGGGCATAGCCGTCCTCGCAGGCATCGCCCTCATCGTCCTGCTCATCACCAAGTTCAAGTTGCACGCCTTCCTGGCGCTGACCATCGGCTCGCTGGCGCTGGGCGCCTTCGCCGGAGCCCCGCTCGACAAGACGATCCTGTCCTTCTCCACGGGTCTGGGCACCACCGTCGCGGGTGTCGGTGTGCTCATCGCGCTCGGCGCGATCCTCGGCAAGCTGCTCGCGGACTCCGGCGGCGCGGACGAGATCGTCGACACGATCCTCGCCAGGGCGAGCGGGCGGTCCATGCCCTGGGCGATGGTGCTGATCGCGTCGATCATCGGGCTGCCTCTCTTCTTCGAGGTCGGCATCGTCCTGCTGATCCCGGTCGTCCTGATGGTCGCCAAGCGGGGCAACTACTCGCTGATGCGCATCGGAATCCCGGCGCTCGCCGGCCTGTCCGTGATGCACGGCCTCGTCCCGCCGCACCCCGGCCCGCTGGTCGCGATCGACGCCATCGGTGCCAACCTCGGCGTCACCCTGGCGCTCGGCCTGGTCGTCGCGATACCCACCGTGATCATCGCCGGTCCCGTGTTCTCCAAGTACGCCGCTCGCTGGGTGGACATCCAGGCGCCCGAGCGCATGATCCCCCAGCGCCCCTCCGAGGAGCTGGAGAAGCGTCCGAGCTTCGTCGCCACGGTCTCCACGGTGCTGCTGCCCGTCGTCCTCATGATGGCGAAGGCGCTCGTCGACATCGTCGTCGACGACCCCGAGAACCATGCACAGCGGGTCGCCGACGTCATCGGCTCCCCGCTGATCGCCCTGCTCGCGGCCGTGATCGTCGGTATGTTCACGCTGGGCCGGGCAGCCGGTTTCACCAAGGAGCGGATCTCCTCGACGGTCGAGAAGTCGCTCGCCCCGATCGCGGGCGTGCTGCTGATCGTCGGCGCCGGCGGAGGCTTCAAGGCGACGCTGATCGACATCGGCGTGGGCCAGATGATCCTGGACTTCTCCAAGAACTGGGCCATCCCGACGCTGCTGCTGGCCTGGCTGATCGCGGTCGCCATCCGGCTGGCGACGGGCTCGGCGACGGTGGCGACGATCTCCGCGGCCGGGCTGGTCGCCCCGCTGGCCGCGGGTATGTCGACGCCGGAGGCGGCGCTGCTGGTGCTGGCGATCGGTGCCGGTTCGCTCTTCTTCAGCCACGTCAACGACGCCGGTTTCTGGCTGGTGAAGGAGTACTTCGGGATGAGCGTCGGCCAGACGGTCAAGACCTGGTCGGTCATGGAGACCATCATCTCGGTCGTCGGGATCGTCTTCGTCCTGCTCCTCTCCCTGCTCTTCTGAGGATCGGGGCTCTTCTTGAGGATCGGGCCCTCCCGGGAACCGGTCAGTCGTCGTCCGGGTCCCACAGCGGGTGTTCACGCCGGGCCCAGGGGCGTCCGACCGACCCGGTGCGCATGCCACGGCGCGCCTCCGGGTCGGCGAACGCCATTCCGACATGGCCGACGAGTACGAGTCCGATGGTCAGCGCCAGCCAGTCGTGCACGAAGGTCGCGCTCGTACGCCACACCAGCGGGGCGAGATGCGTGAACCACATCATCAGTCCCGTGCCGAGCATCACCAGCACAGCACCCGCGATCCAGGCCGAGTAGATCTTCTGCCCCGCGTTGAACTTGCCTGCAGGCCGCTCCCCCCGGCCGTGCGCCCGCCGCCGGGCGCCCCGCAGCCACTGGCGGTCGTGCGGTCCGAAGCGGTTGAGCCGCCGCAGGTCCGCCCGGAAGGCGGGCGAGGCCAGTCCCAGCAGGAACGGCGCGGGCAGCAGCAGCCCCGACCACTCGTGCAGGGTCACCACGAGGTCGCGGCGGCCGACGAGCTCGGCGAGCTCGGGTACGTACAGACAAGCCGCGGTCACGACGCACAGCAGCATCAGGGTGGCGGTGGTGCGGTGGACCCAGCGCTCGGCGCGGCTGAACCTCCTTACAGAGGAGGGAGGTTCAGACGGTGGGGGTGTCGTCGCGGCCGTTGGACCGGCCGACCCAGGCGTCGACGTCATAGCCTCGCTCCTCCCAGTACCCGGGCTGCACTTCGGAGGTCAGGGAGATTCCGGAGAGCCATTTCGCGGACTTGTAGAAGTACATCGGCGCGACATAGAGACGCACCGGGCCGCCGTGCGTATGGCCGAGCGGCTTGTCCTGCATGCGCAGACAGACCAGGACGTCGGAGCGGCGGGCCTGGTCGAGGCTGAGGCTCTCGCTGTACGTGCCGTCGAAGCAGACGAAGCGGATCGCCCGGGCCTCGGGGCGCACTCCCGCCGCGTCCAGCAGGACGGACAGCCGCACGCCCTCGAAGGCGGTGTCGGGTACTCGCCAGCCGGTGACGCACTGGACGTCGCGCACGACGCGGGTCTGCGGCAGGGCGCGCAGGGCGTCCAGGGAGTACGTCGTCGGCCGCTCGACCAGTCCGCCGACGGTGAGCCGGTAGTTCGTGGCGGTCTTGCGCGGCACGGACGCGGCCACCGAGTAGTAGCGGAAGCCGCCGCCGTTGGGGAGCAGCCCGGTGAGCTTGGTGGGGTCCTTGTCGGCGACCGAGCCGAGGAAGGCTTCGAGTCCACGCTGCAGATAGGGCGCGGTGGCGACGCCTGCGGCGCCGAGACCGAGCACGGACAGCACGAGGCGACGCCCGAGGGGCGCGCCTTCCGAGTCCGGCGACGGGGCTGGGGTCGGATCCTTCACATGTCGATTCGAACACCCGCGGCCGCCGGAATCCAGTGGCCGCGGGTCTCCGTCAGACTTCTGTCATACCTGCCGGGCCCCGCCCCGGCCCCGGGTCCTGGGATCCGGCGGCGCGCTCGAGCTGGAAGGCCTCGTTGCCCAGCCCGATGCGCGCGTGCACCTCGGGGCGGGTGGATCTGAGCACCGCCCCGTAGAGCAGCCCGCCGACGAGGGCGAGACCGATGATGCCCGGCAGGATCCAGCTGAGCGAGGAGCCGGGTCCGGCGCCGATCAGGACGTCGAAGTCCTTGACGGTGTAGACGGCGATCGCGACGAGGGCGATGCCCGCGAGAGCGGAGGCGACGAGCCGCCAGGCCTGCGCACCGGCCGCACCACGGCGCCAGAAGAAGGCGATCACCGCGCAGGAGGCGGCGGCCATCAGCAGGATGACGCCGAGGGCTCCGACGTTGCCCATCCAGGTGAACAGGCGCAGCACGGGCGTGGTCGGGTCGCCGGCGGGCATGCCGTCGGTGGCCGCGAAGGCCACGATGACCAGGACGGAGACCGCGGACTGGAGGAGTGATCCGGTGGCGGGGGCGCCGCTGGCCTTGTTGGTACGGCCGAACGCAGCCGGGAGCAGCCCTTCGCGGCCCATGGCGAACGCGTATCGCGCGACGACGTTGTGGAAGCTGAGCAGCGCCGCGAACATGCCGGTGACGAAGAGGACGTGCAGGACATCGGTGAACGTGCCGCCGAGCCGGGTCTCCGTGAGCGAGAAGAGCAGTCCCGGGCCCTGCTCGGCCGCTTCGCCGGCGATGGCGCCGGGGCCGGTGGCCACGGTGAGCGCCCAGGCGCTGAGTGCGAGGAACAGCGCGGCGCCCCCGACCGCGAGGAACAGCACGCGCGAGACGACGACCTGGGGGCGGCTGGTCTCCTCCGCGTACACCGGGGACTGTTCGAAGCCGACGAACGCGGCGATGCAGAAGCACAGGGCCGTGCCGAGGCCCGCCCCGGTGAGGGTGTCCGGGTTGAAGGCGGCGAACGACAGCCCTTCGCGGCCGGGTTCGGCGATGGCGGCGATGTCGAAGATGACGACCAGCGAGCACTCCACGACGAGGAGGACGCCGAGCACCCTGGCATTGAGGTCGATCTTGAGCCAGCCGAGTGCGGCGACGACCGCGGCGGCGAGGAGGGCGGGTATCCACCAGGCGACGGTCAGCTCGAGATAGGTGGCGAGCAGGCCGGCGATCTCGAAGCCGAGAATGCCGTAGATGCCGACCTGCATCGCGCTGTAGGCGACGAGGGCGACGAGCGAGGCCCCGGCGCCCGCGGTGGGGCCGAGGCCGCGGGCTATGTACGCGTAGAAGGCGCCGGCGTTGTGGACGTGGCGGCTCATCTCGGCGTATCCGACGCTGAACAGCATCAGGACGATGCCGAGGATGACGTAGAGGAGGGGCTGGCCGACGATGCCCATCACACCGAACACGGTGGGCATGACTCCGGCGACGACCATCAGCGGGGCGCTGGCGGCGAGGACGGAGAGCAGCAGGCCGGCGGTGCCGAGGCGGTCGGCGCGCAGGGCGCGTTCCTGTCCCTTGTACGTGTTGATCTCGCTGGTGCTCGTGCTCGTGACGCTCGTACTCGAACTGCCCGGCGACATGGCGGGGTTGTCCTCTCGGATCAGGCGGTGCCGAGCGCGGCACTGCGCGCGGCATGGAACGCGTCGTGCGGGTCCTGGTCCGGGTAGGACCAGGGGGCAGGGGTGGCGTGCGGGCCGATGCGGTGGAAGAGGGCGGCGGCCTCGGCGGGCCTGCCTTCGCAGAACTTGGCGTGGGCGAGGAAGTTGAGGTCCACGCGGTTGCGGGGGTGGTCCTCGCGCTCCCACTCCAGCCACCAGTCGAAGGCGGCTTTCATGACCTGACGGGCGCGGCGGCCGGTCCAGTGGCCGGAGGCGACGGGGTCGGGCGGCTCGCTTCCTGCGGCGGCCAGCACCCGGTAGCGCTCGGCGTGGGCGACGACGGGAAGGACGGCGAGCGGGGAGTCCGCGGGGGCCTGTTCGGCGGCCCAGGCAGCGAAGTCGTACACCTCGTGCAGCGGGTCCTGTCCGGCGCCGGGGTGGCGTTCGGCCAGCCTGGCGGCCATCAGATGGTGGGCATGATGGTGCTCGGGGTGCCGGACGCGCACTTCGTCGAAGAGACGGGCGACCTCGTCCTCGGTGCCGAGGGTGCGGGCGAGGAGTAACTGGGCGAGCCAGGGGGTCGGGTCGTCGGGGGCGAGTTCGGCCGCGGTCCGGCATGCCGTCCACGCCTCCTCCGGACGCCCCTTGCCGCGCAGCGCACCGCAGACGGTCGCGCAGGCAAGGAGCGCGGTGGCGTCGGGGTTGCCGGGGTCGGCGACCAGCCAGTCGCGCGCCCAGGCGGCGGTCGACGGGGACACGCCGAGCACGATGAGCCGGTGTCCGCGACGGTCCCAGTCGTCGTCCGTCGCGGCGAGCAGCGACCGGGCCGCGGTCCATCGGCCCTGCGCCAACTTGGTTCGCGCGGCCATGAGTTCCGAGTCGCCGAGGGCCGGGTCGAAGGTCTGCCCGGAACGCGCGCCGCGACGTCGGGCGCGGCCGAGCGGCGGCGGAGGTGGGGGCATCCGCGGGGCTTCCTTCACTGCGATATGAGCGCGGGACGTGAGCGAACGGTCGCGCACAGCAAAGCGGTAGGCAATGCTCCGAGTCAAGGGCCGCCCTGCGGGACGGACGCGCCGGCCCGAACACCGGTCAACTCCGTTCGACGGAAACCGGTTTGAGGAAGAACCGCGGTTCCGTCAGGAAACTGCCTTCGCCGCTGCCCGGCCCGCCGCACGGCCCGAGAAGATACAGCCGCCGAGGAAGGTGCCTTCCAGGGAGCGGTAGCCGTGGACACCGCCGCCGCCGAAGCCGGCTGCCTCGCCCGCCGCGTACATCCCCGGCAGGGGCTCGCCGCCGTCCGTGAGCACGCGCGAGGAGAGGTCGGTCTCCAGACCGCCGAGGGACTTGCGGGTCAGGATGTTCAGCCGGACGGCGATGAGGGGGCCGGCCTTGGGGTCGAGGATGCGGTGCGGCGAAGCGGTCCGGATGAGCTTGTCGCCCAGATAGTTGCGAGCGCCGCGGATCGCCGTGACCTGGAGGTCCTTTGTGAAGGGGTTGGCCATCTCCCGGTCGCGTGCGGTTATCTCGTGGCGCAGCCGGTCCTCGTCGATCAGTGGCTCCTTGGTGAGCGCGTTCATTCCGCGCACAAGGGCGCCGAGGTCCTTCTCGACGACGAAGTCCACCCCGTTTTCCATGAACGCCCTGACGGGTCCCGGCACTTCGGCGCGTGCGCGCCCGATGACGCCACGGATCGACCTGCCCGTCAGGTCGGGGTTCTGCTCGGATCCGGAGAGCGCGAACTCCTTGCCGATGATGCGCTGGTCGAGCACGAACCAGGTGTGGTCGTGGCCGGTCCTCATGATGTGCTCCAGCGTCCCGAGCGTGTCGAAGCCGGGGAAGAGCGGCACGGGCAGCCGGCGCCCGCGCGCGTCCAGCCAGAGCGAGGAGGGGCCGGGCAGGATGCGGATGCCGTGCCGGGCCCAGATGGGGTTCCAGTTCTCGATGCCCTCGGTGTAGTGCCACATGCGGTCGCGGTTGATGTGGTGCCCGCCGGCGGCCTCGGCGATCCCCAGCATCAGTCCGTCGACGTGCGCCGGTACGCCGGAGAGCAGCTTCTCGGGCGGCCTGCCGAGACGCTGCGGCCACTGGGCGCGTACGAGATCGTGGTTGCCGCCTATGCCGCCGGAGGTGACGACGACGGCCTGGGCGCGGAGTTCGAAGGAGCCGGTGACCTCGCGGCTGCTCGCCCTGCCCCGCTCGACGCCGGACGGTTCCAGGATCTCGCCGGTCACGGTGTCCACCGTCCCGCCGGTCCGGCCGAGGCCGGTCACCCGGTGCCGGAAGCGCAGCTCGACGAGGCCGCGTGCGACGCCCTGTCCGACCCGCCGCTCGAAGGGCTCGACGATGCCGGGGCCGGTCCCCCAGGTGATGTGGAAGCGCGGCACCGAGTTGCCGTGCCCGTTCGCGTCGTAACCGCCGCGCTCGGCCCAGCCGACGACGGGGAAGAACCGTACGCCCTGCGCATGCAGCCAGGCCCGCTTCTCACCGGCCGCGAAGTCGACGTACGCCTCCGCCCAGCGGCGCGGCCAGTGGTCCTCCTCACGGTCGAAGCCCGCCGTGCCGAGCCAGTCCTGGAACGCCAGGTCCCGGCTGTCCTTGATCCGCATACGGCGCTGCTCCGGCGAGTCGACGAAGAAGAGACCGCCGAACGACCAGTGGGCCTGCCCGCCGATCGACTGCTCCGGCTCCTGGTCCAGCAGGATGACCCGGCGTCCGGCGTCGACGAGCTCGGCGGTGGCCACGAGCCCTGCGAGCCCCGCCCCGATCACGATGACATCAGCGTCGTACGCCATGGGTGGTGGTCCCTCTCGGAGCGGGCGCACGACGGCGCGGGCCTCTGCGGTGGCTTCAGTGGCTCAGACTTCGGTACGCGGCAGTAACTCGTCAACAGTTGCGCGGGGGCTTCGTCAACAGGTGCGGATGAGACTCCTCGACATGTGCGCATGGACCGGGCGCCCCGGCGTGCGGGCGGGACTGCGCGGTGGGCCTGATTGGATGGGCCGCATGAGTGCCGCCGCAAGCCCTTCCGACGAGATCCTCGACATCGTCGACGAGAACGACGAGGTCATCGGGCAGGCCCCGCGCGGCGAGGCATACGCCCGCGGCCTGCGCCACCGCTGCGTGTTCATCCAGGCCCGGGACGCTCAGGGCCGGATCTTCGTCCATCGCCGCACCCCGACGAAGCTCGTCTTCCCCTCGCTGTACGACATGTTCGTCGGCGGTGTCGTCGGCGCGGGTGAGTCGTACGACGCCGCGGCGCTGCGCGAGGCGGAGGAGGAGCTGGGCGTCCGCGGGCTCCCCCTGCCCGTCCCGCTGTTCAAGTTCCTGTACGAGGCCCCGGCCACCGGTCCCGGACAGATCTGGGGGACCTGGTGGTCGGCGGTGTACGAGGTCCGCTGCGAGCTGCCGGTGGACCCACAGGCAGAGGAGGTCGCCTGGCACGCCTTCCTGCCGGAGGAGGAGCTGGAGGCGCGTCTCGCCGAGTGGGAGTGGGTCCCGGACGGCCTCGCCGCGTACGAACGGCTCCGTGACCACCGGGCATCGGCGGGCTGAGTCCACGGAACGGAACGGCCCGCCCGGCCGGCGCCGGGGCACCGGACCGGGCTCCTGCTCGCATCGAGAACGCACAGGCCCGTGCCGGGAACGCCGGCCGGGGCCACCGGCAAGCCGCAAGTAGAGTGCGTCGCGTGAGCGAATTCGTGCGGAGTCTGCGGCTGTGGATCTCGCCCCAGCGGATCCGGGACGAGGGCGAGACCCCGGACTACCGCTTCTCGCTCGCCAACGAGCGTACGTTTCTGGCCTGGATCCGTACCGCGCTGGCGCTCATCGCTGGGGGCTTCGCGGTGGACCAGTTCCTGCCCGATCTGCGCTGGGGTGTCCGGGTGGGACTGTCACTGTCCCTGATCGGTGCGGGAGTGCTCTGCGCATTCCGGGCGGTCAGCCACTGGGTGCGGTGCGAGCGGGCGATGCGGCGCGGTGAGGATCTGCCCATGTCGCGCTTCCCGACGGTGCTGGCCCTGGTGGTGGGGGCCGTGTCGGTGACGATGGTGGTCGTCGTCGCCTGGGGGCGGGGGTGAGCGGGGACAGCCGCGATCCAGGGCTGCAGCCGGAGCGGACGCGGCTGGCGTGGCGACGCACGACTCTGGCGTTCACCGTCGCCGCGGTGCTGGCGGCCCGGCAGATCGTGCACCACGGCGGGATCACCGGTCGCGACGTCGTGGCGTTCGCACTGAGCGCCCTGGTCTGGCTGGGCTTTCTTTCGGTGGCCCATCGGCGCATCGGGGCGATGGCCACGCGGCGCCCGCCGGCAGCGATGCCCCTCGGTGAGGCGTTCGCCGCCACGCTGTGCACGGTGGCGCTCGCCGTGTTCGCCGTCGCGATCGTGTGGTGACCCGCAGCGTCCGTCCGGCCTCCGGTCAGCTCTCCCAGTCGACGGTGACGACGATCTTGCCGCGGGTGTGGCCCTCCTCGTTGAGCCTGTGGGCGTCGGCGGTCTTCTCCAGGGGGAAGGTACGGGCCACGTGCACGGAGATGACCTCCTCCTCTGCGAGTTCGCTCAGCCGGTACAGGTCGGCGGGGTTGGGCCGGACGAAGACATAGCGTCCGCCCAGCGTGGTGACCGTCCCATCGGCGATGGAGGCGATGCGGCCGCCCTCGGCCAGCAGCTGCGCCGAGACGGTCAGCGTCTCGCCGCCGATCGTGTCGAAGACCGACTGGACGCCGTCGGGCGCCAGGGCCCGTACCCGGTCCGCGAGGCCTTCCCCGTACGTCACCGGCTCGGCGCCCAGATCGCGGACGTACTCGTGGGACGACTCGCTCGCGGTTCCGATCACCCGCGCGCCGAAGTGGCGGGCGAGCTGGACGGCCATCGATCCGACGCCACCGGCCGCGGCGTGCACGAGGAGCGTGTCGCCGTGGCCCACGCTCAGCGCGTGCGTGAGCACCTGGTACGCGGTGAGTCCGGCGAGCGGCAGCCCGGCCGCCTCCTCGAAACTCAGATTGCGCGGCTTGCGGGCGAGCGTACGGACGGGTGCGGCGACGTACTCGGCGAAGGTGCCGCGGGACAGGAAGTCCTCGCGGACATAGCCCATGACCTCGTCGCCGACGGCGAACTCGGGGACGGACACCCCGGGCTGCACGACGACACCGGAGACGTCCCAGCCGGGGATGACGGGAAAGACGGCGTCGAGAAACGCGTCGAGGTAGCCCTCGCGGCACTTGCAGTCGACCGGGTTGACGGCCGCCGCCCGCACCTTGACCAGGACACTGTCGGGGCCGACCTTCGGCTCCGGGCACTCGCCGTACTCCAGGACCTCGGGGCCGCCGTAGCGGCGGTAGCTGATCGCCTTCATACGTCCGACCCTCCGGCGCGCCCCGGGCTTCCGCAAGCCGGAGAGCGGGGGCATCACCCGGGCAGCGACGAGGTGCCCGGGCGGGCGCCGTTCTCCGCGGCACACCCCGGAAGACACCGGCAAATCAGACATTTCAAACTAGTCTGACGAGGCCAGGACCACCGGGGGATTCCCCTGAAACCGCCTCGAAGGTGACCGACATGTCCGTTCTCCATCAGGAACACTCCACCCACGAGCACACGCACGGACCGGCCTGCGGGCACACCGAAATCGTGCACGGCGACCACATCGACTACGCGCACGACGGTCATATGCACCGCTTGCACCAGGGTCACTGGGACGAGTGCGAGCCTGGCGACCATGTGACGCACAGTGACCACTCCCATCGGCACGGCGAGGGCTGCGGACACACCGCGGTCAGGCATGGCGACCATCTCGACTACGTCCATGACGGACACCGGCACGCCGCCCACGACGGACACTGGGACGACCACTGACCCGCGGCTCCCTGCGGCCCGCGCCGGCCCCTGCTCCCCGGGGGCCCGACCGACTGGCAGTCTGACGCCGTCAGTTCGTCCACACCCCCGGGGGAGCAACATGCCTGCCAGCGATCCGTACACCGTCGAACTCGCTCCGTCCGTGCACGCGTACGTGCAGCCGGACGGCGGCTGGTGCCTGAACAACGCCGGATTCCTCAGCGACGGCGGGTCCACCCTGCTCATCGACACCGCCGCCACCGAGCGGCGGGCCCTCCGGCTGCGCGACTCGCTGCTCGCGACGGGCGCCCCACTCCCGGGGACCCTCGTCAACACCCACCACCACGGGGATCACACCTACGGAAACGCCGTCTTCCGGCCCGAGGCGACCGTCGTCGGGCATGAGGCGTGCCGCGAGGAGGCCCTGGCCGCCGGGCACCAGCTCCACCTCATCTGGCCGGAGACCGACTTCGGGGACATCACGATCACCGCTCCGGACCTGACGTACAGCGAACGGCTCACTCTCCACACGGGCGGAACGGAAGTACGCCTGATCCACCCGGGTGTGGCACACACCGTCGGCGACACCATCGTTCACCTCCCGGAGCACGGGATCGTGTTCACCGGTGATCTGATCTTCAACGGCGGCACCCCGTTCATCCCGATGGGCTCACTGAGCGGCTCGCTGCGGGCGCTGGAGCTGCTGCGCTCGCTGGACGCCGCGATCGTCGTGCCGGGGCACGGCCCGGTCGCCGACCCGTCGGCGTACGACGCCACCGAGCGGTACTTCCTCCGTGTCGCCGAGCTCGCGGAGGCCGGGCACGCCAAGGGACTGACACCACTGGAGACCGCCAGGGGAGCCGATCTCGGGGAGTTCGGCGAACTCCGTGAGAGCGAACGACTGGTGGCCAATCTGCACCGCGCCTACGCCGAGCTGGAGGGGCACCCCGCCGGCTCACCGCTCGACCCGGTCGCCCTGTTCGGGGACATGGCGGTGATGAACGGCGGCGCGCCGGTGGCCTGCCACGCCTGAACTGCCGGACGCGCCGTCCGTGCACCCGCCGTGCCGGTGCCCGGCAGCCGCGCGGGCGGCAGCCGCGCGCCAGGGGCGCGTGGGGCACGCACGCCTGCGCGTCCGCACCGGCGGGGCGGCGAAGCCCCGGCCGGGCGGACGGTACGCGGCGGACGACGGCGGTCATGGGCGGGGGTCAGCCCCTCCCGTGCCGCAGCGCCGGGTGGGCACCCGCGGCGACCAGATCGGCCACGGCGGCCTTCCGTCGCGGCCGGTGACGGCGAGGTGGAGGCACCTGTTCACATCGATGAACGTCGACCTGCTCGGGCGCTGCACGATCGCTGCACCGGCCTGCACCACCGCCCTCGTACGTGAACGTCGCTCACATTCACAGTCGACGGACCATCGACACCGGCAGGCTTTCCGATCGCACTCTGGACGACATACCGACTGGTCGGTCATCATATGCGGGAACCGATCTGCCGCCCCACCGGAGGTGCCCACGATGAGCTCAGTCCACCCGCCAGGTCTCGACCCCGAGCAGCTGCGCGGCCATCTCGACCGCGAGCGGCCGGGCCTGGTGCGCGGACCGCTCAGCGCCCGGCTGATCCAGGGCGGCCGGTCCAACCTCACCTATGCCGTCACCGACGGCACGGGCCGGTGGGTGGTCCGCCGGCCCCCGCTCGGGCACGTCCTGGCCACCGCTCACGACATGAAGCGTGAGCACCGGGTGATCAGCGCCCTCCACCCGACGGCGGTGCCGGTGCCGGAGCCGGTGCTGCTGTGCGAGGACGAGTCCGTGCTCGGCGCGCCCTTCTACGTCATGGAGTTCGTCGACGGCACGCCGTACCGCACGGCCGAGGAGCTCGCACCGCTCGGTCCCGAGCGCACCCGCAACGCGGTCCTCGGTCTCGTCGACACGCTCGTCGAACTGCACGCCGTGGACCCGCAGGCGGTGGGACTCGGTGACTTCGGACGCCCGGAGGGCTTCCTCGACCGACAGCTCCGGCGCTGGGGCAAACAGCTCGACGCGTCCCGCAACCGGGAACTGGCCGGCATCGACGAGCTGCAGAGCTCTCTCGGCCGCTCGCTCCCCGTCTCACCGGAGCCCGCCGTCATCCACGGCGACTACCGCCTCGACAACGTCCTGATCGGCGGCGACGACCGCATCAAGGCGATCCTCGACTGGGAGATGTCCACGCTCGGCGATCCGCTCACCGACCTCGGACTCCTCGTGATGTACAGCCAGAAGCTCGAGGTCCCTGAGTCGCCGGTGAGCACCACCGCCGGCGCCGCGGGCCACCCGGACGCCGCCGAGCTGGTCGAGCGGTACGCCGCACGCTCCGGTCGCGACACCTCCGCCATCTCCTGGTACACGGCGTTCGCCTGGTTCAAGCTCGCCGTGATCCTGGAGGGCATCCACTACCGGTACACCCTCGGTCAGACCGTCGGCGCCGGCTTCGACCGCATCGGCGATCTCGTTCCCGTCTTCATCGAGCACGGCCTCACCACCCTCCAGGAAGGCTGATCATCCCCATGGACTTCGCATTCGACGCGCGCACCGAGGAGCTGCGGACCAGGCTGCTCGCCTTCATGGACGAGCACGTGTACCCGGCCGAGGAGGTCGAGCACGAGCAGCGGGCGAAGCTCGCCTCGCCGTGGGACACCCCGGCGGTCATGGAGGACCTCAAGGCCGAGGCCCGCAGGCAGGGCCTGTGGAACCTCTTCCTCCCGGACGAGGAGCACGGGGCGGGCCTGACCAATCTCCAGTACGCGCCGCTCGCCGAAATCACCGGCCGCAGCCCCCACTTGGCACCCATCGCGCTGAACTGTGCGGCGCCGGACACCGGCAACATGGAGGTGCTGGCCCAGTTCGGCTCCGACGAGCAGAAGAAGCAGTGGCTCGAGCCCTTGCTGGCCGGCGAGATCCGCTCGGCCTTCGCGATGACCGAGCCCGAGGTGGCCTCGTCCGACGCGACCAACATCGAGACACGGATCGAGCGAGCCTCCGACGGCACGGCCGAGTACGTCGTCAACGGCCGTAAGTGGTACATCTCCGGGGCGATGAACCCGAACTGCAAGATCTTCATCGTGATGGGCAAGACCGACCCGGACGGCGACGACATCCGCCGCCAGCAGTCGATGATCCTCGTCCCTCGCGACACTCCCGGTCTCGAGGTCCGGCGCGCGATGCAGGTGTACGGCTACGAGGACCACTCCCACGGCGGCCACGCCGAGGTCGTCTTCGACAACGTCCGCGTCCCGGCGTCGAACCTGATCGGCGAGGAGGGCGGCGGCTTCGCCATCGCCCAGGCGCGGCTCGGGCCGGGGCGCATCCACCACTGCATGCGGCTGATCGGTATGGCCGAGCGGGCGATCGAGCTGATGTGCCGCAGGGCCGTGTCCCGTACGGCCTTCGGCAAGCCGATCGCCCAGCAGGGTGTCGTCCAGAACTGGATCGCGGATGCCCGGGTCTCCGTCGAACAGCTGCGGCTGCTGGTGCTGAAGACCGCGTGGCTGATGGACACGGTCGGCAACCGCGGCGCGCACACCGAGATCCAGGCCATCAAGATCGCGACACCCCGCGCGGTGGTGGACATCCTCGACAACGCGGTCCAGGTGCACGGCGCCGGCGGTGTCAGCCAGGACTTCCCGCTGGCCGAGCTGTGGGCCGCGGCGCGGACGCTGAAGCTGGCCGACGGCCCGGACGAGGTGCACCAGCGGTCGCTGGCGCGTCGTGAGCTGAAGAAGTACCTCTAGGTTTCCCGGGGGGCCGGGCTCGGCCCCCCGGTTACGGACGCAGGGCGCGCAGCAGCAGGTCGGCGAGGTGATCGGCGACCTGCTGCGGGCTGAGCGGCCCGTCCGGCCGGTACCAGGTGGACAGATGGTGGACCGAGCCGAAGTGGTAGTCCACGACGAGGTCGGCGGGGGTGGCGGCCGAGAACACGCCGCTGCTCTGGCCCTCCTCGATGAGTGCCCGGAACCGCTCGTGATAGCGCCGCCGCTCGGCGCGGACCTGCTTGTTCTTCTCCGGGCTGAGATGGTGCATGGAACGGAAGAAGATCGCCGCGTCGTCGAGGTTGTCGATGGTGGTCACGACGACGTCCGCGGCGGCGGCCCGCAGCCGCTCGTCGACCGGTGCGTCCGCCTCGGCGAAGGCGTCCAGCCGCTCCTGCTGGAGGCGCAGAACACGGGAGTAGACCTCCTGGAGGAGGTCCTCCTTGGAGCCGAAGTAGTGGTACAGGGCGCCTTTGGTGACTCCGGCCGACTCGACGATCTCCTGGACGGACGTACGGTCGTACCCCTGCTCCGCGAAGAGCCGGGTGGCGGCGGCCAGCAGCCTCTGGGGGACGGGAGTGCCGTTCCCGTCCGTCGTCCTGGCCATTGCCGCCACCGCCCTTTCTTTCGGCTGCGCTCTCCGGGAGCACATCATGTCCGTGACCGTCTATGCACGGGAACGCAGTTCCCGTCTGAGGATCTTCCCACTAGTCGTCTTCGGGAGCTCGTCCAGGATCTCGACCTGTCGTGGGTACTTGTACGCCGCGAGCCGGTCCGCGCAGTAGCCGGCCAGTTCGTCGGGGGCCACGGTCGCGCCTGGCAGGAGGCTGACGTACGCCTTGACGGTCTCGCCCCGGTAGGCGTGCGGGACGCCGACGACGGCCGCCTCGCGGACGGCGGGGTGGGTGTGGAGGACGTCCTCGACCTCGCGCGGCCATACCTTGAAGCCCGAGGCGTTGATCATGTCCTTCTTGCGGTCGACGACATAGAGCCATCCGTCGGCGTCCATGAAACCGATGTCGCCCGTGCGCAGCTCGCCGTCCGGGAAGGTGGCGGCCGTCGCGTCGGGCAGCTGCCAGTAGCCGGGCACCACCCCCGGGCCACGGACGGCGATCTCACCGTGCTCACCGAAGGGCACGTCGTGGCCGTTGTCGTCGATGATCCGTACGACCGTGTCGGGACCCGGGACGCCGACGGAGAGAGTGCCGGAGGCGGGGTCGACGGGAGCCTCCTTCTCCGGCGGCACGGAGGCGCAGGGCGCGGTGCACTCGGTGAGCCCGTAGCCGTTGCGGATGTACGGCCCGAAGGCCTCGCGGAACTTCTCGACGAGGGCGGGTGGTACGGGCGCGCCCCCGGAGTAGATCACCTGGAAGGAGGCGAAGTGGTCGCGGGTGACGCCCGGGTGGGCGGCCAGCGCCATGAAGGCGGTGGAAGGGCCGACGGTGTAGGCGGGGCGGTGCTCGGCGAAGGCGTCGAGGACGACGCCCGCGTCGAAGCGGTACGCGAGGGCGAGCGTTCCGGCATTGACGATGCAGGCGGCGAGCTGGCAGACCATGCCGGTGATGTGGAAGAGGGGCGCGAGCGCGAAGTAGCAGCCGCCTTCCGGGACGGGGTGGCCGGTGCGCTGCCGTTCGGCGTTGTGGACGACGGCGCTGTGCGGGTTCATGGCACCTTTGGGCCGTCCGCTGGTGCCAGAGGTGTAGCTGATCAACGCCACGTCGGACGGGCCGAGTTCGCGGCCGCCGGGTGCGGGGCGGCCCTCGCGTGCGACGGTGAGCAGGTCGTCGGTGTCGACGGGCCGCGGCAGCCGCTCGAAGCCGAGGACGCGGGGGTCGTCGCGGCTCTGCAGGTCCAGCTCGCAGGAGGTGACGGCGACGCGTACGGGCGAGGCGGCGGCCGTGTCCCGCAGATACGACTCCCAGGCACGGTCCGAGCAGATCAGCGCCGTCACATCGGCGTCGCCGAGAACGTGGGCGACCTCCGCGGACTTGTACATGGGGTTGAGAGGGACGACGGTCGCGCCGGCCTTCCAGGCGCCGAGTGCAGCGACCACGAAGTGCGGGGTGTTCTGCAGCATGAGCGCCACACGGTCGCCGCGCTCGATGCCGCGGGCGGCGAGATGGCCCGCGACGGAGTCGGAGAGCGCGTCGGTCTCGGCGTAGCTGAGGCGCCCGTCGAAGTAGGCGAGGGCGGTGCGTCCGGGAGCGCGGGCGACAGCGGCACGGAAGGCGTGAAGGACGGTGGCGGGCAGGGTGACGGGGGCACGCTGGGCTTCGGTGAGCTGGGTGAGCCAGGGCTGCGCGGCGTAGATCGGTCCCCTCACTCCCCCGTGCCCTCCCACTTCCGCTGGATGTGGTTCATGCTGCCCAGCCAGCGCTCGGTGTCGGAGGCGCGGGCCTGGTAGTACCCGGCGACCTCGGGGTGCGGGAGGATCAGGAAGCGATCCGCCTCGATGCCATCGAGGAGCGCGTCGGCGACGTCCTCGGGCTCGATGGCGCCCGGGCCGAGGACGAGTTCACCGGCTGATCCGGCGGCGGTGAGCATGTCCGTACGGACTCCCTGCGGGCAGATGGCATGAACCTTGAGACCTCGGTGACGGTACGTCAGCGAGAGCCATTCGGAGAACGCGAACGCGCCGTGCTTGGTGACGCTGTAGGGAGCCGCGCCGATCATGGTGAGCAGTCCGGCCGCGGAGACGGTGGAGACGAAGCGGCCGCTGCCGCGCTCCAGCCACTCGGGCAGGAGGGTGCGTACCGCCCGGACGTGCGCCATGACATTGACGTCCCACGCCGACGCCCAGACGTCCTCGCCGGCGAGACCGTCGCCCGGTGAGGCGAGTCCGGCGTTGGCGCAGTAGATGTCGACGGTGCCGCCGAGCGCGTCCCGGGCCTCTTCGACAATGGTGGAGGCGTCGCCGGGCACGGCGGTGGCGCCGATCTCGTCCGCCACGGCCTTGGTCCTGCCCGGGTCGATGTCGTTGACGACGACCCGCGCGCCCTCCGCGACGAACCGGCGGGCGAGGGCGGCGCCGATACCGCCGCCCGCACCGGTGACCACCACGTTCGCGCCCTGCACCGTACTCATGGGACCTGCCTCTCGGTCGCGGCTCCGTTCATCCGGCAGACTAACCAGTCGGTATGCCACAGGGAAGAGGCACCGGGACCTCGTGCACGGCTTGTTCCGCGCGGCGGGACCGGGCACTAGCGTGCATGGCCATGACAGATGTAGCGATCACGGAGGTGGCGCGATGAGCCTGTCCAGACGGGGTCTGCTGGCGGCGGGAGGCGCGGTCGGCGCCCTGGCGGCGGCCACCGCGCCCGCCGCCGCCCGCACCGGCCGGAGCCGGGTGCGAACCGGCTTCGAGCGGCTGGCCGCCGACGGGTACAGGCCGGTGTCCGGCGAGCGCGTCGGTGTCGTCACCAACCCGACCGGCATCACCCGGGACGCCCGCCACATCGTCGACGTCATGCATGCCGACGAACGGGTGAATCTCGTCGCCGTCTTCGGGCCCGAGCACGGCTTCCGGGGCACCGCCCAGGCGGGAGGCTCGGAGGGCCGGTACGACGACCCGGCGACCGGGCTGCCGGTCTACGACACCTATCTGAAGAGCGGGCAGCCGCTCGCGGACGTCTTCACCGCCTCCGGCGTCGAGACCGTCGTGTTCGACATCCAGGACGCCGGCGCCCGTTTCTACACCTACATCTGGACGCTGTACGACTGCATGGCGGCGGCCGCGCTGGCGGGCAAGCGCTTCGTCGTCCTGGACCGGCCGAACCCGGTGACCGGCCGGGCGGCGCTCGGACCCGTTCTGGACAGGGCGTTCGCGACCTTCGTGGGGCGTGAACCGATCGCCCAGGCGCACGGAATGACCGTTGCCGAACTGGCCGGGCTCTTCAACGGAGAGTTCCTGTCCACGCCGGTGGAGCTGGAGACCGTCCGTATGTCGGGCTGGCGGCGCGACGACTTCTTCGACGCGACCGGACTGCCCTGGGTGCCGCCGAGCCCGAACATGCCGACGGCCGACACTGCGCTGGTGTATTCGGGCACATGCCTGTTCGAGGGCACCAATCTCTCGGAAGGCCGGGGCACCACCCGCCCGTTCGAGCTTCTCGGCGCGGAGGGCATCGACCGGGCCTGGGCGGAGGCGGCGAACGCCCTGGAGCTGCCCGGGGTCCGCTTTCGCGAGGCGTACTTCGCCCCGACGTTCTCGAAGTTCCAGGGAAGGACGGTCGGTGGTGTGCAACTGCACGTCCACGACCGCGACGTGTACGACCCGGTCCGCACCGGGATCGGCCTGCTGGTGACGGCGAAGCGCAGCTGGGGCGGCTTCGCCTGGCGGTCCGACAACTGGATCGACAAGCTCACCGGGTCCACGCGGGTACGGGCGCTGATCGACGCCGGGGCGGACATGGACGAGGTGGTGGGAGCCTGGCAGCAGGATCTGTCCGCGTTCAGGGCCGTACGCCGGGGGTATCTGCTGTACCGGTGAGCGGGGGCTTCCCCCTGCGCCTGTGGGGGTGAGGGCAGGATGGCGGGCCGCGCCGGCCCGCCGACCCCCTTGATCCATGAACTCGTCACACGTCACCCCTCCCGCCGGTTCCTGGTCTCCGCCTTGTGCCTCGCGTCGCCGGCCGTGGTCGCGCCGCCCGCGCGCGCCCGGTCCTCCCCCGTCGGCGCGGAGGTCGCTGCGTTACCCGCGGTTCAACTGGCTCGGGGTGGTGCGCCCCGACCCGCAGCATCGGCAATGCGCGGCCCGTCGAGCCGGAACCGGTCCGGCTCGCGACCTCGTACGACGTACTGATCCATCTTCACGAAGTGACCGCCGCCGACCGGCTCTGACCGGTTCTCGCCACGGGTCTGGCCGTCCCTTCGTCGGCGCGGGATGCTGTGCGGGCAGCGGTCCGCGGTGGGGGTCCCCCCGGACGGAGCCCTACGGGGAAGGGACGCGCCGTGAACGAAATGAGTGTGCAGCCGTACCGGGAGATCACGTTCGACGCCGACGGCGATGCGAACGCCTCCCAGTGTGACGCGCTGAACGGACTGAAGGTCGGGGATCTGGTGATGTTCGCCCACGGCTGGAACAACTCCCCCTCCGTGGCGACGCGTTTCTATTCGCGCTTCTTCGAACCGTTCCCCGGGCTGACCCGGCCGGGCGCACGCGTCGGATACGCGGGGATCGTATGGCCCTCGATGATGTTCACGGACGAGCCGATCCCCGACTTCGAGGCACTCGCCGGCATCTTCCCGGGGCGGGAGCAGGTGCTGGGACGGCTGGCCGTGCTGTTCGCGGAGGAGCCCGAGTCGCGGGCCGCCTTCGACGAATTCGGCGGACTCACGCGCGAGTTGGCCGATTCCCCTGCCGAGGGGGTCGTCGGCGACATGCCCGGGGAGGGCACTCCGGCATTCCTGAGGGACGACCCGGTCGAGGTCTGCCGGACATTCACGGAAGCCCTTGACACCGCGGAGCCGTCACTCGCGGTCGGGGGCGGGCTGAAGAGGTTGTGGAAGGGCGGCAGGGAAGTCCTGCGCCAGGCCACGTACTACACCATGAAGAAGCGGGCGGGAAGGGTGGGCGAGCGCGGCCTCGGGCCTCTGCTCGGGCGGGTCGCCCGTTCCTCCCCGGGCCTACGCGTGCATCTCGTCGGACACAGCCAGGGCGCCCGGCTCGTCGCGTTCGCGCTGCGCGGCCTGCCGGACGGCATCCGGCCGGTCAAGTCCGTGACGTTGCTCCAAGGCGCTTTTTCCCACTATGCGTTCGCCGCCTCCTTGCCTCATGCCGCAGGAAACGGCGGGACGTTGAAGGACATGCAGCGCAGGGTCGACGGGCCGGTGGTCGCCTGCTATTCACGGCATGACACTGCCCTCGGAGTGATCTATCCGCTGGCCTCCAGGATGGCAGGGGACTCATCGACGGTCGTCGGCCTCGACAAACGGTGGTGGGCGGTCGGACACGACGGCATCCAGGCGGTCGCCGGGGCCCGGCAACTGACCCTGGAGTCGGCACTGCGGAACGGAATTCCCGGATCGGGGTGCGTCAGTGTCGACACGGCATCGGTGGTGCGCCACGGCGGGCCGCCTTCCGGTGCGCACAGCGACATCCTCCATCCGGAGCTTGCGCGGATCGTGCTGGCCGCGGGCAGGTTCGGGCGCTGACACCAGCGCCAGGCCCCGGACTCGTGCCTTGGCAGGGGCAGCTCGGAGGCGAGTGACACCGGGTTCGGCGTGGTCCGGCAGCGTTACCGCACGACTGCATCCTGTCCCTTTTGGTGCATTTTGCACTTGAACTGTTGACCGCGTGACTTTCCCCTGCCTAGCGTTGACAGCACGAGACGACCCATAGAGGTCGAAGGAGTTGGCCGCTCGTCGCCTCGAATACCGTTCGGGGCCGTGACCGAGTTCTCACGGTCCCGGGTGGCGGGGGTGTCGCGTGACTGTGGTCTGCCGCCTCGCGTCGGTATGGCCGTAGAAGTCCGACGCCGATCCCCCAGCCATCTGCTCACGACTTTTTATGAGGCTGCGTCACTTCCGGTGATGCGGCGGGTGGATGCCGGTGTCGGACAGGCTCATGAATGCCTCCGACGCGTCGGGGCCCTAGGTGGACCGGACGCGCGCCGGGCTCGGGACTTCCGGGTCCGCGAAGCCTTTTCTCATCCCCCGAAGGGAAACATCATGACCGCAATCGTCTCCCGGAGCGGACGTCTCTTTGCCGCAGTGTTCGCCGCGGTCGTTCTCGCGTTCACCGGTATCGGCGCCGGCACGGCCGCCGCTGCTGACTCCCACCACGGCGGCTCCGGATACTCCAGCCATGACAACGGCGGCCACAACAACGGCAGCCATAACAACCGCGGCCACGACAACGGCAGCCACAACAACGGCAGCCATAACAACCGCGGCCACGACAACGGCCGTCATGACGATGGCGTGCGTTTCGACGACCACGGGCGCTTCGACAACGGCCATCACGACGACCATGGCAACGGAAACTACAACGACGACAACGACGACAACGACGACTACGGAAACTGGTGAGATGACCCGGTCCCCGCTCCACCCGAGCGGGGACCACCTCTGTCCCCATACCCGTGGGACCCGTGTGCCGCAAGCGCCCGGGCGGCCGTTCGGTGCGGTGACGGCGGCGCCTCCGCCGGGGGAATTCTGCCGCGCCTGGGCTCAGGAGTTGGCCCGAGCCTGCTCCATCGATCTCCCCGCGTCACGACTGATCTCCCCGCGTCACGACGGACTAGCCTGAAGGGAGGGCGTCCGTACCCTGGGAGATGCCGTGGATGTCGACCTGCGCAAGTTGCGCTACTTCGTGGCCGTGGCCGAGGAAGCGCACTTCGGCCGGGCCGCCGAACGGTTGCACGTCACTCAGCCGGTGCTCTCCCGGCAGATCCGCGCCCTGGAGCAGGAGTTGCACGCTCAGCTGTTCACCAGGGACAAGCGGTCCACAGAGCTGACGGCCGCCGGCCACCAGCTGCTGGAGGATGCCCGGCCCCTGTTGGCCGCCGCGCAGGCATTGTGCCGTCGCGTTCAGGAGGCGGCGCAGGAGACGTCGACGTTCACGGTCGGCTTCATGCCCGGAATCACGGTGACCGGCGCCGTGCGGGCCTTCGCCACCAGGCACCCCGAGCTGAGCGTGCAGGTGGTGCGTACCTCCTGGGACGACCAGGTGCAGTCCGTGCACGACGGGCTTCTCGACGTGAGCTTCGTGTGACTGCCGGTCGACCGCCGCGGCCTGGCGCTGCGGCCGGTCTTCCGGGAACCGCGCGTCGCCGTAGTGCCGGCCGACCACCGGCTGGCGGGCAAGCAGTCCGTCGGAATCGCCGACCTGGCCGCCGAGCGCCTGCTGCAGAATCCCGACGCCGTCCCCGAGTGGCGCGATCTCCCCGAGCGGAACGGTGCAGAGGGGGCCGGTCCGCCGCCCGCGTTCCGCACCGTCGAGGAGAAGCTGGAACACGTGGCCACGTCCGGGGGCGTCCTCGTCCTTCCGCTGTCGACCGCGGTCTACTACACCCATGCGGATGTCGCCCATGTGCCCATCGACGACATCGGTCCCAACGAGGTGTGCCTTGCCTGGAGCGCCGGCCGGAGCTCCCCCCTGATGTCCGAGTTCGCGGACATCGCCGCCGCGCTGCACCAAGGCCCAGCGGTGATGCCCTGAGAGCATCACCGCTGACGGAAGAGGTCTTGGACACCGTCCGCGGCACGGCATGAGGGTGGAGGAGCGGCGGACCTCCCTGCCGCTGTCGGAAGGGACCGTGGGGAAGATGCAGGTGTTCATCACAGGCGGCTCCGGCTACATCGGCCGCATCACCATTCAGGCGCTGACCCGGCACGGCATCAAGGTGACGGCGCTGGCGCGCAGCGAGCACTCCGCGCGGATCGTGTCGGACCTGGGCGCCGCTCCCGTCGCGGGGGCGCTCACCGATACGGACGTCCTGCGCGCGGCGGCAGGCCGGGCCGACGGGGTGATCCATCTCGGGGTGGACTACACCGAGGGCACCGCTGACGTCGACCGCGCCGCGGCTGAGGCACTGCAGGACGGCGCGGGA
This sequence comes from Streptomyces sp. NPDC057445, assembly GCF_042802855.1. Lineage (NCBI taxonomy): Bacteria > Bacillati > Actinomycetota > Actinomycetes > Kitasatosporales > Streptomycetaceae > Streptomyces > Streptomyces sp. NPDC057445. The sequence continues at coordinate 150,747 of NZ_JBHVDH010000011.1, read as the reverse complement.
AGCCGCCCCTATGTGCACACCGGCGGGGTGTGGGTGTACGGCGACACCGACGGGGTCGTCGACGAGGACGCCCCGCTGAGGCCGCCGCGCATCACCGCCTGGCGGCTGGAGAACGAGAAGCGCGTGCTCGCCCGGGCCGCCACCGGAGAGCGCCCGGTGGTGGTGATGCCAGGTCTGGTCCATGGCCGCTCCGGCGGGCTGGTGCGGTCGTTCTTCGTCGAGCCGGCGCGCGCCGCCGGTGCCGTGCCCTGTATCGGCGACGGCTCCAACCACTGGGCGCTGGTCCACGTCGACGACATCGCCGAGCTGTACGTCCTGGCCCTGAACGCCCCGGCCGGCTCGGTCTACGCCGGGGTCAGCGGACAGAACCCGCCGCTGGCGGACATCACCCGTGCCCTCGGCAACGCCGCCGGATGCCCGGGCAGGATCGACTCGCTGACACTCGAAGAGGCTGTACGGCGGATGGGTCCGATCGCCGAGGCCTTCGCCCTGGACCAGCAGTTCACCGGTGCCCGGGCCCGCCGGGAGCTCGGCTGGAGGCCCACCCGTCTCGACGCCCTTGCGGACCTCGCCGAGGCCTGAACCACCCGCATCGGCGGGCCGCGGCGGGCCGATGAGGCAAACCGGCTGCCGTATCCGGGGCGGTCCTCGGCATGACTCCTCTGTCAGAGTGGGACCAGGGCTGCCCCGGCGGGAAGGCGGTGCCGCATGTACGGCTTGGAAGTCACCGTGGTGGTCCTCGCGGTCGTGGTGGCCGTGACATGGCCGGCTCGCCGCCTGCGCTGGAACGAGCCGGTCATGCTGGTGGCGGGCGGCTGCCTGCTCGGTCTCACGCCCGACTTCCGCACGCTGGTCCTGCCTCCCGAGGTCGTCCTGCTGCTGTTCCTGCCGCCTCTCCTCTACTGGGAATCGCTGACCACCTCGCTCCGTGAGATCCGGACGAACGTGCGCGGCATCATGCTGCTCGGCACCGGACTGGTTCTGGCCACCGCCGCCGCCGTGGCCGCGGTGGGTCACGCGCTGGGCCTCTCCTGGCCGCTCGCGTTGGTCCTGGGCGCCGTCGTGGCACCCACCGACGCCATCGCCGTGGCGGCGGTCGCCAGGGCCCTGCCCCGCCGGATGCGGACCATCCTCCGGGCGGAGAGCCTGATCAACGACGGCACCGCGCTCGCCCTCTACGCGGTGGTGGTCGGGGTCGTCGTGGAGGGGCAGGTCTTCAGCTGGTGGGGCACCGTTGCGCGCTTCCTGCTGGCCTACGCGGGAGGTGTCGCGATCGGCGCCGCCTGCGCAGCCGTCGTGGTGGTCGTACGCACGCGGCTGCACGACCGCGCGGTGGAGAGCGCCCTGAGCGTGCTCACCCCGTTCGCCACCTATTTGCCCGCGGAGGCCGTGGGCGTCTCCGGCGTTCTGTCCGTGGTCACCTGTGGCCTCGTCCTCAGTCAGCTCGGCCCCAAGGTGATCAGCGCGGGCGCGCGGGTACAGGTCGTCGGCTTCTGGGAGGTGAGCACGTTCATCCTCAACAGCGCCCTGTTCGTGCTGGTGGGCATCCAGACACCCGCCGTCCTGAGCGCGGTCAGCTCCGTCTCCCTGGGACATGCGGTGGTCACCGCCCTGCTGGTCAGCGGCGTGGTGATCGCGACGCGTCTGCTGTGGTTGTACTCGGTGCCCTACCTCATCCGCGCCGTCGACCGCCGCGAGGTCCAGCGCAGCTTGCGCTCGGGCGCCCGCCAAAGGTTCCCCGTCGCCTGGAGCGGTGTGCGCGGGGCCGTGTCGCTGGCGGCCGCACTCGCCGTTCCGGCCACCACGGTCGAAGGCCGGCCGCTCGAGGGACGCAGCCTGCTGGTCTTCACCGCCGTGTCCGTCATTCTGGTGACGCTCGTCCTCCAGGGAACGACCATGCCCGCGGTGATCCGCTGGGCCGGACTGCGCGGCGATCCCGCCGAGAGCGCAGAGGAACGTCTCGCCTATCGTCGGATCGCCGCCGCGGCACTGGAGGCCCTTCCCGACCAGGCCGGCCGCCTGAGTACACCGGCGGAGACCGCCGACGCCGTCCTGAGCGAACTGCGCCAGTACGCCCTCGAAGATGCGCAGGCGCCCGACGCCACCGGTCGGGGCGTACAGGCGGGGCTCGAACTGCGCCGCGCCCTGATCGGCGTGAAACGCGGCGCCCTGATCCGTCTGCGGGACGAACGCAGCATCGACGACATCGTCCTGCGCCGGCTGCAGACGCTCCTGGACAGCGAGGAGATCAGGATCGAGCTGGCCCTGCACGCGGTCACCGACCGGTCGCCCGTGCCGCCGGCCGGCGGCACGGGCGATCCGCGCGGCCGGGCCCCCGGGGAATGAGTTCCCGGTCCGCCGGACAGACCACGCATGCGAACCGCGGTGGAGCACTAACGGTGCGAGGGGAACTCGACGACCTGCTGATAGGTCGGGCGGTTCTGCCAGTTGACCGCCGGGTGGGTGATCCCGCCCAGCGCCCGGTGCATGATCGCGTCGGCGCACCACTGGTCACCGGCTCGGCAGCCGGCGTCGCCCGGGTAGACCTCGGTGGCGGGTTCCGAGACCGCCTGCTTGAGCGTGGTCAGCAATGTGTCGCGGCAGGCGGCCAGTTGCCCGTCACCGCAGTAGGTGTGGGCCAGCGGGCCGGAGACCTGCTGCCCCAGCACCTGCCGCAGATCCTTGTCGACGAAGCCCCACCAGCCCGACTGGAACGCCGAGCCGCTGTGCGCGCCCGTCGGCCCGTGGCTCGCGGCCGGAGATTCGTCGACCGCGAGGCTCCCCGTCAGCGCCCGGTAGAGATCGTCACCGAGTCCCGGCCTGAACTCGGCCTCGACCAGCAGCGGCCACCAGGCGTCCATGAACCGTACGGCGTCGCTGTGCCCGTACGTGCGGGATCCCGGCGAGGTCTCCTTGCGCTGCGCCCCCGCAGCGCGCCACGCGTCCAGTTGCTGGATCGCCGCGCCCAGCTGAGGGTCGGTGACCGGTGAGCTCCGTACGACCCGCAGCAGTTCGGGCAGTAGTTGCTCGCCGCGGAGGTCGGTGACCCCCGCTTCCGCCATGGCACGTGTCAGGGAGGCACGGGTGACGCCGCCGTCCGCGACGAGTTCGGCGACCCGGTCGTCGAGCAGGTCGCCTCGGTGGACGGCTCCGAACCCGAAGCCGGCGGTGTTGTAGTCCTTGGCCTGCCGGTTGTTCCAGGAAATGTAGTAGTCCTGGCCACTGGACCGCGGATGCTCGGAGAAGGGCGTGTACGCGGCGGTGTTGGTGGCCGGGTCGAAGCCCTGCCACTCGTACGCCTGCTCCGCCTTCACCGGCAGCGCCGGGTCCACGCCGGACGCCCGCACCGGGTTCATTCCGCTGTTGTAGTAGGCGGCGGTCCCTGAGTCCGCGTAGAACCAGTTGAAGGCGTAGTCGATGTTGTGGACGGCCTGCTGGAAGGAGGCGGCGTCCTTCACGTACGAAGGGTCGTTGAGCATCTGGAAGCCGATGATCGAATCGGCTTCATGGCGGTAGCTGGTCCGCAGCGAGGTGTAGGCGACGGGCTTGCCACCGACCGTCGCGCGGTGGGTGACGACGCCGTACTTGGTGCGCAGGACCTGCAGCCGGTAGGAGCCCTGCGCGGTACCGTCGGCGACCGTGGGCTTCCAGGCGTTGCGCTTCTCCATCTTCTCCATCGGGGTGCACACACCCCGGTGGAGGTAGTGGTCCGCGTCCGGGGCCGGGGTGCCGCCGCCGGGCACGCAGAGCTCGACGGCGTAGGTGTCGGTGATGTCCTGGGCCGCGGAGGTGGCCGACCAGGCGTAGTCCTGTCCGCGGCCCATCTGGACGTACATGCCGACACCGGCGAAGGAGACACCGCGGGCGGAGATGCCCGGACCCTGCAGTTCCTGGAGCATCAGCAACTGCGGCGCGAAGTAGCCGGTCTGCGGGCCGAAGACGGCGATCGGGTTTCCGCTCGCGGTGTGTGCGCCTGAGACGAGCAGAGCGTTGGACATGCCCCGCTTCGGATCGAGCGAACCGGGCGCCACGACGCCGTTGTCGAACATGCCCTGTGCGGGCCTGAGGTTCCTGGGGGCACGCAGCGGGGACTTGGCGTTGGTGCCGGCCGAACCTGTGCGGTCGTACACGAGCTGTTCGGCCCTGACCGAGCCCGGGTCGGGCATCGCGGTGCCACGCGGGGTGGCGGGCTTCTGCGCGTACGGGAAGGAGGTGCCGTCGTGGACGGTGAGGACGGCCTCGGGATCGTTGCGCTGGCGGAACGACTCCCAGACCCTGGTGCCTTCGGCCAACCCGTACTTCTGCTGGGCGGCCAGGAGCGAGAGGGCCGCCTGGACCTCGCCGCCTCCTCCGCCGCCGAACTGGCCTCCGACCACGGACGCGATGGAGATCAGGTCGGTGAGCTTGAACGGCTGGATCTCGCCGGCGTTCGTGATCGCGTCGACATGCCCGGTGAGGACGTACTCCCCCGGGAAGTAACGGCCGTTCTTGGACTGGACGCGGTAGGCGTTGATGCCGTCGATGTACGCCTGGGCGTCGGCCATGGCCTGTTCGCCGCGGGCACCCTCGCTGCTGCGGATACGGGCTATCTGGGCCTCGTAGTCGGCCTCCGTGTACGGGGCCTGTGGCCAGAACTGCTGCTCGAGGCCCTGGTTGGCGAGCGCGCCGCCGGCGAACGGGGTCAGCTCGCCGCGACCGATGTGCCGGAAGAGGTCCATCATCCAGAGCCGGTCCTGCGCGGCGGCGTATCCGGCGCCGAACTCCGTGCCGTAGCGGGTGGTGCCCTTGATGTGCGGCACTCCGGTCTTCTTGTCCCGGGTGATCGTGACGTCCGCGCGGGGGCTGGTCACGGACTCGACCTGACCCGCCGGGACGCCGAACGAGGCGTCGTTGAAGAATTCGGCCAGTGCGGCGTCGGTGAGGCCCCCGTAGCGGCCCACCAGGGCGTCGTAGCGGCCGAGTTGGTCGGAACTGTGGGCGGGGCGGGTGCCGAGGACCCGGTGGGCGAGGATGTCGGCGAGGGTGGCGTTGCCGTTCTGCCCGGGCGGCAGGATGTCCGCGCACTGGCTCCGGCCCTGTTTCAGACAGTGGTCGGTGGCGGGTGCGGGATCCTCGGCGGCAGTGGCCTGCGCGAACGGGGCCCACAGGGCCGTCCCGAGCAGGAGGGCCGCGCATACGGTTCTGAATCGTCCGGTGGGGGGTCGTCCGGTGCGTCGTCGCATGGATTCTCCTCGGAGAGGCCGGTGCGGCGCACGTTACTGACGGTATGACTCCTCGGTAAGGTGAGTAACCGTCACTTTTCCCGATCGCCGCACACAGGGACCGCGCGTCATCTTGGCCGAGTACGGATGTTCGATGGAGCCGGATCGGGTAGTCGTACGTCCATTCCTCGACGCGGAATGACGAGCGACCGAGTACGTGCGACGAAGTACGAGCGACGGAGGTGGCACTGCGATGGCCGGTTTCCGGAGTCTTGCGAGACAGGTACGCGACCCGCGAGGTGATCTGGCGCTGAGGCGTTACTCATTGCGCAAGTGCCTGGAGAGGTTCGCCCCCTATGGGCACCGGGCGACCTGGAACCACCTGTGCGCCAGGCACGGAATGGAGCCGGAGGACCGGGCTCCCGATCCGGCGCGGCTGGTGGCCGCGCTCGATGAGCTGGAGGAGGCGCGGGCCGTTTGGCTCGCGTACGAGGAGAAGTTCGCGGAGCGCCGCAAGCGCGAGAAGCACGACGGGCTGCGGCGGCCGGGGTCGATCGACGACTGGCACCGGCGCACCTGGGGCGGCAACGGCGTCGCACGCTGCGACGACCCTTCTGTGCATCCGGCCGAACCGATGGGAGAGGTACTCCGCCGGCTGATCGGGGCGCTGGGGTCGGCCCCCGGAGCGGGCTGCCCCGTGTGTGCCGGGCGCCGGATCGTATGGCGACAGGATCTGGAGCACGAACCGTGGTTCGGTCCGGTGTGCACGGGATGCGGGGTCGTGGTGCCCACGCCCGTGCTGACTCACGAGGCCCTCAGGACCGCCAAGCGGGTCTGTGCCAGGCCGCTGGCCTCGGTGGCGTAGGGCAAGGCGCGTGGGGGCGCGCCGACGGCGCGCGGACGGCGGGCTCCCGCGTGTTCCGGGAGTTCGGCGCAGGAACAGCCGAACAGTGATCGGTCGGTGGCCGGACCGGACCGCCGAACGGTGTCGTTCGCGGTCTCGGTGTCAGTGACGCCTGACAGCATCGACTGCGTGATCCAGGTCTGCCCGGACGGGGGCGCGCGAGAGCGGCGTCCGGCGGCCGTGCCGATGCCGCCGCGCGCCGGCGGAGTCGGCGGCGGTCGCGGTCATGATCGTGATCGTGATCGTGATCGTGATCGCGGTCATGGTCAACGGCGGGTGCGGCGGGAGTTCATGTGCGCCCTGAAGACGCCGTGCGGCGGCGATTCTCAGCCGCCGCATGTCGTCGGCCCCGTCGGGGTGACGAGGGGAGCCGAGCCCGAGCGCGAGCCGACGCGGCTGGTGCAGCACATCCGGTCCTGGACGGTGCTGTCCGACCGTGCGTCCGTCCATGGGCACGAGGAAGGCGCGCAGGACACTGCGCTGGTGGACCGGGGCGCCGGCCGAGGAGACCGACGCCGCCCCCGCGGCGAGAGCCACGGCCTGCCCGTGCTGTCGCACGGAGAGCAGGGCAGGGTCCGGCCGGCGCGCCTGGCGCGCCAACCGGGTGCGGACACATGGATCGGTCGTGAAGGCTGCTCCAGCGGGGACGCGGCCGGCCCGCTTCGTCGAAACCCGAGCCGGTGTCAGCTGCGGTATGCGCACGGCGGGCTCCGCGTGCCGGCTCTGCGGAAGGTGCGTGCGCCCTGTGGAGGGCGCGACATACCAGAAGCATTAATCACTGGCCCACCACAATTCCGTGCGGCCACAGTGAGCAGCGATGCGAACCGCACCCGAGGAGCCCTGACATGTCGACGCTGCGCGTCACCGCCGAACTGCTGACGATCCATGAGCATCCGAACGCCGACGCCCTTGAACTGGCCCAGGTGGGCCTCTACCGGGCCGTCGTCGCCAAGGGCGCCTACCGCAGTGGTGACATCGCCGTCTACATCCCGGAGCAGGCCGTGCTGCCGACGGCTCTGGTCGATGAACTGGGGCTGACCGGACGGCTGGCCGGGAAGGCGTCCGACCGGGTCAAGGCGGTGCGGCTGCGGGGTGAGCTGTCGCAGGGGATCGTCTGCCGCCCGAAAGCGCTCGCGGATACCGATCTCGAGCGAGCGGCCGCCGACGGCACCGACTTCGCCGAGCTGCTGGGGATCGCCAAGTGGTCGCCGCCGATCCCTCCCACGATGAGCGGCGAGGTCGAGTCGGCGCCGGATCTGCTGCCCTGGGTCGACATCGAGAATCTGCAGCGCTATCCGGACATCTTCACGCCCGGCGAGCCGGTCGTGCTGACGGAGAAGCTGCACGGCACCGCCTGCCTGGTGACGTACGTCGCCGACGGCGTGAGGGTCCCTCCCGCACCCGGAGGGCCAGGGGGAAGGGTGCTGGTGTCGTCGAAGGGGTTCGGGGCCAAGGGCCTCGCGCTCAAGGAGGATCCCCGGAATCTGTACTGGCGCGCGGTCCACGGTCATGGCGTGGCCGAGGCCGCGGCGCGTCTGGCCGACAGGCTGGGGGCGAGCCGGGTCGGTGTCTTCGGCGAGGTGTACGGCGCCGGGGTGCAGGACCTGTCGTACGGCGCGAACGCCCGCTCGACCGAGCTCGGGTTCGCGGTCTTCGACCTCTCGGCGGAGATCGACGGCCAGGTCCGCTGGCTCGATCCAGCGGAGCTGCTCGACGGCGAACTGCCCCTGGTGCCGAGGCTGTACGAGGGTCCGTATGCGCTGGAGACGGTCCTGGAGTTCGCGAGCGGTCGCGAGACCGTATCCGGCCGGGATCTGCATCTGCGCGAGGGCGTGGTGATCCGTCCGGCCACCGAGCGCTACAGCCCGGTGGTCGGCGGGCGGGCGATAGCCAAGTCGGTCAGCCCGGCGTATCTGACCCGTAAGGGCGGCACCGAGTACGAGTGACCGTCCTGCGCATGGTGGCCCGTCACGGGGGTGCGGGCCACCATGCGTTGCGGGCTTGCCCGGCCTCGCCCGGCCCACGGTCGGCGCAATCGGCGGTACGTGCGGCCGGACGCGCCGAGACTCGGCGCGTGAAGGCGAAACGCGAGCCCTCTGTCACATGGGTCATGGTGGCGCTCACGATGGCGACGGGGATGGTCGAAGCGGTCAGCTTCCTCACCCTCGGTCCGGTCTTCACGGCTGTCCAGACGGGCAACATGCTGCTGATGTCCTTCGCGGTCGCCGGTGTCGGCGGTCTGTCCCTGGTCCCGTGCCTGGCCTCGCTGGTGGGGTTCACCGCGGGGGCGGTGCTGTCGTCCCGGTTCGAGTCGTACGGGCAGGTGCGCGGCCGCCGTTGGCTCAGGGACGCCCTGGTCGTCGAGGCCGTGGTGCTGGCCGTCGCCGCACTGGTCGCGTGGGGGATCGAGGCGCGGGGTGGAACGCTGGGCGGCCGGCACTACATGGTGGCCGGCCTGGTGGCCCTGGCCATGGGGATCAGGAACGTCACCACCCTGCGCGTCAACGTGCCCGGAATGCCGACCACCGTCACCACCCGGGCCTTCACCGCCCTCATCGGAGGCTCCCCCCTCGCGGTCGACACGCGGATCGCATCCGGGACCCGGAACCAGATCCGGCGCACGGCCTCGGTCGCGGCGATGTTCGCCGGTGGCCTGCTGGGCGCGTGGATGATCAAGGACGAACGGCTCGATGCGGCGGTGGTCCTGTTGGTCATCGCGGGCTATGTGCTGGCCATCGCCGTCAGCCTCGTCGTCGTCCCGCGGAATGCCTCCTCCGAGCCCGGCTGATCATGCAGGCCGGGCGACCTGCATTCTCACGCGTCGTCCTGCGTGGCGCGCCGCCGTTCCGGCAACAGCCGCGAGCCCGTCATGCGCTCACCGAAGACGTCGTCCGGGTTGGACAGGACGCACGTCTCCAGGGAAAGGCAGCCGCAGCCGATGCAGTCGGTGAGATGGTCCCGCAGCCGCCCGAGCTGCTTGATGCGCTCGTCGAGTTCCGCGCGCCACACCCCCGAGAGCCGGGCCCAGTCCGCGCGGTCGGGCGTGCGCTCCTCGGGGAGTTCGGCGAGTGCCTCCCGGATGGTGGCGAGCGGAATGCCGACCCTCTGTGCCGCGCGTACGAAGGCGACACGGCGCAGCGCGTCACGCCCGTACCGGCGCTGGTTGCCCGGGGTCCTGCGGCTGCTGATCAGCCCCTTGGACTCGTAGAAGTGCAGTGCGGACACGGCGGCTCCGCTGCGCGCGGAGAGCTGGCCGACGGTGAGTTCGTGGGTCTTCCCGGGAATCTGCGGCACTCGGCGAGCCTACGTGACGTCCTGGCCGGGACATCCGTTGACAGACGGCCTCCACCCGAGCATGCTAAGCAGTCGCTTAGGCACACAGGCAGAGACACGCTGGGACGGGTCGAGAGGCAGGGAACAGGGACATGGCCGAGCCGAGGATCTTCACATCCGCCGAGGAACTGACCGCCGGGGTGGGCGAGCAGCTGGGGTACAGCGACTGGCTGGAGATCGACCAGAAGCGGATCGACCTGTTCGCCGATGCCACCGGCGACCACCAGTGGATCCACGTGGACCCCGAGCGGGCCACGGCCGGGCCCTTCGGAAAGACCATCGCGCACGGCTATCTCACGCTGTCGCTGCTGCCGACCCTCGTTCCGCAGATCATGAGGGTGGAGGGCATGAAGATGGGCATCAACTACGGGACCAACAAGGTCCGCTTCCCCTCCCCCGTGCCGGTCGGCTCCCGGCTGCGCGCGACTGCGGCCCTCAAGAGCGTCGAGGAGGCGGGCGGCGGCGTGCAGGTGACGGCCGTGGTCACCGTGGAGCGCGAGGGCGGCGACAAGCCGGTGTGCGTGGCCGAGTCCGTGTCCCGCTACTTCTTCTGAGCGCCGCTTCTTCTGAGCGCCGCTTCCGGTCGGCGCTACTTCTTCCGGGCCCCCGTGACACCCACCATGCGCAGTACGAGGTCGGCGTAGAGCTCGCCGACCTCGTCGGGCGTCCGGCGCCCCTGCGCGTTGAACCACCTGGCCACATCGATGCAGAGGGACAGCACGGCGAGGGTCGTCCCGGGTACGTCCGGGACGTCGAACTCCCCTGCCGCGACACCCTCGTTGACGATGCGCTGCACCACCGCGTCGCTCTTGCGCCGCAGTTCCACGATCTCGGCCCGGTGCGCGTCGCCGAGCGCGTCGAGCTCGTACTGCACGACGCGCGCGGTGGTGTGCCGCTCGGCGTGCCAGCGCACGAAGGAACGTACGGCGTCGGCGAGCCGCTCGGCCGCGGTGCCCTCACCGTTCGCCGCCGCCTCCAGGATCTCCAGCGCCCGGTCGTGACCGATGCGGCTGATCCGGTGGAGCAGCTCTTCCTTCGTCTTGTAGTGGATGTAGAGCGCGGCCGGGCTCATCCCGGCGCGGCCGGCGATGTCGCGCGTCGTGGTGGCGTGGTAGCCACGCTCGGCGAAGGCCTCGACAGCGGCGATGAGCAGCCGTCTGGCCGCCTCCGGGGTAACCTCGCCCCACGGCATGTCCTCGGCGCCGGTCTGCTCCGCCGTACTCATCGCTCGCCCCTTCCCTCTCACAGGACGAACACCATACCCCGAACCTGAGCAAGCGCTTAGAACTGGCTCACAGCTTCTGGAACGGGTCGTGCTCGGCGAGCAGCTTCTCGAGCCGGGCCTGGTCGACGCGGCTCACGATCTGCCCCGCCTCCTGCCTGTCCCGCACCACCTTGGCCAGAGTGAACGCCGACGTCGTGAGGTAGAGGACCGCGATACCGAGGAAGGCGCGCACCCAGGCATCGGCGTCCAGGTTGAAGATCCCGACGGCGACGGCCATGAGAGCGACCGCGAAGGAGGCGACGGCCTGTCCGTAGTACGCCGTCGTGTTCTGCTGCTTGACCGGTGTCTCACTCATGCCCCGGAGCATGCACGGCGTGCGGGCAGGGCCACATCCGCGTCCGTACTCAGGCCGTACTCACATCGGCCTGCGTCAGAACGCCGAGACCCCCGTGAGAGAACGGCCGATGATGAGCTTCTGTATCTGGCTCGTGCCCTCGTAGAGGGTCATCACCCGTGCGTCGCGCAGCAGTTTGCCGACGGGGTACTCGTCGATGTACCCGTAGCCGCCGAACACCTGCAGCGCGTTGTTCGCGGCGCGCACGGCGGCCTCGGAGGCGAAGAGCTTGGCCTTGGACGCGGCGGTGGCGAAGTCCTCACCGCGGTCCACGAGATCCGCGACCCGCCAGGTCAGCAGTCGCGCGGCGTCCACGTCGACGGCGATGTCGCTGATCAGCTCCTGCACGAGCTGGTACGAGGCGATCGGCTTGCCGAACTGCTCCCGCTCACCCGCGTAGCCGACGGCGGCGTCCAGCGCGGCCTGCGCGAGGCCGACACAGCCCGCGGCCACCGACATCCGCCCCTTGGCGAGTGCGGACATCGCGACAGTGAAGCCCTTGCCCTCCGGACCGAGCAGCGCACCGGCCGGGACGCGGACGTCCTCGAGAACCAGCTCGGCGGTGGCCTGGCCGCGCAGGCCGAGTTTGCCGTGAATGGTGCGGCGGGTCAGACCCGGGGTGTCGGCCGGCACGAGAAAGGCGGACACACCCTTGTGGCCGGGCGTGTCATTGGTGCGCGCAAAGAGGACGACGACATCGGCCCAGGTGCCGTTGGTGATGAACATCTTGCTGCCGTTGATGACATACGCGTCGCCGTCCCGTACGGCCCTGGTGGCAAGGTTGCCCGCGTCGGACCCGGTGCCGGGCTCGGTCAGCCCGAAGCAGCCGATGGCCTCGCCCGCGGTCAGCCGCGGCAGCCAGTGGCGCTTCTGGTCCTCGCTCCCCCAGGACGCGACGGTCTTGGCGACCAGGCCGAGGGAGACGGAGACGATCCCCCGCACCGATGAGTCGCCGCGCCCGAGCTCCTCCGTGACCAGGCAGTACGCGAGGTGGTCACCACCGGAGCCGCCGTACTCCTCGTCGATGGTCAGCCCCAGGAACCCGACCGCGCCCAGCTTCTTCACGATCGACCTGTCGACGTTCTCGGACCGGTCCCAGTCGACGACATGCGGGGTGACCTCACGGTCGACGAAGTCGCGCGCGAGCTGCCGGACGGCCTTCTGCTCCTCGCCGAGCTCCAGGTTCACCACGGGACACCCCACTTTTAACTATCACTGCTAGTTTCTGGTTGGCAGGCCCTACTATGTGCCGCATGGCCCGACCGCGCAAGCCCCTCCTCAGCCGAGACCGCATCGTCGGGACGGCGAGCGCGCTCGTGGACGCGGACGGCCTCGACGCGGTCTCCACCCGTCGGCTCGCCGCCGAACTGGGGGTCAGCGGGCCCTCCCTCTACAACCACTTCCGCAACAAGGACGAGATCCTGGACGCGGTCGCCGACGCGGTCAGCGCCAAGGTCGATCTGGCGATGTTCGACGAGACGGACCCCCGTGACTGGCGCACCGCGCTGCACGACTGGGCCGTCTCCTACCGGGCGGCCCTGGCCGACCACCCCAACATCGTCCCGGTCCTCGCCCGGGGCCCCGGCCGCCGCCCGGCGGGCCTGAAGGTCGCCGACGCGGTCTTCGGCGCGATGGTCCGGGCCGGCTGGCCCCCGGCGCAGGCCACCTGCATCGGCGCGCTGATGCGGTACTTCATCATGGGCTCGGCGCTCGGGTCCTTCGCCCGCGGCTTCGTCGACGACGAGTCGGCGTACGACCCTGCCGACTACCCGCACCTCGGCCAGGCCCATCTGCTCGCCGAACGGCAGGAGAAGGTCGACGAGGGCGCGTTCGAGACGGGGCTGCGGGCGCTGCTGGACGGGCTGTCGGTGCAGTACGAGGGGATGGCGCGCGCGTAGAGCGGTGCACAGCAGGACGCCATGGACTCCGCGCCGGGAGCGGCGGTCCTCACCGGGGACGAGGACGCCGCCTGCGATCCGCGGGGCGGATGTCGGCCCGGACGCCGTGGACGAGCTGGGGCTGAGCGCACGTCACCTCGCCATGGCGTCGGGCTCGTGCCACCTCGTCCACGCGGTCCGCGGCATCGGCGGCCGTGGCCCCGCCCGGGGGTCCGGCGAAGAGGAACTCCTCACGCCGGCACGGCACTGGTACGAGACCTGCGCGGTCGCGGAGCTCCGCCGACGGAACGGCGCGGCGCTCCCCTCCACACACGGTGCGAGTGCCCGGCGTAGGCCACGGCGACCGGTGCCGCTCGCTGATGGCGCCATGCCCTTCGCCGACCGGAACCACGTCGCCCGGCACGACCACGACCGGTGCCTGGACGCGCGGCAGCAAGTGATCCCGCCGGCACCGGACTCGCCGTACCACTTCAACCCCGACCAGGTCCGGCGCTGCAAGCTACGCGGGGCGAAGCTTCGGCCGTCGCCGAACAGTGAGTGCGCCACCCTGGAGGCATGGGTTCCAAGGATCTCGCCGCCCTCGCGGCGCTGCTCGCGGACGAGACGCGCGCGGCCTTCTGTCTCGCCCTCCTCGACGGGCGGGCCTGGACCGCCGGTGAGCTCGCCCGGCACGCCGGGGTGGCTCCCTCCACCGCCAGCGAGCACCTGGGCAAGCTCGTCGCGGGCGGGCTGCTCACCGAGGAGCGCCAGGGGCGGCACCGGTACGTGCGGCTGGCGGACGAGCGCGTCGCGCACCTTGTGGAGGATCTCGCCGCACGCTCGGCACCCGATCCTGAGCCGACGCGTTCGCTGCGGGCGGCGAGCGCCCGCAGTGCCATGGCCCGGGGCCGCACCTGCTACGACCATCTCGCCGGGCGGCTCGGCATCGTGATCACGGATGCCATGACGGACCGCGGACTGCTGCGTCAGGACACCGGCTTCGCCCTGACCGACGCCGGGCTCGGCTGGTTCCGGGCGGCGGGGATCCCCCTGCCGCAGGGCGGACGCCGGCCTCTCGCGCGGGCCTGTCTGGACTGGACGGAACGCCGTCCCCATCTCGCCGGCGTCGCGGGTGCGCAGCTGTGCCGGCACGCTCTCGCCTCTGGCTGGTGCGTACGGATCGGATCGGAGCGGGCGGTGAAGGTGACCGCGGACGGTGAACGGGCTCTCGGCGATCTGCTGGACATCGGGGCGGAGGCGCTGCGATGAGGAATATTGCGGTGGGCACCGACGGGTCGACGGCGTACGGTCGCCGCATGACCAGCACCCGGTGGCGGGCCTTCGCCGCAGCCGCCACCACCGTCGTCCTGTGGGCCTCGGCCTTTGTCTCGATCCGCAGCGCCGGTGCCGACTACTCACCCGGCGCGCTCGCCCTGGGGCGGCTGCTCGCCGGGGCGCTGGTGCTGGGACTGATATGCGTCCTGCGCAGGGAAGGAGTGCCGCCCCGGGGCGCCTGGCCCGGGATCGCGATCTCCGGGCTGCTGTGGTTCGGGCTGTACATGGTGGTCCTGAACTGGGGCGAGCAGAAGGTCGACGCGGGCACGGCGGCCCTGGTGGTCAATGTCGGGCCGCTGGTGATGGCCCTGCTCGCCGGCCGGCTGCTCGAGGAGGGGCTGCCGCCGCGGCTGCTGGCCGGGATGGGCGTCTCGTTCGCGGGCGCCGCTGTCGTCGGGCTCTCCATGTCCGGTGAGGGCTCCGCGTCCGTGCTCGGTGTGCTCCTGTGTCTGCTGGCCGCGGTGTCGTACGCGGGTGGTGTCGTCGCCCAGAAGCCGGCGCTGCGGTACGCGTCCGCTCTGCAGGTGACGACGTGGGGCTGTGTGATCGGCGCGGTGGCCTGCCTGCCGTTCACGGGTGTGCTGGTGCACGAGGCCGCGCAGGCACCGCTCTCGGCGACCCTCAACATGGTCTACCTGGGGATCTTCCCGACCGCGCTGGCGTTCACGACCTGGGCGTACGCCCTGGCCCGTACCACGGCGGGGAAGATGGGAGCGACCACCTATGCCGTGCCCGCGCTGGTGGTGCTGATGTCCTGGCTGCTGCTGGACGAGGTGCCGGGCCTGCTGACGATGCTCGGCGGTGCCCTCTGCCTGGCGGGCGTGGCGGTCTCCCGCTCGAAGTCGCGTACGCCGGCCCGGGAGGACCGGGCCGGCGTCACGGATGCCGCCGCGGCGGCTCAGTCGGCGGAGGTCGCGGATGTCACGCCCGGGCAGCCGCCCGCTTCGCGAGAATCCTGATCGACGCGAGCGCGATGACCGCGAGGCAGATGATGTAGCCGGAGACGGCCATCGAGGTTCCGGTCGCCTCCAGCAGCAGCACCATCACGAAGGGCGCGAGGCCGCCGCCGAAGACCGCGGCGATCTGGTAGCCGAGCGAGGCGCCCGTGTACCTCATCTCCGCCGTGAACAGCTCGGCGAACAAGGCCGCCTGCGGCCCGTACATGATGCTGAGGAAGCAGCTGGTGACGAACGTGCCGACGGCCAGCCACAGCAGCGACTTGGTGTCGATGAGCAGGAACAGCGGGACCGCCCACACCAGCAGGCCCACCGCGCCGATCGCGTAGATGCGCAGCCTTCCGATGCGGTCGGAGAGCGCGGCGGACGCGGGTATGAGCGCGAGCTGGGTGAGGCTGACGCAGAGGGACACGGTGAGTACGGCGCTGCGCTCCATGCCGAGTTCGCGCGTCGAGTAGTCAAGGACGCCGGTGATGATGATGTAGAAGGTGGCGGTGTTGACCGCGAAGGACCCGCCGGCGAGGAACACCGTCCCGAGGTGCTTGCGCAGAATCGTCCCCAGCGGGGAGCGGGCCTCGCCCTTCTCCTGCTCGGACAGGGCCTGTTCGGCCTCCCGGAACTCGGGGGTCTCCTCGACACGGGTGTGGATGAACCAGGCGAGGCCGAGGACGAGGACGCCGACGAAGAACGGCACCCGCCAGCCCCATGACGCGAACGAGGCGTCGTCGGTGAAGGCGCCGGCCGCGAGGAAGACGGTGTTGGCGGTGACGACACCGATGGGTACGCCGAGCTGGACGAGGCTGCCGTACAGTCCGCGCTTGCCTTCGGGGGCGTACTCGGTGGCCATCAGCATCGCGCCGCCCCACTGGGCGCCGACCGCGATGCCCTGCATCACGCGGAGCAGCACCAGCAGCAGCGGGGCCGCGATGCCGATCGTCTCGTACGTCGGGAGCAGGCCGATGGCGGTGGTGGCGACGCCCATCAGGGTGAGCGCGAGGACGAGCATCGGCTTGCGGCCGTGCTTGTCGCCGAGCTGGCCGGCGATGATGCCGCCGACGGGGCGGGCGAGGAAGCCGACCGCGAAGGTCGCGAAGGCCGCGAGCACTCCGGCCGAAGGGCTGCCGGAGGGGAAGTAGAGATCCCCGAGGACGAGGGCGGCGGCGATACCGAAGACGAAGTAGTCGTACCACTCGACGGCGGACGCGAGTGCCGCGGCGGTGGCCACGCGTCGGCGGTGGCGATCGGTGGGAGCGGTCACTTGTGCCTGACCGGCGAGCGGGGAAGGGGGTGCCGTGTCCATGCGTGCACACTCCGATGGGTGCGGGGGACGAGGAGTGCGGGGAACGTACCGACCAGTGGGTATGGAGGTCAACAGGTCGCGCAACAGGAGTTTTTGCTCGATCATTACCCGCTGGTAACCGTTGAGCCTGAGACAGCACGACCACCCCGGGCGCATGCGGCGCGGCCGGGGTGGTCGGTGGTGCGGCGGGCCCTAGAACACGATCAGCGCCCTGCCGCCCCTGCCCGCGAGCATGTTCTCGAAGGCGCCCGGAATGCCGTCCAGACCGATCTGTTCCGTGACCAGCGTACTCAGGTCGAGGCGCCCGGCGCGGATGTGCTCCGCCAGCACCGGGAGGTCCCGCGCCGGGTCGGAGTTGCCGTACACACAGCCGGAGAGAGTGCGGCCCCAGTGGAAGATCTCCAGGGCGTTGAAGGTGACCTGCTGGTCCTTGCCGCCGATGCCGACGACCGTCGTACGGCCGCCGCGGCGCGTCGAGTCCCAGGCGGTACGGATCGTCACGGCGCGGCCCACGCACTCGACGGCCACATCCGCGCCCTGGCCTCCGGTCAGTTTGCGGATCTCCCGTGCGGTGGTGTCGGAGGCGACGACGTACTCGGTCGCTCCGGCCCGGCGCGCCAGAGCTTCCTTCTCCGGCGAGACATCGACGGCAATGACCGTCGAGGCGCCGGCGATCCGGGCGGACTGGAGGGCCGCGAGACCGACCCCGCCGGCGCCGAACACGACGACCGACTCGCCCTCGCGGACGCGTGCCGAGTGGTGGACGGCCCCGTATCCGGTGAGGACCGCGCAGCCGAGGAGGGCGGCGTCGGTGAGCGGGACGCCGTCCGGGACCGGCAGCACGCAGTTGGCCGCGACGACGGTCTCCTCGGCGAACGCGGCCACGTTGAGGCCGGGGTGGAGTTCCGTGCCGTCCTCGGTGACGGCGTACACGTTCGCCACGCCCGTGAGGGCGTCGGCGCAGAGCCACACCTCGCCGATCGAGCAGTGGTGGCACTTTCCGCAGGACGGCGCCCAGTTGAGCACGACACCGTCGCCCGGGGCGACATGGGTGACCCCCTCGCCGACGGAGACGACGGTGCCCGCGCCCTCGTGGCCGAGGACGGCGGGTACCGGGACGCGCATGGTGCCGTCGGACAGGGACAGATCGGAGTGGCAGACCCCGGCGGCGGCGAGGCGGACCCTCACCTGGCCGGGGCCGGGCTCGGGGAGCTCGATGCGGGTGATCTCCAGGGGAGAACCGACGGCGGGCAGGACAGCGGCGCGGACCACGCTGAACACTCCTCGGAGGGGTGACGGTCGGGAACTGCTCAGGACTGCTCAGGACTGCTCAGGACTACTCGGACGCTCCGGGCTGAGGGCGCCCTGAGCTGCTCAGGATGCCCGGAGCAGCTCAGAACTGCAGCGATTTGGTCTGGAGATACTCACCGAGGCCGTGCGAGCCGAGCTCGCGCCCGACACCCGACTGCTTGTAACCGCCGAACGGCGCCCGGGGGTTGAACCGGCCGCCGTTGATGTCGACCTGGCCGGTGTCCATGCGACGGGCGAAGGCGACGGCATCCTCCTGCTCTCCCCACACCGCGCCCGCGAGCCCGTACACGGTGCCGTTGGCGATCCGCAGGGCGTCGTCCTCGTCCTCGTACCTCAGGATCGAGACGACCGGGCCGAAGATCTCTTCCTGCGCGATGGTCATGCCGGGCGTGACATCGGCGAAGACCGTCGGGGAGACGTAGTAGCCGGTCTCTCGCGGTGCCTCCGACCCGCCTGCCACGACCCGGGCACCCTCGGCGATGCCCTTCTCGATGTAGCCGAGGACACGCTGCTGCTGCTTGGCGCTGACGAGCGGGCCGACCCGCTCCCCGGGCGGGTACTTGGCGACGGCCGCGGCGGCCAGATCCACGGCCTCGTCGTACTGGTCCTTGTGCACCAGCATGCGCGTCCAGGCACTGCACGTCTGGCCCGAGTTGGACATGACATTGGCGATGCCGACGTTCACGGCACGGGCGAGGTCGGCGCTCGGCAGGATCACGTTGGCGGACTTGCCGCCGAGTTCCAGGGCCACGCGCTTGACGGCGGCGCCCGCGGTCGCGCCGATCTGCCGGCCGACGGCGGTGGAGCCGGTGAAGGAGACCAGATCCACTCCCGGGTGCTCGGCGAGCGCCTGTCCGGCAATCGGGCCGAGACCCGTGACCAGGTTGAACACCCCTGCGGGCAGGCCGGCTTCATGCACGGCCTCGGCGAAGAGCTGTGCGGTCAGCGGGGTGTCCTCGGCGGGCTTGAGCACGAGCGTGCAGCCGGCGGCGAGAGCCGGGGCGACCTTGGCGACGATCTGGTGGAGGGGGTAGTTCCACGGGGTGATGGCGCCCACGACGCCCACCGGCTCCAGCAGCACGGTGGAGTTGCCGACCTTCTCCTCGAAGGAGTACGAGGCCGCCAGCTCGGCGTACGAGGCGGCGACCATGATCGGCAGACCGGCGTGGACGGTCTCGGCGAGCTGCTGCGGCGCCCCGAGCTCGGCCGTCACGGTCCGTGCGATCTGCTCCTTGCGCTCGGCGAGCTCGTCCCGCAGCGCGGCGATCTTCGCGGCGCGCTCGGCGGGCGGGGTGGCGGCCCAGCCGGGGAAGGCGGCCCGTGCGGCTCTCACCGCGGCGTCCACGTCCTCCGCCGTACCGGCCGGCACATGGGCGATGACCTGCTCGTCCGCGGGATTCACCACCGCGATGGTGTCGGCGCCGACGGCGGGCCGCCACATGCCGCCGATGTACATCCCGTCGTGGGCCTTCATCCGCTACTCCTTCGAGGCATGCTCGGGTCGTCCGTCCCAAACTAGCGGTGTTAGTTTTCTGACGCCAGGGGCGTCTCACCGCGTGCCCACCGATTGTCCCTCTTTGTGCGGGGGCACGAAACGGGCCCCTGGCGCGGAAACGTCCGCGCCCGGGGCCCGTCGACAGCCGGCAACCCGTCAGGCCTGAGCCTGGCCGACCGCCGTGGCCGTCGGCTGCACCTGCCGCGCGGGCGGTGGCGAGATCGAGGTGACCCTGGCCGCGGGGTTCCCGGCGATGGCCGCGGTCGTGGGGACCGGGGACGTCACCTGGGCCTGCGCCTGGGCGGCCCTGTCGTCCGTGGTCTTCGACACCGACGACCAGGTACGGAGCCGGTGGCTGGCGGCCTCGTCGAGGCTCACCGGGCCCCCGCGCTGTTCGGCCAGCCGGCTCGCCTCACGGCCGAGCGCGGCCACATCGTCCCAGCCCAGCCGCAGCACCACGGACAACTCGGCCCCTCCGTCCGGGAGCCCCTTCATGATCGGCCCGTCACCACTGGTCATTGCCGCTCCTGTCGGTCGCGCAGAGTCGATTCACCACACCTGGTCGGTCGGCGCGGGTAGTCATGAGTACGCACTGCCCGGGTGTCATGTTCAGCGCCGTCGGGGCGGGACGGGTTCCGGCCCGCCCGCAGCCCGGTCCCCGCCGCCGCCAGCAGGAGCACACCCAGCATCACGAACGGCGCCGCCGTTCCCGCGACCCCTGCGACGAGACCGGCCGAGGCGGGCGCCGCGACCTGACCGAGGCGGTTGCCGGTGAGTCGCAGCGCGAGGGCCGTGGAGCGGGCCCCGGCCGGGGCGGCCCGGACGACGGTCGTCATCGAAAGGGGCTGCCCCACCCCGAGACAGAAGCCGAGCGCCGCCATCACCACGGTGAGTCCCCACACCGGAACCGGCAGGGCGATGACCGCGCACAGCAGCGCGGCCAGCAGACAGGTGACCGTGAGCAGCGCGGTGCGACCCACGGCCCTGATCATCGGGGTCATCACCAGCCGGCAGGCGATCGTCGCCGCGGCGCGCAGGCTCAGCAGCAGTCCGACGACGGCGGGGGCGATCCCCCGGTGCTCTCCGACCACCGGCAGGTACGCGGTGAGGACGTCCGTCGCCGAGAGCACCGCCAGGCTGATGAAGATTCCGGCCGGCACACCGCGGGTGCGCAGGATGTGGTGGACGGGCACCTTGGCCCGTTCGGTGCGGCTCCCGGGCGTCGCGCGGTGCTCGACGCGCCGGAGGAACGCACAGGAGAGCGCCGCGACGGCCGCCGAGGCAAGCAGGGCCAGTGCGCTCGTACGGGCCATGTCGCCGCCGATCACCAGTCCCGCCGCGACCGGTCCGACGAGCTGGCCGAGCGAGGCGCCGATGGTGAAGTGCCCGAAGTTACGGTCCTGTTCGGCCGGGGCGGACCGGCGGGCGACGATCGACTGCGCGCCGATCACGAAGGACAGATGACCGAGGCCCATGATGCCGCTCCAGACCGCCATCGCGGCAAGGGAACCGGCCAGTCCGCTGAGCGCGCAGCCACTGGAGATCAGGACGACACCGGCCGCGAGAAGCGGCACGCACCGGCCGTGGTCCGTCCGCCGGCCGAGCGGTACGGCGGCGAACAGCGGGAACAGCGCGTACACAGCGGCGATCACACCGATGGCCCGCTCGTCGGCGCCGAGTGCCAGCGCCCGGTACGAGACGGCCGGACGCGCCATCGACACCGCCCCCTGCGCGAAGCTGAAGGCGATGACGAGGCGCAGCAGCCAGGTCCTGGAACCGGTCACGTCAGACGATGCCGAAGAGTATTCCGGCGCCGAGTACCACGAGCGAGGTCAGCGCGGCCCACTTGACCGTGAACCTGGTGTGGTCGCCGAACTCGACCTTGGCCATTCCGACGAGGACGTACACGGCGGGGACCAGCGGGCTCGACATGTGCAGCGCCTGTCCGACGAGCGAGGCGCGTGCGATCTCCAGCGACGAGACGCCATGGGCGGCACCGGCTTCGGCGAGGACGGGCAGGACGCCGAAGTAGAAGCCGTCGTTGGACATGAAGTAGGTGAGCGGGAGACTCAGCAGACCGGTGACGAGTGCCATGTGCGGGCCCATGCCCTCGGGGATGGCGCCGACGAGCCAGTCGGCCATGTGCTCGACCATGCCGGTGCCGGTGAGGACGCCGGTGAAGACAGCGGCGGCGAAGACCATGCCCGCCACGTTGAGGACGTTGTCCGCGTGAGCCGCGATCCGGGCCTTCTGGTCGGCCATCTTCGGGAAGTTGACGGTCAGCGCGAGGGCGGCTCCGAGCAGGAACAGCACGGGTATGGGCAGCAGCTCCATGATCATCGCGGCGAGGAGGCCGACGGTCAGCGCGGCATTGAACCAGTAGAGCCCGGGGCGCAGGGTCTCGCGGTGCGGGTCCAGTCCCCGGAATCCCTCGTCGGTCCCGTGCCCGTCGCCGTCGCCGTCGCCGTCGCCGTCGGTCGCGGCGGGATCGCCGGTGCCACCGGTGGCCGTGGCCGCACGGTCCTTCGCGTCCTTGGCGTCCTTCGCGTCCTCGGCGTTCCTACCGCCGCCGGCCTTCACCAGCACCGTCTCGGTCTGCGGCTCCAACGCCTCGTCCAACGTCAGTTGGCCGATGCGCCTGCGCTCCCGCAGGCCGAGCACGTAGGCCAGAACGAAGACGAAGAGCAGCCCGACACAGAGCGCGGGGATCATCGGCACGAAGATGTCGGCGGCGTCCAGCTTGAGGGCGGTCGCCGCGCGGGCGGTGGGGCCGCCCCACGGCAGGGTGTTCATGACGCCGTTGGCGGTGGCGGCGACACCGGTCATCACGACCAGGCTCATCTTCAGGCGCTTGTAGAGCGGGTACATCGCCGAGACGGTGATCATGAAGGTGGTGGAGCCGTCGCCGTCCAGCGAGACGATCGCGGCGAGCAGGGCCGTGCCGACCACGACACGCATGGGGTCGGCCTTGCAGAAGCGCAGGATGCCCCGGACGACCGGGTCGAACAGGCCGACGTCGATCATCACGCCGAAGTAGACGATGGCGAACATCAGCATCGCCGCGGTCGGTGCCAGGTTGCCGACGCCTTCCAGGACGTAGTCCCCGAGCTTCGCGCCCTGACCGACGAAGACGCAGAAGAGTGCGGGGATGAGAACCAGCGCCGCGATCGGCGACATCTTCTTCATCATGATCAGGACCAGGAAGGTCGCGATCATGGCGAAGCCGAGGACTGTCAGCATGGGGGGACACCTAACGTTCATCCTTGAACTCCCGCCGGAGTCGGCGGTCCGGATGACGTTAGGTGCCCTTCATCGGCGTTAACAAGACGTTGACGCGTGAGCAATAAGCGCAAAACCCCAGCTCAGGACGGGTCACTGGACAGGCGGGTCACGGGACGGGCGTCAGATCCACGGCGAAGCCGTTGAGGACTGCGGTACCGGACAGCGGGTCGAGCAGGGTGCCGTCGAGCAGCTGGTTGACGTTGACGCCGGGGCGGGCCGCGGCCACCGACATCCGGGTGCCGGGACGGTCGTGCCCCCAGCCGTGCGGGAGGCTCACCACTCCGGTCCGTACGGCGTCGGTGATCTCCACCGGGACCTCCAGCTCTCCCCCGTCCGCCTTGATCCGGGCGGTGGCCCCGTCGGCGAGCCCGAGCCGGGCGGCGTCGGCGGGGTGGATCTGGAGGGTGCAGCGGTTGGAGCCGCCGTTGAGCGCGGCGATGTTGTGCATCCAGCTGTTGTTGGAGCGCAGATGGCGGCGGCCGACGAGGACGAGCCGGTCGTCGCGCTCCCCCAGGGCTCGCCGCAGCCGCGGCAGATCGGCGGCCACGGGTCCGGGCAGCAGCTCGACCCGCCCGCTGCGCGTCCTGAGAACCTGGCCCAGCCGGGGCTTGAGCGGGCCCAGGTCGACGCCGTGCGGATGCTCGAGCAGATCGTCGAGCGTGAGGTCGTACGGGCCGAGGCGCAGCATCATGTCGAGGCGCCGCTCTGGACCCCTGGCGCCGGTGAGACGGGCCGCCAGTTCCCCGGGGTCCTGGCCGTGGACGGGCGAACGGGGGTCGGCGACCGCCTTGGCGAGCGAGCCGTCGATGACCATGTCGTCGACCGCCGACGGATCGGCTCCGTGCATCCCGCTCACCGCGAGGATCAGCCGCGCGTGGATCTCGCACTCGTCCATCGCGCCCGCGTCGAGGGGCAGGGCCGCCGGGGTGTAGCGGGCCTGGTTGCGGACGGCGAGGCCGTTGAAGGAGAAGTCGAAATGGGCGCTGCGGGAGGGCGGCGGCGGGGGCAGGACGACATCGGCATGGCGCGAGGTCTCGTTCAGATACGGGTCGACGCTGACCATGAAGTCGAGGCTGCCTCCCAGCGCCCGGTCGAGCCGGTCCCCGTCGGGCGCGGAGAGCACGGGGTTGGCGGCGATCGCGATCAGCGCGCGGATCCGTTCGTCCCCAGGAGTCTCGATCTCCTCGGCGAGCGCGGCGATGGGCAGTTCGCCCTTGGCCTCGGGGTGGCCGCTGACCCTGCTCGCCCAGCGGCCGAGAGCGAAGCCCTTGCCGGGACCGGCAGGGCGGGGCGCACGGTCGTGCGCGGCGAGGGGGAAGAGCACACCGCCGGGGCGGTCGAGGTTTCCGGTGAGGATGTTGAGGACGTCGACGAGCCAGCTGGCGAGGGTGCCGTGCTCGACGGTGCAGCTGCCGATGCGTCCGTACACGGCGGCGGTGGGGGCGGCCGCGAGTTGGCGGGCCATCTCACGGATCTCGACGGCGTCCATGTCGCAGGCTGCGGCGACGGCCTCGGGCGTGAAGTCCTTTACCGCCTCACGGACTTCGTCCACGCCTTCCACCTGCTCCGCGAGCTCTCCGAGATCGGTCAGGCCCTCCTCGAAGAGGACATGGGCGAGCGCTGCGAGCAGAAGGGCGTCGGTGCCGGGACGGATGGCGACATGCCGGTCGGCGAGCCGGGCGGTACGGGTGCGGCGGGGGTCGACGACGGTCAGGGTGCCGCCGCGGCGGCGCAGCGCCTTGAGCCTGCCGGGGAAGTCGGGTGCCGTGCACAGGCTGCCGTTGGAGTCGAGCGGGTTGGCGCCGAGGAGGAGCAGATGGTCGGTGCGGTCCAGATCCGGGACGGGGATGGCGACCGCGCTGCCGAACAGCAGCCCGCTGGAGACGTGCTTGGGCATCTGGTCGAGGGTGGAGGCTGTGAAGAGGTTGCGGGTGCGCAGGGTCGAGAGGAGTACGGGCGGGTAGAGGCCGCCGGCCATCGTGTGCACGTTCGGGTTGCCGAGGACGATCCCCACCGCGTTCGGCCCGTGTTCCTCGATGAGCGGGCGTATGCGGGCGGCAACGGTGTCGAAGGCTTCGCCCCAGGTGGCCTCGCGCAGCCGGCCGTCCTCGCCCCGGACGAGAGGGGTGCGCAGACGGTCGGGGTCGGCGTCGAGCTCGCCGAAGGAGGCGCCCTTGGGGCAGATGAATCCCTGGCTGAAGACGTCGTCCCGGTCGCCGCGGGCGCCGGTGACGCGGCTGCCCTCGATGGTGAGCGTCAGTCCGCAGGTGGCTTCGCAGAGGGGGCAGATGCGCAGTGCGGTGCGGGTGGCGTCTGTTCCTGGCATGGGCCCTCCCGGGGCGGCGGCAGCGGTGACGCGCGGGCAGTTGGAGCATACCGACCGGTACGCATGATGGGGAGAGGCGTTTCGGTTACCGGCCGGACACGGCCTGCGGGCGGATGCGGGCGGATGCGGGCGGATGCGGGCGGATGCGGGCACTGCGCGACGGCCGACATCGGACCCGGCGCACCGAGCCGACGGAAACGCCGTGAACGCCCGCGCCTCGCCAGCACCTGCGCGGGCGGTGACCGTACGCGCCGGCAGGCGCCTGCGGCAGTCGCTCCTTGTCGAGGAGGCGGGCAATGCCCGCCCAGGACCCGGTTCAGCTGCTCGCGCCGCGCAACGCCGCGCACGGGTGTACGGCCTACGGCGGCCCGGCGTCGACCGGGGTGCTCACTCGTTCAGGCCTTTCGCGGTGTCGGCCGGGGATGCCGTTGACGAAGGGGCTCCTCCAGGCAATCCTACTGTCAACCATAGGATTCCTTGGGCACGACGCATCGGGAGTGCGGATGAGCGGCATCGAGCAGGCGAGGAAGACGGCCGAAGGGCTGGAGTACCGGTCGGGATTCGGCAATGAACACAGCTCAGAGGCCGTGCCCGGCGCACTGCCGCACGGGCGGAACTCGCCGCAGCGCGCCCCGCTCGGCCTCTACGCGGAGCAGCTCAGCGGTTCCGCGTTCACCGAGCCGCGCGCACACAACCGGCGCTCATGGCTGTACCGGATCCGGCCGTCGGCCGCCCACCCCCCGTTCGCCCGCGTCGACGACGGGGGCGTGCGCAGCGCACCCTTCACCGAGACCGTGCCGGATCCGAACCGGCTCCGCTGGGATCCGCTGCCGGAGCCCGCACCCGGGACGGACTGGCTGGCCGGCCTGTGGACCCTCGGCGGCAACGGCGACGCCGCACAGCGCACCGGCATGGCCGTCCACCTGTACCACGCCAACGCGTCCATGGAGCGGCGCGTCTTCAGCGACGCGGACGGCGAGCTGCTGATCGTGCCGGAGCGGGGCGGACTGCTCATCCGTACCGAGCTGGGACTGCTGGCGGCCCGGCCCGGAGAGGTGGCGCTGATCCCCCGCGGTGTCCGGTTCCGCGTGGAACTGCTCGACGACACGGCCCGCGGCTACGTCTGCGAGAACTACGGACAGCCGTTCGTCCTCCCCGACCTGGGGCCGATCGGCGCGAACGGACTCGCCAACGCACGCGACTTCCAGGCTCCCGTCGCCGCGTACGAGGACGTCGAGGGCCCGGTGGAAGTCGTCAACAAGTTCTGCGGCAACCTGTGGGCGGCCACGTACGACCACTCCCCGCTCGATGTCGTCGCCTGGCACGGGAACCATGTGCCGTACGTCTACGACCTGCGCCGGTTCAACGTGATCGGGACCATCTCGTACGACCACCCGGACCCGTCCATCTTCACCGTACTGACCTCGCCGAGCGACACTCCGGGGCTCGCGGGTGTCGACTTCGTGGTGTTCGCACCTCGCTGGCTGGTCGGCGAGGACACCTTCCGGCCGCCCTACTTCCACCGGAACGTGATGAGCGAGTACATGGGGCTCGTCGAGGGCGCGTACGACGCGAAGACCGCCGGCAAGGGGGGCTTCGTCCCGGGCGGCGGGTCGCTGCACAACATGATGTCCGCGCACGGGCCCGACCGGGAGACCTTCGACCGGGCGAGCGCCGCCGAGCTGAAGCCGCAGAAGATCGACGACGGCCTCGCGTTCATGTTCGAGACCCGGTGGCCGGTGACCACGACCGGGCAGGCCGCGAACGCGGACCACCTGCAGAAGGGGTACGACGCGGTGTGGGAGGGTCTTGAGCGCCACTTCCGGTCCTGACACCGGATCTGATACGGAGTTGCCGTGACCGCCTTCGCCCCCGACTCGCTCGTCCTGAACCGCAAGCTGCCGCTCTGGTACCAGGTCTCGCAGTCCCTGCGCGCCTCGATACTGGGACGCCGGCCGCAGGATCCGCTGAGGCTGCCCACGGAGGAACAGCTGGCCGAGCACTACGGCGTGAGCGTGCTGACCATGCGGCAGGCGCTGAAGGAGCTCGAGACCGAAGGCCTGATCAGCCGGCACCGGCGGCGCGGCACCTTCATCGAGCCGGGGGCGTGGCGTAGCGCGCCGAGGCGGCTGCTGGGCTCGATCGACGCGATCGTGGCCCAGCAGTCGGGCGAGCGGACGACGGTCCTCGGACACGGGCCCTCGCCCGTGCCCGGCGAACTCGCCGAGTACTTCGCGGACGTGGACGAGGTCGTGACCTACCGGAGGCTGCGCTGCGACGGGGAGAGCGGTGAGCCCACGAACTGGGCGGAGAACGCGGTACGCGCGGACGTCGCGGCGAAGCTCGATGCCGGGGACCTCGAACGCTGGCCGATGACGAAGGTGCTGCGGGACGTGGTCGGGGTGAGGATCAGCCGGATCACGGACACGGTGGAGGCCAGACTCGCGGACCCGGAGACCTCGGAGCTGCTGCAGGTGCCGCTGCTGTCGCCGATCCTGCACTACACCGGCGTGACGTACGACGCGGAGGGGCGGGTGGTGGATGTGGCGCGGATCCGGTACCGGGGCGACCGGTTCTCGTTCTCGGTGACCGTCGAAACGGAGTGATCACCACCATGCTGCTCGACGACCTGATGCCCTGGTCCACCGGGCCGTTGCGGCTGGGGCGCGGCTGGGTGACCGCGCCCGATGCCCGGACACTGAGATCCCGTTGGGAAGCACTGGTGCGGGCCGGGGAGCACGAACGCCGCGCGCTGTTCCGGGAATCCCGGGCGCGGACGCTGCACAGCGGCGTCGCGGCCCTGCCCGGGCAGCGGACCGGGACCGGCAGACTGGCCAGGGAGGACGGGCCGTGCCCCGAGCCCGTTCGGATCGTGCACGGGGCCTTCGACGAGCAGTGGGTGATTCCTGACCACCGGCTGATCGACGTGGCCCGGCCCGAGCTGTGGCGGGTCGCCGACGGGCACCAGCTCTTCGCCCTGGAGCAGGGACATGTGCCGGGTGCCACGGGTCCTGCGCTCCTCGTGTCAGGGGTGCTTCCCGAGGGTCGCTCCCCCGCCGGCCGGCCCGGGCGGATACGGCCGCTCTACCGGCGTCCGGGCGGGGCGGAGCCCAATCTCGCGCCGGGGTTGCTGGAGGCGCTCCGGGAGCGTTTCGGGGACGGGGTGATGCCCGGGGACGTCTTCGCGTGGGCCGTGGCCGCGGGCCGGGCCACGGCCAAGGGGTGCGTGGTGCCCTTCACCTCGGACGCCGGGGTGTGGGCGCTCGGCGTGGAGCTCGGGCACTCGCTGGTGAGCATCCAGCTGAGGGGTGCGCGTGGCGGCGCGCGGCCCAGACTGCCCGGGGGGCGGCGGCCGTATGTGCGGGCCGCGATCGCCTCGTGGCCGACGGGTGTGGAGTACGACGCCGAGGACGAGGCGCTGCTCGTCGGGGAGGGGCGCATCGCGCCCGTTCCGGCAGAGGCCTGGGACTTCCAGGTCGGCGGGGTGCGTGTGGTGGAGCACTGGTTCGCGCGGCGGACCGCGGAGGTGGAGCCCGGCACCCTCGAGGCGATCAGGCCCGGGGCGTGGCCGCAGGAGTGGACCTCGGAGCTGCTGGAACTGATCACCGTGCTCGCACTGCTCGCTCAACTCGACGACCGGCGGACCGAGTTGGCCCAGGAGGCGGCGCGGACCGAGTGGCCCGACGTGGGGGTACCGCCGGTGCCGACGGCCGCCCGGCGCCCCGCCTCCGTACTGGATCACCACGAAGAGGGACCCGAGGGGCAGTTCGCGCTGATCTAGTGCGTCTCGTTCGGATCCTGCCGGGCTCGCGCGCCTTCGAACGAAAGACCCTGGGCCGTGCGTGGCGCAGCCCGTCGTGGGCTCCTTCCACACCTTCGCCGCGGTACGTCCGTGGGGCAGGTCGCCCACGGCGATGAACCGCCGGCGCCCGTGTGTGTCCGTCGCCGTCCAGCGGTGGTCGCCGAAGCCGGCGGCGCATGGACGGGCGAAGCCTGAAGCCCCCACGCCCGCACGGCACTTCGCACATCCGAACCGTCGATGTCGTCGGGCTGGTCCTTCATGCCGGTCGAGCCGGCGGTGATCCACGGTCCTCGACCCGCGTACGCGGCACCTGTCCGCGTACAGGTGCCGGAGTATCAGTGCTGACCAGGGAAGGGGTGACAAAGGTGCCCCATACACGATAGGTACGGCTGCATGAGCCCACTGCCACTGCCCCTCGAAGGTGTCACGGTCGTCGCCGTCGAACAGGCCGTCTCTGCCCCCTTCGCCACCCGCCAGCTCGCGGACCTGGGCGCCCGGGTGATCAAGGTCGAGCGGCCCGACGGCGGTGACTTCGCACGCGGCTACGACACCGCCGCCCGTGGTCTCGCCTCGCATTTCGTCTGGTGCAACCGCGGCAAGGAGTCGCTCGCCGTGGACCTCAAGGACCCGCGGGGCCTGGACGTGGTCCGTCGGCTGATCGCCGAGGCGGACGTGTTCGTGCAGAACCTCGCACAGGGCGCCGCCGCCCGGCTCGGCCTGGACGCGGCCACGCTGTGCGCCGCGCACCCCCGGCTGATCGCGGTGGACATCTCCGGGTACGGCGCGGACGGGCCGTACGCCCACAAGCGGGCCTACGACATGCTCGTCCAGTGCGAGGCGGGGCTGGTGTCCGTGACCGGGACACCTGAGCAGCCGGTGAAGGCGGGCATCCCGGCGGCGGATGTCGCGGCGGCGATGTACGCGTTCTCGGGAGTGCTGGCGGCACTGCTGCGACGGTCCACGACCGGGCTCGGCGGGCCGGTCGAGATCTCGATGCTGGAGTCGCTCGCCGAGTGGATGGGGCATCCGCTCCACCACGGGATGCACGGAGGCACCGCCCCGGAGCGCACGGGGGTGGCGCACGCCGTCATCGCACCGTACGACGCGTACCCGACGGCGGACGGCGGGCAGGTGCTGCTGTCGGTGCAGAACGACCGCGAGTGGCGGCGCCTGGCCGAGCAGGTGCTCGGCCGCCCCGAACTGGGCAGCGATCCGGCCTTCGCGACGAACAAGGCGCGCACGGCGAACCGCGCGGGCACGGACGCGGTGGTCGCCCGGGCACTGGGCCTGCTGGACACCCAGGAGGCCGTGGCCCGGCTCGAAGCGGCGGGCATCGCCTGCGCCCGGCTCAACACGGTCGCGGACCTCGCCGTCCACCCGCAGCTCGCGGCCCGCTCCCGCTGGCGCGAGGTGCCCTCCCCGGCGGGTCCGCTGCGGGCCATGCTGCCGCCGATCACCTTCCCGGGCGGCCCGGAGCCGCGCATGGGCGCGATCCCCGCCCTCGGAGAGCACACGGATGCCCTTCTCCGCGAGGCCGGCCTGACGCATGAGCAGACGGCGGAACTCCACCGGGACGGGGTCGTGGCGACGGGCCACACCCCGGACGAGCACCCCCGATGATCGTTTTGTCCGTGCCGTTCACCACAGCGGAACCCCGTCGGTATCGGTCGGTGAGCGTCGTGTGACCCACCGCATTCGGTCTCTGAGCTGCGACGACGTCATGGACCCGCCCACTGCCCCGGTCGGCCGCATACGCCGCGGGCAAGGAGTGGAACAGGCATGGCGACCGAACGCTGGATAGACTCCTCGTTTGCCGTGTGCGCGGCGTGGATACGTTGCGCTTTCCGCACGACTACGGAGGGTGAGAGATGCGCAGGAACGAGCCTTGCACAGCGCCGGCCGGCGATCGGCGGACTGTATGACCGTCGCCCCGGAACCTCCCGCTCTCCTCGATCCACTCCTCGACGCACCGGCGCCGGCCCTCTTCACCGCCGGGAGTGCCCCGGCCGAACGAACCCTCCTCGACATCCTCGCCGAGACCGCCGCCCGCCACCCGGATGCGCTCGCCGTCGACGACGGCGTCGCACCGCTCACGTACCGCTCCCTCCTGACGGAGGTCGAGGCGCTGCGGCTGCGGCTCGCAGAAACGGGGACAGGCATCGGCGACCGGGTCGGCGTGCGCGTCCCTTCCGGGACCGCCGATCTGTACGTCTCGATCCTCGCCGTACTCGCGGCAGGCGCCGCGTACGTACCCGTGGACGCCGAGGACCCGGACGAGCGCGCCGAACTCGTCTTCACCGAGGCCGCGGTCGCCGCCGTGATCGGAGCGGAGCGGACCGTGGTGGCGAGCGGCGTCCCCGGCGGAGTCACCGGTCGGCGGCCCGAACCGGACGACGACGCCTGGATCATCTTCACCTCCGGGTCCACCGGCAGGCCCAAGGGCGTCGCGGTCACGCATCGCAGCGCCGCGGCCTTCGTCGACGCCGAGGCGGGACTGTTCCTGGCCGACGCTCCGCTCGGCCCGGGCGACCGGGTGCTTGCCGGGCTCTCCGTCGCCTTCGACGCCTCCTGCGAGGAGATGTGGCTGGCCTGGCGGCACGGCGCCTGTCTGGTGCCCGCCCCGCGCTCCCTCGTACGCACCGGCCTCGACCTCGGCCCCTGGCTCGTGGAACAGCGCATCACCGTCGTCTCGACGGTCCCCACACTTGCCGCGCTGTGGCCCACCGAGGCCCTCGACGAGGTACGACTGCTGATCTTCGGCGGCGAGGCCTGCCCGCCCGACCTGGCCGAACGCATGGCCGTCCCCGGGCGCGAGGTCTGGAACACCTACGGCCCCACCGAGGCCACCGTCGTCGCCTGCGCAGCCCCGCTGACCGGCGAGGGGCCGGTGCGGATCGGGCTGCCGCTGGACGGCTGGGAACTCGCGGTCGTGGACGCCCAGGGCGAGACGGTGGCGATGGGTGAGACCGGCGAGCTCGTCATCGGCGGCGTCGGCCTCGCGCGATACCTGGACGAGGCCAAGGACGCGGAGAAGTACGCCCCGCTGCCCGCACTCGGCTGGGTGCGCGCGTATCGCAGCGGCGACCTGGTGCGCGCGGAGCCGGAGGGTCTGCTCTTCGTCGGCCGCGCGGACGAACAGATCAAGCTCGGCGGACGGCGCATCGAACTCGGCGAGATCGACGCGGCCCTCCAGGCCCTCCCCGGTGTGGCCGGCGCCGCGGCTGCGGTCCGGACGACGGTCGCGGGCCACCAGCTCCTGGTGGGGTACGTGGTGCCGAGTCGTGGCGCCGCCTCGGCGGCGGACAGCGCGGGGGCGGGCGGCGAGGACGCGGCCCCGGCCGTGGGCGACGCGGACACCCCGTCCGTCGCCGCTGCCGTCGGCGACCACCACAGCCATGTGGCCACCCTTACGGCGGTTGACGACGCACCTGCGGGACCTGCCGCGTCCGGCGGCGGACCGGCAGACCTCGCCCCGGCGGCCACCTCGGCACCCGGATCCGCACACCCCGACCCGGCGGCCACCTCGGCACCCGCGCATGCGGACCCCGGACCGGCACACCCCGCCCCCGCGGCCACCGCGACACCCGCTCCCGCCTCCGGTGCCCCGTCCCGAACAGGCTCGCGCACCGGCGCCCAGGGGCCCACGGCCGGTACGGCCCACGGCGTGGCTGCTGCCGAGGCACCGGCGGGAGCCGCTTCCGCCACGGTCGCGCCTTCCCCGGCCGGCGCTTCTGGCACGCCCGCCGATGCGGAGGACGGCGCTGCAGTCACCACAGCCGCAGCCGCCGGCCCGGCGCAGGCCGACGTCGAGTTCGACGTCGAGTTCGATGTCGCCGAAGCCACGGCGCGGCTGCGCGAGGAGCTGCCCGCAGCGCTCGTGCCCGTCATCGCCGTCGTCGACGATCTGCCGACCCGGACGTCCGGCAAGGTGGACCGGAACGCGCTTCCCTGGCCGCTGCCGCACGACGCCCCGGACGGGAAAGCCGTCGGCGGCGCCGTGTTCAGCGAGACCGAGGCGTGGCTCGCCGAGCAGTGGGCCGAGCTGCTCGGGACCCGGGTCGCAGGGACGGACGTGGACTTCTTCGCGAGCGGCGGCGGCAGCCTCGCCGCCGCGCAGCTGGTGTCGCGGATCCGTGAGCGGTACGGCACCGGGTCCGTGGGGGACATCTATCAGCACCCCACGCTCGGGGCACTCGCAAGGACGCTGGAAGCCCCGTCGCCCCGTGGCGCGAAGGCCCGCACCGTGCGGCCCGTGCCACGACGGGCGGGTGTCGTGCAGCTGCTGCTCATGCTGCCGCTGCTCGGTGTCGCCGGACTGCGGTGGACCGTGGTCGCCGCCGCCGTCGGCAATCTCGTCGGGCTGCCCTGGGCACCCACCGTTTCCTGGTGGTGGGTGGCGCTCGGCTGGCTGCTCGTCATCAGCCCACCGGGGCGGATCGTTGTCGCGGCGGGCGGGGCCCGACTGCTGCTGCGGGGCCTGCGCCCGGGCACATATCCCCGTGGCGGCAGCACCCATCTTCGGCTGTGGACCGCGGAACGGCTCGCCGAACTCAGCGGCGCGACAAATCTGGCCGGTTCCTGGCTCACCTATTACGCGCGGGCCCTCGGTGTCCGCATCGCCGACGACGTCGATCTGCACGCCCTGCCGCCGGTGACCGGAATGCTGCGCCTGGGCAAGGGCTGTGCCGTCGAGCCGGAGGTCGATCTGTCCGGCCACTGGCTGGACGGCGACCGACTGCACATCGGCACCCTGCGGATCGGGGCGGGCGCCACCGTCGGCGCCCGCAGCACGCTCTTCCCCGGCGCACGGATCGGCAAGCGGGCCGAGGTCGCCCCCGGTTCCGGCGTGACCGGCACCGTCCCGGCGGGAGAGCGCTGGGCGGGCGTCCCCGCGTCCCGCAAGGGCAGGGCCAACCGTCGTCTCCCCGAGGGCCGCCCGGTGCGCACGCGCCGCTGGACCTTTGTCTACTCGGTGACGTCCCTGGTCCTCGGGCTGCTGCCCGCCCTTGCCGCGCTGCCCGGTCTGCTGGTGACCGGCGTGTTCCTGCACGGCTCCACCGGCGTCGGCGAGGCGCTGACGGCCGCGCTGGCCGCCGTCCCGGCGGCGACGGTCGTCGCCATGGTCACGTACGCGCTGCTGATCCTCGTGGGCGTCCGCGGGCTCGGTATCGGACTGCACGAGGGCTACCACCCGGTCCACAGCCGGGTCGCCTGGCAGGCATGGGCGACCGAGCGGCTGATGGACATGGCCCGGGTGCATCTCTTCCCGCTGTACGCGAGCCTGTTCACGCCCGTGTGGCTGCGGGCGCTCGGCATGAAGGTCGGGCGTGGGGTCGAGGCGTCGACCGTTCTCGCGCTGCCCACGATGACCACGGTCGGCGACGGTGCCTTCCTCGCCGACGACACCATGGTGGCGTCGTACGAGCTCGGCGGCGGCTGGCTGCACATCGCCGAGGCCCGCGTCGGCAAGCGTGCCTTCCTCGGGAACTCGGGGATGACCGCCGCCGGCCGCAGGGTGCCGAAGCGGGGCCTGGTGGGCGTGCTGTCCGCGACGCCGAAGCGGGCCAAGGCGGGCTCCTCCTGGCTCGGCATGCCGCCGATGAAGCTGCCGCGGGCGGTGGAGGAGGCCGACCGGAGCCGTACCTTCGCCCCGCCCGCGCGGCTGAAGTGGGCTCGCGCCGTGGTCGAACTCTGCCGGGTGGTGCCGGTCATGTGCAGCGTGGCGCTCGCCGTTCTGGCCCTCGGGGTCTTCACGCTGCTGGCCGGACGTTACGGTTTCACGGTCGCGGTGCTGCTCGGCGGGGCCGTGCTCCTCACCGCCGGTGTGCTGGCCTGCCTGGTCGCGATCGCGCTGAAGTGGCTGCTGGTCGGCCGTTTCACCGCCGCCGAGCACCCGCTGTGGTCGGCGTTCGTGTGGCGCAACGAGCTCGCCGACACCTTTGTGGAAGTGCTGGCCGTACCGTGGCTGGTGGGCGCGAGTGCCGGTACACCGCTGATGAACCTGTGGCTGCGCGGGCTCGGCGCCCGTATCGGCGGCGGCGCCTGGTGCGAGACCTACTGGCTGCCGGAGTCCGACCTCGTCACGGTCGGAAGCGGCGCGAGCGTCAATCGGGGCTGTGTCCTGCAGACGCACCTCTTCCATGACCGGATCATGCGGATGGACAATGTCGTTCTCGGAGCGGGTGCGACGCTGGGTCCGCACGGCATCGCACTGCCCGGAGCGGTGATCGGCGACCGGGCCGCCGTCGGTCCGGCGTCGCTGGTGATGCGCGGCGAGAGCGTGCCCGCCGGCACCCGCTGGCTGGGCAACCCGATCGACGCGTGGAAGAAGTAGGCCCGGGCGCAACCGCTCGGCACGCAACAGCACAGACGGCACAGCACGACACGGAACAGCACGGCACAGGGCAAGACCGGAGGACGCACGACGGTGACGGATTCGTACCTGCCGCAGCACGGTGACAGCGGCTACCGGACCACGGAGTACGACCTGGAGCTGGACTACCGTCCGGGCACCGGCCGGCTCTCCGGCCGGGCCACGATCAGTGCCGTCGCCGAGCGGGAACTGCCCGAGATCGTCCTCGATCTCGGGCAGTTCCGCCTCAGCAAGGTCCTGGTGGACGGCGCCCGTCCGGCGCGGTACACCCATCGCGCCGACAAGCTGCGGATCAGGCCCGCACGGCCGCTGCGCGCCGGAGCGGCCTTCACCGTGGAGGTGCGCTACACCGGTGTCCCGCTTCCGGTCCGTACCCGGGACTGGGGCGACCTGGGCTGGGAGCACCTCGACGAGGGCGCGCTGGTGGCCTCACAGCCGAGCGGCGCGCGGTCCTGGTTCCCGTGCAACGACCGCCCCGACGACAAGGCCGCCTACCGGATCGCGGTGACGGCGCCGTCGCCGTACACCGTTGTCGCGAACGGCGCCCTGACCTCCCGTACGATCAGCGCCTCCACCACGACCTGGGTGTACGAGCAGGCCGCGCCGATGGCGAGCTATCTCGCGACCGTCCAGATCGGTCCCTACGAGCTGGTGGACGTGGCGCACGCGGGTGCGGTGCCGCAGCCGGCCGCGGTTCCACGGAACCTGCTCGGCCGGTTCGAGTACGACTTCGCCCGGCAGCCGCAGATGATGACCTTGTTCACGGACCTCTTCGGCCCCTATCCCTTCGACGACTACGCCGTCGTGGTGGTCGACGAGGAACTCGACGTGCCCGTCGAGGCACAGGGCCTGTCGATCTTCGGCGCCAACCATGTCGACGGCCGGCGCGGGAGCGAGCGCCTGGTCGCGCACGAGCTGGCCCACCAGTGGTTCGGCAACAGTCTGACCGTTGCCGACTGGCGGCACATCTGGCTGAATGAGGGCTTCGCGAAGTACGCCGAGTGGCTGTGGTCCGAGATGTCGGGTGGTCCGTCTGCCACAGCCATGGCGGTCAGGTCACGCGCCCGGCTCGCCATGATGCGGCAGGACGTGCGGATCGCCGATCCGGGCCTGCGGCGGCTGTTCGACGACCGGGTCTACGAGCGGGGCGCGCTCACGCTGCACGCGCTGCGCACGGAGATCGGCCACGCGGCTTTCGTGGGGCTGCTGCGGGAGTGGACCGCGACGCACCGGCACGGCGTGGTGACCACCGAGGAGTTCATCGCCCTCGCCCGGCGGCACTCCGCGCGGCCACTGGACAAGATGTTCACGACATGGCTGTACGAGACCAAGCTGCCGCCCCTGCCGCAGCAGCGCCGCTGACCGGGTTGATTCGACGTGCGTTCGGGTGCGTTCGGGGTGCTCGGGTGCTGCGGGAGGGGCGGGGCCGGAGCCCCGTTCTACACGGGACCCGGAACCTCGGCCTACGGGGTTCGGGAAGGAACGCGGCAGGGGTGGTCGGACCTCCGAGCCGGACGGGCGCGGGGGACGGGTGCGCGTGAACGGTCACGCGAGCCCGGCACCGGCAGCCTGCCACCCCGCCGGGCTACTGACCGCGGCTGCCGAACAGCGAGCGGCGCAGTCGGCGCAGCGGCGCGAAGAGCGAGACTCGCGCGCTCTTGCTCCGGCGGGTGTGCGCCACATCACGCGTCGTCAGTTCACGCATCAGCGTCGTCGCCTCCGCAGCCTCACGCTGCGGAACGGCAGGGCCGCCCAGCACCGAGAGATGGCGGTCGAGACGCGTGCTGGTCGCACTGCTCCCGCATGTGATCGCAGGCACTCGTGGCCTGCTGCGCACTGTTATCTGTTCCATGTCACTCCCCACCCGTACGAGGGCACCCGGCCCGGGCAGGTTAACCCTATCGCCCCTCGGTGACACCCGTGTATCCCGGTCGCAGGATTCACCACCCCTGTACGGGTGTTGACGGTCACTCAGTGAATACATCTGATTCCAGGGCGAGTTGGACACCTTCGAATCCAAACCAATCCGGGGGCCCACCGGTCCCGAACACCTGTCACCAGGCAGTGCTGAAAGAACTCCTCATGACAGGACGGGATGGACGCGATGACCGCTTTCAAGTGGAGCGTGCGGGGGCGCAGGAATCTCGCCGCGCTCGTCTGTGGTGCGCTGGCAGCCGGGGGGCTCGCGGCGGCCGGCGTCACGACGACCCTCACGCCGGGAACGGCGAACGCCTCCAGCCACCGTGAGGCCCCGCTGATATCGGGGCAGCCCCAGTTCGACAACACCGATGTGTACGCGTTCGTCAGCCCGGACAAGCCGGACACGACGACGATCGTCGCCAACTGGTTGCCGTTCGAGGAGCCCGCGGGAGGGCCGAACTTCTACCGCTTCGCGAGCGACGCCCGTTACGACATCCACATCGACTCCGACGGGGACGCACAGGGCGATCTGCTCTACCGCTGGACGTTCCACGACCAGCTCAAGAACGGCGACACGTTCCTGTACAACACCGGTCCGGTGACGACGATCGACGACCCGGACCTCAACATCACGCAGACGTACGACCTCGAGCTGGTGAAGCTGAAGAACCAGCATGTGATCTCCAACACCAAGATCGCCGACGATGTCCCGGTCGCCCCGTCGAACGTGGGCAAAGCGTCCATGCCGGACTACAAGGCGCTGCGCGCGCAGGCCGTGCACCGGATGGAGGACGGCAGCTCGGTGTTCGCCGGCCAGGCCGACGACCCGTTCTTCCTCGACCTGCGTGTCTTCGATCTGCTGTACGGAGGCAACCTCTCCGAGGTGGGCAAGGACACGCTCAAGGGATACAACGTCAACAGCATCGCGCTGCAGGTCCCCACGGAGCACATCCGCCAGTCCAAGGGACAGCCGGTGGTCGGTATCTGGTCGACCACCCACCGCAAGAACGCGAGCGGTGACTGGACCCAGGTGTCACGGCTCGGGATGCCGCTGGTCAACGAGGTCGTCGTACCGCTGAAGGCCAAGGACAAGTTCAACGCCTCGTCGCCGTGGAACGACGCGGACTTCCTGCCCTTCGTCACCGAGCCGGAACTGCCGAAGCTCATCGAGGCCATCTACAAGATCCCCGCTCCCAAGACGCCGCGGGACGATCTGGTGTCCGTCTTCCTGACCGGCGTGAAGGACCTCAACCAGCCGCCGAACGTGCGGCCCGCAGAGGCGCTGCGTCTGAACACCTCGATCCCGCCCACCCACAAGCCGAAGCGCCTGGGCGTGCTGGACGGGGACAACGCCGGATTCCCCAACGGACGCCGGCTGACCGACGACGTGATCGACATCTCGCTCCAGGTCGTCGAGGGCGAACTGCTCGGACAGAAGAACGACCTGGGTGACGCGGTGGACGCGAACGACCAGCACTTCGAGAAGAAGTTCCCGTATGTCGCGCTGCCGACCTCGGGCTCGAACGGCCCGCTGGCGGACGGACAGAACGGCGGCAACCGGAGCCAGCTGCAGGGCGGCGCCGCGCTGAGCGCGTCGGAAGCCGGGAACGGCAAGCTGGTGGCCGTCTCGCTCGCGTCCGCCGGCGCCGGAGTCGTGCTCGTGGGCCTCGGCCTGGGGTGGTGGCGCATGCGCCGCCGCAGCAAGGGCTGGGTGTGATGCCGGAAACGGGCAGCCGCAGGTGGCGGCTGGGAGCCGGGGTGGCGGGGCTCGCCCTCGTACTGACGGCCGCGGGAGCGGTCGTCGGCGGCGGGGACGAGGTCCCCGCCGCCCCGGCGGCCGCGGCGGGAGCCGTGGTGGGCGAGGGTGTCCGCGCGCTGCAGGCGCACCTGAAGGCGCAGCCCAAGGATGCGGGCGCCTGGGCGACACTCGGATCCGCTTATGTCGAGGAGGCCAGGAGCAGCGGTGACCCGTCGCTGTACCCGAAGGCCGAAAAGGCGTTCGCGCGGTCCCTCCGGCTGCGGCCGGAGGACAACGCCGACGCACTCGCGGGGCGGGCCGCCCTGGCCGCCGCGCGGCACGACTTCCCGACGGCGCTGGCCGACGCGAAGAAGGCTCTGGACGTCAACACCTACAGCGAGCGCGCACTCGCCGTACGGATCGATGCGCTCGTCGAACTCGGGCGCTACCGGGAGGCGTTGGGCGCGGCGAAGGAGGCCGATGCCCGACGGCCCGGCATCCCGGTCTTCACGCGATTCGCCTATGTGCACGAGCTGCGCGGCGATGTGCCGGAGGCGCGACGGGTGCTGGAGCTCGCCGGTGGTTCGGCGGTACGCCGCCCGGACATCGCGTACACGGCGACAGCGCTCGGCCAGCTCGCCTGGTCCCAGGGCGACTACGCGCAGGCGCTGCGGCACTGCGACTACGCGCTCAAGGCCGAGCCGGGCAATCTGGAAGCCGGGGACTGCCGCGCGCGGGCACTCGCCGGCAAGGGCGATCCCGCCGGTGCGATCAAGGAGTTCGAGGGACTCGTCGAGCGGTCGCCGCTGCCCGGCAGGCTCGTCGCGCTCGGCGAGCTGTACGAGGCGAGCGGGCAGCGGGAACGGGCCGAGCAGCAGTACGCGGTCGTCGGCACCTGGACCGGGCTCGCCCGTGCGGGCGGGGTCAACCCGGACCTGGACACCGCCCTCGCCGCAGCGGACCACGGCGACCGCGCGGAGGCGCTGCGGGCAGCCCGGGCCGAGTGGCAGCGCCGCAGGACCGTCCACACCGAGGACGCCCTCGCCTGGGCGCTGCATCGCTCCGGCAAGTCCGGGGAGGCACTCGCGCATGCCCGTCGGGCGACCGCGACGGGATACCGCAACGCCGCCTTCCTGTACCACCGCGGAATGATCGAGCGGGCTGTCGGCGAGACCACCGCGGCGCGGTCCTCGCTGTCCCGCGCTCTGGATCTCAACCCCGGCTTCTCGCCGGTCGGTTCACGTGAGGCGCGGCGCGCGCTCGACGCCTTGGAGGAGTCATGAGAAGGCGTATCGGAGGCCGGGCCACGGTGGTGCTCACCGTGATCGGGGCGGCAGCGGCCGGGGCGCCGGGCTGCCTCTCGCGTACCCGGCCCGACTTCCGTGCGGTGCACCGCGGGACGCGAGCACCGCGAGCTTCCCGTGTGCGGCATGCCGCGCGCGCGGCCGTCGCCCTGTGTATCGCGGCCGTCGCGCTGCTGGCGGGCGGCGCGGCGCCTGCCGCGGCGCATCCCCTCGGGAACTTCACCGTCAACCGCTACGACGGACTCGTCGTCGGTGAAGGCGAGTTCAGGGTCGACCATGTCGAGGATCTGGCGGAGATCCCGACCGCACGCGTCCGGCCGAAGGAGCTTCCGGCGGGCGGACTCGCCGCATGGGCGAAGGAACGGTGCGCGGCAAGCGCACGCGAGGCCCGGCTGAGCGTGGACGGGCGGCCCGTGGCGCTCGGGGCGGGGACCGCGCGGGCCGAGATCCGTCCGGGTCAGGCGGGTCTGCCGACGCTGCGCCTCGAGTGCGGGCTGACCGCCTCGCTGCCCGACGGCGAGGTCACCATCGACTTCCGGTCGGGCGGCGCAGAAGGGCCCGGCTGGCAGGAGATCACCGCACGCGGTGACCGCACGACCCTCACCTCGTCGGACGTTCCCCGGAAATCGGTGTCCCGCCGGCTGTCCGCGTATCCGGAAGGGCTGCTCGACTCGCCGGCCGACCGTACGACCGCGGCTCTCACGGCGGTACCGGGCGGCCCCGCCCTCGTCGAGGGGAGCGGCGGCGCGGCGCCCGCCTCCGTGCTGCCGCGCGGCGCCGACCGCTGGACGCAGGCGCTGACCGATCTCGTCGAACGGCGTGAACTCACGCTCTCGTTCGGGGCGCTCGCTCTCGCGATCGCCGTCGGCCTCGGCGCTCTGCACGCCCTCGCACCGGGGCACGGCAAGACCCTGATGGCCGCGGCAGCGGCGGCGGGCGGCCGGAGTTCGCTGCGGGACGTCTTCGCCCTCGGCGCCTCCGTGACCGTGACCCACACCCTCGGGGTCTTCGCACTCGGCGCCCTCATCACGGCGGGCTCGGCCGTCAGCCCGTCCGTC
The DNA here is from genome assembly GCF_042802855.1 of Streptomyces sp. NPDC057445. NCBI lineage: Bacteria > Bacillati > Actinomycetota > Actinomycetes > Kitasatosporales > Streptomycetaceae > Streptomyces > Streptomyces sp. NPDC057445. Next base: position 109,613 of record NZ_JBHVDH010000011.1, on the reverse strand, counting down.
GTCGGCTGGCTCGGGGTGGCGAGCGGGTCCCTGGTCACCGTGGCGGGTGCCCTGCTCGTACGCCGGGCCTGGCACAACCGGGCGCACGCGCACGGGCATGGACACACCCACTTCCACTGGCCGGGCGGACACGCGCACAGTCACTCGCACGACCACGACCACGACCACAGCCACAGCCACAGCCACAGCCACAGCCACAGCCACAAGCGTGCGGGCGAGACCGCTGAGCCCGCGCTCGACCACCCCCGCGAACACGGACACGACCATGTGCCGGCGCGCGTCCAGCCGCTCCGCCGCACCGTCCTCCTCGGCTTCGCCGGAGGACTCGTACCCAGCCCCTCCGCCGTCGTGGTGCTCGTCGGGGCCGCGGCCCTCGGCCACGCCTGGTTCGGGCTGCTGCTCGTGATCGCCTACGGCGCCGGACTCGCCCTCACACTCGCCGCCGCGGGCTTCGCCGTCGTGCGGCTCGGGGCACGCGCGGCCGAGTGGCTCACACGGCGGCGGGCCGCGGGGCGAACCGGAGGGCGGCTGGTCGGATTCATCCATCGCACCGCTCCGCTGAGCACTGCGCTCGCCGTATTCGTACTGGGATGTGGATTGGTGTTCAGGGGGGCCGCAGGGGCCATCAGTTGAGCTAGCTTGGAGGGGTTTCCACCGTGATGGTCGCTCTGCTGCGGATGGGGGGCTCGCCATGAGCGTAGGGCCGGGCGACGATCGGGACGACGGGATGCTGGTCGCGGGGCGGTACCGGCTGCTCGGCCGCCTCGGCGAGGGCGGGATGGGCGTCGTGTGGCGCGCCCGGGACGAGGTGCTCGGCCGGGATGTCGCCGTCAAGGAGGTCCGGGCGCCGGCCGCGCTCGGCACCACCGACGTCCAGCGGCTGTACGCCCGGCTGGAGCGCGAGGGCTGGGCCGCCGCCCGTATCTCCCACGGCAATGTGGTCACGGTCTACGACGTGGCGTCGCACGACGGCCGCCCGTGGATCGTGATGGAGCTCGTCCGGGGGCTCTCGCTCTCCGAAGTGCTCGACGCCGAGGGCCCGATGACCCCGCGGCGCGCCGCGCACATCGGGGCCGAGGTGCTGGCGGCGCTGCGCTCGGCGCACGGGGCGGGGGTGCTGCACCGCGATGTGAAGCCCGGGAACGTCCTGCTCGCCAACGACGGCCGTGTGGTACTCACGGACTTCGGGATAGCCACGGTCGAGGGCACCTCGAATCTGACCATGACCGGCGAACTGGTGGGATCCCCCGAGTTCCTCGCCCCGGAGCGGGCCCTGGGCCGCAACCCGGGCCCGGAGTCGGACCTCTGGTCGCTCGGCGTGCTGCTGTACGCGGCGGTCGAGGGGCAGTCGCCGTTCCGCCAGAACACCCCGCTCAGCACTCTGCGGGCCGTCGTCGACGAGGAACTGCCGCCGCCGCGCAGGGCCGGTGCTCTGGCGCCGGTCATCGCGGGACTGCTGCGGAAGGATCCCGCGGAGCGGCTGTCCGCCGCCGAGGCCGAACGTGAGCTGCGGATCGTGGGCGCGGGCGGAACGCCACGGACCGCCTCCGCTCCCCCGCCGGCCACCGGCCCTTACCCGGAGACCGTCACCTCGGCCGCATCCCCGACGGCGGGCGCCGCGGCGGGACCGGCCACGCCCGTGGGCGGCTTCGGACCGCCGACCCCGCCCACGGGGGCGGCGGCCCTCCCGTCCGGCCGGGCGCGGCGTGCCACGGTCGCGCTGGTCGCGGGGATCGCGGTGCTGCTCCTGTCGATCGGCGGCCTCACCTACGCCCTGGTGAAGGAAAACGGCCGGGGCAACGGCGGCACGGGCAACGGCAATTCCGGCGCGAGCGCGAGCGCGAGCGGCGGTACGGCGAACGGCGGCACGGCGAGCGGCGGTACCGGCACCGGCACGGCGGGCGACGGACCGTCCCACGACGGCCCATCAAGCACCTCCGGCAGCCCCGGTACGTCGGACACCGCGGACACGGCATCCGGCGGCGGCCACGACTCCGCCACGGCCCGGCCGCCCCAGACCGTCCATGTGTACGCCCAGGCCGTGACCGGCAGCTACAGCGGTGGCTGCCCGCCGCCCGAGGCCGGGGCGCCCGCCTTCAGAGCGACGGTCACGGTGGGCCGTACGCCCGCCTCCGTCTCCTACCGCTGGGTGACCGAGAGCGGCAGGACGTCGGGCAAGGGCTGGAAAACACTCGACTTCCCCTCCGGTGAGGGGAAGTCGCGGCAGGTCGATCACATCGAGCTGACGTACGAGGAGAACGCGACGCACCACGACCGGATCCGGCTGGAGGTCCGGCGTCCGGTCGAGGCGCGGTCGAACTGGGTGGGGTTCTCTGTGACGTGCAAGGAGGAGTCCCCGTCCCCGTCGGGCGACCCCTCCTATCCGACGGTGTCCCTTACGCCGCCGTCCTGAGGGCCGGCAGATAGCCTCCCGACTGCCCGGACGCGGTGGGGTGGTACGACTCGCCGATGTTCAGCCAGTTGACGCTGTGCAGCCAGGCGGAACCGGAACAGATCTCGTGTCCGGTGAAGGTCGGGACGACATCGGCGAAGGTGAATCCATGGTCGGCCGCGCGCTTGGCGACGGCTGCGTTGAGATGGTCGGCTCCGCCGTTGATCGCGGTGCGTTCCCTCTCGGTGAGTCCGGCGATGCAGTTGCCGCCCAGCTTGTAGAAGCGCGGGTAGCCGAGGACGACGACACGGGCCGCCGACGCCCTGGATCTGATCGCCGAGTACACCGAGTCGAGCCGCCCGGGCAGGGTGGTGTCGACGAACCGCTTCGCCTCCTCGACGCGGGCGACGCACGTGCTCTCGGACTGCAGGACACAGGTGGTCATGACGTCGGCGAAGCCGGCGTCGTTGCCCCCGATGGTGATCGAGACGAGATCGGTCGCCGGGGTGACGGGACCGAGCTGGTTCGCCAGCACATCACCCGTACGAGCGCCCGAGCAAGCGGTGAAAGCGAACGACGAGGGTGAATTGGCGGCTGCCCAGAGGGCGGGGTAGGCACGGTTGGTGCGCTTGCAGTCGCCGCTGGAGCCGATGTAGGAGCCGGCTCCGAGGCCCGAGGAGTACGAGTCCCCGAGGGCCACGTAGTCCAGTGCTGCCGCGCTCCCGGCAGCGTGCGCCTGGCCCGCTCCGGAGAGAGCGAGGACGGCGCCGAGTAGGAGTGAGGACGAGAATGCCGCGATTCGGGACAGTTTCATGGAACCTCCCTTTAGCAGGATCTCTGCCTCAACTGTCGTAGCACCGCTCATACTTCACCGGAAGTGTCCATGCCAAGAACAATCGCCTGTCCGGATCCGTTTCCTGACGGTCCGCCGGCTGACGCCACAGCACGGATGCCACGCATCCGGCGCCTTGGGGGCCGAGCCACCCGTGCGGACGAGCACCGGCGGAACGGACACACTCCGGAAGCGGACACCCAGGAGGCGGGTGCGCTGGACGGGTGAACCCCGGAAGGGGGGCACTTCGCACGGATGTCCTGTCGGTGCTCGCGGGCGGATCCGTGGCCGTGTCAGGAGTGGGCGCGGCTCCGACATCCGGCGGTCTCGACCCGCCACCGCGCGCCCCCTTCACGCCCTTCCAGCCCTTCATGGCGCCCCGTCGGGGCGGGCTCGGGCCGTTCGGTGGGGCGGCCGCCGGGCTGTGGCGTCGCGCCGGCAGGACCCGCCATGGCGCCGCACCCCATGCCGCACGCGGCACGGATCACCCTTTCCGCGCCGGCGCCGTAATGATCGATTTCCTGATCGCACGGATTCTTTTACGAACCGGAGATCAGGCCCGCGACCCGAATCGATTTCACTGGCGTCGCAGCGGCCACATTCCTTCTCTCCCTTATCGGGATCCCGAACAGGATCGAGCATTTCCGCCCGGGAAGGGTAAAGAAGCAGAAAGAGTAAGACCTCGTGCCAGGTCTTGCCATACAGTCCTAATCATCAATACCGTCGTACATCCACCCGCAACGGTCCATCATGCAAAGCGACTCCAGGGGAGGGGTCGAGCGTCGCGATGGTTCCCGAGCGGTGCGCGGTAGGGGGGTGCCGTGTTCGGCCATGCCTTCGGGCATGCGCCGGTTCGCGGGCCGCGCGGCCAGCAATTCCAGCTCACCCAACCTGCACGGAGTTCCATGCCGTCATGGCGGGGGTGAGAACCCCCCTTTCGAACCGGACACACATCCGGACCGCCCGGGGGCGGGCGGTCCACCGGACGAGAGGGATACCGACTCATGAGCTCTTTCCTGCGCCCGGCGGTCCCAGGGACCACCGTCGCCGCTTCTGTAGCGGCCGGCGCCACGGCCACCACTACCGCCACGGCCGCACCGGGCCGAATACCGTCCCAGTACCGCCCGATCTCCACCCACCTCGCGATCGCGCCGCCGGTCAGCGTCGTGATCCCCGCCATGAACGAGGCGGAGAACCTTCCGTACGTCTTCGAGACGCTTCCCGAATGGATCCATGAAGTCGTCCTCGTCGACGGCAATTCCACGGACGACACGGTGAATGTGGCCAGGGAACTGTGGCCCGAGGTCAAGGTCGTCAAGCAGGTAGGAAAAGGCAAAGGCGACGCCCTCATCAGCGGCTTCGCGGCCTGCACCGGAGACATCATCGTCATGGTCGACGCGGACGGCTCGGCCGACGGCCAGGAGATCGTCAGCTATGTCTCCGCGCTCGTCGGCGGCGCCGACTTCGCCAAGGGGTCCCGTTTCGCCAACGGCGGCGGCACGGACGACATGACACCCGTCCGCAAGCTCGGCAACCGCCTTCTGTGCGCGGTCGTCAACGCCAAGTTCGGCGCCCGCTACACCGACCTCTGCTACGGCTACAACGCCTTCTGGCGTCACTGCCTCGACAGAATCACGCTGGACTGCACCGGCTTCGAGATCGAGACCCTCATGAACATCCGGGTCGTCAAGGCCGGACTGCGCGTCCAGGAAGTGCCCAGCCACGAGTACCTGCGCATACACGGCGTCAGCAACCTCAGCGCCGTACGGGACGGTCTGCGGGTCCTCAAGGTGATCCTCAAGGAAAAGGGCGTCCGCCGGCCCGTGCGCCGCCGCACACCCGCGCTCACGCTCAAGGCCCCTCGCGGAGGGCTCTCTTGAGCCATCAGGAGAATCACCGGGGGAACCACCGGCCGAGCCACCGGAGGTTCTCCGTGGTGATCTGTGTCTACACCGAGGACCGCTGGGAGGACATCCTCGCGGCGGTCGACTCGGTGCGGCAGCAGTCGCTGCCCGCGCTGGAGACTCTGCTCGTCGTCGACCACAACCCGCAGCTGCTGGAGCGCCTCACCGAGGAGTTCAAGGGCTGCGGGGCACACCGGGCCGCGGCGTACGAGGAGGAGGTGCGGGTGCTCGCCAACGCGGGCCCCCGCGGCCTCTCCGCGGGCCGCAACACCGGCATCGCGGCCGCACGCGGCGAGATCGTCGCCTTTCTCGACGACGACGCCGTCGCCGAGCGCGAGTGGCTCAGGTACTTCGACGAGGGCTACGACGATCCCCGGGTGATGGCGGTGGGCGGCAGGACGCTGCCGGCATGGGCGTCGGGCAGGCGCCCCGCCTGGTTCCCGGAGGAGTTCGACTGGGTCGTCGGCTGTACGTACCGGGGGCTGCCGCCGGGGCGGGTGCGGGTACGCAACGTCCTGGGCGGCAACGCGTCCTTCCGCCGCACGGCATTCGACGCCTCCGGCGGCTTCGCCACAGGTATCGGACGCGACGGTGACAAACGGCCGCTGGGCTGCGAGGAGACCGAGTTGTGCATCCGGCTCGGGCGGGCGCTCCCCCACGCGGTTCTGCTCATCGACGACCGTGCCGTCATCCACCACAAGGTCCCCGCGGCGCGCGAGCACTTCGGCTACTTCCGTACGCGGACATACGCAGAGGGTCTCTCCAAGGCCCTCGTCGCCCGCAGCGTCGGCAGCGGCAAGGGCCTGGAGTCCGAGCGTCGTTACACCACCCGGGTGCTCCCGGCGGGCGTGGCCCGCGGGCTGCGCGACGCCCTGCTGGGCAGACGCGGCGGCGCGGGCCGGGCGGGCGCGATCGTGACGGGCGTGGCCACGGCAGCGGCCGGGTACGCACTGGCGAACATGCGTACCCGCGCCGGAGTGGCCTTCTCCCACGGCCCGATCGCCGCGTACGCACCGGCGACGGGAGGTGGTCCGCGGTGAATCAGGCCGTGGTGAATCAGGCCGTGGTGGACCGGGCTGTCGTGAATCATCCCGTGATGAACAAGGCCCCGGCGAATCAGGCCGTGCCGATCCTCATGTACCACGCGGTGGGACACCGGCCGGCGCCCGCCGCACACGGTCTCTCCGTAACGCCGGACGCGTTCGCAGAACAGATGCGGCTGCTCGCCGAGCGCGGGTTCACCCCGCTCACCACGGCGGAGCTCGGACGGGCGTGGCGGCGCGCGGGTCCACTGCCTCCGCGCCCCGTGCTCATCACCTTCGACGACGGCTACGAGGGCGTGCACCGCCATGCCCTCCCGGTCCTCGCCGGACACGGCTTCGCCTCGACCCTGTTCGTGTCCACCGGCTGGCTGCGCGGCCCGCACGAGACGGGCGGCGCGCTCGACAGGATGCTCGACTGGGACCAGGTGCGGGAGCTGGCCGCCGCAGGGACGGAGATCGGCGGCCACACCCACACCCACCCGCAGTTGGACCAGCTCGACGACCGGCTGCTTCGGTACGAGACACTGCGTTGCCGGGAGATCATCGCCGAGGAGCTGGGGGCCGCCCCGGTCTCGTTCGCCTATCCGTACGGCTACTCCAGCCGGCGCGTACGACGAATGGTGCGCTCGGTGGGCTTCGCCCAGTCGCTCGCCGTGGGCAACGCACTGGCCCGCCGCCGCCAGGGCCCCTATGCGCTGGAACGAGTGACCGTTCGGCGCTCCACCCGCATCGAGGAGTTCGAACGACTCGTCGAAGGACACGCCGTCGCCCGCTCCTTCGCGAGGGACCGGGCTCTCACGAAGGGGTACGCCGTCGTCCGCAGGGCACGCCGGGCGGTGCGGCTGCTGCGCACATGAACGTACAAGGCGCGGGGGGTGCCACACGTCAAAACATCGTGCGCGGAGCGCCCCCGTGCCGGATCATGGGCGCCATGTCTGCCAACCCTCAGGACGCACTGCCGATCCGGCTCAACGTCGACGACAGCGATTCACCTGCGGATGTCGTCGACGCGCTGTTCCTCGGCCGCTTCGCGACGGGCGAGCAGCCGTACTCACACAGTTCGACGATCGACCGGGTCAAGCCCGGCGCCACGCTGCTGCCACCGGGCGCCGCCGTCCTGCGCGCCGCGCGTGACGACGACCGCAGCGCCACGCTCGCGGAGGGCGACGGCTGGACCCTGCTGATCTCCCGGTGGAACCGGGGCGCCGATGTCACGGTCACCGCCGTGAGCTCCGAACTCGCCGAGAAGATCCACCAGCAGGCGACGGACGGCGTCCAGGACGAACCGGAACCACAGCCCGAGAACGTGACGATGGGCTTCTGGTACGTGTCCCCGCGCCGGGGCCCGCACCGCACCACCCGCCAGATCAGCGCGGGTACGTGGGAGGAGGTGCGGCCCAACTACACGACGCCGGTGGCCGAGGCGATGGACCGGCTGATGAAGGTGACCCCGGACGACATCGCGGGCCGGCTGCTCCTGCTCCACGGTCCGCCGGGCACGGGCAAGACGTCGGCGCTGCGGACCCTGGCCCGCTCGTGGCGGGACTGGTGCCAGGTGGACTGCGTGCTGGACCCCGAGCGGCTCTTCAACGATGTCGGCTATCTGATGGACATCGCGATCGGGGAGGACGACGGGACGGCCAAGGGCCGCTGGCGGCTGCTGCTCCTGGAGGACTGTGACGAGCTGATCCGTGGCGAGGCGCGTCACACGGCGGGCCAGGCGCTGTCCCGGCTGCTGAATCTGACGGACGGACTTCTGGGCCAGGGCCGCAACGTCCTGGTGGGCGTCACGACGAACGAGGACCTGGAGCGGCTGCACCCCGCGGTCGTCAGGCCCGGCCGCTGCCTCGCCCGCATCGAGGTCGGCCCGCTCACCCGTCCGGAGGCGGTCTCCTGGCTGGGCACGGACGAAGGCGTGGGCCGTGAGGGCGCGACGCTGGCGGAGCTGTACGCACTGCGGCGGGGTACGACCCCGGCGTCGGTACCGGCACAGCACGACGGGGCGGACGCGGGCCTCTATCTGTGAACCTCCGGCTCCCGGCCGGAGCCCCGTCACTTCCCGTACGCCGCCCGCAGCGCGTCCTCGACCGCCGACGCCGCGTGCTCGCGCGACAGCCCCAGGCGCCGGACCTGTTCCGCGTATGCCTGCGCGGCCGTCGCGGCCTGACGCTCGGCCGCGTCACCCGCCGCGGCGACGAATGTGCCGCGGCGACCGCGGGTCTCGATCACCCCGTCGCCCTCGAGCGCGCGGTACGCCTTGGCGACGGTGTTCGCGGCGAGGCCCAGTTCCTCGGCGAGGCCCCGTACGGTCGGCAACTTGTAGCCGACGGGCAGCACGCCGGAACGGGCCTGCCCTGAGATCTGGCCGCGGAGCTGTTCGTAGGGCGCGGTGGCGGAGTCCGTATCGATGACGATCTTCAAGGTCACGCGGCGATTGTCCCCCACAGCCGCGCCGGGCGGCGGAAAATGTGAGGCGACGGATCCGGAGCCCGACGTAGCGTGCGGTCTCATGACGTTGATCGTGCGCGAACTGCGAGCCGATGACGCCCAGGACACCGAGGGCTTCGCCCTGGTCCGGCGGGCGGCTCTCCCCTTCATGCTTGCCAGTGCCGAGTCCGTGGCCTTCGAGGTCGCCCAGGCCCATCCGGACGCCCACTACCGGCCGCTGGTCGCGGTGGAGGACGGCGAGATCATCGGCACGGCCCAGACGGGGGTCGCGCACGACAGCCCGGAGCCGGGAATCGGTTTCGCCAATGTCTATGTGCACCCCGACCGGCGGGGGCGGGGCGCCGGGTCGCTCATCGTCCGAACGGCCGAGGAGCGTCTGGCGGCCGCGGGGGCGACGTCCGTGTTCTCGTGGGTGCTGGACGAGCCGTCGAACCGCGCGTTCGCCGAGTCTCGCGGCTACCGTCCGAGCCGCTCGGCGCACTTTCTCCGCCTCGACCTCGTGGACGGTACGCTGCCGCCGCTCCAGCGGCCCCCTGCCGGGGTGGAGATCGTCTCCGGCGAGCATTTCAGGAACGACCCGCGACCGCTGTTCGAGCTCGACGCGGAGACGGCGGCGGACGAGCCGAGCGATGTGGACACGGAGTTCACCGACTACGCACGCTGGCTCGCCGAGACCTGGAACCACCCGCTGCTCAGCCACGGTCTGACCTCGGTGGCCCTGGTCGACGGCCGCCCCGCGGCGTTCACCGCGGCCCGTACGGACGGCTCGTCCCGCTACTACACGGGTATGACGGGCACGGCCCGCGCCTTCCGCGGCCGGGGCCTGGCCAAGCTCGCCAAGAACGACTCGCTGCACCGCGCCCGGGCCGCCGGCCACACGGAGGCGTTCACCGGAAACGACACGGGCAACGAACCGATGCTGGCGATCAACAAGTGGTTCGGCTACGAAATCTGTGCAACGGAGGTCCGCCATGTCCGCACGCTCGGGTGACCATGTGGAGGTCGTCCTCGTCAAGGCGGGGCGTACGAAGATCCGCTATCCGGCGGAGGTCGTGTCGGACGACGGCTCCCGGATCACGGTCCGCGCGCCCTGGGCGGGCGACGGCGCAAGGGACTTCGGCTTCGTCCGCTTCGAGCCGGGTGACATCTTCACGGAGCACTACTGGCGTGAGCGGTGGTACGCCGTGAAGGAGGTACGCGCGGGCGACGGCACGATCAAGGGCTGGTACTGCGACATCACCCGGCCGGCCGTCCTCTCCGGCACCGAGCTTCTCGTGGAGGATCTGGACCTCGATCTGTGGGTCTCGGCGGACAACACGCGGATCCTCCGCCTGGACGAGGACGAGTTCGCCGCGAGCGGCCTCACGGACAAGGACCCGCAGGCTGCCCGGGAAGCCGTACGCGCCCTGGACAACCTCGAACTCCTCGCCCGGGAGAACGGGTTCAGCGCCCTCCTCGGGTGACCGGGAGCGGCAACGCCCGCCCGGGTGAGTGCGGGTCGTACGCGATCGAGTCACCGTCCTCGTGCCAGTGGACGACGAACCGCTCACCCTTGCGATACGCCTCGAACCCGGCCCTGCAGGAGGCCACCATGTCGTCCGGGAGGGCGTCGAACCGGTGCCACGCGAGCTCGGAACACTTGTGCGGCTCACGGTTGTACGGCTCGCCGCCCGCCGGGTACTCCGCCTCGAAGAACCAGCTCGTCCGGGGCGGGTCACCCGGCCCTCGGTGCTGCATCACCAGCGCGACCCGCAGGTCGTCCGGCATCAGTGCGACGCCGATCTCCTCGTTCGCCTCGCGAACCATGGCCCGGCGCACGTCCTCGCCGTCCTCGACATGCCCTGACGGGCCGTTCCACAGGCCGTCGGCGTATCCGGTGCCCTCCCGGCGGGCCAGCAGGACCTCGTCGCCCCTGCGCAGAACGAGATGGACGTCCACCACCTCGCTGTGACGCCGGGGCGCGGCCGTACGGGCCACGACGGCATAGCGCTCGTCGTCCACGGGGCGACCCCACAGGGCCGGATCCGCCGACAGCCGTTCGAGCTGGATACGGTCCGCCAGTGGCGCGAGCGCGGTGATCAGCCACTTCGCCGGCAGCCCTGTCCCGTTCCACACCCCTTCGACCAGGACCAGGCGCCCGCCCGGCCGCAGCAGCGCGGCCCACCGGCCGAGCACCGCCCCGGGGTCGGGCAGCGCCCACAGGACATGGCGGACCAGCACCACATCGAACCGCCGGTCCCCCACCGGCGGCCGCTCCGCGGATCCGGTCAGTACCTCTGCACTCGTTGCCGCGAGTTTGGCGCGGGCGGCTGCCGCCATCCGCGGCGAGAGATCGACGGCGGTCACCCGATGGCCCTGCTCCACGGCCAGCAGGGCCAAACTGCCCGTACCGCAACCCAGATCGAGCACGTCCGAGGGGTCGCCGGGCAGCCAGTCCGCCATCCGCGCGGCCCACGATGCCCGAACGGCGGGATCGCGGAGACCGTGGTCGGGCTCGTCGTCGAAGGTGTCCGCGGCAATGTCCCAGTCGATGCTCGTCATGCGTCCGATCGTCGCAGCCGCCACTGACAGCGCCCCGGCCCCGGCAACCGGGCCGGGGCCCGGTGCTGCCGCACCGGGCCCCACTCGACGAACACCCGCCCCGCCGCCGGCCCTGCCTCATGTCCGCCGGTCAACAGGCCGCGTCGGTCACGGCCTTCACCAGGGACACACAGGGACACAACTGCCATGTTCGCGGGGCGGATGCCGGCGGTCACTGCGTCACACTGCGGCGGCGGGTGACCAGTTTCCTCAGCCAGGGCCACGCCAGCAGCACCACGATCATCGCGTACACCGTCACCGAGAAGGGCGTGTCGACCAGACCGGTCACACTGCCGTCGCTGATCTGCAGGGCCCTCCGCAACTGCTGCTCGGCGGCGGGCCCGAGGATGACACCGATCACCGCGGGCAGGACCGGAAGCCCGTACCGCCGCATCCCGAACCCGATGAGCCCGATGATCAGGAGGATCACCAGGTCCAGGGCCTCACCGCCCACGGCGTACGCGCCGACGGCGGCGAAGAACAGGATCCCGGCGTAGAGGTACGGCCGCGGGATGCGCAGCAGCTTCGCCCACAGGGGCGCGAGCGGCAGATTGAGCGCGAGCAGCAGCACCATGCCGACGAAGAGGGAGGCGATCAGGCCCCAGACCAGGTCGGGTTCGCGTTCGAAGAGCAGCGGGCCCGGCTGAATGCCGTACTGCTGGAACGCGGCCAGCATGACGGCGGCGACCGCGGTGGTCGGCAGGCCCAGCGTCAGCATGGAGACGAGGGTGCCCGCGGCCGATGCCGACGCGGCCGACTCGGGCCCGGCGACACCCTCGATCGCACCCTTGCCGAACTCCTCCTTGTGCCTGGAGAGCCGCTTCTCCGTGACGTACGAGAGGAACGTGGGAATCTCCGCGCCGCCCGCCGGGATCGCCCCGAACGGGAAGCCGATGACCGGTCCGCGCAGCCACGACTTCCAGGTGCGCTTCACATCAGACCTGGCGAGCCAGGGCCGGCCCACGGGTATCGCCTCCTCCGTCGTCCGCCGCAGATGGGCCGCGACCCACAGGGCCTCGCCGATCGCGAAGAGACCGACCGCGACGATGACGACGTCGATTCCGTCGGCGAGCTGGAGCGAGCCGAAGGTGAGGCGCTGCTGTCCGGTCATCTGGTCCAGTCCGACGAGGCCCAGCGTCAGTCCGATCAGCAGCGAGGCGAGCCCTCGGATCCGGGACGAGCCGAGCACGGAGGTCACCGCGATGAACGCGAGCACCATGATGGCGAAGTAGTCCGGCGCACCGATGTCCACGGCGAGTTCGGCGACCGTCGGGGCGAGTACGACGAGCAGGATCGTGCCGATCATGCCGCCCGCGAAGTGACCGACGGCGGCGGCCGCGAGGGCCTGTGCGCCGCGGCCCGCCTTGGCCATGGGATTGCCTTCCAATGCGGCGACCACGGCGGCGCTCTCACCGGGCGTGTTGAGCAGGATGGACGTCGTCGATCCGCCGAACATCGCGCCGTAGTAGATACCCGCGAACATGATGAAGGCACCGGTCGGATCGAGTCCGTAGGTGACGGGGAGCAACAGGGCGACGGCCATGGCGGGCCCGATGCCGGGCAGCACGCCGATCGCGGTGCCGAGCAGTACGCCGAGGGCCGCCCACAGGAGATTGACGGGCGTCAGCGCGGTCCCGAAGCCGTCGAGCAGGGAGTTGAGGGAATCCATCGGCTAGAGCACTCCCATCAGCGGGCCGCCCGGCAGCGGAACCCCGAGCAGATTGTTGAAGACGTAGAAGGTGATGAGGGAGAGCACGGCCGCGATCAGCGGGTCGCGGTGGTGGTGGCGGCTGCCGAGCGCGTACGCCGATCCCCAGAACAGGAGCGCTCCGGAGACGGGGAAGCCGAGGGGGCCGATGAGGACGGCGTTGCCGAGGAAGACTCCGGCGAGGAGCAGCACCGTACGCCAGTCGCCCGGCTCGGTCAGGTCGATGTCCTCGCCGCTCTCGGACTCTCCGCGCCCGCCGCGCAGGACGTCGACGGCGAGGAGGCCTGCTACGACGAGAAGGCCGGCGCCGACGACGACGGGGACGGTCTTCGGGCCGATCGGACCGCGCTGTGCGATGTCGACGTCCATGGTCAGCGCGTCGGTGAGAACGAGGATGCCGATGAGGAAGAGCAACAGGCCGACGCCGAGTTCGGAGTGCTCGCGCAGCCAGGTGCGGCGTGGGGCCGTCGTGGTCTCGGTGCTCACAGTCCCAGCTCCTTCAGCACGGAGTCGACGCGCTGGTTCTGCGCGTCGAGGAAGTCGCCGAACTTGTCGCCGGTGAGGAAGGCGTCGTCCCACCGGTTCTTCTTGAGCGATTCCTGCCACTCGGGCGAGTCGTGCAGCTTCCGGATGAGAGTGACGAGCTTGTCGCGCTCGGCGTCGGAGAGGCCGGGCGGGGCGACGATGCCACGCCAGTTGGTGAAGTCGGTGTCGAGCCCGGCCTCACGCAGGGTGGGCGCGTCCAGGCCGGGCACCCGCTTCGGTCCGGTCACGGCGAGCAGTCGCAGCTCTCCCGACTCGATCTGGTCGAGGTACTCGCCGACGCCCGAGACGCCGAAGGCGACCTTGCTGCCGAGGATCGAGGCGAGCAGCTCGCCGCCGCCGTCGAAGGGGATGTAGTTGACGGACCTGGGGGCGATCCCGGCCGCCTGCGCCATGAGCATGGGGGCGAGATGGTCGGGTCCACCGGGTGAGGAGCCGCCGCCGACGGGCAGCTTGCCGGGGTCCTTCCTCCAGGCGTCGAGCAGGTCCTGGATGGTTTTGTACGGGGAGTCCTCGGCGACGACCACGATGTCCTGCTCCTCGGTGAGCCGGGCGATCGGGGTCGTGTCGCCGAGGGTCTTCTGCGACTTGTTGGTGTGGACGGCGCCGACGACACCGAGCCCCATCGACATGGCGAGCCTGCCGTTGCCGTGCTCGCCGGCGAGACGGGTCAGCCCGACGGTGCCGCCGGCGCCGGGGAGGTTGAACACCTCGATGTTGTGGGTGAGCCCGGCGTCCTCGGCGTTCTTGGCCGCGGTGCGGGCGGTGATGTCGTACCCGCCGCCAGGGGTGTTGGGGACCATGAAACGCAGGCCGGGTATCTGTGTGCCGGTGTCGGCGCCGCTGCCGGTGGTGAGCAGCGGCGGCCCCACGAGCACCAGCAGCGCCGCCCCGAGCAGGGCGAGGGGAGTGCGCAGTCGCACGTGAGCCGCCTTTCGGGCTGAGCCGGGAAGGTGTGAAGTGGCCCACATGTTGCCTGCGCGTTAAGAAGCTGTCTCTCTTCCGGAATCAACGGACGTTGTGGTCCTTGTGGTCGCCGCCTAGCTTGTGGTCGTGACGCTGCGCTTTCCCGGGGGACGACCCCCGGCACCCCGGCAGAAGAGCTTGAGCCCAGGCCGGAGCGGTCCGGCCGCGCGAGGTGGGTCCCGGTGAACGTCCTCGTGGTGGACGACGACTTCATGGTCGCGAAGCTGCACAGCCGCTATGTGGCCGCCACTGACGGCTTCACGGTGGTCGGGGTGGCGCACAGCGGCGCCGGGGCCCTGCACGCCGCGGACCGCCTCCGTCCCGATCTGGTACTGCTCGACATCTATCTGCCCGACATGGACGGGATCGGTGTCCTGCGCGAACTGCGCGCGGCGGAGGAGCGCGACCGGGACGGCCGGGAGCCGGCCGACGTCCTCTTCATCACGGCCGCCCGGGACGCGGGCACGGTCCGCTCGGCCCTGCGCGCGGGCGCGCTCCACTATCTGATCAAGCCCTTCAGCCAGGCGGCGCTCCAGGAGCAGCTGCGTCATGTCGCCTCCTTGCGCAGCCGCCTCGACGCCCTGGACGAGGCCCGCCAGGAGGACGTCGACCAACTCTTCGGCACCCGCCCGCCCGGCTCCCGCGAACTCCCCAAGGGCCTCGCCGCCCACACCGCCGACCTGGTGGACCGCATCCTCCGCGCCCACCCGGAGGGCCTCTCCGCCACGGAGTGCGCCGAGGCGGGCTCGCTGTCGCGGGTCAGCGCCCGCCGCTACCTGGAGTACTTCGCGGAGACGGGGCGCGCGGAGGTCACGCTGCGGTACGGGGGGACGGGGCGGCCGGAGCGGCGGTACCGGCGGATCGGCCGGGGGTAGGTTCCGCGGGGGCGTTCCAGCGCACCGCCGCGGCCACGCCAGGATGTCCGCTCGCCGCGCGGGAAGCACGTCTCAGAGCTGCGCGATCCCACTGCCCGATTCCCTCAACGGGGACGGCCCTCACGTCCGCGGCCACGACGGTGCACCCTCAGCCCGGCTCGCTCCGCTCGCCGAGCGCGGCCTTGGCCGGGGCGGCTCAGCCCAGGTAGAAGTCCCTGCGGGCGGCCACGAACGCCTCGATCGACCGGGCGGGGATGCCCGTCACGCGCTCGACCCGTCGGCCGTGCGGTCGTAGCGGTTCTCCCTGTGCAGGCGTCCCATGACGGCGATGTGCTGTTCGATGTGCGGCGGGAGGCCCATCCTGGAGAGCCCCTCGGCCTGCCACCGGTCCAGCGGCACGTCCACATAGGACACCGGACGACCCAGCGCCCGAGAGAAGGCCGCGGCCAGCTCCGTCATGTCGACCGAGCGCGGCCCGGTCAGCTCGTAGACCTGCCCGATGTGCGGAGCCGGGTCGCCGAGCACGGTGGCTGGACCCGGGGCCTGGCCCGCGCGTCCCGTGCGGCGGGCCCTCAGCCCCGGACGGCGAGCCGCCGGGACCGCAGGCTCACCAGCAGAGCCCCGAGCACGGCCCACAGCGCGAGGGTGAGCAGCGGGCCGGCGACGTGGGCACCGCCGAAGTAGCTGAGGTCGGCGACGGCTCGTGTGGCGGCGCCGGGCGGGAGCAGCCCCGAGACGATGCGGGCCAGACCGGGCAGCAGGTCGACTCCGATGGTGGCGCCGCTGGTCGAGTTGCCGACGGTGAGCAGCAGCAGGGTGGCCACCGGGACGCCGACCGGGCCCAGCCAGGTGCCGAGCAGCTTGGTGGCGAACGCCGCCGCGGCTGCCAGCAGCGTGAGCGTGCCCGCCAGGGGCAGGAACGGTGCCGGTAGGGCTCCCATGACAGGTCCGGCGATGACGGCCGCGATGGTGCCGCAGGCCGCAGAGAAGCCCCAGATCAGCCGGAACCGGTGGCGCAGGGCCAGCACGTGGCCGAGGCCCAGTGTGTTCTGGGCGAGGACGAACCCGGCGAGGGTCACACCGAACGCCACATAGAAGCCGGACAGTCCACGGCTGTCGAACTTGGCCAGCGGGACGATGTCCGCGGTCTCCAGGTGCTGCCCCGCCTGGTTCGCATAGGTGGCGGCGAGGCCGGTGACGGCGCTGGTGGTGGACAGGCCGTTGGCTCCGGCCACGTCCAGCCGCAGTCCGCCGTCACCGTTGGGGCCGAGGGCTGCGACGGCGTCACGGTGGAGCACCGCGCGGCGCGCCGAGGCGGCGTCGTCCGCCTGGTGCACGTCGACGCGGTCGCCGAGCGTCTGCCGGACCTCGGTGGCGAGCTGCTGCCCGGTCACGGCCAGCGGCACTCCGTGCGGCTCGGGGTTGCGCTGGAGGCCTATGTAACAGGCGATAAAGGCCGATACCACGACCAGTCCGACGATCGCTGGTTGCAGCCGGGCCCGTACCGGCACCGCCCGCCGTGCGGACGGTCCGGACGGCACGGGTGGCGTGGACGCCGCGGGCATCGCGGGCTTCTCCGGCGTCTCGGGCTTCTCCGGCGTCTCGGGCGTCGAGGACTCGGTGGGGGCGGGTGGCGATACCAAAGGGGACTCCAGCGCTGTCGGTGGTTCTGCTGTTGCCGGGCGGAGGCCGTCGGCCTCGGACGGTGGGAGGCAGCCCGAGGCCCTGCTCGACCTGCCGGGTGATCCCATCGACATCAAATAGATGTCGCTAATAATCTAAACAGAGGCTAGGATAGATGGCAAGTAACATCCATCCGAGGAGAGTGATTCCGTGGGCCGTGTGTCCCAGGCGCAAGCACAGGAGAACCGGCAGCGCGTCGTCGCCACCGCCTCCCGGATGTTCCGCGAGAAGGGCACCGCGGTCAGCGTCGCCGACCTGATGAAGGCGGCCGGGCTCACCCATGGCGGGTTCTACAAGCAGTTCGCCTCCAAGGAGGACCTGGTCGACGAGGCCATCGCCCACGCCTTCGACGATCCGGCGCCACACTCGGCGGTGGCGCCCGAGGAGCACACCGGGGAGCACGAGGCCGCCCGCCGGACGCTGATCGAGCACTACCTCTCGGTCCGGCACCGCGATCACGCCGGGGACGGCTGCCCCGTCTCCGGATTCGCCGCCGACCTGGGGCGCGAGCCCGACCAGGCCGCCCGCGCCCGCGACGTCTACATCAACGGGGTACGGAACCTCGCCGCTCAGCTGGCCACCGGCGACGACGACGGGATGGCCCAGTTCTGCACCATGGTCGGTGCCCTCGTCCTCGCCCGCGCCACCCGGGGCAACCCGCTCTCCGAAGAACTGCTGCAGGCCGCGCGCACGGCTCTCACCGAGGGCGGCACCGGGCAGTCCGAACCGCAGCAGCGCACGGACTGACCGGGGTCCGGCCGACGGCGTCGCCCGCCGCCCGGACCCGGCTGCACGGCCGACCGGGCCTGCAGGTCGACTCCAGGCCGGGCCCGGCCGTCAGTGCCCGGCCCGCGACCGGCCCGTCTGCACGCTCCGCACCGTTCCTGAGCCGCTCCGTACGGCCCCTCAAACGGCCCCACAGTTGGCGCGCGTCAGTACCGCGGCTCAACTAGGTCGTGAGCCAGGTGAAGAACCTCCGGGGAGCCGAACAGGGAGCCAACCGAGACAACCTCAAAGCCGTCCAGCAACGAGCAGCACCTGAAGGCAGCTCCCCGCAGGCGAGTTGACAGATCGTCGAGCACGGCGACAGTCCCGGGAACGAGAGTCGCCGGAACTCGGCTGCATTCACTGTCCCCACTGTCAGCAGCCCGTCACGATCGACGCTGTGCCGGCGACACCGGGAGCCGCCCGCCCGTCGGGTGCGGACCACCGGGCTCGGAGCCCATCGCCTGATCCGTTCGGCCGGCGTCACCGGCATCCGGTCCCCCTCCGCACCCGCCATACGGCGTGGGGGGTGCCGGTCTGCGGCAGCATGGGCGGTGGGCGCGCTGTCGCCGACGATATGTGCAGCCCTGGGAGCGTCACAGCTCGCCCGCGCCGGCGCCGGCCGTCGCCGAGACTCCTGTCACCCGGCCCCGCCGGGAGTTGACAGTGCTTCGGGGAGGTCCTGGTCAGGCTTCCAGGATGTCGTCGTTGGAGTCGAAGGTGTGGTCCTCAACCGGAAGGTCGTACAGGATTTCGGAGTGGATCTCGCCGGTGATGACAGACAGGATGAACTGGGTGCTTTGTACCGGGTGGTGTTCCCATTCCGGTCCGCGGCCGGCGCTCGCCAGGACGGTCCAGCCTTCTGGCCGCCCGTCCTTGCTGGTGAGCCAGTAGAGGTAGGCGCCGGTTCCTTCGATGTAGGCGAAGGGGAGCAGGCCGGCTCCCGCGGCCTCGAGCTGTACGGGGCGGGGCTCCGGGCCGATCTCCCACAGGCGGCCCAGTATCTCGGCGCGTTCCTCCTTGATGGCCAGGAGGTCGTAGTCGCGGTCCGCGCAGTCGGGCTCCAGCACCCAGATCGTCTCGTCGAAGACACCGCCCCCGTAGGTGTCGACGAGGTCCTTGAAGTCCTCGGGCAGGACGGTGCCCAGGCGCGTCTCGACCTCGGGCCAGGCCCGCCGGTCGCGCTCTGCCGGCGGCGGGACGATCCGGGTGAGCTGTTCCACGTCGGGATGCATCAGGGTGGCTCCTGAGATTGTTCAGGGTTTGGGGAGGTTCAGGTTAGTGACGTGGTCGCTCGGGGCTCCGGAGCCGAACGAGGCGGCACGGGCTGGTTCCCTATGGACGGCCATGGACGATCCCGCGCCGAACCCCGTGGTCGGAGGCACACGCTCCGCAACGTTCCTGAGCCGGTCCTTACCGCCCCCTTAAAGCGGGCATAAGAAACGCCTCCACCCGCTCCCAGCAGGGCATTTCGCTGTTTCGAGGGGCTAGCTTGCTGGTCGTCGGGGCGGGGTTCCAGACGTCGGCGCAGCTGGTTGTCGGGGGCTGTGCCGCCGGTGCGGATCCCGCGCCCCGGCCTCCCCACCCCCACGGATGCCGTTGCTCGAAGGAGAACCTCACCATGACCGCTCCAGCTCACCGCAGAGCCGCCGCCGTCGCCGCGTTCGGGATCGCGCCGCTCGCCCTGACCGGGCTGGCCGCTTCCCCGGCGGTCGCGCACGGGTCGATGACGGATCCGGTGAGCCGGGTGTCCGCCTGTTACGCCGAGGGTCCGGAGAGCCCGAGGTCGGCGGCCTGCAAGGCGGCGGTCGCCGCAAGCGGTCCGCAGGCGTTCTACGACTGGAACGAGGTCAACATCGCCAATGCCGCGGGAAACCACAAGCAGTTGATCCCCGACGGCAAGCTGTGCAGCGCGGGCCGGGACAAGTACAAGGGCCTGGATCTGCCGCGCGCCGACTGGCCGGCCTCGAAGCTCGTCCCGGGCGGTCATACGTTCCGCTACAAGGCGACCGCCCCGCACAAGGGCTCCTTCGAGCTGTACATCACCAGGGACGGATACGACCCGTCCAAGCCGCTGAAGTGGTCGGACCTGGAGGCGAAGCCGTTCGCGAAGGTGACCGAACCTCGGCTGGTCAAGGGTGAGTACGTGTTCGACGGGACCGTTCCGGGCAAGTCGGGGAGGCACCTGATCTACTCGATCTGGCAGCGCTCCGACTCCCCCGAGGCGTTCTACACCTGCTCGGACGTGGTGTTCGGCAAGGACTCCGGCGGCTCCGCGCCGGGCGGCGGTGTGCCCGCACCGACGGCCTCCGCGCCGAGCGACGACCAGATCGAGGACGGTGCGGACGAGTCCACGGTGGACCACGGCGGACATGGCGGCGACGGTCCGGGGGGCCACCCGGAGACGCCCGCGGCTCCGGCCGCCGGGGAGACGGAAGCTGCCGCGGAGACGGAAGCCGCGACGGAGGCGGAGGCCGCGGATTCGGGCGCCCCGTCCGGCAACTCCCCGCAGGTCAACAGCGCCGACGAGAACCTCGCCCGGACCGGGGGCAGCAGCTCGACCCCGTATCTGGCCGTCGGCGGCGCCGCGGTGCTGGCGCTCGGTGCCGCGGTGACGTTCGGCACGGTCCGCCGCAGGTCCGCTCGCTGAGTCCCGGCTGAGCCCCGGCTGAGCCCCGGAAGGGGTGCCGCCCGTCGGCGGCACCCCTGATGCACCTTTACTCGAAGACCGACCCGCAGTTCGTCGGCCTTGCATGCGCCGGGTCCAGGGCGTTGACTGCCTCGTGGTAGGCGATCCGGTCCCAGAGGGCGATCGCCACATGCTCCGAGAGGTCCACGGCACAGAGGTCCTGGAGCTTGACGTTCTTGACGTCCGGCCCGTTCAGATAGCCGGAGGTGTACGGCGTGACCACCTCGTCGTACTTGGTGGCGATGACGGTGTAGCGCACGCCAGGAACCGTGTCGCCGCCCGCGTTGAGCTTGGTGAGGAACGCGGACCCGGTCATCTGGTCGGCGAGACCGGGAGTGGTCGACTTCAGCAGGTCAGCGGCCCCCGGGAAGTACTTGAGCAGGCCGGTGAGCCCGTTGAGTGTGGTGCCGTGGTTGTCGGGGGCGAAGGCGACGAGGGCGTTCACCTTGTCCGCGCCGCCCAGGAACTTCAGGTAGTACCGGGGCATCATCCCGCCCTGCGAGTGCCCGACGATGTCGACCTCGTCGGAGCCGGTCGCGGCCAGGACGTCGTCGACGTAGGCGTCGAGCTGCTCCGCCGACTTGTCGATGGGGCCGAGGCCGTGGAAGAAGGGGACGCCGGGCAGTTGGCCGTAGTCGAGCGAGAAGACGCAGTAGCCGCGCTTGACCAGGTACGGCGCGAACGCGAGCCAGTTGTCGACGGAGTTCCCGAAGGTGCCGTGGACGAGGACGACGGGGCGGGGGTGTGCGGCGGAGGGCTTGCACGAGTAGTTGTTCCAGCCGCTGGTGGGGGCAGCGGCGGCGGCGTTGGCGGTGGCTGCGGGGGTGAGACCGATGGCGGCGGCCAGCAGAAGGGCAGCGAGGGGTCTCAGGGCACGTTTCCAGGGCAGCATCGGGCGATCTCCTTGCGGCTCAAGGCAATGGCGATGACTGGGGATGTGGGGATTCCCTGCGGCCCGGACCACAAGTGAGAGCTGTGCTCATGTCAACGTACGCACGAGTAACCAGAACTGGGAAGTTACGCGTCGGTAAAAACTGATGGATGGTCACAACCGGTTGTCTGTAAGGAAAGATCCGTTACGCGTCCGGTGAGCCCGGTATGACCGCCCGTGGGCCGAACTTGGCGCGGGCGCGGTCGGTCACCGCCTCGATCCTGCGGGCCTTCTCGTACACGGCGCCGGTGAGGGACGCGGAGTGGGCGGTCGGCCCGGGAAGGGCACGGGACCTGGCGGTCGTGGTGCGGCCTCGTCACACGATCCTGTGGGACTGGTCGGCCGTCTCCGACGGGAAGTGGGGACCTTCGGGTGGGGGTGGGGGGCAGACCGTGGATCGTGGACGACGAACTGTGCGCGCTGATCGAGCCGTTGTTGCCCGGCCCGGTCGCCTCATCGCCTGTCCGGCTCGGTCGGCGGGACGATGTCCCGCTTGAGGATCTTGCCGCTGGGTCCCTTCGGCAGTGCGTCCACGATCCATACCTTCCGCGGATACTTGTAGGCGGCGACCTGACGCTTGACGTACTCCCGCAGTTCCTCGGCTGTCGTTCGGGCGCCCGGCCTGAGAACGACCGCCGCACCGACCTCCTGACCGAGATCGGAGTCGGTGAGGCCGATGACCGCGGCGTCGGCGACCGCCGGATGCTCGTACAGCACATCTTCGACTTCACGGGGGTACACGTTGTACCCGCCCCGAATGATCACGTCCTTCTTCCGTCCGACGATCCAGAAGTAGCCGTCCTGGTCGACCCGGCCGATGTCGCCGGTGTAGAACCAACCGTCCCGGATCGCGGCGGCGGTCTCCTCGGGGCGTTGCCAGTACCGCTTCATCACGTTGTGCCCGCGGATCGCGATCTCGCCGCTTTCCCCGTGCGGTACCTCCGTGCCGTTGTCGACCACCCGCATCTCGACGCCCCGGATCGGGGTGCCGACCGAACCGGGCTTGGGTCCGGCCTGCAGGGTGTTGAACGAGGCGACGGGCGAGGTCTCCGACAGTCCGTACCCTTCGAGCACGACGCAGTCGAACGCGGCCTGGAAGTCGTGCAGCACCTGGACCGGCATCGCCGCGCCGCCGGAGAGGGACATGCGCAGCCGGGAGACGTCGTAGGCGTCCCGGTCGGGCTGCCGCAACAGCCTGCTGAACACCGTCGGCACCCCGGCGAAGACGGTCACCCCGTGGTCGCCGAGGATTCCCAGTGCCTTCGCCGCGTCGAGGCGCGGCAGCAGCGTGAGGCACGCGCCGGAGGCGACGGCGGCGTTGAGGGTGCAGGTCTGTCCGAACGCGTGGAACAGTGGCAGCCCACCGAAGATCACATCGTCGGCGGTGAGCTGGAACAGCTCGGTGGCCACGATGTCGCAGTTGCGGGTGAGGTTGGCGTGGGTCAGTTCTGCGCCCTTCGGCTGACCGGTCGTTCCCGAGGTGTAGAGAATCACCGCGCAGTCGTCCTCGTGCCGGTCGACCAGCTCCTCTACGGGTGGGCCGGACACCAGCAGTTCGTCGAATGCGCCGGGACCGACGACGACCGACTCGGCCTCGGCCTGCTGCGCACCGGTCCGTGCCTCGTCGGCGAAGGCGTGCCAGGCGAACAGGAGCCGGCACCTGAGTTGCCGAGGTAGTAGGTGACCTCGCGGGACTTGAGCAGGGGGTTCATCGGGACGACGATGCCGCCGGCCCGGAGCACGCCGAAGTAGGCGAGCGCGAACTCGGGCACGTCGGGCAGCATGATCGCCACTCGGTCGCCGGGCTTCATGCCACGGTCGTGGAGCAGTCCGGCCATGCGGGCGCTGCCCTGGTCGAGCATGCGATAGGACACGGCGACGTCCCCGAGACGGAGCGCGGTGCGATCCTGATGGGTCCGGGCGCTGCTCACCATGTGGGATGCGAGGTTCATGTCAGCTCCTCTCCTCGGCTTTCCGGGTCTTTCGGCCGCGCAGCCCCAACGCGTCGATCCCCCAGGCCGCGCGCCGGAGGGTCCCGTCAGTAACCAGAGGCTAGGCGTGGACCGGACGCCAACCACTGGGCGCGCAGTACGACCTTCGGGCGGGAATTGGTGCCGATGAACCATTCCGTCAGCGGTACTCGCGCAGGCTCGCCGAAATGCGCCCTGTCCCGTCCCGAAGAAACGGATAGGTCGCGGACCCCCTGTAGGATCGATGTATGGCTGCGGATCACCCAGAGGCCGCAAAACAACTTTCCGTGGTCGCGGAGAACGTAGGGTCACATCTCCCGGAGGTCTGCCGCGACATAGAAGAGTATGTTCTTGCCGAGATGCCTCAGCTCAGGGGCGACGCAACCGTCATCAAAAGCCTGCAGACGAGCATCGCGGAAAATGCCGCCACGTTGCTGCACGTTTTCGAGAACGACATGCCTCTGGACAAGATCGAGGGGCCTGCAGCTGCTCTTGAGTACGCCAGGAGGCTGGCCCAGAGGGACGTCCCCCTCAACACGCTGATCAGGGCCCACAGGATCGGCAGCTGGCGTTTTCTGCAGTGGTGCCTGGACGAACTCAACCGACAGGACGCCGACCACGAGCTCTCCACCGCGACCAACCGGCGCATGCTGCGGGCGAGCTTCGGCTACAACGACCGGGTCACCGAGCATGTCATCGTGGTCTACCAGCAGGAACGCGATCACTGGCTGCTCAGCCAGACCGCCGCGCGCGCCGCCCGCGTGCGGGACATCCTCACCGAGAAGAACGTCGACCTCAACTGGGCCGAACCAGCCCTTGGTTACCGGCTCCGGCAGCATCACCTCGGGCTGGTGGCCTGGTTGCCCACGCTGAAGGGTGAGGGTGCGGGACTTGCCCTGCTCGACCGGATCACCAACGAGATCGCCCGGAAGCTCGACTGCCCCGCCAGGCCGCTGTTCGTTCCCCGAGATGCGGTCTTGTCCTGGGCTTGGCTGCCGTTCGGCTCGCACAGCGAAGTCTCCTCGGAACAGCTGTCGAATGCTGTCGAGCGCAGCGATCCTTCCGTGCACGTGTGCGCCGGGAGCATCGGGTACGGCATCGAGGGATTCCGCTCCACGCACCGACAGGCACTGCGCACACAGGAACTTGCGGCAGCGGCCAGTCCGGCGCCCCAGTTCACCGACTTCTCCGCTGTCGCTCCGATCGCCTTGATGGCCACGAACATCGACGACATGCGCGCTTGGGTGTGGGGAATCCTGGGTCCGTTGGCCGTCGATGACGAGAACTCCGCACGGCTTCGGGAGACGGCACAGATATTCCTGGGCACCGGCTGCAGTTACACCGCCACCGCCGGCGCTCAGATTCTGCACAAGAACACCGTGCAGTACCGCATCCGGAAGGCCGAGGAAATCATGGGACACCCGGTCCAGAGAGGGCACGCCGATCTGGAGGTCGCGCTGCGCGCCGTCCAGTACCTCGGCTCGACCCTCCTTCGCACCGGCCCCGAATGACATGCATCGGTGATGCCGTCACTGGCGATGCGGGCGGGCAGCGGGCCGGCCACGCGACTTGGGCGTAGCGACCATGCCCGCCGGAAGGCATGGGAGACGGCACGGGGCTCGTGCCTACAACATGGCTTTCTGGGGCTGTGTGGGGACCACCAGGACCGTGGTGGTGTCGGCGGTGAGGGCCGCCTTGAACTCCCGCTCCAGGTCCTCGGTCGTCTCCACGTCGACGGCATGGCATCCGAAGCCGCGGGCCACGGAGGCGATGTCGAGCCCCGGCAGGTCGAGTCCCGGAACGCCTGGCGTTTCCTCGAGTACCGCGAACGACTTGAGGATGGAGTACTCCTGGTTACGCATGACCACGTAGACGATGGGGAGGTTGTGCTGGGCCGCCGTCCAGATGGCCTGCACGGAGTACTGGAAGGAACCGTCGCCGATCAGGCCGACCACCGGCCGGTCGACGCCCCTGTCCCGGTCGCCCAGCGCGACCCCCACCGCGGCAGGGGTGCCCCATCCGATGCCCCCACTGGCCGTGGCGAAGAACGATCCGGACCTGACCGTGGGAAGCCACTCGACCTGCTGCGCCATCGTGGAGGTCGATTCGTTGACAATGACCGCGTCGGGCGGCCTGACCCTGCTGAGGGCGGCGTACACCTCCGGCGGGGTGAGCGGGCCGCTCGGCACCCGTGGCAGCTCACGGGCCGCGCCATCGGCTCGGGCACGGCGCGTGCGGATCCGTCCGTGACCATGTCCAGGAGCAGCTCGATCGCTGTCCTGGGATCGCCGATGAGGCTGTCGCCCACGCGTGCCGCCGCGGCGACATCGGGGTCCGCGGTGATCTGCAGCAGCTCGGTGCCTGCGGGCAGGTAGTCGCCGGGCACGTAGGGGTAGTACCGGAACACCTCCGCGCCGATCACGACCACCAGGTCGTGCCCGGTCAACCGGTCGCTGATGGTCTTCACGGACATCCCGAGCGGGCCGCGGAAGAGGGAGTGGTCCTCCGGGAAGGAGGCGCGGTCGAGCAGCGGGGCGCCGTAGACGGCCGCGCGCAGCTTCTCCGCCAGGGCGACGGCCCCGTCCCATCCGCCGGCGCGGTCCACCTCCGGCCCGAAGACCAGTGCGGGACGACGACTGGCGGAGATGCGGTCGGCGAAGCCGCGCAGCCGCTCCGTGTCCGGGGCGACGCGGTCGCTCACCGTCCGCACTCGGGCGAAACCGGACAGGGGCCTCTTCCAGTCGTCCATGGGAATCGACAGGTAGACCGGGCCCGTCGGTGGCTGCAACGCCACCGCGTAGGCCCGCATGAACGCCTCCGGTACGTCTTCGGCGCGGGCCGGCTCGTAGGACCATTTCACCCACGGCTTCGGCAGTGTGGTGGCCTCACGGTTGCCGAGATACGGCTCCCCGATCACCAGTTCCCGGTGCTGCTGCCCCGAGGTGATGATCAGGGGCGTGTTTCCGTGGAAGGCCGCCACCAGGTTGCCAATGGCGTTTCCCAGCCCGGCCGAGGAGTGCACGTTGACCAGTGCGGGGCGGCGGGTCACCTGCGCGAAGGTGTCGGCCATCGCGATGACGGAGGCCTCCTGCAGTGCCAGTACGTAGGTGAAATCCGCCGGGAAATCCTGCAGGAACGGCTGCTTGGTGGAGCCGGGATTGCCGAAGACCGTGGTGAGGCGGAGGGTCCGCAGCAGATCGTAGGTCACGCTTCGGACGGTGGGTTGCTCGGTCATCGTTGATCGCCCTTTCTTGCGGTGCGGAGGTGGCTGTGCCTGTGCGGCGGGCCCTGGGCGGGGCCCGCAAGCACCTGTGGGGCGGGGCCGGTGTCAGCGGCCCTGCCAGTGCGGTGGGCGCCTTTCCGCGAAGGCGTGGGCGCCCTCCTGCGCGTCGTGGGACGCCAGAACCGGTGCGACGATCCGGTCCTGCTCGACGAAGGCGTCCTCGTCGCTGAACGCCCGCCGCTCGTTGACGACGCGTTTGACGGCTGCCACGGCCAGGGGCGCGTTGTGCGCGATGCCGGCGGCCAGTTCCAGGGCCCGCTTCAGGGCCTGGCCCGGTTCTGTGAGGTAGTTGACGAGGCCGAATCGCTCGGCGCGCTCGGCGGGCAGAGGCTCGCCGGTGAGCAGAAGCTCCAGGGCGATGTTGCGCGGGATGCGCTCGGGCAGGCGCACCATGCCTCCTTCGGGCGGCACGATGCCGTAGTGGACCTCGGTCTGGCCGAAGGTGGCGTTCCGCGCGGCCACGATCATGTCGCAGGCGAGCGCCATCTCGGTTCCGCCGCCCAGCGCATAGCCCTCGACGGCGGCGATGAGCGGGGTCTTGATCCGGGCGCGGGTGATGCCGGCGAAGCCCCGTCCTTCGACGATGGGCGTGTCTCCGGCCGCGAAGGCCTTGAGGTCCATGCCCGCGCTGAAGACACCGTCGGCCCCGCTGATGATGCCGACCATGAGGTCGTCGCGGGCCTCGAGGCGGTCGACGGCGGCGGCCAGGGCCCGGGCGGTGGCCCCGTCGATGGCGTTGCGGGCCTTCGGCCGGTCGATCGTGATCACGAGGACGCCGTCGCGTTCCTCTGTCCGTACGGTCGGCGTGTCCGTGTCCGTGTCCGTGGCCATGGTCATGATGGTGGTTCCCTTCTTCTCCGGCGCTACCGGGCTGTGACTTCAGTCGATGGCTTCTGCCTTGCGCAGCTCCTCGATTCCGGCGGCGTCGAAGCCGAGGTCGTGGAGCACGGACTCGGTGTGTTCACCCAGGTCGGGGGCCGGGCCCGGACGGACCTTCTGTTCCTGGTCCAGTCGGACGGGGCTGTCCACGGTCAGGTGCGGGTCATCGCTGCCGTCGTCGATCGGCACGAACACCCGGTTGGCGAGGAGCTGGGAGTCCGTGGCGCACTCCTCGAGCGTCTGGACGACTCCGTACGTGAGGCCCGCGGCGTCGAGCACCTCGCGCCACTCGGCCAGGGAGCGAGTCGCGAACGTCTTGTCCAACAGGGCGACGATCTCGGCGGCGTGGGCGCGGCGGCTCGGGGTGTCGGCGTAGCGCGGGTTCTCCGCCTCCTCGGGATGACCGATGGCCTTGAGGAAGGGCGGGACCTGCTTGTCCTCGTTGACGAAGACGAGGACGATCCAGCGGTCGTCCGCCGTGCGGTACATGTTCCCGAGCGCATTGGGCGGGTCGGACCGGTCGACGGGTCGGGGGGGCTTCGCCCCGACCAGCACTGCCTGCAGCCACATGCTCGCCGCCCAGGCGCCTTCGGCGAGCAGCGAGGCCGTGACGCGTGCGCCCTGGCCGCTCTTCTCCCGCCGGTACAGCGCGGTCATGATCCCGGCGAACAGGGTGATCGCCGTGGAGTGATCGCCCGATCCGAACGCGTTCATGGCCGGCGGCACGTCCCTTTGGCGTGTGAGGTCCATCAGGCCGCTGCGCGCCCAGTACGCCGTCACGTCGAAGCCGGGCAGATGCGCATCCGGACCTTCCTCGCCGAAGCCGGTGACATCGGCGTAGATCAGCCGGGGATTGACGGAGGCCAGAGCGTCGTACTCCAGGCCCAGCTTCTCGCGCGTCTGCGGCGGGAAGTTGGTCACCAGCACATCGGCCCAGCGCACCAGGCTCTCGAGCACGGGCCGGGCGCCGGGCGACTTGAGGTTGAGCGCAATGCTGCGCTTGTTGCGGTTGTCCAGCTGCCAGGGGTAGTTGACCCCTTCGACATGGGGGTTGGGAGGGATGCGGCTGAGCGAACGGTACGCGTCGCCCACCTGCGGGGGTTCCACCTTGACCACGTCGGCGCCGAAGTCACCGAGGATGGTGGCCGCGGCGGGCCCGGCGATGAAGCTCGCGAGATCGACGACGTGCAGTCCGTCCAGGAGGGGCGTGTTGCTCATGACTACTCCTTGTCTTGCGTGGGGTCGCACGCGGCGCCCGGGGTTGCCCCGCTGTCACGGGGCGCCGCGATGCACGCCGGGTCAGTGGCTCGGCGCCACAGGCACGAAGGCGTTGTAGCCAGTGATGTCGCGGCCGACGATCAGTGCCTGCACGATGTCGGTGCCCTCGTAGGTGGCGATGGCCTCGATGTCGCAGAGGTGCCGGGCCACGTGGTAGTCGAGCAGGATCCCGTTGCCGCCGAGCATGTCGCGGGCGTCGGCGAGGATGGCCCGTGCGCGTTCGGTGTGGTGCATCTTGGCCAGCGCGATCCGGGGCATCGAGTACTCGCCCTCGTCCAGGAGCTGGCTGAGCCGCAACTGCATGCACAGCATGTCGGTGATCTCCGCCAGCATGCGGGAGAGCCGGTACTGGATGAGCTGGAAGGCGGCCAGCGGCATCCCGAACTGCTTGCGCTGCTTGGCGTAGGCCAGAGCCGTCTCGTAGCCCGCGACGGCGGCGCCGATCGACTCCCAGGCGACGCAGAAGCGCGAGGCCAGCAGGACTTTCTCGGTGTCGCGGAAGGTGTTCACGTTCGCCAGCCGGTTCTCGGCCGGCACCCGGACGTCGGTCAGGGAGATCTGCGCGTTCTGGACACAGCGCAGAGCCGTCTTGCCCTTGATGACCTGGGCGTCGAACCCGGGTGTGCCCTTCTCGACCACGTAGCCGCCCACATGCCCGTCGTCGCCGCGAGCCCAGATGATCACGTAGTCGGCGAAGGTCGCGTTGCCGATCCACCTCTTGTAGCCGTTGAGGACGTAGGAATCGCCGTCCCGGCGCGCGGTCGTCTCCAGCTTGACCACGTCCGTGCCGTGCGCGGGCTCGGTCAGGCCGAAGGCTCCGATCTTCTCCAGACGTGCCATGGGCGGCAGGAAGCGCTGTTTCTGCTCCTCGGAGCCGAGCAGTGCGATCGACATCATGGCCAGGGCCGAATGGACCCCGGCGAACGTCGAGATGCTCAGATCGCCTCGGGCCAACTCGAGGATCACCAGGCCGGCCGTCACATTGCTCATCCCCGGGCAGCCGTAACCGGAAATCTGAAAGCCCGCGATGTCCAGCTGCGCCAGCTTGGGCACCAGCTCGAAGGGGAACTCCGCCCGCTCCCAATACGGGTTGATGATCGGGATGACCTCCCGGTCCATGAACTCGCGGACCTTCTTCCGAAGGGCCCGCTGCTCGTCGGTGAGCAGGTTGTCCAGCAGGTAGTAGTCGGAGTGCTCCGGCCCGCCCAGTACCGGCGGCTCCACCCCGGACGGCTTTCCGTTGCCGCTCGGGAAAGCGCCGTTCGGCACGGTCCGGCCCGGGTCGACTGCTGTGCCCTGTGTCGCCTTCATGTTCCGCTCCTTCCGATCGGGGATCCGATCGCGTCAGTGAGAACGACGCTAGGAGCGAGCATCGGCACGGCCATTGGGCGCGGGACACCACATTTGGTTTCAAGTTGGTGCTCGTAACCCAATTCGCCCGGTAGTGCCTGCGCGTCAGCCTTGCATCACGGCTCTGGGAGAGCCGCGGTGCCGCCTCGGCTGCCCGAACCGACCCGACGATCAGAGGAGACAAACATGAGCACGCCCAACGCATGGGCCGGACTGCTTCCGCCGGCCTTCGACCCGGACTACATCGAGCGCGCCGTGGTGCCCTACCTCTCGAGCAGCGAGTACGTGGGCGAACGGCCCGCACTCCCCATGATCGATCTCGCCCTGAGCAAGGAGAATGCGGCTCCGCCACACTTCTGGGGCATGCTCTACGACGGATGGGCGCCCGACCCCAAGGAGGGCACCACGGTCTTCATCACGGGCTACGACCAGCGAGGACCGGACAACGAGCGCAAGAAGATCTACGCCTCGGCGACCACGCCCGACCTCTACGCAGCCAAGTACGCCCCCAAGGTCCACGGCTTCCTCGCCCGGCTCTTCGCCGGGACCAACGCCGGCAAGCCGCTGATGCACGAGTACTACCAGAACTACTTCGACCTCTACTGGGACCTCCATCTCGGCGTCACCGGCGAGGCCGTCCCGCCCGAGGTGCGGACGATCGGCACCAGCTTCACCGCCGTCCTCGGCCACTGGTACCCCACCGAGGACATCGTGCGGGAGAACATCATGCGGGTGCGCGAACTGCGCCCACGGCTCAAGGAGTGGATCGACCGCCGGGTGCAGGCAGTGATCGACGGCGACGTCCAGGACCCGGAGGGCACCTTCGTCCACTACTGGCTCAAGAACGGCCAAGGGGGCGAGCACTTCCGCCGCGAGGACATCGTCTTCGAGTGCTTCCACAACTTCCTGGCGTTCAGCCAGTGGGGCAACATGCTCTACCACACCATGGCCCTGCTGGACGCGGGCCACGGAGACCCGGCCGTCAGGTCGTGGTTCGAACGGACGATGACGAACGGCCCGGACACGGCGGACGGCGGCGCGTTCACCCCGCTCGACCGCTACGTGATGGAGCTCTTCCGCACGGTTTCACCGAACGGAGGCAGCCTGTCGACCGTGAGCGCCGAGCGTGGTGCCGATCCCCGCTCGGGCAGTGTTCTCACCCTGCACCCCTCGGCGAGCCGAGACCCCCGGCACTGGCGCAACCCGGAGGAGTTCGATCCCGACAGGTACCGGGAAGCACCGACGACCGCCGACGACACCGAGACGAGAAGCCGCCAAGCCGGGCTTGCGCGCTGTCCCTTCCCACCCGCACCGTTCACCGTCATGGACGGTCGCCGGGCAGAGATGACCAACAGCGCTTTCGGAGCCGTGTACGGAGTGGTCGACGGCACCGCGCACCCGGTCTGCGACACGGCCGGTTATGCGCCGTTCGGATTCGGCTACCGGCGATGCGGCGGAGAGCAACTGACCACTGAGTTCGTCAAGGAGTTCCTGCGAAGGGTGTGGAGTCGCGGGATCGAATTCACCACGCTCGACCTTGACCATCCCGAGAAACTGCCCGTTTCACCGCGCACCGTCATCGACGACGACATCGGCTTCCGGCAGGGTCCGTGAGAACCGCAGCTTGAGGCGCGGATACGCCGGAGTCCGCAACGGCGTATCCGCGTACCTGTGAGGAGAACGAGGAAGGACCGTCCGCGCCGGTACAACCGACCAACTCGCGATCCCGTCGTGTTGCCGGTGCTGTCCGGTCGGTGGCGTGGCAAGCGAACGGGGGCCGGGCCGACCACAAGGCCGTCGCAGCCCCCGCTCGGGTTGCTGTCCCCCCGTCCCCCTCCTCAAACCGGGCAGGGGTCGTAACGGCCTGTCCGACCACCTGGTGCCGGGTGCCCCGTCGTAGCAACTGGCCGCTCGTCCATCCCGGCCGACGGCGTCTGCGGCAGGGGCTGCTCGGTCCAGATCACCTTGCCGGCCTGTGTGTGCCGCGTCCCCCAACGCTCGGCGAGCCGGGCGACAAGAAACAGACCGCGTCCGCCCTCGTCCATGGTGGACGCCTGATGCAGATGAGGGATTGCGGGGCTGGAGTCGAACACTTCGCACGTAAGGGCGTGGTCACAGAGCAGCCGGAGGTGGATCGGTCCAGCGGTGTAGCGGATGGCGTTGTTCACCAGCTCGCTGAGGATCAGTTCGGTCGTGAAGACGAGGTCACCCAGGCCCCAATGCGCAAGCTGGCGCGTAACAGCAGCACGCAGGTCCGCCACCGCCGCCGGCTCGGCGGGCACATCCCAGTCGGCGACCTGATCGGGTCGCATGCCGCGGGTGCGGGCGACCATCAGCGCGACGGCGCCGCCGGGGCGGACCGGGAGCAGTGCGTCGAACACGGCCGCGCAGGTCTCCTCCGGGCCCACAACGCCGTTCCGGGTGGCAGCTCGGTTCAGAACCCCGCGCAGCCGTGCGAAACCGGCATCGGCTCCCCTTCCTCGGCGTTGGATCAGGCCGTGGCCGTAGAGCACCAGTTGGCTGCCTTCAGGCACCTCCCACTCCGCAGTGGGGAAGGAGCCGCTGCCCAGGCCGAGGGGCGGCCCGGCGGGCACGTCGGGGAAGTCCACCCGGCCATCGGGGCTTATTACGGCGGGCGGCCGATGCCCGGCCCGGGACATCACGCAGTGCCGGGAGACCGGGTCGTAGATCGCATAGAGACAGGTCGCGCCCCTGAAAGAGCCCTCCCATTCGTCAGGGCCCCGGCCCCACCGGGTCGCGAGATGATCGAGGCGGCCCAGGAGTTCGTCGGGCGGCAGGCCGGCCGAGGAGAGGTTGCGGACCGCGCCGCGCAGCCGGCCGATCCAGGCGCGGGCACGCGGGCCGCAGCCCACAACACTGCCCACGGCCATGGCCACGCGATTCTCCGGCAGCGCAATGAGCTCGATCCAGTCGCCCGATGTCTCCGATCGTGCGGGCCGATGGCGGACCGCCACGTCGACAGCGTGCTGGGCGATCGGGCTCCGGGAGGCGTGGGGCATCTGGTGGGACGACGTCTGTGGCCTGGTCGCGTTCATGTTCCGCTCCTTGTGAGTTGGTGGGATCGGATCGCATCCGTGAACCCGACGCTAGGCGTGCACGACACGAAAGCCACTGGGCGCGGAACACCACCTCTCAGTTGAGGTTTGTACCAACGAGCCAATCGGCCCTCACCAGCACGGAAGCCGTCAGCGGAACACGCCTCAACACGTCTGGTTCGAGAGCCCCTTGGCCCTCCGCGAAGTCGTCGTCTCAGCGCTCAAAGGCCTGCAGCACAGCAGGCGTTCCCGGCCGGGAAACCCCGGACCGGGAACGCCTGACCTGGTTTCAGTAGCCGCCGTCACCCCGGCCGCCACCGTCGTCGCCGTCACCCCAACCGCCACCGCCGTCGTCGTGGCTCCAGCCGCCGCCGTCGCCGTGGCCGCCGCCGTTGCCGTCGCCATGGGCCGAGTAGCCGACTTCGTGGTTCTGCTCAGCCGCCGAGGCCGTGCCGACCCCCATACCGGTGCAGGCGAGGACGACTGCGGCAGAGGTGACGGCAGCCAGGCGGCCGATGCGGGACACATGTGCACTCATGACGATCTCCTTCAGAACTGAGTAACCGGTGGATACGGAGGCGACATCTTTGCGGTGCCACAGATCCGTGGGCACCTCCTCCGTGCTGTCCACCACGCTACGAACGGACGTGAGGCGATCCATCGGACGGAGAACACGAGAAAGTCGGCACCGTTCGTATCCGGGACCCAACACTGGCCACCGAAGGCACCACAGGGCCCCCCTTTCCTGCCGGCACGGGCTGGGACGCAGCCAGGGCGGCTGGACGGACGGCCTTCACCCCGAAACGCCTGCGGGCCCGGTCTGCGGCGGCTTCGGCGGCGCGGGCTCGGGCGTCACCGGGGTCCAGGGAGAGCTGGCGGTAAGCGCCGCCGGCCGGCAGCAGGTCGTCGGCGCGGATTGCGAAGGCGCGGACTCGTGCTCGTTGCAGCCCGAGGGCGGTCAGCAGACCCAGAACAGTTGCGGCGAGGGCCGGTGAGTGGTTGGTGGGTTCCGGCAGCGTCCGCATACGGGTGGTGGAACTGCGGTCGGCATACCGCACCGTGAGGGTGATCCGGCCGGCGACTTGGCATTCGCCGCGCAGACGCTGACCGATCCGGTCGGCGAGCCCCAGGACGGATCGGTGATGCTGTGCCGGATCGAGGCAGTCCCGGTCGAGCACGAGATCGGAGGTCAGGTACGCCGCCGGTTCCACGGGGGTGACCGGGCGGGGGTCGTGGCCGCGAGCACGTTCGGTCAGCAGCCGTGCCTGGCCGGCGCCGAGGAGGCGCTGCAGGGCCGCCGGAGGTAGGTCGACGACCTGGCCGATGGTGTGCAGGCCATATCTGCTGAGCGTTGACGCCGTGGTGCGGCCGATTCCGGGCAGTGCGGTGACCGGTCGGGGGTAAAGCCATTCGGCGGCCAGCTCGGCAGGGACCCAGGTGGTGTCTCCCGGCGCGGACGCGTCGGCCGCCATGGCCGCCAGCATGCGGTTGCCCGCGAGCCCGGCGCTGCTGTCGATGTCGTAGAGGGCCTTCAGCCTGATCTTCGCCAGCTGGACCACGTCGTAGGGGGACAGGTCGAAGTACCGGAGCGCCGAAGTCAGGTCCAGTTGAACGGCGTTGGGCGGGACGGCTTGGACGTGGGGCGTGACACAAGACATCAGTTCGATTACGTCACTGTACTGGTCCTCGGTCAGTGCGGCATGCAGATAGAGGTGGGCGATGTGCCGTTGGCGCGTGGTCATCCTGCACTCCCCGGACTGGTGTAACCGAACTTCTTCAGGTCGGCCGAACGGCTGCCGGCGGGCTGCAGGTCGGCATACGGGTGCAGGCGGGCACCGGTGGTGCCGTTGGCCAGGGTGCGCTGCGGCTGAGCGGGGGTCGGGTGCGGGCGGTCGGCGCCGAGGAGGGCGAGAGCGGCCTCGGGGCCGTTGTCACGACGGGCTGCGGCGATCTCGTCCAGGTCCCAGGCCATGGTGCCGACGACGGTGCGGCGGGTGCCGCGCACCTGGACCGTGCCCCGCACCAGCAGCAGCCCGCTGTGGAAGACGGTGTGCGCGCAGGCGGGATGGGAGTCCTCGAAGAAGGCCAGGTCGACCAGGCCGGAGCCATCCTCCAGGGTGACGAAGATGACCCGCTTGCCGCTGGCGATCGGCGGGGTCTGGGTCGAGGCCCGCACGCCGGCGACGAGGACCTGCTGACCGGCGCGCATTCCGGCCAGGTGGGCGGCGTCGGTCGCGCCGATCTCCCGCAGCAACCGGTGGTGGTGCTCCATCAGGTGCTTGGAGACATCGATGCCGAGGGTGCTCAGTTCGGCGCTCAGGGCTTCGCGTCCGGTCATTTCCGGAAGGCCGCTCGGCTCCGCTCCACCAATGGCACCCGGATCGAG
Organism: Streptomyces sp. NPDC057445; assembly: GCF_042802855.1. Classification (NCBI taxonomy): domain Bacteria; kingdom Bacillati; phylum Actinomycetota; class Actinomycetes; order Kitasatosporales; family Streptomycetaceae; genus Streptomyces; species Streptomyces sp. NPDC057445. The sequence goes on along the minus strand of NZ_JBHVDH010000011.1, from coordinate 74,052 downwards.
GGGCAGCTGGCCCTTGCCCGCGGACCGGTTGCGGGACTGCCGGTGAAGTTCGGCGATCTGCAGCAGCAGGTCGCGCCGCGTGAGGCGGCCGTCGTGGAGAGAGCTCAAGGCGCCGATCTCCGCGAGGCGTTCGGCGACGGGCCTGCTGGGCCGGGCCCGCTGCCAGAAGTCCGACAGCGATCCGTACGGCTGGCCTTCTTCGATCCGCGCGCATTCCTCCTCACTGATGCCGTGCACCGCTGACAGTGCGAGACGTACGCCCCACTGCTCTCCGTCGGCCTTCTCCACGGTGTGCTTCACCTTGGAGCGGTTGATGTCGACGGGCAGGACCGGCACGCCGCGGCGGCGGGCGTCGGAGACGAGGACACGCTTGGGCCACATGCCGGGGTCGTGTTCGAGGAGGCCGGCCAGCAGGAACGCGGGATAGTGCGCCTTGAGCCAGGCGCTCTGCAGGGCCGGTACGGCGAAGGCGACCGCGTGGGCCCGGCAGAAGCCGTAGGCGCCGAAGGCTTCGGCGGTCTTCCAGACCTCGTCCCGGACGGCCGCGCTGTAGCCGCGGGCCTGTGCCTGGCGGTGGAACCAGTCCTTGATGCCGGGCAGCCGGTTCTTGTCGCCGAGTGCCCGCCGGGCGATCTCGGCCAGCGCGCGGTCGCAGCCGGTCATGACCGAGAGCGTCTCGATGATCTGCTCGTGCCAGATGGTCACGCCGTAGGTGTCGGCGAGCACCGGCTCGAGGTCCGGGTGGGCGTAGGACGGCGTGCCGCCGTGGCGGGCGGCGATGTACCGCTCCGGCATGCCGCCGGCGACCGGCCCGGGACGGAAGAGGCTGATGTCGGCGATGACGTCCTGCGGATTGCGCGGCTGCAGCCGGGACAGAAGATCTTGCTGACCAGGCGACTCCAGCTGGAACAGTCCGAGGGTCTGGCTCTCCTGGATGAGCTTGAACGCGAAGACGTCGTCGAGCGGCACCTGCTGTGGGTCGTCCAGGTCGATGCGGTTGCCGGTCGTCCGTTCGATCTCCGCGACGGCCTGAGCCATTGCGGACTGCATCCGGACTCCCAGGACGTCCAGTTTGATGTTTCCCAGCGCCTCGATTTCCTCCTTCGCCGCCATCGCCATCGGATAGTCGCCCTGCGGAGTCGGCTGCACCGGCAGCCGGTCCAGGAGTGTCGCGTCGCTGATGACCACGCCGCAGGGGTGCATGGCCATGCCGTGGATCAGGGAGTCGAGGCCCTCGGCGAGCTCCCACAGGGGCCCGTACCTGTGCGCCTCCGCGGCCAACTGCCGCAGCTCGGGCAGTTCGGCGAGTGCGCCGGTGATGTCGGAGGCCCGCAGGTGCGGGAAGCTCTTGGCGATCCGGTCGACGTCCGCGGGCGCGATGCCGAGGGCGAGGCCGGTGTCCCGCAGGGCCCGGCGGGCCCGGTAGGTCTCGGGCATCGCGGTGACTGCCACCCGTTCCTTGCCGAACCGGTCGAAGATCGCGTCGTAGCACTCCAGCCGTCTGGCGGACTCCACGTCGATGTCGATGTCGGGCAGCGAGCCGCGGCGCACGCTCAGGAAGCGTTCGAACAGCAGATGATGGTCGAGCGGGTTGGCGGTGGCGATGTCCAGCACGTGGCAGACCATCGAGCCCGCGCCCGAGCCGCGGGCCGCGACCCGGATGCCCTTTGCCCGGATGTCAGTCACGACTTGGCCTACAGCGAGAAAATACGAGTCGTAGGCCAACGTGGAGATCACGGCGAGCTCTTCGTCCAGCCGCTCCAGCGCAGCCCGGTCGCGATCCAGGCCGCGCCGGGCCAGGCCGTCCTCGCACCGCTCACGCAGCAGCCGGGCTGCCCCGTCCGCACCGGGTTCGGCGCCGAGCACTTCCGGTTCCGGGAGGTGCGCTGTGCCCAGTCCGAGGTCCGCCGCGGGGTCGACGGTGCACGCGGTCGCCGTGGCGGCGGTGTCCGCCAGCAGGCGACGCGCCCGTCGGGCGTCGGCTCCGGCGCATTCGGCGATCATCTGCGCGATGCCCGCCGCCCTTCCCTCGTCCTTGAGCCAGCGCTGGCCGCTGTCCAGACGGCGCCGGTCGATGGGCCGCAGCAGCCGCGCGGCGTCCAGAACATCCGCGAGGCGGTGCTGGTCCGGGTCGGCGTAGCGGACAGCGTTGGAGAGCACGGCGGTCGTACCGGTGCGGTCGGCCAGTGCCAGGGTGCGGGCGGCCAGACGCAGCGATCCCGGTCCGGTGCCGAAACGTTTGTGCACGACAGTTTCCAGCCGGACCCCGTTCCCGAAGATCTCCCGCCATGGCGCCAGCAGCTTCATCGCGGCATCCTCCCGACCCACTGCCAGTGCCCTCACCGGCTCCGAGAGGGGGCCGAGCAGGACCACCAGGCCGGGGCCGCCGTACTCGCGCAACGCCTCCCACGGGACCCTCGACGCCCCGCCGGCCACCGCACCTGCATGGGCGGCCGAGGTGATGCGGCACAGCCGGGCCCATCCCGCCCGATTCTGCGCGAGTAGCACGAACCGCAGCGGCGGCTCGATCACGTGGGCGCCGCCGCGCGCCGGAGTACGACGCCGCTGCCCGGGAGGAGGGGGCGCGATGGCCTCCACCGCCAGGTCGACGCCGAAGACCGGCCGGATCCCTGCTCCGGCGCAGGCCTGGGCAAAACGAACGGCACCGGTGATCGTGTCCCGGTCGGTCAGCGCGAGCGCCGCCATGCCTCGCTCAGCCGCCCTTCGAACAAGATGCTCCGGATGGGCGGCGCCGTAGCGAGCGGAGTAACCGGATGCGACGTGCAGATGGGCGAAGCCCGCCATGCCGCACCTCCATCACTCCACCCCTTTTTTGGCCACATGCCCGATACGTTCATCGTACGCTCGTTCGATTACTCTAACCCCATCAGCCCCGGTCAGCGACCAGATTCGAACACATCAACGATTCTTCGGGGAAGTGAGCAGCGGCCGAAACAGGCACCACCCCGTCACCTTCCCAACGGGGTGGAACAGTTGGGGAAATCACCCCATGGCGAGCACCGCGCCGCCGCCATCGAGCGAATCCAGGCGGACGGGCGGGTGACGGTCTGTCATGAAAACGGCACTTTCCGCAACGGGTCCCCCGCCCACCACTCCACCCCGCCCCACCTGTGCATACGGCGTCCGAAGTCAACGGGCTCCGGTCGGGAACACCGCAGGCTCGCGGCTGGAGGGGCGCCTGGGGCCCGAGGGTGCCATCGGGGGAATGTCCGGCCGCACGCGTTGGACCCCCGGCACCGGGTGGTACCAGTCGAGGCGTACCGGGAGGTGGTGACGGGCAGATGCCGAGGCGATCCGCCGCGCGACGCGGCAGCGGCCGGCCCCTGCCGCCCGGTACGGCGCGACGCGGGCGCGGGCGCCCGGCACCGAGCGGCGAGCCGCCGGTCTCCCCCGCTCTGCGCACGGCCGCCGCCTACTCCTGGCGGCTCCTGGTCGTCGGAATCCTCGTGTCCGCAGTCTTCTCGGCCCTCGGGCGCTTCCACGAGATCGCCGTGGCCGTCTTTCTCGGCCTCGTCGGCACGGCGATGCTCCGGCCGGTCGCCGAGTTGCTGGCCCGCAGGCTGCCGCGCCCGCTCGCCGTCGCCCTCGCGCTGCTCGGCAGCATCGTCGTCGCCCTCGGCATCCTCTCCCTGGTCGGCGAGACGGTCGCGAGGGAGTGGGTCACGCTGCAGCAGGAGTTCGGCGCCGGGATCGGCAGGATCGAACGCTGGCTGGAGCAGCCGCCGTTCCGGCTGGACCCGAAGGCACTCCCGGACATCCAGTCACGGATCGGCCGGTTCCTGTCCGAGCACCGGTCGGATCTGTTCAGCAGGGCTCTCAGCGGCGCCGGGCGGGTGGTGGAGGTACTGACGACGCTGGCGCTGGCGCTGTTCTGCTCGGTGTTCTTCCTGTACTCGGGCGACCGGCAGTGGGGCTGGTTCTGCTCCCAGCTGCCGCCCTCCGCCCGGGACCAGGTGTCGGTGGCGGGCCTCGCGGCCTGGCGGACCTTCACCGGATACACACACGGCATCGTGCTCGTGGCGGCGACCAACGCGGTGCTCGTCGGCGTGGCGCTCTTCGTCCTCGGTGTGCCGCTCGCCGTGCCCCTCGCCCTGCTCGAATTCTTCGCCGCCTTCATTCCGCTGATCGGCTCACCCATCGCCCTGGCCGTGGCCGCGGTGGTGGCCCTGGCGGCCAAGGGCCCGGTCATCGCGGTCGTCGTCATCGGACTGATCGTGGTCATCGGGCAGATCGAGGGGCATGTGCTGCACCCGATCGTGATGAGCTGGGCCGTACGGCTGCACCCGGTGGTCGTGGCGCTCACGGTCGTCGGCGGGGCCATCGCGGCCGGAGTGATCGGCGCGATCGTGTCCGTACCGCTGGTGTCGGTCATCTGGTCGGTGCACCAGGCCCTGCGCCGGGGGGACGCACCGGGCCCGGGCCGACCCTGAGGAATGCGACGGGCCCACCCCAGAGGGACGCAAAGGGCCCGGGCCACCCCTGAGGGACGGCCCGGGCCCGTGAGGTTCAGCCGCGCGTCAGCCGATCTCGGCGCCGAAGGCCTGAAGGGCCTCGGTGACCGGCTGGAAGAACGTCTCACCGCCGGCGGAGCAGTCGCCGCTGCCACCAGAGGTCAGACCGATGGCGGAGTCGCCGGAGAAGAGCGAGCCGCCGCTGTCGCCGGGCTCGGCGCACACGTTGGTCTGGATAAGGCCGTTGACGACCTGGCCGTCGCCGTAGTTCACGGTGGCGTCGAGGCCGGTGACCTCGCCGTCGTGCACCTGGGTGGTGGAGCCGCTGCGGGACACCTTCATGCCGACCGTCGCCGCGGCCGCCTGGGTGATCTCCTGAGTGCTGCCGTTGTAGAGGTCCACGGCGCTCGGGTGGTCGGTGTCGCCGTTGTACTTGACGAGGGCGAAGTCGTTCTCGGGGAACTGGGAGTCGACCATCGTGCCGATCGCCGGGCCGCCCGCGGACTCGGACCATTCGGTGCCGGCCTCACCGCAGTGGCCGGCCGTGATGAAGTGCGGCTGGCCGTCCTTGACGACGTTGAAGCCGAGCGAACAGCGGCCGCCGCCGGTGTGAATGGCGTCACCACCGGCGATGAACGGCTTGAACTCCCCCGCCGACTTCTTCAGTTCCGCCTTCGCCCCGAGGCCCTTCACGACCGTCTGGAGCTTGCTCCACTGCGCACCCTTGACCGTGCGGTCGGCCGTGACGACCACCTTGTTGGTCACCGGGTCGGTGGCCCACGACGTACCCGGGATGGTCGCGTCGTCGGTGAGGGTCTGCCGGGCGGACTTCAGCTCGGCCAGGGTGTTCTCGACGATTCTGGCCTTGCCGCCCGCCTCGCGCACGGCCTTCGCGGCCTCCTCGTCCACCACATTCATCACCAGGGCCTTGGCCTGGGCGTCGTAGTACGCACCGGCCGCGTCACCGCCCAGGTCCTTGCCGAGCGTCGAGGCGAGGTTTCCGGCCGCCGTCGCGGACAGGGTCTTCACCGTGACCTGAGGGGTTTCCTCACTGGCGTTCGCAGTCTGGAAGGTGACTCCGGCGGCCACGAGCGCGACGACGGCTCCACCTGCCATCGTGGCGCGCTTCTTGGATATGCGTCGGTGCTTCACGTTCGACCTCCTGTGGGGGCCGCGTACGGGCAAGTGGGGTGACCGCACACGGAGGATGAGGCGCCCACTATTCCGAGACTCGCGGGTAGCACACAAGGTCGACTTCAGGACGCGCACACGACCGGCAGAATGCGCCCCCCGTTCGTTCACAACCGCCGCTCACCACCACCAGTTCCGTTTGCGAACACCCGTTGCAATCGAGCTATGGGCGGCGCGTGAGGACTAGTCCTGTCCGGATTTCATCGGTGCCGGACCCTCCGATTCCGGCCCGCTGATGGGTAATCATCTTGGTGGCGGGGAATGCCAGGACAGTATTGCTGCACACAGCACATACGGACAGATACACAGATACACGGTTATCCACCTGCACGGACCGTACGGTGAAGGAGGCGGGGGGTTGCGACGTCGCATGCGCGCGTCGGACGGGCGGCATCTGATGGTGGAACGCCTCGGGGATCCACAGGGCAGGCCCGTCTTCCTGATGCACGGCACGCCGGGGAGCAGACTGGGCCCGGCCCCGCGCGGCATGGTGCTGTACCAGCGCGGGACGCAGCTGATCGCGTACGACCGTCCCGGCTACGGCGGCTCCGACCGACGGGAGGGCCGCAGTGTCGCCGATGTCGTCGAGGACGTGAAGGCGATCGCCGACACCCTGGGACTCGACCGTTTCGCCGTGGTAGGCCGCTCCGGCGGCGCCCCGCACGCCCTGGCCTGCGCCGCGCTGCTGCCCGACCGGGTGACCAGGGCCGCCGCGCTCGTCACGCTGGCGCCCCGGGACGCGGACGGTCTCGACTGGTTCGAAGGGATGGCCGCGTCCAACGTCCTCGAGTACACGACGGCCACGGCCGACCCGGACGGGCTCACCGCCCGCTTCATCACACGGTCCGACGAGATCCGGCGGGACCCCGTCAGGCTCCTCGACGATCTGCGAAGGGAGCTCACGGACTCCGACCGGATGGTCGTCGCGGACGCCGGCGTACGGACGATGCTGCTGCGCAACTACCAGGAGGCACTGCGCACTTCGGCGTACGGCTGGATCGACGACGCGCTCGCCTTCTGCAGCCCCTGGGGCTTCGATCCGGCCGAGATCAAGCCACCCGTGCTGCTGTGGCACGGCGAGAAGGACGTCTTCTCGCCGGTCGGTCACTCCCGCTGGCTGGCGGAGCGCATCCCGGGCGCGACGGCCGTACTGGAACCGACGGCCGCGCACTTCGACGCCCTGCATGCCCTTCCCAAGATCCTGACCTGGTTGCTGGAGCCGGATCACTGAGCGGCCCGGTTCGCCCTCGAGCGGGCGAACCGGGCCCTCGATCAGACGGCCAGCGGCTCCAGGTCGCGGTGGATCCGCCGCTCGTCGCGGGCGATCCGGGTCATGTTGTGGTCGTCACCCAGCAACCGGCCCAGCTCCTCCACGGTCTCCGACCTGAGCGCCGCGGCCTCGTCCTTGCGGCCCAGCGAGCCGAGGGTCACGCACATGTTGGAGGCGACGGCGAGGGTCTCCGGATGGTGCCCGCCCAGCACCTCGCGGAGCTTCATGAGCGCGCGCCGCTCGGTCTCCAGCGCCGCTTCCAGCTCTCCCATGTCCGCACGGGCGTTGGCGAGATTGACGGTGCAGAAAACGGTGTGCGGATGGGCGCTGCCGAGGACGTCCGTCATCCTCCTGATCGTGGGCTGGAGTACCTCCTCGGCGAGTTCGGGTGCACCGCAGCCCCAGTGGTAGATGCCGAGGTTGTTGATCGCGGCGAGGGTGTACGGGTGCTTCTCGCCCGGCACCTCCATGTACTGGTCGACGACCTCCTGGGCCAGATCCCTGGCCGCGACCGGTTCCCCGGCCGCGAACAGGTCCGCCGCGAGGTTCAGATCACAGGCCAGCGAATCGGGGTGCGCATAGGTGTACTTGGCGCGGTAGCGGTTGCGGGTGGCCGTGGTGAGCCGGCGGGCGTCCTCCAGCCTGCCGGCCCTGCGCAGCGACACCGCGAGGCTCTTGGCCGCCGCGAGCGTACCGGGGAAGGCCCGGCCGAGCGTCTCCTTGTAGCTGTCGTACGTGCGCGCCAGCAGCGCCACCGAGTCCTCGTAGCGGCCCACCTCACGCAGGTCGCGCGCGAGCGAGGTGGCCGAGGAGAGCGTGTACGGATGCTCGGGCCCGAGGACCTCGGTGCGCCGGTCGAAGACGTCCTGGTCGATCTCCCGGGCGCGTGCGTACTGGCCGACCATCCGCAGGTTCAGCGCGAGGTTGTTGGCGGCGGCCAGGGTGCGCGGGTGGGACTCGTGGAAGATCTGGCTGAAGCCCTCGTGGGCCTCGGTGGCCAGTTCCATCGCCTTGCCGTACTGGCCGAGCGTACCGAGGTCCATCGCGAGACCGCTGGTGGTCATGTACGTGTGCGGGTGGGAGGGGCCGAGCACGGCCTGCTGCCGCTCCAGGGTCACCTCGTCCAGCTCCCGCGCCTCCACGTAACGCCCCTGGGAGCGCAGGATGTTGGAGAGGTGGAAGCGCAGATACAGATACTGGAGGTCGTCGTTTCCGAGCATGTCGCGCCAGACGTCCCGCAGTTCCTCGGCGAGCGCCCCCGCGGTCTGCCAGTCGCCGCGCTTCCACAGATAGCGCACCCGGTCGATGAGCAGCCGGCGGGTCTCCGGCTCCTTGCAGAAGCGGGCCTCTGAGGTGCCGAGGTGCGGCCAGATGGTGTTGAACCGCGGCCAGGTCTCGGGGTTGTCGATCGGCTCGTCGTCGTCGGGGCGTGCCCCGGCGAGGATCCGGTGGACGGCATGCCGCGCGTCCATCTGCTCCTCTTCGCTGAGCTGCGCGCGGATGACGGCCTGCACCAGCCGGTGCACCTGGATGGAGTTGGAGACCTGGTCGACCTTGGCGAGGGCGAACCGCCCGATCTCCCGGATGACCCGGCCGAGTACGAGCTTCTCCTGGAGGGACGCATCGTACGGCTTGAGGGCCTCGATCATCTCCTTGCTGTAGAGGAGGTTCGCGGAGATCGGCTCCGGCGCGAAGAAGGCGCAGAGCTGGAGCAGCCGCACGGCGGCGGGTGAGCGTTCCTTGAGCCGTTCGATGGAGACGTTCCAGGTCGCGGCGACCGGCTCGGGATAGCCGGCGGGCTGGTTGAGCGCGAGGACACTCGGGGCCTGCTGGGCGAGCTGCTCCAGATACGCGGCGACGGGTGTGGCGGTCTCTGCGATCCACGCCGCGGCCTGCTCGACGGCGAGCGGCAGGTCACCGACGGCGCTGGCGACCTGGTCGGCGTCCTGCATGGTCAGTCCCGGGGCGCGGCGCTGCAGGTGCTCGACGGACTCCTCGCGGAGGAAGACGTCCACGGGCAGCGCGTCACCGTACTGGGACCACGTCTGGTTCCTGGAGGTGACCAGGATGTGCCCGCCGGTCGGGAAGAACCGCTTGAGCTGCTCGGGGTCGTCGGCGTTGTCGAAGACCAGCAGCCAGCGCGAGGTGGGCACTCCGCGGCGCAGCAGATCGATCGCTTCCTGGGATGCGGCCGCCATGTCCTCGCCGCCCTGCGCGCCGAGCCGGATGGCGAGTTCGGCGAGCCCCGCGACGACGTCGTCCATCTGCTCGGAGGAGATCCACCACACCAGGTCGTAGTCGGCCATGAAGCGGTGCACGTACTCCAGCGCCACCTGGGTCTTGCCGACGCCGCCGAGTCCGTACAGCGTCTGGGGCTGCGGAAGGACGACGGCCATGCCGCCGCCGAGCTGGTCGCGCATCCGCTCCAGGACGACGGAGCGGCCCGTGAACCCGGGGTTGCGGGGCGGTGCGTTCCAGATCTTGGGAACGGTGCCCGGGAAACGCGGCCCGGGCGAGACGCCGTCGGCCAGTTGCACCGGACGGTCAAGGGCGCGCAGCAGCGCGGTGGTGGCGTGCACCTCGTCGAGGCGGAAGAGATCGACGGGATTGCGGTCGATGTACGGCGTGGTGAGACGCACGTCGCCGACGCGCAGCGGCAGGAGATGACGCCTGCCGCCGCCCGGGTCCTCCGACGCGGCGCGCTCCCACACCTCCACCGCCCGGGCGGACTTGAGATAGGCGCTGGAGAGCAGGACCACGGTGCGCGCGGCGGTCTCGGCTGCCGTCGTGGCGGTGCCGTCCTGGGGAGGTTCGGCGGAGACGTCGCGCGGGACGACGCGGAAGCCGGCCCGGGTGAGCACGGACTCGATCCAGTCGGCCCACATCCGGTTCTCTGCGACATAGCTGAGGAAGAGGTCGGCGGGCAGGGCGGGACGGCGTCGGGTGAAGGCGTCCCTGATCCGCAGCCTGACCTCCTCGCCGACCGCGGGCATGGAGGTGATCGCGCCGTCGGTGATGACGGCGGTGAGCCGTTCGAAGGCGGAGAGCAGGGAGTTGGTGAGCCCGGCCTCGTCGCCGAAGGTGGCCAGGGTCTCCTCATAGGCGTAGTAGGGGCGGTACGGAATCTCCACCGCGCCCCAGTAGGAGGTGAGTTCGTCGCCCGCGAGTCCGGTCGGGAAGCGGTCGAACTTCAGCCGGGCGAGGGCCCGTCCGGCGTCGGCCTTCTCCTTCTCTCCCTCGTCGATGCGCATCGGCACGGGGAAGATCCGGATGCCGCGGCCTCCGTAGCGTTCGTCGATCTGGCGGGCGACCGCCGCCGCGCCGTCGATGGACTGGTCGCTGAGGGTGAAGCAGTCGACGAGGACGTCGGGCAGATGGACGGTGCAGATGTCGGCGATGTCGCTGAGGCCGGTGCGGCTGTCGATGAGGACGTAGTCGTAGTTGGCCTTCATGTCGTCGCGCAGGGCGTCGAAGAAGTGCCCGCCGCCGAGGCGGTCGTAGAAGTTGTCCCAGTCGAAGGTGGAGACGGTCGCCGAGTACTCGCGGTTCTGCTTGCCCGCGGAGACGAAGTCGAGGGTGCCTCCCTCGGGGAACTCCCAGCCCAGGCTCTCGGGTGTGAGGGAGACGGCGTGCGGCTGGATGCGGGCGTAGTCGCGGTGCCAGTCGTCGGGGCGCTGCACGGGGCTGGTCGCGGCCCAGGCGTACTCGGTGATCAGGTCGATGACACCGGTGGTGGCGCCGAGGGTGGAGGGGTCGAGGAAGGGGTGGAAGAACTTGTGCAGGCCGGGGGCCTCGAGGTCCCAGTCGACGGCGAGGACCCGCCTGCCGTTCGCGGCGAGTATCCAGGCCGTGTTGGCCATGGCCATCGTCCGGCCGGTACCTCCCTTGTACGAATAGAAGGTGACGATGCGTCCGTCACGACTGGCTGTCATCCGTGTCCTCCGCATCGGGCGCCTGGTCGAGCATGTCGTGGATGAAGTGCGTGGTGGCGTACTCGGCGGCCATGGGGCCGCGCAGCCGGGGGCGTTCGGTGTGACTGCCTCCGGCGGGTGGATAGACCTGCGCGTGTCTCAGGTACTGCTGAGCGGCCGCTTCGACCACCTGGGGAAGGATCTGACCGAAGGCTTCCATGCTGGGTACGCCGCGGGCCGCGGCCCGCGAGGCGGCACGCCCCTGGCTGAGCTTCGTGGGCAGGGTCGCCTCCAGTTTCGCGGTGAGTTCGCTGTCGGCTGCGCGGCTCTGGTGGTCGTCGCGGTTCCAGGGGACGACGACGCTGACCCAGGGACGGTGCTCGGCGTCGAAGGCGGCGAGCCTTTCGCGTCTCTCCTCGTCCTCCAGGGCCCAGCGGTCGATGAGCAGCAACTCGGGCTGGACCGGGGGCTGTTTGGCGTCGAGGGGTGCCGCGTCGTGGTCGAAGGAGGAGATCGTGGCCTGGTAGTTGAGTGAGCGGACCAGGTCCTGTGCGACATATCCGAGCGGTCGGGCGGAGTCCGGATGGTACGGATTCCAGTCCTGCGACATCTCGCCGTAGTACACGGGGTCGCGGCCCTCGGGCAGATCGTGCCGGGTGGGGGCGGCGACGGTGACCCGGATGGGGCGGGGCCCGCTGCTGCGTGGCCCGGCCGCGCTCGGCGGGCCGAAGGCGCTGGGTGCCTGCCGGTAGTCGAGTGGCCGGCTGGGGCCGACTCCGGCGGTGTCGGCGACACTGACGATGCGTTTGGCCAGTTCGTAGACCGCGCGCTCGTACTCCTCGGCGAATATCCGGAGTTTGATGAGCCCGTAGAGGCCGTCGGTGACGTAGCGGTCCCCGAAGGCGCGGTGGTTGAACTGTAACCGCTCGGCCGGGCCCGGGAGTTGCTCCGGGGGCATCGGCACCCACAGCGCGGGCACGATGGCCTCGGCCGGCCGGTTGCTCTTGGCCTGGTGGTAGATGGCCCGCTGGGCGAACGCGTACCACTCCTTGCCGCACATCTCACTGGCGAAGTAGCGGGGCGAGAACAACGGTACGAAGACACGGCAGGTGGCGAGTACCTCGCCGAGCCGCTCCGACCAGCCCTCCCCCGAGCGTATCTCCCGGTCCATGAATCCGGCCGGGGCACCGGCCGGCAGATCGGTCATGGCCATCACGTGGCCGCACAAATCGCGGAATAACCGTTCGACCCACATATCGGGGTCGGGGCCCCCGGCTCCGTACCTCGGCGTGTGCGCATAGCTCAAGAAGAAGTACGGCCGATGATCCGCCGCTCGCTGCTGCGATGACGCGTGCACACGACCCCCGTCCTGGTCCTGTGTGAACACTCGCACTCACGACTGAGGGAGTGCGAGCGAATTAATCATTCCGGAACAGACCGTGCTCCATCCCCTCACCGTCGGTCAATCTGGGGCCGGTTTTCGGTCATCCACGTCACGGCGTGGTCCACGGCATCCCTGATCGAAAACAATCTCGCAGTCGTTCCTCCCAGTTGTCCCTTCTGTTCCCGATTTCCTTCGAACGCTTCCCCGATGGCCGCGAAATCGCTGTCGTCCAGTGAAACGTCCTTGTACTCCGTCCATTCCGCACCGTTCGCCCCATGCACCACACAGCGATAGCTGCGCGGCGGGGAGCCCGTTCGGTATTCGGCCAGATGGAAGGCGGTGCAGACGGAAAATCCCACATTGATCATCAATACGCGGGCCCGCGCCCGGTACAGAGCGGCCAGCGGGGACGTCTCACCGAAATGGGACTCGAGTGGATGCGAGGAGAGCAGTTCCCCGGCCCTTCGTCCCAGCCCGGCGAAGGAGACCTGGGGATGCGTGCTGCGTACCGCGCCACGAGCGGTCCGAACGGACTCGGCCAATCGGCCCATACCGGAACAGGGTGTCGTGGCAGGATCGAAGGCCGGCATCGTGGCCCGGAAGGCCGCCGCCTGTGTGGGTGTCATACCGGACACCTGACGCATGTGGGCGGTGGATGTGTCCGAGTTCTCCGTGGTGAACGCGGGGACGACCAGCGTCCCGTCCGGGCCCACCGCCGTCAGCAGCGCGTCGCGCAGCACCGCGGCGTCAAGACCCGTGCCGCCGAGCGAGGCGTGGACGAGCACCACGTCCCCTGCCGACAACCCGAGCTCCGTGAGGCCGCGCGCGAGCCCGTCCCGGTCAGCCACGGCATCGGTCACGATCCGCCTCTTCCCCCAGCCGGGCCAGCAGACGCTTGCCGCTGACCGTCAGTTCAGCCGCACGCTCCAGCGTCTCCAGCGCCCGCAGTGCCTGCTCGGCGCTGCCCTTCTCGAATGCCGCGAGCCCTGCCCGTTCGTACGCCCCCGCCAGCAGCTCCGACACGGGAACAGGTGCGTCCGTCCAGGGGGCGGGGTGGGTCCACCAGCCGTCCTCGGCATAGAGGTCGGTGACCTCCAGCAGGGCACGCAGCCGGGCCCTGCGCCGGCCCCGCAGCAGTGCGAGCGCCAGCTCCCGGGAGTCTCCGTGCAGGGGCAGTCCGAGGGCGCCGAGGCCGTGCCGCCCGACCGCGGGCCCGGCGCGTCCCGCCAGCGGGGTCAGCGTGGACAGCGATCCCGCGGCGGACCCGGCCTGCTCCGGCGCCCGCTCACGGAGCAGGCTCCAGGCGCCCGCGAGCCGACCGGTCCAGTCGGCGGCCTCGTCGAGACCGAGCCGCGCCAGGACCGGTAGGCCGAAGCAGTCCCGGTACGGGTCGAGGTCGTCGATCGCGAGGTCCGGCGCCCCGTCCCGGCCGAGCCGGCGTACCGGCAGCCAGTCGGCGCTCGGCTCGTCCAGCGGGGTGATACGCCGCTCTACGCCGTGGGCCCGTACCAGGAAGCCCTTCTCGACGGGCCGCACCTCCGCGATCCCGCGCTCCCCGGCACCGCCGAACCGGAGTTCACCGAGGGTCGGCAGCAGCAGGGCACCGTTCTCGTACGGGACGTGGACGTGCAGATCGGATCCGCCCCGCACGGCGGCGGCGGCGACCGACGCGGACAGCCGGGCGGCCGGTGTCGCGGCGGCACCGGGCCGGTCCTCCTGCAGGGCGTCCAGGGTCTCGTGCAGCCAGCTGCGTGTGTACGGATGGGCCAGCACGTCGTCGAACCCGTCGGAGCGCTCCACGGCTCCCGTGAGCTCCCAGGCGCGGGCCCACGCCTCGCCGCCTCGCCCGGCCAGCTCGTCATGGAGTCCGGCGAGCAGCAGCCAGGTCAGCTCGTGCTGTTCGGTGCCCAGCGCCGCGTCGTCCGTGACCGCGGGAGACACGGAGGCACGGGCGGTACGCCGTTCGACACCGCGGACGAGCGCCTCCAGGTCCGCGCAGTACACGGACGTGTTGTCGAAGTCCGTGCCGGTGCGGTAGCGGTGGGTGTAGAGGCCGCCACCGCACGAACGTACGACAGGGCACCGTCGGCAGGTCTCGCTGACTCCGGCCAGGCCGAGCTGGCGGGCGCGGACGCCGGGATGGGCCGCGACCTCGTCGAAGGAGTGGGCGAAGACGTCGAATCCGGTCGCCGCGGCGCCCTCGTAGGCGCTCTTCAGCGAGTCGACCTGCTCCAGTGTGCCGTCGGTCTCCACGACGACGAGGTCGGTGGGAGCCAGGCCGAGCGACTCGGTGAGGCTGGGGCCCCCGGCGAGCGTGGACAGGACCGATTCGAAGAGCCGTACGGGAACCGGCCGGCCCTGGCGGTCCCAGCGGTCGAAGACGGTGAGGAGCCAGTCGGCGTAGGCGGTGGGCGAACCGTCGGGCCTCGGGGGCGGATCGTCCCAGGTGGCGTGCGGCAGCAGGAAGTCGATGCGCGGAGGGTCGAGTTCCATCAGCGCGTCATGAACGGCGACGGGGTCGTTCTGCACGTCGATGGTGCAGAGCAGACCGAGGTCGAGGTGGCGGTAGCGGTCCTGGTGCAGCAGTTCCACGGCCCGCAGGACGAGGGGGTGGCTGCTGCGGCCGTCCGCGAAGCGGCGGTGGCGGTCGTTCGCCGCCTTGTCCCCGTCCAGAGAGATGCCGACCTTGACGCCGAACTCGTCGAAGAGGTCGAGATAGCGGGGGCTGAGCTGCAAGCCGTTGGTATGAATGCGCAGGTCGAGCGCGGCGACGCCGTCGAGGGCGGCCGTCAGCTCCTCGCAGATACGCCGTAAGCGGGCCGGACCCGCCAGCAATGGCTCCCCTCCGTGCAGGATCACTGACACGGAGGGCAGTGCATGGTTCCTTGTATGCTCGGCCAGTCGCCGAGCTGTCGAGATAATCGCCTCGTCAGAGATTGTCTTAGGGCGTGTGCGCCAGCTCTGATCTGCGTGTTCGTAGATATAGCAATGGTCGCATGCGAGATCGCACCTGCTGTGGACCTTCAGCACGATCTCACGGAATGGGACCAGGGGTCCTGTCATTCCACCAGTCTAGGGTCAGGCCCTGCGGCCTGAGGACCAGACTAGAGAGCCGAGTTGAAACTCGACCCCCGCAGGGTGCGGTCGACGGCAGCGGGACGCACGCGACCCAGCTTCCTGGCGGCATCGGCGCCGCGCACGTCGATCTCGGTGACAGGCACACGATTCTTCTTCGCGGCGGCGAAGGTGGCTGAGGTCTGGAAGGTCACGACGGCCGTCCTAGGTCATCTTGTGCGAACAGGGGTACCGCACCGTTGCAGTGTCGGCGGCACGACTTTACTCTCATGGCCACCCACAGCAACTCGGCACGTTGAGCTGAAACAAAAGCGTTGCGCGAGTATTCCCCACCCCGAACGGAACAAGCCATTCCATCGAACGAGTGAAGCCAAATCCGCAGAGGGGGGTGCACATGACCGGGGTTCCCGGACATCTGCAAAGCATGGTCTTCCGAAACGCTGATCTGCCGGTTCTCTTTCACCGCACCGACGAGACGGCCATCTCGCGCCAGCGGGAGGCGATCAACGGCACCCGGCTGCAGTTGCTCCTCCTGGTCCTGGGCGCCGCCCTCGCCGCGCTGCCGTGGCGCGGTTCGATCGGTGACTCCTTCCAACTCATGGGCGCCCTCAGCGCGTCGGCCTACGCCGGGGTGCTCGTCGTCAGCTTCCGCGGATCCCGCCATCGAGCAAAGTCGCATTGGCAACTCAACCGATCCGCAGCCGAGTTCATACGATCCATGTGCTGGCGGTACGCCGTCCATGGCGCACCCTTCGACTCCGACTCCCCTGATCCCGACCGGCTTTTCACCACGCGGCTGGAGGAGGGGCTGCAGGAGCTGCGGAAGGTGGGCTGGGTCGATCCGAGGGAGCACGGGGAGAGTTCGGCAGGCTCCGAGCTCATCACCACACCGATGCGGTTGCTGCGGGAGAAGGTCTTCAGTGTACGCAAGGAGACCTATGTCCGGGACAGGCTGATCGAACAGCGCAACTGGTACCACCGGCGTGCGGAGATCTCGCGCCGGGCGACCACGCTCTGGCAGTTGACGATCGGTCTGCTCACAATGCTCGCCCTGTTCCTCGGGGTCCTGCGCACCTTCTCGGTGACCGGGTCGGCGGAGCCGGCCGGACTGCTGTCGGCAGCCGCCGCGGCGTGCCTGGCCTGGAGCGAGATCCGCAGGCACCAGCCGCTGATCGCCGCCCACTCGCTCGTGGAGGAGGACCTGGCGGCGATCCATATCGCCATGGAGACCTCGGTGACCGAGCAGCAGTGGCCGTCCGCCGTGTACGAGACCGAGCGGATCGTGTCGCCCCAGCACACCGACTGGCTCGTGCGGCACCGGAGTTGAGTGCTGTCGACAGTCGTCGGCCCCGGGCGGAATCCCACGCTCGAAGGGCGGGGCGGGAGGCGTCAGGCACGTTCGACGCCGGCCCGCCAGATGACGGTGACGGGTTTGCCGGCCTCGCGCGCGTACCGCACGATGTCACCGGTGCCGCCGAGGCCACGGGCGGGGAGCCCGTCCCAGACCGCGAGCAGCCGGTCGCAGTTGTCGGCGATGTAGGCACCCGCGGCGTAGTACGCCTCGTCCGTCGAGTGGTCGAAGGCCATGCGGATCTCCTGGGTGGCCCGTGCCCGGAGGTTGCGGAAGCGGGCGAGTTCGTCCGGATGGTCGAAACCGTCCTCATAGTCGCCGCTGGGGATGACCACGGTGAGTTCGGCACCGCACTCCAGGGCGATGTCCGCGAACATCTGGTCGGCCCCCGCCGCGAGACTCGACAGCGCCTCCAGGGATCCCCGGTGGCTGCTGAGCAGCGTCCGCATCACGGCGCTGACGTGGGCGACGGCCCCGGCGGGAATGTTCCTGTGGCCGGTCACTCCGATGCGCTTCACAGACCGCAACCCCCCTGGCGTCTCGGTGCCCGACCGTTCTGACATCCTCTCAAATCCACGCAAGAGGCCGAGCCCCCGTCCTCGTTCCCGGACGGGGGCTCGACTCGGTGTGCTGCTGTTGTGCGAGGACGCCCTGGGGCGCGTGGGATCAGTAGACGCTGACGCCGTACGCGCTGAGGGCTTCGGTGACCGGCTGGAAGAAGGTCGTACCGCCGCTGCTGCAGTTGCCGCTGCCGCCGGAGGTCAGGCCGACGGCCCGGCTGCCGGAGTAGAGGGGACCGCCGCTGTCGCCCGGCTCGGCACATACGTTCGTGCGGATCATGCCGTAGACGATGTCACCGCCGCCGTAGTTGACCGTGGCGTTGAGACCGGTGACGGTACCGCTGTGGGTGCCGGTGGTGGAGCCCCGGCGGGTGACGGACATACCGACGGTGGCGTTGGCCGCGCTGGTGATGTCGACACTTCCGACGGTGCCCGGCTTGGCGATCGAGGTGTTGGTGTAGCGGACGATGCCGTAGTCGTTGCCCGGGAAGCTGGAGCCGGCCGTCGGGCCGAGGACCGTGGTACGGGCGGAGTTGGCGTACCAGGTGCCCGCGCCGTCGGTGCAGTGACCGGCGGTCAGGAAGTACGACGTACCCGCGCTGTTACGGACGTTGAAGCCGAGGGAGCAGCGCCAGCTGGTGGCGTAGACGGCGTCGCCACCCGAGATCAGCTTGGAGAGCTTGCCCGGCGTGCGCTCGATGCGGAGAGCGCCGGCGTTGGCTCCGGCCTCCTGCTTGATCTGGGCCATCTCGGCCTTCGAGACGGTGGAGTCGGCGGTGACGACAAGGTTGTTGGTCGCTTTGTCGATGTACCAGGCGGTACCGGCCACATCGGCGTCGAGCACGGCGTCGCTCGCGGCGGAGAGCTGCGTCGCGCTGAACTGTCGGGGTGCCTGGTCGGCGCTGGCGGTGGGGACGGCCAGAGCTGCGGCTGCCACGAGGCCGGTGGTGACGGCGAGCAGACGGGTTCGTCTCGCCGCGCCGCTGTTGGGGATGGTGCGCTTGATCCTCACTTCTCGTTCCTCCCGAGGGGAATCCGGGGGCCCGACCGTGGGGGTGAACGGGCCCGTGAGGCGCAGTCAGCAGGCCGGGGATGGTCCGGGTTCCGGACTCGCCGTGCTCCTGACAAGCGCTGCTCGGGAGTATCAGCGGCGTCAACCACCCGCGCAAGGGCTCCTTTCGGCCGCCCGCGCCGCTGCATGCCTCGATGCCCCGGCCGGTGGCCTCACCGGTCGGAGCAGAAGCCGCCGAAGTACGTGTCCTGCACATAGGACGGAACAGCGGGCGGGCCGGTTCCCCCTCACCCGTCGACGCACCCACGGCCGGGACGATGCCCGGCCCACCGTAGGCGTCGAGGTCCACCGCGGCGTCCGGCGCGCGGGTCCTACGGCATGGCCCCGAAGCCGAACGGGCCCGCGCTTCACGGAAGGCGGGGCGCGAAGTCCCGCACCGCACAGAGGACTTCGCGACGCAATACGCCCCGTGGTGGCGCAGCGTGCACGAGAAGACGGGAACCCGGGCCGCAGAGGGAGGGGTGCGGTGCACCGTCAACCCGACCGGACTGGTCAGCGGGTTCGGTCGGCCGTGGGCCCTCATCCGCCGGGCGCTGCCGGCACCACGTTGCGCGTCCCTTCCCTTCGCTTACGAGGGACGGCCGGAACTCGACGTTCCGGGCGTCGGGTTCGACGTGCGGAAGCGCACCGTCGGGGTGACACGAAGGGCACGTACGACGTTCACTCCTGCTCGTGAATCGACCGACCGCACGCTTGACGCCACATCGGCGGGTCTCAGCAGCCGTCACAGGGGCAGCAGCAGTCGCAGCCCGGGCAGCAGTCACCGTCACACTTGTGGCAGCAGCCTTCCCGCTTCTTGCGTGACCATGGACCCTCGTACTCTTCCGCGCAGCAGATCCTGCAGGTGCAGAACAGGCCGGTGAAGGCCGCGCAGCCCGCCCAGAAGCCGCGCGGCTTCGGCCTGTGCGGATCGCCTCCGCCGAACCCGGGCGGCAGCCCGCCGGGCCCTCCCGGACCGCCCGGGACGCCGCCTCCGGGCATGCCCTGGCCGCCTCCGTACGGGTTGGCGGACCCGTACGGGCCCGGGGCACCGGCGCCTCCGTACGGGTTGCCGTGGGGCGGCTGCTGTCCGTGCCCCTGGTGCGAACAGGTCGTCGTGCCGAAGGCGCGGTCCACCGACTGTCGCAGCTCGTGCGCGAGCAGCACATGCAGCAGCCTGTCGTCGACGAACTCCGCGTCGCGCAACGCGAGCCTGACCCCGTGCACCGCGTCGTCCGCCAGCCGCCGCGCTTCCCGCAGCGAGGTGCCGGTCGCGGTCAGCGGGTTCCACGCACCCGACGCTGCGTCAGCTTCCCTGTCCTCCACGGCATCCAGCAGATGCGCGAGCCGGCCGAAGAGCCGGCCCGCCTCGGCGAGCGGGGCCATGTTCCGCGGGCGGCCGGCCAGCACGGCGGTGTGCGCGAAGGCGGCCGCGGTCGCCGTCTCCGTGGGTTCGGTCACCGTCAGCAGCGGGGTGCCGGCGCCGGCCACCGCCTCGATCCCGGTCTGACGGTCCACGGCGTCGACCAGCACGGCCGTGTCGAAGCCCAGCTCACGTCCGGTCCGTGCGCCCGCCCTGTCCCAGCCGAGGGCGACCTTGCGGGCAGCCGCGGCCACCGGCCTGCGGGCCAACACCCCGTCCCGGTCGGCGACGTGGTCCCGTACCTTCGCCGACGCCAGTACCAGCGAGACGGCGGCTGCCAGCCTGGCGCCCTCGCCACGCGCGACGGGTGCGGTGCGCATGGCACGCAGCGGACAGGGCCCGGCCGTGCGCCGTGAATCTTCCGTGCGCTCGGCCTGAGCCTCCGTCAGGACCGAGACGATGAGCCCGTCGTAGTTGGTGACGACCCTGGCGAACTGACCGTGGTCCGACCGAAGTGCCAGGCAGAGCCCGCAGAGATGGGCCATCCACTCCGTCTTGAGCCCGTCGGTGAGCCGGTGGGTACAGGGCCTGACCATTCCGAACACGACGTTCCCCCGAAGAGTCGTTGCAGTGCGCGGCCCGCATCGTACCGGCCGGTGCGTTAGCCCGTACGCGCCGGACGTCACCCGTCCGGCACGACTTTCATATATTGCTTCGATATGAGGCCTCTGAGAGGCACTCAGGGCCCCTACGCTGCAAGAATCTTGACGAATCGCCACATCTTCTGCACCAGTACCGTCACGAAACACCTGTGCGGTGACTATCCACTTGGCGCGCGATCCGCATGATGGACGACCATAGGGCATGCGGAACCACAAGTGACCGCGGTGAAAGGAGGCGTCCATGGCATCGGTGCGCAAGGCGAGTGCATGGCTGGGACTCGTCGAGGACAACGACGAGCGCTACTACGACGACGAGTACGCCGAGGGTACGGGAGCGGCCGACCAGTGGGTGACCGACCCGCGGGTACGGGTGGCCTCCGAGTCGGCCGAGGAGCAGGGCCGCCGGATCGCCACCATCTCCCCGGACAGCTTCCGTGATGCGCGGGGTATCGGGGAGCTCTTCCGGGAAGGCGTCCCCGTCATCGTCAACCTCACGTCGATGGAGCCCGCCGACGCCAAGCGCGTCGTGGACTTCGCGGCCGGGCTGACCTTCGGCCTGCGCGGCTCGATCGAGCGTGTGGCGACCCGCGTCTTCCTGCTGACCCCCGCCGACACGGAGATCGTCAACGGGGAGTCCACGGGCCAGGCCGGCGACGGCTTCTTCAACCAGAGCTGAGGGCGGGTGGTCCGGGGCCGGGGGTCCGGGGGTCGCCCCCCGGAAGGCACAGCAACCAGAGCCGAGGCCGGGGCACCCCACGGCCGGGGGTCCGGGGGTCGCCCCCCGGAACACACAGCGGTCGGGTCCGCGCAGGGCGCTCGCCGGTCTACCTGAAGGCATCCAGACCGGTGAGAGCCTTGCCCAGCACGAGCTGGTGCATCTCGACGGTGCCTTCGTAGGTGAGCACCGACTCGAGGTTGGTGGCATGCCGCATCACGGGGTATTCGAGCGAGATCCCGTTGGCGCCGAGGATGGTGCGCGAGGTGCGGCAGATCTCGATCGCCTCACGTACGTTGTTCAGCTTTCCGAAGCTGACCTGTTCGGGCCGGAGCGTCCCGGCGTCCATCCGTCGCCCGAGATGATGGGCGAGCAGGATCCCCTTGTGGAGTTCGAGCGCCATGTCCGCGAGCTTGGCCTGGGTGAGCTGGAAGCCGCCGATGGGCTTGCCGAACTGCTCACGCGTCTTCGCGTAGTCGAGCGCCGCCTCGAAGCTGGAGCGGGCCGCGCCCATCGAGCCCCAGACGATGCCGTAGCGCGCGTGCGACAGACAGCTGAGCGGGCCCTTCAGCCCGGTGACCTCGGGGAGTACGGCATCGGCGGGCAGCCGGACCTCGTCGAGGACGAGTTCGCTCGTCACGGACGCCCGCAGGGACCACTTGTGCTTGATCTCGGGGGCGGAAAGGCCAGGGCTGTCGGCCGGGACGACAAAGCCGCGAATGCCGTCCTCGGTCCCCGCCCAGACGACGGCCACCCCGGCGACGGAGCCGTTGGTGATCCACATCTTGCGGCCCGTCAGCACCCAGTCGGTGCCGTCGCGCTTGGCGTACGTACGCATTCCGGCCGGATCGGAGCCATGGTCCGGCTCGGTCAGGCCGAAGCAGCCGATGATCTCGCCGGCGGCCATGCCGGGCAGCCAGCGCTGCTTCTGCTCCTCGGAGCCGTACTTCCAGATCGCGTACATCGCGAGCGAGCCCTGGACGGAGACGAGGGAGCGGATACCGGAGTCGGCGGCCTCCAGCTCCAGACAGGCCAGTCCGTACTGCACGGCGGTGGCGCCCGCGCAGCCGTAGCCGGTCAGTGACATGCCGAGCGCGCCGATCGAGCCGAGTTCGCGGGCGAGCTCACGGATGCCGGGGAGTTCACCGCGCTCGTACCAGTCGGCGATGTGCGGCAGCACCCGGTCGGCCGCCCAGGTGCGGACCGTGTCCCGGATCGCGAGGTCCTCGGGCTCCAGGAGGTCGTCGATGCCGAGCGGGTCGGCGGGATCGAAGGGCGGCAGCTTCGAGGGTGCGGACATGGGTGCCTCCGGCGGCTACACGGCGCTGAGACGGCGCTGAGTTCAAAACCTAGCAGTGTTAGTTAATGGTCGGCGCCGACGTTACGGCTCAGTGTGCCGTCCGTCCAGAGCCGGCGGCACCCGCCGCCCCGGCCGGAGCGCGCCGTGCCGGCACGGTCAGATGCTCCTGCGCTTCGCGTGCCGTCCGCCCAGGCGCCTCTGTGGCCTGGTGCCCCTGCTGCTCGGGCAGTTCGGCCGACGCCGACGGGCACTCCATCACCTTCGGCAGTCGCAGCGCCGCCAGCGCCCCGAGCAGCAGCAGACCGGCGCTCACCACCAGCGTGACGTGCAGTCCGTGGACGAAGGAGGACCGCGCGGCGATCCGCAGCGCGTCCCCGGCCGGGCCGCCGAGCGCGTCCGCCACCTTGTAGGCCTCGCCGAGCGAGTTGGCCGCTGCCGTGCGAGCGGCGCCCGGGACACCGGACGCATCGGTCAGCCCGGGTGCGTACGCGGCGTTCATGACACTGCCGAGCAGCGCGATACCCATCCCTGCGCCCAGCTGGTACGAGGTCTCGCCTATGGCGGCGGCCCCGCCCGCCTGCGCGGCGGGAGCCTCGCTGAGCATCGACTCGTACGCGCCGAAGAGCGTGGTCTGCAGCCCGAAGCCGAGCAGGACGAATCCCACGGTCAGCAGCAGCGGCCGGTCGTGGTGCCCCATCAGCGTCAGCAGCAGCACGGCGGCCGCGGTGAGGACAAAGCCCCAGCCGACCATCCGGCGCGGTCCGATGCGGCGCAGCGTGAACGAGCCGGTCGCGCCCGCGGCCATCGCGGCGAAGGTGAGCGGCAGCAGCCGCAGTCCCGTCTCCAGCGGACTCAGCTCGAGCACCAGCTGGAGGTACTGGACGGCGATCAGCTCCAGGCCGACCAGCGCCAGCATGGCGAGCACGATGCAGCCGACCGAGGTGGAGAAGGCCGCCCTGGCGAACATCCGTATGTCGATGAGGGGGTGCTCACGGCGCTTCTGGCGGCGTACGAACAGGGTCAGCAGCAGCGCTCCGGCGACCAGCGGGCCGACGGTGCGGATGTCCAGCAGGCCGTGGCCCACTCCCAGGCGCTTCACACCGAGCACCACACCGAGCACACCGGCCGCGGCCGTCAGCGCGCCGATGACGTCCCAGGGCCCGTCGCCGCTGCCCCTGGACTCAGGGAGCAGCCAGCGGCCGACCGGCAGCATCAGGACCATCAGCGGGATGTTGACGAGGAAGACCGAGCCCCACCAGAAATGCTGGACCAGGAAGCCGCCGAGCACCGGTCCCGTGGCGGCGCCCACAGCGGCGACCGCGGTCCAGATACCGATGGCGGTGGCCCGCTCACGCCGGTCCGGGAAGACCGCGCGGAGGATCGAGAGCGTCGCAGGCATGATCATCGCGCCACCGACGCCGAGCAGGGCGCGGGCCGCGATGAGCACCTCGGCGGTGGTGGCCAGTGCCGCGACGGCGGAGGCCACGCCGAAGAGCGCGTAGCCGAGCAGCAGGATCCGGCGGCGCCCGACGCGGTCGCCCAGGGTGCCGAAGAGGATCAGCAGCGAGGCACACACCAGCGGGTACGCGTCGACGATCCACAGGAGCTCGACGCTGCTCGGGCGGAGGTCCTCGGTGACGGCGGGCACGGCGACGTGGAGGACGGTCGCGTCGAGCGCGACCAGGAGCAGGCTGACGCAGAGCACGAGAAGGACGACCCAGCGGTTGGCACCGCCGCCGGCGGCACGCGTGCGTGCTGCGGCCGTGGTCCTCCCGAACATCTACGTACCTCCCGATGAGTCTCTCGCGTCGGTGGGCCTGCTTGGGCGGGGCCCGGCGGGCGGCCCGGCATCGACGGGCGAGTGATCAGCCAGCGTACGCGAGTCGGGACCGGTGTCACGTGGCACACCTCTCACCTCGCCGGGGCGCGGGGTGTGGCGTGCGCCACGCCCCGCGCCCCGCCGGTGGGGTACCCGGTGCGCTCCGAACGGCCCCGGAATTCCCGTCGCCAATCACGTGAACTGTTTTTCTCGCACACAAACGCACTTACGAAGAACGCTGCCCGGCAATTGGGCGCCAGGTCGCTTCCGTTTTCGCGGCCGGCCGCGAAAGAATGTCCGGGTGAGACGCGTTCCACATCACATCGTCATCACGAAGAGCCTGGATCGGCCTGGCCCGACACTCACTCGCTGTAACGTCGATTGGGTGCGTACCGACATCTTTGCCCGTCTGGACCGGGAGCCGGAACCGCCGAAGATAGAGATCCCGCGGATGAGCCGCACCCGTCTCGCACTCTTCGGCGGGACGTTGGCGTTCTATCTCGCCATCGTCGTGGCCGTGCTCGTCTCGTCCTGGCTGGTGACCCTCGACTGGAAGGTCATGCTCTTCCGGCCGTACCAGCAGTGGCCGGAGCTGCACGCGTTTCTGGACTACTTCGTGGTGCTCGGCCAGCGCGGCCCCACCGCCGTCATGGTCGCAGCCTGGCTGGGCTGGCGCTCCTGGCGGCAGCACACCCTTCGGCCGCTGCTCTCACTGGGCGCCGCACTGCTGCTGCTGAACGCGACGGTCGGCTCGGTCAAGCTCGGCCTCGGGCGGCTCGGACCTCACTACGCGACGCAGATCGGCTCCGCCGAGCTCTTCGCAGGCGGCGATATATTCCCTTCGGGTCACACCGCCAATGCCGTGGTGACCTGGGGAATCCTTGCCTACCTGGCCACCACGCCGCGGGCGAGGCGCTATCTGTCGGCACTGTCCGCCGTGGTCGCGCTGGGGGTCGGACTGACCACGGTCTACCTCGGTACGCACTGGCTGAGCGACGTCCTGCTCGGCTGGGCGGCGGGACTGCTGATCCTGCTGGCCCTGCCCTGGTGCGAGTCGCTGATCGGGCAGGCAGAGGCCTTCATCCTTTCGCTGCGCGATCAGCTCCTGGCGCGTCGTCGTCTGCCGGCGCCCTCGCTTCCGGTCGCCGCGGGCGGCCCATGGCCCGCCATATACCCGCAGCGGGCCCCGGCCGAGGACGGCGAGCCGCTTCGCAGGCCCGTGGGTGCCGGCAGCGGCGGCGGGCGGATGCAGGCTGCCGGCGCGGCGGCCGCGGCCACCGCGCAGCTCACGCAGGCCCGCCCGCACGCGGTCGTGCGCTCGGGTCACACCGGTTCGGGGCACACCGCGCACGCCCCGCACAGCAACCCGGTCACCCCGGCGGGCAGCCGCCGTCCACCGCGTTCGCGCCCGGTGACGGGCGGCTGACGGCCGACGGACCGCACGGCCTCGTATGGCGCGGGGCGGCGCGCGCAGGCCGCACGGCGAAGGCCCCGACCTCGGTCGGGGCCTTCGCCGTGCGCGGCACGGCCGCTGAGGTGGTGTCAGCCCTTCCAGCTGCGACGGACCGTGCCGTCGGAGATCTCGAAGTTCAGCCGGCCCGCCAGATATTCCATGGTGATGACGGCGCCGGGCGGCAGCGATCTGACGGTCGTCCAGCCCCTGCTGCGGGCGAGCCGCTCCGCCTCGTCGGCGTCCAGGCCGACATAGGCGTCGGGGGCGTCGTCGGGCTCTGTGGAAGGTGTAGGTATCGGTGCCATGGGACCTCACCGTAGGCGGCAGCGGACTGTGACGGAAGTCCCGCTGGAGCGGGCCTCTGTACATGTATCTCCTTCCCCGCGTACCTCAGCGGTCACACTTGTGTCACAGGATCACGACACGCGTTTGATACCGATACGTTCATTCACGCACTTAAAAGAAGATGTCCCCTCAGGAATTTCACAGACCGTCCGGAAAGTCATCGCAGGACACCGTCCCAGCCCCTGGAATTTCCCCCACGGCGGTCTCTTCTCCAACTGCCGCGCCACGGTGAATTCATCATTCCTTATGCACTCCCTACTTCAGGACGAAGCATGCCATCACCCATACGCGTATCGCGGGGTGCCCGGTTCCGTGTCCCCACCCCGCCGGAGGGTCCTCGCGCCTAGCATCGTGGGTCCGGCCCGAGAGCGATCCAGGACCGGAACAAGGCCCGGACGGTGACCGCGAGGGGGCAACGATGGCTACGGACACCGCCGGGGCACCCGCAGCCGCGGCGCCCCCGCGCGGGCGGGGCCGGATCCTCGTGGACTGGCTCACCACCACCGACCACAAGAAGATCGGGCATCTCTACCTGATCACGTCGTTCGGCTTCTTCCTGGCCGCCGGGTTCCTGGCGATGCTGATGCGGGCCGAGCTGGCCCGCCCCGGGCTCCAGCTGATGTCGAACCAGGAGTTCAACCAGGCGTTCACCCTGCACGGCGCGATCATGCTGCTGCTGTTCGCGACCCCGACCTTCGCGGGCTTCGCCAACGAGATCGTGCCCTTGCAGATCGGCGCGCCGGACGTGGCGTTCCCGCGGCTGAACATGTTCTCGTACTGGCTGTTCCTGTTCGGGGGGCTGATGGTGCTCGGCTCCCTGATGGTTCCCACGGGTCCCGCCGCCTTCGGCTGGACCGCCTACGCCCCGCTCAACAGCCTGGAACGCTCGCCCGGCGTCGGCATCGACCTGTGGATC
Source organism: Streptomyces sp. NPDC057445 (assembly GCF_042802855.1). NCBI lineage: Bacteria > Bacillati > Actinomycetota > Actinomycetes > Kitasatosporales > Streptomycetaceae > Streptomyces > Streptomyces sp. NPDC057445. Next base: position 47,214 of record NZ_JBHVDH010000011.1, on the reverse strand, counting down.
ATGGGGCTCGCCTTCTCCGGCTTCGGCACGATCCTCACATCGGTGAACTTCCTGGTGACGATCATCGCGATGCGGGCGCCGGGCATGACGATGTTCCGGATGCCGATCTTCACCTGGAACATCCTCTTCACCACGGTGCTGGTCCTCGCCGCTTTCCCTGTGCTGGCCGCGGCGTTGCTGGTGCTGGAGTCCGACCGCAGATTCGGATCGGTGGTGTTCCAGGCCGGGAACGGCGGCGCACTGCTGTGGCAGCACCTCTTCTGGTTCTTCGGCCATCCCGAGGTCTACATCATCGCTCTGCCGTTCTTCGGCATCATCACGGAGATCATCCCGGTCTTCTCCCGGAAGCCGATCTTCGGCTATGTCACACTCGTCGGCGCCACCATGGCCATCACCGGGCTCTCCGTGGTCGTGTGGGCGCACCACATGTTCGCCACCGGTGCGGTGCTGCTGCCGTTCTTCTCCCTGCTGTCGTTCCTGATCGCCGTGCCGACCGGAGTGAAGTTCTTCAACTGGACCGGCACGATGCTCAAGGGGTCGCTGTCCTTCGAGACGCCGATGCTCTGGGCGGTCGGCTTCCTCGTGTCGTTCCTCCTCGGCGGGCTGACCGGCGTCATCCTCGCGTCACCACCGATGGACTTCCATGTCACCGACTCGTACTTCGTCGTCGCCCACTTCCACTACACGGTCTTCGGCACCGTCGTCTTCGCGATGTTCGCGGGCTTCTACTTCTGGTGGCCCAAGTTCACCGGGAAGATGCTCGACGAGCGGCTCGGCAGGATCCACTTCTGGGCGCTCTTCACCGGCTTCCAGGTCACCTTCCTGGTGCAGCACTGGCTGGGCGCGGAGGGCATGCCACGGCGGTACGCGGACTATCTGGCGGCCGACGGCTTCACCACGCTCAACACGGTCTCCACCATCGGCGCCTTTCTGCTCGGCACGTCCACGCTGCCGTTCCTCTACAACGTCTGGAGGACCGCCAAGTACGCGGAGAAGGTGGGCGTCGACGACCCGTGGGGGTTCGGCCGCTCGCTGGAGTGGGCGACATCGTGCCCGCCGCCCCGGCACAACTTCACCGCCATCCCCCGGATCCGCTCCGAGTCCCCCGCGTTCGATCTGCACCACCCGGAGTGGGCCGCCGCGCGGCCGGCCGTCCCGGAGGCCCCGCACGACGACGTCAGCCGGGAGATCCCAGGGCCCGGGACAGACGGTCCCGGACCGTCCTGATGTGCCCGTTCAGCTCCTCGGGCTCGACGACCTCGAAGTCGAAGCCCATCAGCACCACATGAATGACCATCACATCGAGGCTCCCGGCGCCCGTGTGCAGCAGACAGCTCTCCGGCCCCTCGGCCTCCAGCACACCGGCCGAGGGTGACACGCTCCCGGCCGCACGCTCGAGCGGTACACGCAGCCTGATCACCGCCTTCCTGGCGTACGCCGTCGTCGACACGCCCTTCGACACATAGGCGGCGAGATCCTCGGCCGGCGGGGTCCGCGGGGTGAACCGGGGGCCGTGCGGCGGCTTCGGAGTGATCCGGTCGACCCGGAACGTACGCCAGCCGGCACGGTCCACGTCCCAGGCGACCAGGTACCAGCGGCGCTCGGTGCACACGAGGCGGTGCGGCTCCACCTGGCGCCGGGTGGCCGAGCCGCCGTGGTCCTCGTACTCGAAGCGGAGCCGGTCGCTGTCGCGGCACGCGTTCGCCAGCTCGGTCAGTACGGACGGATCGACCTGCGCCTGCGGGGCGCGCAGCATCGGCACCGTGAACGCGTTGAGCGCGCCGACCCGGCGTCGCAGCCGGTCCGGCAGTACCTGCTCCAGCTTGGACAGGGCCCGTACGGACGTCTCGCCGATTCCCTCGATGCCGTTGCCGGCCGCGGTACGCAGACCGACCGCCACCGCGACGGCCTCGTCGTCGTCGAGCAGCAGCGGTGGCATCCGGGCCCCGGCGCCGAGCTGATAGCCGCCGCCCGTGCCGGGACTGGCGTTCACGGGGTAGCCGAGCTCACGCAGCCGGTCGACGTCCCGGCGCACGGTGCGGGGGGTGACGCCGAGCCGGTCCGCGAGCTCCGCACCGGACCATTCGCGATGGGCCTGCAGCAGGGAGAGCAGGCGCAGCAGCCGTGCCGAGGTGTCCAGCATGGGACCGAGTCTGCCAGCGACTGCGGACAGGTTCTGTCCGCTTCTCCGGAACTGGACCGTCTGGTTCGGATCGCCGGCGCTGACGACCAGGGTTCCGTCGGAGGCATTGCCGGGGTCGTGAGTCTGTTTCCCAACTGGAGGGGCGGGGCGCAGCCACGGGTGGCGCGACCGGACGGGCAGGTTGTGCAATTGACGTTGGCTCCCCCGATGCGGATCTCAGGAAAGCTGCGCACAGGTGCCCTGACCCTGACCTGGGAGCGGGCTCGACCGCAGCATCTGCCACCGGCAGCTTCTGTACGCGCGGGTCTCGGAATGATCGCCTTCTTGAATTCCTCTACAGCCTGTGAGGACTGCCATGACCGACATCTACGACCCCGCCCGTACCGCAGTCCTGCTGGTCGACCCCTACAACGACTTCCTCTCCGAGGGCGGCAAGCTCTGGCCCGCGCTCAGGCACGTGGCCCTGGAGGTCGGGCTGCTGGACAACCTGCGCGCCGTCGTCGCCTCCGGCCGCGAGAGCAATCTCCGGATCTTCTTCGTCCCCCATCGCCGCTGGCAGGAAGGCGACTACGAGGGCTGGGACCACCCCAACCCCACCCAGCAGCTCGTCCGTGAGCGCCACACCTTCGCACTGGGCACCTGGGGCGGACAGTTCCACCCCGACTTCCGGCCCGCCGACGGTGACGTGGTCGTCCAGGAACACTGGGGCCAGAGCGGCTTCGCCACCACCGACCTGGACTTCCAGCTCAAGCAGCACGGCATCAGCCACGTCATCGTCATCGGCCTGCTCGCCAACACCTGCATCGAGTCCACCAGCCGGTACGCGATGGAACTCGGCTACCACGTCACCCTCGTGCGCGACGCCACCGCCGCGTTCAAGCCCGAGATGATGCACGCCGCCCACGAGCTCAACGGCCCCACCTTCGCCCACAGCATCACCACGACCCACGACCTTCTCCAGGCGCTGAAGAAGACCGAGTAGCAAAGGGACGGCGGCCACGCCGACCAGAAGCGCCGACCAGGGACAGGCAGCCGGGCTCGCCGCCCGTGCGCGAGTCGGACGCGTGTCCGACGACGCGCACCGCGGGAGGCCTGACCACTGGTGGTCTGGCGTGAGCGAGTCGGCGGGACCGCAGCGGCGGCCGGCCTCCACTGGGGCCACCGGTTGCCGGACGCCGATGCGCCGGCTCGGCAAGGCAGGTCGGCCTTTCAGATGCGGGGTTCGGGGTTGAGAGGCTGCGACAGAGCGGCTTTGGCCTGCCGGGTTTCTTCGTCGGCGAGGACCTCGCTTCGATCCTGGGCCAGGGCCTGCATGGTCTGCTCGGCCACGTCGGCCGCGCTGACCTTCGGCGCGTCCATCCAGGCACTCAGGTCCGTGTCCACGAAACCGGCATGAACCCCCACCACCAAGGTGCGCTGTTCGCGCAGTGCCTGCCGCAGGGCGTCCGTCAAGGACCACTGCGCTGCCTTTGCCGCGGCATAGCCGGGGAACAGGGGCTGCCCGACCCAGGAGGCCAGCGACAGCATGTTCACGAGTGCGCCACCGCCGTTACGGGCGAGGACCGGGGCGAACGCCCGGGAAACGGCCCAGGTGCCGAAGTAGTTGACCTCCATCGCCTGACGCGCACCGTCGAAGCTGCCCTCCAGGAGCTTGGTGCCCCCGTCTCCGACACCCGCGTTGTTGATCACGATGGTGACGTCACCAGCGACAGCGGCGGCCTCGGCGATCTCCTCGGGCTTGGTCACATCCAGACGCAGCGGCGTGAGGTCCTGGTCGACGACGGTTGACGGATCTCGCACGCCTGCGTAGACCTTGGCCGCGCCGTGCTCGATCAGTGCACGGGCGAACGCACGGCCGATGCCACGGTTGGCCCCCGTGACCAGGGCGACCGATCCTTTGATGTCCATCGTTTCTCCTTTGCTGCGAGCGTGCCTCCGCCAGGGGCGCGGCGCCACCGAGAACGGAACCGATCGCGGCGAACACGAACACGAACACGGCCGAGGCGGGCCGGGGTGTGGTCGCGGTGCCGCCCGCCGCCGGCGTACGGCCGCGCCCGGGCCCTCCCGTCGGGAGCGATCACCGGCCCGGTCGCCTTGAGCCGGGTCCTGGCATGGGCCCCGTCTCTTGCGGGGCCCGGGGGCGGGACGGCCGGGGGCCTACTGCCGCTTCAGCTGCTCGGCGACGGTTTCCAGCAGTTCGTCGGAGAGAGCGGGATCGGCCACGGCCCTGGAGAGGAGCGTGGCACCGACCAGGGCGCTGAGCGTGAGCATCGCCTCGGCCCGCGCCTCCTCGGAGTCGTCGCCGCCGAATCGGTCCAGGTAGGCGCGGACCCGCTGTTCGTAGGACTCTTTCAACGGCTGGTCGCCGCGCCCGGCAGCAGCGCCGAGCGTGACCAGGGCGCAGCCGGTGGCCGGCGAGTCGCGGTGCCGTTTTCCGAGGTAGGCGTCGATGAGGCCGGTCCGCAGGTCCTGCTGGTTCTTCCCCGCGAGTCTCTCCACCGTCGCCGAGCCCTCGGTCAGAGCCGCAGCCGCAGCCTGGGCGATCAGGTCGTCGCGGGAGGCGAAGTGCTTGTAGAAGCCGCCGTGCGTCAGCCCCGCCTCCTTCATGACCTCCGCGACGCCGGGGCCGGTCATGCCGTCCGCGCGGACCTTGCGGGACGCGATACGCAGCACCCGCTCGCGGGTCGCCGCCTTCTCTGTCTGTGAGTGCCCCATGTCGGACCTCCCTCCGAGGAGCGGCCGTGCCGCCAGATATCTAGATGATGTCCATCATACACATAAACCCGGCCAGGTCGTCTGAGCTGCCCGTACTTGACTTCGGGGATGACCCGTTTCATCCTGAATGTGGATGTTGCACATCATCCAGATCAGGTCGGTGCGGGTCCCGCACCCACAGATTGGGAGAGCGATGAACAGCCATGAGGGAACGGCCCTGCAGATCGCCGATGCGGCGATAGCGGTGATCGACGCCGAGGGGACGGTGGTCGGGTGGACGCAGGCCGCCCAGCGGCTGGTCGGCTACTCGGCCGCGGAAGTGGTGGGCCACTCCGCCGCCGTCCTGCTGGCGGGCGCGGAAGACCGGGCGAAGGCATCGGCGTTCGCCGAGCCCGGCAGCGCCCAGGGTCGCTGGTCCGGCCTCACGGCCGTCCGTCACCGCGACGGCCGCAGGATCGACGTGCGCCTGTGCGTGCAGTCGCTGTCCGGACAGGACGGCCGTGCACGGTGGATCGTGTCGGCGGCCGACAGGGCCACGCTCCCCCCGTGGCCGACGGACGGCTCGGTACTGGAGTCGCTCCCGGCCGCCCTGCACATCCCGAGCAACCTGCCGATCGGTGTCGTGATACGCGACACCCAACTGCGCTGCACCTGGGTGAACGACACCCAGGGCCTCAACGACGGCCTCCCTCTCCACCAGCGGCTGGGACGCACACCGACGGAGGCGGCGCCGGGCACGGAGACAGAAACGCTCGAGGCGCTGATGCGCCAGGTGCTTCAGAACGGCGTTCCGGTGGTCGACGTGGAGTTCCGGGCCTCCCTGCCGACGAATGGGCAAGGGGAACGTACGGTGGCGGCCTCCTTCTTCCGTCTCGACGACGCACAGGGCCGTGCGCTGGGCGTGTGCGTCGTGAGCGTGGATGTCACCAGCAGCCGGCGGGCGCGTGAGCGGCTGGCGGTCCTGGGCGAGGCCAGCAAGCGGATCGGCACCACTCTGGACGTCATGCGGACCGGGCAGGAACTGGCCGACCTCGCGGTGCCCTTCCTCGCGGACTACGCCACCGTCGACCTGGTGGAGTCGGTCCCGTTCGGCGACGAGCCCCTGGCCCGCGTCGGCCCGCAGGGCGGAAGCATCCCCGCCTTCCGTCGCGCGGGCCTGGCCTCGGTCCGCCAGGGGGCCCCGGAATCCCTGTTCGCGCGGGGAGAGCCGGTCTTCGTCCCGCCGGCATCACCCCTCACCGGCGTCCTGCACTCCGGAAGGTCCCACTTCGAGCCGATGCTGGACGCCTCCCGCGGCACATCGATGGACCGCCACGACGCGGCCCGGGCCGAGAAGGTCCGCGACCACGCGATGCACTCGTCGATGGTCGTCCCGATCCGTGCGCGGGGTGCCGTGCTGGGCGTCGCGGTGTTCGTGCGGACGCAGGATCGTCTGCCGTTCGAGGAGGACGATCTGCTCCTGGCCGAGGAACTCGTCAGCTGGGCCGCGCTGTGCCTGGACAACGCCCGCCGGTACGCCCGCGAACGCTTCGCCGCCCTCGCCCTGCAGCGCCATCTGCTCCCCCACCACGTGACCGGCGGGAGCGCCCTCGATGTGGCCTCGCACTACCAGCCGGCCGACACGCACGGCGGTGTCGGCGGCGACTGGTTCGATGTGATCCCGCTGTCCGGTGCCCGTGTGGCTCTGGTCGTCGGCGACGTGGTCGGGCACGGCATCAACGCCGCGGCCACCATGGGCAGGCTCCGCACCGCCGTCCGTACGCTGGCGAGCCTGGACCTGCCTCCGGAGGAACTGCTCGCCCGCCTCGACGACACCGTCATCCGCCTCGCAGAGGAGGACGCCGACCACCTGGACCCGGCCACCGTGACGATGGCGGCCACCTGCCTGTACGCCGTGTACGACCCGGTCACCCGGCGGTGCACGATGGCCGGGGCCGGCCATCCGCCGCCCGCGGTCATCGACCCCCACGGCCACGTCACCTTCCCGGACCTGCCCGCCGGCGCCCCGCTCGGCGTCGGACTGGTCCACTTCGAGTCCGTGGAGCTGGAACTGCCCGAGGGAAGCGTGCTCGCCCTCTACAGCGACGGCCTTGTCGAGGCCTGCGACCACGACCTCGGCGCCGGCATGGACCGCCTGCGCACCGCCCTGGCACGACCGGGCCTCCCGCTGGAGGAGCTCTGCTCATCCGTGGTGAAGACGCTGTCGAGCCCGGCGTCGTGTGACGACGTCACCCTGCTCCTCGCCCGTACCCGGGCACTCGGCCCGGGCGAGGTCGCCTCCTGGGAGTTTCCGGCCGAGCCGTCCGTCGTCAGCAGCGCCCGGTCCCTCGCCACCGCCCAGTTGGCCCTGTGGGGACTGGAGGAGCAGTCCCCGGCCACCGAGCTGATCGTCGGCGAACTGGTCACCAACGCAGTCCTCCACGGCAGCGGCCCGATCGGGCTGCGTCTGATCCGCCACCAGGTTCTGACCTGCGAGGTGCACGACACCGGCGACAGCTCCCCGCGCCGTCGCCGTTCCCGTACCACCGACGAGAGCGGCCGCGGCCTGTTCCTCGTCGACGGGTTGAGCCGCAGATGGGGCACCCGCAACACGGCGGACGGCAAACTCATCTGGAGCGAGCAGCAATTGGCACGGCACGCATGAACAGCCGTGAGCCCGCTCGATGCAGGCCACCGCCCTCAGCACGTCCAAGGGATTCGCCCGGGCTCCCTTGGACGACTCGGCCGGTGCCCTCCACCAAGTGGAAGGCGTAGAACGACCGCAGCACGGTCTCGCAGTGCGCCTGCGTCGACGCCGAGTACGACCGTCCGGGCGCGGCCCGTCCGGTCACTGCATTCGGCACGCCCACCGCTGACCGTGTCGCCGTCGTGGACGTCATCCCACCGGAAGCCCGGTGGCGCCCAACTCCGCGAAGAACGCCGCCACGGGGCGACGACAGCTCCCTCCGCGTCGAGCAGCCGGCCGCGTATTCCCCTCTTGGTTCAGTCGGCGGCACAGGGCCGGTAACAGTCCTGCGAGGTCACTTCGCGGTCAGCCGCACGCACAGGTCGTTGTCGTTGCTGTAGCAGGGCGTGGCCCGGTACCCCCCGGCCTCGTGGGTCGGGTAGACGAAGATGCTCTTGCGGTCCCACACGTCGTCGAGGATGCGGGAGATGCGTACCGGCTCCGCGCCCTCCGCGGGCCGCAGCCACAGCGTCCACATCTGCTGCTTCACGACGGGGGCCTCGACGAGCACGGTGTACGGAAGGGTGAAGCCGAAGGCCGCGCCGTCGCTCGTCACCGCCAACTGGTGGACCTTGCCCCCGAACCGCGCCTCGGCCACGGCTCCTTCGCCGAGGGCGGCCCCGTACAGCACGCCCTCGATCGTGCAGGACCCCTGCTCGAAGCCGATGTCCCCGGCCTCGGCGTGCGGCTCGCGCACCCAGGAGCGCACCGCGAGCCGCCCGTCCGCCGTCGGGTAGGGCACGCGCACGGCGACCCGCGCGGACTCCGGGATCCGGTCCACCAGGGCTCTGAGATCGCGGATGCCGGGCTCGACGGCGATGTCGTCGTCCGTGCAGGCGTCCCAGTGCCCCTCGGCCAGCTCGACGGTGCTGGGCAGGACGGCCCGCGCGCGCTCGCCTCCGGCCGGTGTGAGCGGCAGCCGCAGGGTGTCCGCGGGGGCGGTGCCGCCGCGTCTCCTCAGCACGAACACCGCATCAGCCGCCGCGATGCCCGCCATGTCGAACGTGACGCCACCGGCGGAGTCGGCGATGCAGTCGGCACGCGGCGTCCGCGGCTCGGTGGACGTGGACGTGGTCATGCCCTCTTCCTCTTCCGGATCACATCGGCGGCCTTGTAGCGCAGGGCGTACGCCCCGTCGAGCATCGCACCGCGCGAGCGGTGCACGGCGTCGCGCAGCGCGCCGCGGGAGCGGCCGTTGCCGCCCTGGGCGACCAGTTCGGCGAAGAGCGCCTCGTGGCGCTCCGCGATCCGCGCCGGGTCGAAGCGCGTCGAGGCCTTGAGGGCCGCCTCTCCGGTGCGCCGCCGCAGCTCGTCGTCGTTGATCAGCGCGAGCAGGGCGTCGGCGACCGCGTCCTCGTCCCCGACCGGCACGAGCCGGCCGTCGACCCCGTCCTCGATGATCTCGCCCGGCCCGTGCGGGCAGTCGGTGGAGACGACGGGAAGGCCGCAGCGCATCGCCTCGACGATGGTCATCCCGAAGGATTCGATGCTCGACGTGACCGCGGCGAGTGAGCCCTTGACCCACTCCGGTTCCAGCGGGTTGGCAGGCCCCATCAGGAAGACGTGGTTGTGCAGTCCGCGCTGTTCGATCAGCGTCCGCAGCGCGCCCCGCTCGTTGCCGGTCGCGTCGCCGGTGCCGTAGATCCGCAGCCGCCAGTCAGGCCGGGCCGCCACGACCTTCGAGAAGGCCTTGACCAGCAGGTCGTACCGCTTGACCTTGGTGAGCCGGCCGGCCGCGACCACCCACTTGGCGGCGGGGTCGGCGGGCGCCACCGTCGGTGCGGGCACGCTGTTGGGCACGGAATCGATCCGTACGCCGGGCAGTCTCAGACGCGTGCGGTAGGCCTGGGCGTCGGCCTCTGTGACCGTCGTGAGCGCGTCCAGCAGCGCGTACCGGTGGCCGATCTCGCGGCGCAGCCGGTAGCCGTGGCTGTCCAGGGTGAGGTGCTCCTGCCCGACACGGACCGGGCCACGGCGGGCCTGGCGGGCGATGTGGACATTCAGTCCCGGCCGTGTGCCGACCACGACATCGGCCTCCAGGGACTTCAGATGGGCGGCGATACGGGCATCGGTCAGGCGGCTGTACTGCTTCCAGCGGCCGTCGCCGCGCGGGAAGACCTTCGCGGGCCGCGAGTAGTCGGGGTCCGCGGTGTCGTTGGTGGGGCTGCCCTTGCGCAGATCCACGAGATGACGCATCACCACCCCGGTGGGAGCGCCGAGCATCGGCTCCTCGCGGTGCCGGAAGACGGAGACGATCTCGACGTCATGCCGCTCGGCCAAAACCTGGGCGAGATTGAACGTCGTGCGGATCGTCCCTCCGATCCCGTACGCGTTGTGGAGCAGAAAAGAGATATGCATGCGCTGGCGCGTCCCCCGTTGTTCATGAATGGTCGGTAACGGACTGTACTTGGCGCTTACAAGCGGTGTGCGAGGCGGGGGGCGCTGAGCCAATTCTGCGTCAGCTCGACGCCCGGGGGCCCGGCATCCGCCTTTCCGTCAACGATCCGACGGGGAGAAAGGTCCCACCGCGGTGCCACAGGTCTTCCGCGCCGTGGCCCTCCCGGGCTCGGCCGTGGCACCTCCGGACCTCATACATCGACAAGTCGACTTGACGATCTGTCGCCTGCTGTCGCCTTCCCGCGTGACCCCTGCCACGGATCGCCCGTTGTGCTCGTCATGAGCCGGGGACCCCCCGGCACCAACCAAGTACCGAGTCCGAGGAGCCACCCGTGCCGCGCATGCTCGACGTCAGCGAGGACGTACGCGCCGAGATCGGCGACGAAGAAGCCGACCGGCTGCTCGCCGGCGAGAACGCCCCGGGCAGCTACGACTGCACGTCCTGCCGAACCCCGGGCGACTCCGAGCAGGAACGCACCAGCACCGTGCTGTTCGTCGGCGAGGAGACCGCCGTTCTCGCGTTCGCCCACGCCACCTGCATCCCGTCGCAGGTCGTCCAGGTCGCAGAGGAGCAGCTCAGGGGCGCTGTCCGGTCGATCACGGGCGAGACCCCCGCGCCGGCGGCCTACGGCGGCCCTGCCGCCCAGCCGGACCACGCCGCCGCTGCCGCGACGCCCGGCCCCGCCGTGCTCGGCGTCACCAGCGGTCTCGTCCTGATCGGGGACGACCTCCATCCGGCGCTCGTCGTCGAACCGACCGCGCCCATCGCCCGCCCCGGATCGCTGGGAGGTGGCGACGACTTCCTCCCGCTGCTGATCGAACAGGGCTTCCTGCCGGTGTCCGCGGTCAACGAAGTGCCTCCGGCGCTGCCCGGCTGGTCCGTCCTGCTCGCCATGGGCCAGCTGCACGCCGTGCTCCAGCCCGGTACGGGCGGCGGCGGCCAGGTCGCGTGGTGGCAGGCCCATCAGCCGCTCCAGGTCACCGAGGGCTGGCGTACGGCGGCCAACAAGTCGCACACCGTGCTGGTCTTCGCCGCCCCGGTCGGCTCCATCGGCCAGCAGCCGCGCGAGGACCTGCTGCGCGACGCGCTGGAGAAGGCGGCGGCGAACGGGCGGCTGGTCGCCGCCGCGATGCCGCTGGCGGGCACGTGATCACGCGGGGGTCCGGCCCGGGCCCGGGGGTACCGGGACCCACGCCTCCGTGCGCCCCTCGTACCCCCGCCGAACTGCGATTTCCCGGACCGGCCCGCATCCGACGGGCATGAGGGTCGTTGGCTCATACGTGCACACATACGACCCCCTCCACGAGCCGTACCCCAGCCACATCCCCTCGGCCACTCCGATCTACGACGCGCTGTACTCCGAGTACCGGAGGGCGTTCCGGGCGCTGCCCGGCGACCGGAGCGGCGAGGAGGATCTCGGCTTCAAGGCCTTCGGATCCGCTCCCGGCAGCGGCCACACCGGATTCGGCTCGGGATTCAGCGGGGATCTGAGCATCTGGCAGGCAGGCGTCCGGCAGCGTACCGGGCGGCATCACGTTCCCGCGGCGCTGCCGCCCGCGCCCCGCAGGGGCCTGTGACAGCTGCGGGGGAACGCAGAAGTGGCCGGGGCGGCTGTCGCCCCGGCCACTTCGTCATTGCGGTGCGTTGTCGCGTCCGCTCATGAGCGCGGACTACTTCTTCTTGCCGCGCTTCTCGCGCACCCGGACCGAGATGTGGATCGGCGTCCCCTCGAAGCCGAACTCCTCACGCAGCCGCCGCTCGACGAAGCGCCGGTACCCGTGCTCCAGGAAGCCGGAGGCGAAGAGCACGAAGCGCGGAGGCTTCGTACCGGCCTGCGTGCCGAACAGGATGCGCGGCTGCTTGCCGCCGCGGATCGGGTGCGGGTGGGCGGCGACGAGCTCGCCCAGGAAGGCGTTGAGACGTCCCGTCGGGACACGGGTCTCCCACCCCTCCAGCGCCGTCTCGATCGCCGGGACGAGCTTCTCCATGTGTCGGCCGGTGCGCGCCGACACATTGACCCGCGGCGCCCACGCGACCTGAGCGAGCTCGGTCTCGATCTCGCGCTCCAGGTAGTAGCGGCGCTCTTCGTCGAGGGTGTCCCACTTGTTGTACGCGATGACGAGCGCGCGGCCCGCCTCTACGGCCATCGTGATGATCCGCTGGTCCTGGACCGAGATGGACTCGGTCGTGTCGATCAGTACGACCGCGACCTCGGCCTTCTCGACGGCGGCCGCGGTGCGCAGCGAGGCGTAGTAGTCGGCGCCCTCCTGGAGGTGGACACGCTTGCGGATGCCCGCCGTGTCCACGAACTTCCAGGTGATTCCGCCGAGTTCGATGAGTTCGTCGACCGGGTCGCGGGTGGTGCCGGCCACCTCGTTGACGACGACCCGCTCCTCGCCCGCGACCTTGTTCAGGAGGGACGACTTGCCGACGTTCGGTCGGCCGATGAGCGCGATGCGGCGCGGGCCGCCGACCGCGTTGCCGAAGGTCTGGGCAGGGGCTTCGGGAAGCGCCTTGAGCACCTCGTCGAGGAGGTCGCCGGTGCCGCGGCCGTGCAGCGCGGAGACCGGGAACGGCTCGCCGAGCCCGAGCGACCAGAGCATCGCGGCGTCGGCCTCGCCGGAGGGGCCGTCGACCTTGTTGGCGGCCAGGACCACGGGCTTGCCTGCGCGGCGCAGCAGCTTGACGACGGCTTCGTCGGTGTCGGTCGCGCCGACGGTGGCGTCCACGACGAAGACGACCGCGTCGGCGGCCTCGATGGCGAACTCGGCCTGGGCGGCCACGGAGGCGTCGATGCCGAGGACGTCCTGCTCCCAGCCGCCGGTGTCGACGACCTTGAAGCGGCGGCCGGCCCACTCGGCCTCGTAGGTGACACGGTCACGGGTGACGCCGGGCTTGTCCTCCACGACCGCCTCACGGCGTCCGATGATGCGGTTGACCAGGGTCGACTTGCCGACATTCGGGCGGCCGACGACGGCGAGGACGGGGAGCGGGCCGTGACCGGCCTCCTCGATCGCGCCCTCGACATCCTCGGGGTCGAAGCCCTCCTCGGCGGCGAGCTCCATGAACTCCGTGTACTCGGTGTCGCCGAGCGCCCCGTGGTCGTGCTGGTCGTTCATGAAGTCCGTTTCCTTGATCTTCCGTGGTGATCGGTGAGCGCCCGGCGGGCCCGCGGGCCCGGGTGCTCACTACTGAAGTCTCGCTCAGCGCCCGGTGAGGCGCCTGGCGTTCTCCAGGTGGGCGGTGAGCCGTTCCTGGATGCGTACCGTTGCCGCGTCGAGCGCCGAGCGTGTGCGGCGACCGCTGCCGTCGCCCACGGCGAAGGCGTCGCCGAAGACGACGTCGACATGGCTGCGCAGCGGGGGCAGCGCACGTATCAACCGTCCACTCCGCTCACTGCTTCCCAGCACCGCGACGGGGACGATCGGGGCTCCCGAGCGCAGGGCGAAGTACGCGAGCCCCGCCCGGATCGAGGTGAAGTCGCCTTCGCCCCGGGTGCCCTCGGGGAAGATACCGAGCACGCCGCCGTGGTCCAGCACGCCGAGGGCGTTGCCGACGGCGGCGCGGTCGGCGCTCGTGCGGTCCACCTTCAGCTGCCCGATGCCGCGCAGGAAGGACCCGAGAGGGCCGACGAACGCCTCCTGCTTGATCAGGAAGTGCACCGGCCGCGGGGAGGTGCCCATGAGCATGGGCCCGTCGACGTTGTGCGCATGATTGACGGCGAGGATCACCGGGCCGCCGGCCGGCACCCTCCAGGCACCGAGCACGCGCGGCTTCCACAGCGTGTGCACGATGCCTATCCCCATCCGCCGGCCTACGGCGGCGCCTCTCTCGGACGGAACTGTCACTTCGCGGCTCGCTCGTCCTGCGCCGTGTCCCGGCACCGCCGCTCTGAGACCAGGGTCACGACGCACTCGATGACCTGCTGCAGCGTGAGGTCGGTGGTGTCCACCTCGACGGCGTCGTCCGCCTTGGCGAGCGGGGAGGTCTTCCGGCTGGAGTCGGCGGCGTCCCGCTTGATCAGCGCCTCACGGGTGGCGGCGAGGTCGGTCGCCTCCTTGCCCTTGAGCTCACCGCTGCGGCGGGCGGCGCGGGCCTCCGGGGAGGCGGTCAGGAAGATCTTGAGATCGGCGTCGGGCAGAACGGTCGTACCGATGTCCCTGCCCTCGACGACGATGCCCTTGTCCGCGGCCGCGGCGATGGACCGCTGCAGTTCGGTGATCCGGGCACGCACCTCCGGGACCGCGCTGACCGCGCTCACCTTGGAGGTCACCTCCCGGGTACGGATCGGGCCGGAGGCGTCCACGCCGTCGACGGTGATCGTGGGGGCGAGCGGGTCGGTCCCCGACTCGATCACGGGCTTCCCCGCGGCGTTCGCGATCGCGGCCTGGTCGGCGACGTCCACGCCGTTGCTGATCATCCACCAGGTGATCGCCCGGTACTGCGCGCCTGTGTCCAGATAGCACAGGCCCAGCTCTGCGGCGACCGCCTTGGAAGTGCTCGACTTGCCCGTGCCGGAGGGGCCGTCAATGGCGACGATCACGGATTCCACGGTGTCGGAGACCTTCCTCATACGCGTCTACGGGCAGGCCGGAATGCCAAGGTGCCCCGCACAAGGTTACCGAGTACTGCGGATGGCCCATGCACCGCTTCAGCGGCAGGCCCCGGGAGGCGCCGGGGCCGGGCCGCAGGGCCGATACCCGGGCCAGGCCCTTGGCCCGTCCCTGCCTCCGCCCCGGCCCCGTCCCCGTCCCCTGCCCCGGGATCTTTCTACTGCCGCAGTGCCCAGCCCCGCTCCCGCAGTGCGGCGCTCAGCACCGGCGCCGCGGCGGGCTCGACCATGAGCTGGACCAGGCCGGCCTGCTGGCCGGTGGCGTGCTCGATGCGGACGTCCTCGATGTTGACGCCCGCGCGGCCCGCGTCGGCGAAGATACGGGCGAGCTCACCGGGCTGGTCGCTGATGAGGACGGCGACGACCTCGTACGTGGCCGGGGCCGCGCCGTGCTTGCCGGGAACGCGCTCTCGCCCCGCGTTGCCGCGGCGCAGGACGTCCTCCACGCCGCTGACGCCGTCGCGGCGCTTGTCCTCGTCGGCGGACTGGAGGGCCCGCAGGGAGCGGACCGTCTCGTCGAGGTCGGCCGCCACACCGGCGAGAACGTCGGCGACGGGCCCCGGGTTCGCGGAGAGGATGTCGACCCACATCCGGGGATCGGAGGCGGCGATGCGGGTGACGTCCCGGATGCCCTGCCCGCACAGCCGTACCGCCGTGTCGTCCGCGTCCGCGAGCCGCGCCGCCACCATCGAGGAGATCAGCTGAGGGGTGTGGGAGACGAGGGCGACCGCCCGGTCGTGGGCGTCGGCGTCCATGACCACCGGCACCGCGCGGCACAGTGCCACCAGCTCCAGTGCCAGGTTGAGCACCTCGGTGTCGGTGTCCCGGGTCGGCGTGAGGACCCACGGCCGGCCCTCGAAGAGGTCGGCTGTCGCGGCCAGCGGGCCGGAGCGCTCCTTGCCGGACATGGGGTGCGTGCCGATGTACGAGGACATCTCCACGCCGAGGGCTTCGAGCTCGCGTCGCGGCCCGCCCTTCACGCTGGCCACGTCGAGATATCCGCGGGCGATACCCGCGCGCATCGCCTCGGCGAGCGCGGTGGGCACGAACGCGGGCGGTACGGCCACGATCGCGAGGTCGACCGGCCCCTCGGGCATCTCGTCCGTGCCGGCGCCGAGCGCCGCCGCGGTCCTGGCCTGCGCCGGGTCGTGGTCCGTGAGATGGACGGTGACGCCCCGCCCTGCCAGTGACAGCGCGGCGGAGGTGCCGATCAGCCCGGTTCCGATGACGAGCGCGGTTCTCACTGGGCGATGTCCTTGCGCAGGGCGGCGGCGGCACCGAGGTACACATGCGCGATCTCGGACTTGGGCTTGTCGGACTCGATGTGCGCGAGGATCCGTACGACGCGGGGCATCGCCCCTTCGATGTCCAGCTCCTGTGCGCAGATCAGCGGTACGTCGACGATCCCGAGCCCGCGCGCAGCCGCGGCCGGGAAGTCGCTGTGGAGATCCGGTGTGGCCGTGAACCAGACACTGATCAGGTCGTCCGCAGTGAGCCCGTTCCGCTCCAGGATGGCGGTGAGCAGCTCGCTGACCTGCTCGTCCATATGCCCGGCCTCGTCCCGTTCCAGCTGGACGGCTCCCCGGACGGCTCGTACCGCCACGTCGTCTCCTCTACTCGGCAAGTGCTCCGGCCAGCGTAGTCAGCCGCCCGGACACACCGGCGCGGCGACCGCCCTCCGAGACAGGGGGACGGCCGCCGCGGCACGCTCGTGCGGGGAAATGCGGTCAGAGCCGCTGAGCTCTGATCAGCTCCTCCAGGGATCCGCCCTGCGGGAGCTGCCCGTTCGGGGTGAGCTTGTCGACGGCCTTGGGCAGGGAGCCTGCGATCTCGTCGGCCGCCTTCTGCGGCGACACACCGGTCTCCTGCGCGACCTCCTGCAGGGTGCGGTCCGGCAGCGCCTCGGTGATCTGGGCGCCGGTGACGGGCTTGTTCTCACCGGTGCCGATCCAGGACTGGGCCTGTTCGACGAGGCCGGACCTGTTGAGCATGTCCATCAGGCCGGCGAGCGGGTTGTCGCCGTTCGTACTCGCCGCGCCGGTGCCCGCTCCCTTTGAGCCGTTGCCGCCGAGCGAGCCGAGCAGCGCGCCCAGGATGTTTCCGGCGCTGCTCCGATCGCCGCTCCGGCTTCCGCCGAGGAGACCGCCCAGAAGACTGCCGAGATCGTTTCCCGCCATGGTTCTGCCTTTCGCGTTCGACGGAGGGGGATCACGGCCAATGTCGCCCACACCCGGCCCTGCCGCCACCCGGACCACTACGGAACGTTGACCGGTGGACACATGGCGTGATGTCCGTTTGCATGGAGTTCTCACTACCCGCCCCCGCGGGAGGCGCCGAATGAAGCACCCTGGACCACTGATCACGCTGTTCGCCGGACTGGCGCTCGGACTGATCATGCTGTCGCTCAACGCCACGACCGGTGAGCCCGCGCCCTCGTCGCGCCAGCGCCCGGCCTCGAGCCCGGCGCCCGTTCCGAGTCCCAGCCCGCCCGTGTCCCCCTCGGTGACGCCCAGTCCGTCCCCGTCCACGAATGCGGCACCGCAAACGGAGTACGCGGGCCGTACGAAGGACGACACCGCGTCCGTCGCCATCTCGCTCCGCGGCGACAAGGCCATCGCGTACTTCTGTGACGGCCGCACCCAGGAGGCCTGGATGCGCGGCCCGGTCGAAGAAGACGGGGACATGCACCTGACCAGCACCGACACCCCCGCGAAGCTGGACGGCGTCCTGAGCGGGGGCAAGGTCGCGGGAACGGTCCAGATCGGCGACCGCACGTGGGCGTTCGACGCCGACAAGGCGGTCAAGCCCTCCGGGCTGTACCGGGCGACCGCCGAGGTGCGCGGCGCCGAGCTGAAGGGCGGCTGGATCATCCTGCAGGACGGCCGCCAGGTCGGCATCGTCAGCCGCGACGGCAAGCCCGCGGCCGCTCCCCCGATCGACCCGGCCACCGGTGCCGTCACCATCGACGACACCCGGCTGACCGCCCGCCCCGTCGTCCCCTGAGCGTCCCCGAGGTGCGTCATGAGCGACTCGAACACCCAGGGCGGAGGCTTCCCGCCGCCCCCACCACCGCCGCCGCCGCGCCCGCCCATGCCACCGTCCGGGGTGGAGGAGGGCTCAGGGGCCATGCGTTTCCTCGTCCCGGCTCTGGTCGCCGCGGCCGTCGCCATCCTCCTCGGGGTGTACGGGAAACTGCACAACCCCTCCGCCACCGCCTTCAACCTGGCCGGTTTCAGCAGTCCGAGTGCGGTGAAGTCCTGGCTCGCCACGGCGGCGCTCGTCTTCGCGCTCGTGCAGCTCGTCTCCGCGCTCGTGATGTACGGGCAGATGCCGGGCGTACGGTCCGCCCCCTGGACGCCCGTGCTGCACCGCTGGTCGGGCCGGGTGGCGTTCCTGCTGACCGTGCCGGTGGCCGTGCACTGCCTGTACGCGCTGGGCTATGAGACGTCCACCGCGCGGGCGGCGTGGCACTCGTTCCTCGGCTGCTTCTTTTTCGGTGCATTCAGCGCAAAGATGTTGCTGTTGCGCATGGAGCGACTGCCGGGGTGGCTGCTGCCGGTCGTCGGCGGGCTGGTTTTCGCCGCGCTCACGCTGGTCTGGCTGACCTCGGCGCTCTGGTTCTTCCGCACGTTCGGAGTGACGACATGAGTGACCGCGTGAGTAGTGAAGGCACCACCCGCCGTACGGTTCTGGTGACCGGCGCGGCGGTTATTGCGGCGGCCGGCTGCACCAAGTACGGGGACGAGAGCGGCGGGGGTGAGTCGTTCGTCCCGGCACCCGCCTCACCGACGAAGAAGAACGGCAGTGCACAGCCACCCGCGGGCGAGGTGCTGGGCACCACCTCCGAGGTTCCGGAGGGCGGCGGCAAGATCTTCGATGCGCAGAAGGTCGTGGTGACCCAGCCGGCGAAGGGCGAGTTCAAGGCATTCACGGCCATCTGTACCCACCAGGGCTGCACCGTCGACAAGGTCGAGAACGGCACGATCGACTGCCCCTGCCACGGGAGCAAGTTCCGTATCCAGGACGGCTCGGTGGCGAAGGGTCCGGCACAACGTCCGTTGGAAGCGAAGCGGATCAGCGTCTCAGGGGATCAGATCCGGCTCACGTAATCTGTCGCGCATGACCCCCGAGGCGCTCATACGTGACCACAGCATCTATTCCTGTGTGATGGGCTCCCGGGCCTTCGGTCTCGCGACGGAAGGCAGCGACACGGACCGCCGGGGGGTCTACGTGGCCCCCACACCGCTGTACTGGCGCTTCGAGAAGCCCCCGACCCATGTGGAGGGCCCGGCCGACGAGCAGTTCAGCTGGGAGCTGGAACGCTTCTGCGAGCTGGCCCTGCGGGCCAATCCGAACGTCCTGGAATGCCTGCACTCCCCGCTCGTCGAGCACATCGACGACACCGGCCGTGAACTGCTCGCCCTGCGCGACGCGTTCCTGTCACGCATGGCCCATGAGACGTTCGTGCGCTACGCGAGGGGCCAGCGCCGCAAGCTGGACGCGGACGTACGACAGCACGGGGTCCCGCGCTGGAAGCACGCGATGCACCTGCTGCGCCTGCTCGGCACCTGCCGCGATCTGCTCCGCACCGGCCGGCTGGTCCTGGACGTGGGCGACGGGCGCGAGCGCCTGCTGGCGGTCAAGCGCGGCGAAGTCCCGTGGCCCGAGGTCGAGTCCTGGATGTCCCGGCTCGCCGACGAGGCCGACATGGCTGCCACACGCACCCCGCTTCCGGCCGGCCCGGATCGGGCCCGGGTGGAGGACTTCCTCATCCGCACCCGCCGGGTGTCGGCCTTCCAAGGGCAGCATGTGGGACGACCGTGAAGGGACCGGGGCCCATGACCGACGAGGCGTTCACACTTCCGCCGACACACCCAGGTCGTGCCGCATGGCCCTTCTCATGTCCCGGAGCATGGCCCACACCTCGATCTGTGCCCGGGCCGCGGTCTCGACCGTCTCCTCCGGGCCGGGATCACCTCTTTCGAGACCCTTGGCCTGCCCGTAGACCTTGTTCAGTGCCTGGTTGACGACGCTCGCCCGCTCGAGCACGTCGTCCGGGGCGATCAACTGCGTTCGCCCTGCCGTGGTGCCCGCCTCGGTCACGCCGACGCCCCGGCGGAGGGCCCCGGGCATCGCGGTCCGCCCGACCGCAGGCTCGCGTCCCACTCGATGCGGGTCCGGACGACGAAGTCGTGCAGAGCGCGGACTCCGGAGGGCTCCGCGGGCAGCGTTGTCCGCGACTGCGCCTCGTCCAGGACCGAGTGCAGCGCGTCGATGTCCGCGCGTACCGTCCCGGCGTCGACCGTGGCCGGGCTGTGCTCGGCCTCCGCCTTGGCCGCGACGAGCTCGGACACGTACCCCGGAGCCTTCATCTCCCGCAGGAGCGTGGGCAGATGTGCCTGCACCTCACCGGTGCGCATCAGGTGGATGCCGGTGAGCAGCGCCCGGAAGGTGTAGAGCAGCGGCTTCAGTTCGCCGCTGCTGACGAACAGACGCCATTGGGTCCCGGCGAAGCCTCGGTAGTGGTGTGCGTGATTGCCGGTCAGTACGGACGGTGCGAGGGCGACGAGTTCCGCGTGCGCGTCCGTCGAACGGACCACCAGCGGCGACAGGAGCTGCTCCAGCACATATCCGTTGCGCCGCAGCATCAGCCGGGCGAACTTCCGCACGTCGTGCGTGACGAGATCCATCTCCGTGCCGTCCCGGTCCCACATCCGGGACCGCGTCTCCTCCGGCTCCGTCAGCCCGATGAGCCGCTCGACCGGCAGCACATGGACCCCCCGCAGGTCCACGTCCGAGTCCCGCGAGGGGAATCCGTAGAGATGGGCGCCGGAAACCGTGGCGAAGAGGAGAGGGTCGGGCTGCTCGGCGACGACAGGGGCGAGGTCCACGCTCAGGGCATCCAGCATGGCTCAAGCATCCCAGAGAGCTCCCAGCGTCAGCAGCTCGCTCCGGTACTCGATCCGCTCCGCCCACTCCTTGGGCCAGGCACCCACCCCCAGGTGCGCCCCCGCGAAGGCGCCCGTCAGGCAGGCGATCGAGTCGGAGTCGCCCCGGGTGCAGGCCGCACGCCGGAGCGCCAGAAGGGGCTGCTCGGGGAAGAGCAGGAAGCAGTGCAGCGCCGTCGCGAGGGCCTCCTCCGCGATCCAGCCGTCGCCCGTCGCGAGGCACGGGTCGTTCTCCGGGTTCGCGTCGCGCTGCGCGGATGCCACGCGTTCCAGGGACCGCAGGCACTCGTCCCAGCCGCGCTCGATGAAGGCCTCGGGCGTGGCATCGTGCGCATACGTCCACAGGTCGCCGAGCCAGCGGTGGTGGTACCGGGAGCGGTTCTCGTACGCGTACGAGCGCAGCCGGCCGACCAGGCCGAGTGGTTCCGTGCCCTGGGCGAGCAGGAACACGGCGCGGGCCGTGAGGTCGGAGGCGGCGAGAGCCGTGGGGTGGCCGTGGGTCAGCGCGGCCTGGAGCTGGGCGGCGCCCGCCCGCTGCCCCTCGCTGAGTCCCGGTACGAGTCCGACCGGCGCCACCCGCATGTTGGCGCCGCATCCCTTGGAGCCGATCTGGCTGGCCTCCTGCCAGGGCATGTCGCTGTCGAGCTTGTGGCAGGCGAGCAGGCAGGTGCGGCCGGGAGCGCGGTTGTTCTCCGGGGAGTGGTACCACTGCACGAACTCGTCGCGCACCGGGCGGGTGAGCCTCAGCGGGGCGAGCAGCCCCCGGTCCATCGCGGTGCGGATCCCGCGCGCGAGGGCCAGGGTCATCTGGGTGTCGTCGGTGACGATCGCCGGAGTCGGCAGCCGCATCTCCCGCCACGGCCCGCACTTGGCGAGGATCGACGGCACATCGTTGAACTCGGTGGGGAAGCCGAGCGCGTCACCGAGCGCCAGTCCGGTCAGGGTGCCGGTGGCGGCCTGCTTGGTGACGGTCCTCGTCGTGGTCATGTCGTACGCCGTCCTTCCGGTCGCAGGAGTGGAGGATGCAGGGCGTTCGCCGGCCCCGCCCGGTAGAGCGCGGCCGGTTTGCCCCGGCCGCCGGTCAGACGCGCGCCCCCCTCGACCGCCTCGACGAAGCCGGGCGTGGTGAGGACCTTGCGCCGGAAGTTGGGACGGTCGAGTTCGACGCCCCAGACGGTCTCGTACACCTGCCGCAGCTCCCCGAGCGTGAACTCGGACGGGCAGAAGGCGGTGGCGAGGCAGGTGTACTCGAGCTTGGCGCCGACGCGGTCGTGGGCGTCGGCGAGGATGCGGTCGTGGTCGAAGGCGAGCCGCCCGTGGCTGCCGTGGGGCATCCACTGGGCGTGCGCGGCGTCGCCGCCGCCGTGCGGCTCCGGGAGGTCCGGTACCAGCGCGGTGTACGCGACGGACACGACCCGCATACGGGGATCGCGGTCCGGGTCGCTGTATGTGCGCAACTGCTCCAGATGGAGCGCGTCGGCGGTGCTCGCCGACAGACCGGTCTCCTCGGCGAGTTCACGGCGCGCGGCCTGGCCGGCCGACTCCCTGGGCAGTACGAATCCGCCGGGCAGCGCCCACGCGCCCTTGTACGGCTCCTGGCCGCGCTCGATCAGCAGCACGTGCAACTCGCCGTCGCGGACCGTGAAGACCGCGAGGTCGACGGTGACCGCGAACGGCGGGAAGGCGTGGGGGTCGTAGGCTCCGGGATCGTGGCCGCCTGACACCGGCCCCTCTGTCATGTCGCTGACCGCCTCTCCGGCAGGGGATCGGCGAAGTGACGCCCTTCGGCGAGCAGGGCTTCGACAGCGGCCACGGCCTTGGCCAGCCTCTGCTCGTGCGGGCCGCTCAGAGTGATGAACCTGCGTCCGGTGCGGGCGAGCTGGGCAGCGAAGCGGGCCGTCATCCAGGGCCGCAGATGCTCGCCGTCGCGGAGTCCGTCGTCCTCGAACGGCACACCCCGGTGATCGGTGAGCAGCCACAGGTCGCCGCGGCCTCGCGCCGCGATCTCCGCGACCTCGTCACTGGGTCCGCCCATGTACCGCTCGTGCCAGATGGTCGTCGCGAAGGCGTCGGTGTCGCAGACGAGTACGGGTGAGCCGGTACGGGCGGCGGTGTCCTCCAGCTCGGTCTGGCGTGCGGCGATCAGCGGGAACTCGTCCGTGGAGAGCCGGACGTCGGACCAGGTGGCGCCGGGCCGTTCGGCGCGCAGCGCGGCGAGTTTGCGTTCGCTGAACTCCCTGCCGTACTCGGGCACACAGGCGGTGCGCGACCATACCCCGCCGCGCCGCCGGAAGTGCTCGGCGAGGGCTGTGGCCAGGGTGGTCGTGCCGGTCGACTCCGCGCCGAGTACGACGACGCGGCGGGCGAGGGCGGCGCGCACCGGAGGCTCGAGGAAGTCCCAGCAGCCGACGGGATCCTTGCGCACAGCGGTGCCGGAGACCGGGAAGACCGTGCGGTCGGGGTCGACGCAGACGGAGTCGGCGCGGAAGCGGCGGGCGAGTTCGTCCCCGTACGGCTCCGAGGTGAAGACGGCGTTCACGCGCTCGGGGACGGCCGCGCGGAACACCGCCATGTGTGCGTCCCAGACGGCCGGGTCCGTCAGATCGACGGGGATGTCGTCGATGGCCCCGACGACCCGGACGTCCGGGTGCACCTCTTTCATCCATGCCATGCGCTCGTCGAGCGGGATGGACTCGACGG
Organism: Streptomyces sp. NPDC057445; assembly: GCF_042802855.1. Taxonomy (NCBI): domain Bacteria; kingdom Bacillati; phylum Actinomycetota; class Actinomycetes; order Kitasatosporales; family Streptomycetaceae; genus Streptomyces; species Streptomyces sp. NPDC057445. Next base: position 23,973 of record NZ_JBHVDH010000011.1, on the reverse strand, counting down.
AGGCGGCGCAGACGAGCACGGTGAGCCGGTCGCAGCGGTCGGCCGCGGTGCGTACGAGATGGTGGTGGCCGGCGTGCGGCGGATAGAACTTGCCGAGTACGAGGCCGTGCCGGTAACGCTTCATGCTGTGGCCTCCGCCAACTGTCGTTCCTGCACGGACAGATCGCGTGTCCAGTTGCGCAAGCCCTGCACGCACAGGGCCATGAACCCGGCGTACAGCAGCGCGGTGAGGTGGAGCTCCTTGTACGCGTACAGCGGTACGTAGACGATGTCGGCCGCGATCCAGAGCCACCAGGACTCCAAGCGCTTGCGGCACTGCCCGTACGTCGCCATGAGGGACAGCGCGGTGGTCAGCGCGTCCCAGAACGGGACGGTCGAGTCGGTCGCCCGGTCCAGGAGGAGCGTCAGCCCCAGTGTCCCCACCACCCCCGCCGCGAGCAGCCACGTCCACTCGGTGCGCGTGGTGCGGCGCACCGGGAGGGCGTCGGAACCTGGTCCACCCCCGTGGGTCCAGGTCCACCAGCCGTACACGGCGAGGGCGATGAAGACGACCTGCAGCGCCGCGTCGGCGTACAGGCCGGCCTGGGTGAACAGCAGGACGAAGAGAACGTTGTTGGTGATTCCCAGGGGCCAGTTGGCGATGTGCTGACGGGCCACGAGCAGGACGCAGAGCGCTCCGCTGCCGAATCCGAGCACTTCGGTCCAGCTGACCGGCGTGCCGAGCAGAGTGAACAGCGGACGCTGCAGTGGTGCGAGTACATCTGTCAGGTCCACACTGGCCACCCCCTTAAGAGTCACTCTGACTATAAAGTGCGGAGGGCGGCCCGACAAGCACGAAAGAGGCCGCAGTTGTGGGAGCGACCGCTGCCGCCGGCACCAGTACTCTGACGATGCTCCAGAGAGCAGTACGCCGCCGCCGCACTGCGGGCGGCCGTGGTTCCTTTTCGAGCCCGCTGAAGGGAGTCGGCCCGGATGAGCAGGCCGGTGCTGCACAGGCGTTGTCCCGGGCTGGCCGCGTCACTGCCGCATCTTTCACTCGGCGAGCGGCCCACGCCCGTACGCGAGTTGACGGGGCTCGCGAAGGGGGTCTCGCTGTGGTGCAAGGACGAGAGCGGTTTCGGCTCGGGAGGCTGGGGCGGCAACAAGGTCCGCAAGCTGGAGTGGATTCTTCCCGATGTCCGTCGCCGTGGGGCCGGCACGATCCTCACGGTGGGCGGTATCGGCACGAACTGGGGCCTGGCCACGGCCCTCTACGCACGGGAACAGGGTCTGCGGACCGCGCTCGCCCTCGTCGACCAGCCGGTCGACGACCATGTCCGGGAACAGCTCGGGCGGCTTCGGCGCTCCGGCGCCACCCTGCACTTCACCAGTACGAAGTCCCGGACGCTCACGGCCGCTCCCTGGCTCTTCCTGCGCCATGCGAACCGTGGCCGGCTGCCGTACTTCCTGCCGGCGGGCGGCTCTGCCCCGGTCGGCACGGTCGGATACGTCGAGGCGGCCTTCGAACTCGCGGAGCAGATAGCGGCCCAGGAACTCCCGGAACCCTCCCATGTCGTCACCGCCGTCGGCTCGGGGGGAACGGCCGCGGGCCTCGCACTCGGCCTCCGGCTGGCAGGGCTGGAGCGCACACGCGTCGTCGGCGTGGTGGTCAACGACACGCTCCGGCTCGACGCGCACGCCGTTGTCTCGCTGGCCAGGAGGACCGAAGACCTGCTCCGTGAGCGAGGGGCGGACCTCCCCCCGACACGGCTCGCGCCGGGCGACGTGACGATGGTGCGGGACTGGCTGGGCCTCGGCTACGGACACGCCACACCAGGGGCACTGGAGGCTCAGCGCCTCGCAGCCGCCGGGGCGCAGCTGGAACTCGAACCCGTCTACACGGCGAAGGCCCTGGGCGCGCTGCTCGACATGGCGGCCGACGGGCATCTCGGCAGCGGCCCTGTTCTGTTCCTCCAGACACACGGTCCACGGGACGCCGACTGAAGCCCCGGCCACCGGCCACCGCATCGGCGGCCCTGCCGCCGCGGCCCGGCGTCACGCGCCCGCCAGCGCGTCCCGCAACCTCCGGGCCTGTGCGACCAGTTGGGACGAGCCCGTCCGCTCCGCGAGCGCGGTCACCTCGGGGACGGCACCGCGCGCACCGGACCGCAGCGCACAGTCCGCGGCAACGGCCAGCAGCGCACCGTGTAGCTGGGGGCGGGTACAGGCCAGGAGTCCGGGGAGCGCCGAGGCCAGCACGTCCCAGACCGGGGCGGCTCCGCCGGGCGCCGCCGCCGCGGCACGGAGCGAGGCGGTCAGCAGCGGCACCTTCAGCGTTCCCAGCCGCACCAACTCGGCGATCTCGCGGCCGAGCAGCGCACCGTCCAGGCGGTCCCGTCCCGCGAGCAGGACCGCCGCCCGGGCGGCGGCCAGCCGGTCCTCGTCCGGCGCCGCGGCGAGTCCGTAGGCCACCGCCAGATGCACGGCGGGCCCGACCGGGCCCTCGCTCATGGCCAGTGCGGGCAGGAACACGGGGTCACCCTGACCGTCCCGGTCGGCGGCCGAGGCGACATCCGACAGCTGCCGGGCCGCGACGATCTCGGGGTGCCACGGCAGCACGGACACCCCGTACCGGTCACGACAGTGCAGCCCCCGGTAGGGGCAGGGGATGTGCGGCTCGAACTTCCGGAACAGCGACCAGAATTGCCTGGGGAACTCTCCCCGGCCCTCGATCGCCTCGGTCCCCACGAGTATCCGCCGTCCGACACGGGCTCCGCGGCGCCTGCTGGGCCGCTCCGGCTCCCCGGACTCGCGCTCACGGGACCACGCCGGGTGCGGCAAGCCGCCCTGCCGCAGCCAGGTCACCACGCGGGGCCCCTCGGGAAGCTCCAGCCTCTCCGCAGCCCGCACCACGCCGGGCTCGGCCGGACCGCCGCCGCAGCGCAGCAGCGCGAGCCCCAGATCGGCGGCGCCCGGCCGGGCTCCGGCCCGCTCGTACGTGCCCAGGCGGGCGACCAGGTCGTGCGGCTCGACGGCCCCGCCGGGTCTGCTCGCCTCCGACAGCAGACAGGGCATGGCGTCGCCGAGCCGCAGCCGCCGGACGATCTCGCCCGTGCGCGCGCCGAAGGCGTAGTCCATCGCCTCGTGCTGGCACAGCTCGAGCCAGCCTGCGCCACTGCTGCCACCGGGCTCGTCGGCCCGCGCAGACTGGATGCCGCGAGAAACGATGTGACGGAGCAGCCACCCGCCCCTCGGCCTGAGCAGGGGGGCCTTCCCGCCGGACGCGCCGGCCGGAGGCCCCAGCGCGTCGACAAGCGCCTCCCGGTCGCGATACGACCAGGTCACCACGGAGTTGAGCAGCCGCTCGAACGTCAGGACGGCACCGTCGTCCCGGCGGCACAACTCGGCGATCTCCTCGGCCAGCCGGCCCGGCGGCAGCGCTGCGGATTCCCCCTCGATCATGTGCCGCAGGCTAGCCCTCGGCACTGACAGCGCGTCGTCCGGACGAGGGCCCGGGCCGTCGCCCGGGCGATCGCATCCGCCCCGACGCGTTCTCCGGGGCGGTTCTCAGAGGCCGACTTCCTTCATCAGCATCCCGACCTCGGTGTTGGTCAGACGGCGCAGCCAGCCCGACTTCTGGTCGCCCAGCGCGATCGGTCCGAAGGACGTGCGCACGAGCTTCTCGACCGGGAAACCCGCCTCCGCGAGCATGCGGCGCACGATGTGCTTGCGGCCTTCGTGGAGGGTGACCTCGACCAGGTAGTTCTTGCCGGTCTGCTCGACGACACGGAAGTGGTCGGCACGGGCGTACCCGTCCTCCAGCGGGATGCCCTCCTTGAGGCGCTTGCCGACCTCGCGCGGGAGCGGACCCTGGACGGCGGCGAGATAGGTCTTCTGAACGCCGTACTTGGGGTGGGTGAGACGGTGGGCCAGCTCGCCGTGGTTGGTGAGCAGGATGATGCCCTCGGTCTCGGTGTCGAGCCGGCCGACGTGGAAGAGGCGGGTCTCGCGATTGGTGACGTAGTCGCCGAGGCACTGACGGCCGTCCGGGTCCTCCATGGTGGAGACGACACCGGCGGGCTTGTTCAGCGCGAAGAACAGGTACGACTGGGTGGCCACGGTCAGTCCGTCGACCTTGATCTCGTCCTGCGGGTCGACACGGACGCCCTGCTCGATCACGATCTTGCCGTTGACCTCGACCCGGCCGGCGTCGATGAGCTCCTCGCAGGCGCGCCGCGATCCCATGCCCGCCCGGGCGAGCACCTTCTGCAGCCGCTCACCCTCCTGCTCCGCGCCCGGGAAGGTCTTGGGGGTCTTGATCTGGGGCTTGTTCGCGTAGCGCTCGCGGTTGCGCTCCTCCGTGCGGGCGTCGTACTCGCGGGAGCGGGCCGGGGCGGTGCGACCGCCGCGCTGCGGGGACTGCTTCGGCCCGCCCTTGGCACCGCCGCGGGCGGCCGCGCCGCGGCCCTTCTTCGGTCCGTCGGACGCCGTTCCCCCGACGTCGTAGCGGCGCTCTTCGGGACGGGGCTTGCCCGCGCGCTTGTGCTTGTCGTCGCGAGAGTTACCGGCACCCCGGTAGTCGCCGCGTCCGCTGCTGTTCCTGCCGCTGCTTCGCATCAAAGTTCCGTCGTCGTCTTGTCGTCATCGTCTGTGTCCGGAGCGTCCGGATCGAACGACGGAACCCCTTCCTGCGTCTCGGCCTCGATCGCGTCGGCCTCAGGGAGGAACGGCGCGAGCTCCGGGAGCTCGTCCAGGCCGCGCAGGCCCATCCGCTCCAGAAAGTAGTTCGTCGTCCTGTACAGGATCGCACCTGTTTCGGGTTCCGCGCCCGCCTCCTCGACGAGACCGCGCTGGAGGAGGGTCCGCATGACGCCGTCGCAGTTCACGCCGCGAACGGCGGAGACCCGGGAACGGCTCACGGGCTGGCGGTACGCGACCACCGCGAGGGTCTCCAGCGCCGCCTGGGTGAGGCGGGCCTGCTGGCCGTCGAGGACGAAGCGCTCGACGGCCTCCGCGTGCTCGGGGCGGGTGTAGAAGCGCCACCCGCCCGCGACGAGGCGCAGCTCGAAGCCACGGCCCTGGACGGTGTACTCGTCCGCGAGCTCGCGCAGGGCGTCCGCGACCTCCCTGCGCGGCCGCTCCAGGACCTTCGCGAGGTGTTCCTCGGTGGCCGGCTCGTCGACGACCATGAGGACGGCTTCAAGGGCGGGCTTGAGGTCGCTCACGCCTTCTCCTCTGGGTTCTCGGGGGCTCGGTCGAATTCATCGGTGACGTGCGCGACGGCATCGCCCGCGGCCCAGGTGACCATGAGCTCGCCCAGGGCGTCCTCCTGGTCGAGGGCGACGGCCTTCTCGCGGTAGAGCTCCAGGAGCGCGAGGAAGCGGGCGACGACGGTGAGGGTGTCGTCGACGCCCTCGGTCAGCTCGCGGAAACTGAGCCTCCCGCGCTCGCGCAGCATGCCCACGACCAGCTCGGCCTGCTCGCGCACGCTCACCAGCGGCGCGTGGATGTGCTCCACGTACACCTGGGGCTTCGGCTTCGGCTGCATGGCCTTGACGGCGAGCCTGGCGAACCCCTCGGCCCCGATGCTGATGACCACCTCGGGGAGCAGCTCCGCGTGGTGGTTCTCGAGGCCGACCGTACGGGGGTACCGTTTGGCCTCCTCCTCGAGCCTGCCGTTGAAGATCTCGGCGATCTGCTTGTACGCGCGGTACTGCAGCAGCCGTGCGAACAGCAGGTCCCGCGCCTCCAGGAGCGCGAGGTCCGCCTCGTCCTCCACCTCGGCGGCGGGCAGCAGGCGCGCGGCCTTCAGATCGAGCAGCGTCGCCGCGACGACGAGGAACTCCGTGGTCTGGTCGAGATCCCAGTCGGGTCCCATGGCGCGGATGTGCGCCATGAACTCGTCGGTGACCTTGGACAGGGCCACTTCGGTCACGTCCAGTTTGTGCTTCGAGATGAGCTGCAGGAGGAGGTCGAAGGGCCCCTCGAAGTTCGCCAGCCGCACGGTGAACCGTCCGTCGTCGGCAGGCTGGGGCTCCTCGCCCTCCACGAGGGGTCGCGGGCCCGCGACCCTCGTGTGCTCCGGCACCTCCCCGTGCCCCGCGCCGCGCGGCTCTGGCGTACTGTCGGGCGCCGCGGCGGGAGCGGCCGTGCCGCCTGTCGCGCGGTCGCCAGGGCCACGGGCACCCACCGGCTCCGCCGCCGGGCGGGAGCCGGGAACCACGGCCCCGGGCAGGCGAGCCTCTGACTCCACCACCGCCGCAACGGCGGTGTGAGAGGCCTCAGGGTCCGACTCGGCCGCCGGACCCGGAACCTCCGCCCCGAGACCGCCGGCCCCGGACCTCGGCGCCACGGCAACGGCGGTGTGAGAGGCCTCAGAGTGCGACTCGGCCGCCGGACCCGGAACCTCCGCCCCGAGACCGCCGGCCCCGGATCTCGGCGCCACGGCAACCGCGGTGTGAGAGGCCTCAGGGTCCGACTCGACCGCCGGACCCGGAACCTCGGCACCTGCCTGGGGGCGGTGTGTTCCGGCCCCCGGGGACCGGCCCTGCGCCGCGACGGGCAGAGCCGCGCCACTGGCCGCATCGGCAACCCGGACGGCGGAAACACCCGGCTCCGCCGGAACGTCTGCGGCCGGAATCCCGGCCCCGAGACCATCACGCCCGGAACCGGTGTTCCGGGGGCCGGCAGGCTGCGGTTCGGGCGCCGCAGGGCCGGTGTCCTGAGGTTCGTCCCCCGAGGGGCGCGGGCCACCCGAGCGCGGCCCGGACGCGCCTGGGCCGCGGCCCAGCGCGCGGCGGGAGGCGCGCGGAGCAGGGGCGGGGGCGTCGTCGGTGGGGGGCATCCGTGGTCCAGGGTGCGGAAAAGGAAGGGGCGCGCGCAGGCTACCCCGTCAGCGACCGCGCAGCCGTCGCACCAGGATGCTCGCGTCGCCCCGGGACTCCAGGTCGGCGAGGACGACGGCGACCGCCTCGCGGACGATACGACCGCGGTCGACGGCGAGGCCGTGCTCGCCGCGGAGCACGAGACGCGCGTGCTCGAGGTCCATCAGCTCCTCGGCCGAGACATAGACCGTGATCTTCTCGTCGTGGCGCTCGCGCCCGCTCGGCCTGCGGTTGGCCGAGGAACGGCCCCTCCGCCGCGGCGCAGCCGAAGCAGATGCGGCGGAAGCAGCGGCAGCGGGGCGGCCTTTGGCCGGGCCGGACTGCTCACCCTCCGCAGCCGCGGTCCGGCTCCGGGGCTCTGCGGTCTCCGCCTCCTCCGGCGCCGGGGAGTGCTCCTCCGCGCCGGAGGCGGCGGGGGCCGCGGACGGCTCCTCCGCCGGAGCGGGAGCCTGGGCCGGTACCGGCACTCGCGGCTCCCCGTTGGCGCCGTTCGCTCCCCGCCTCGGGGAGGACGACTGCAGCCCCATGCCCCCGGTCGTACGGAACAGCTCGTCGGCCCCGGGCAGACTCACTCGGCGTGACACCGGGCGAGCACCTCCCTGGCGAGCTGGCGATATGCGGCGGCACCCACCGAGTTGGACGCGTACGTCGTGATGGGCTCGCCCGCGACCGTGGTCTCCGGGAAGCGCACGGTGCGCCCGATGACCGTGTGGTAGACGTGATCGTCGAACGCCTCGACCACGCGCGCCAGCACCTCACGGCTGTGCACCGTGCGCGAGTCGTACATGGTGGCGAGGATGCCGTCGAGCTCGAGGTCGGGGTTGAGCCGCTCCTGCACCTTCTCGATCGTCTCGGTGAGCAGCGCGACACCACGCAGCGCGAAGAACTCGCACTCCAGCGGCACGATGACCTTGTGGGCCGCCGTCAGCGCGTTCACCGTCAGCAGTCCGAGCGACGGCTGACAGTCGATCACGATGTAGTCGTAGTCCTGCATCAGCGGCTTCAGCGCGCGCTGCAGCGTCGACTCGCGCGCGACCTCGCTCACCAACTGCACCTCGGCGGCGGAGAGGTCGATGTTGCTCGGCAGCAGGTCCATGTTGGGCACTGCGGTCTTCAGCAGAACCTCGTCCGCGGACATGCCCCGCTCCATGAGCAGGTTGTAGACCGTGAGGTCGAGCTCCATCGGGTTGACGCCCAGACCCACCGACAGCGCCCCCTGCGGGTCGAAGTCGACGAGCAGGACACGCCGCCCGTACTCCGCGAGCGCCGCGCCCAGGTTGATGGTCGACGTCGTCTTGCCGACGCCGCCCTTCTGGTTGCACATCGCGATGATCTTCGCGGGACCGTGGTCGGTCAGCGGGCCCGGGATCGGGAAGTACGGCAGCGGACGCCCCGTGGGGCCGATCCGCTCACGGCGCTGGCGGGCCGCGTCGGGCGCGAGTGTGGCCGCGTACTCGGGATCGGGCTCGTACTCGGCGTCTGGATCGTAGAAGTGCCCCTCGGGCACCTCGTCGTAGTCGGCGAAGTGGGTGGACTCTCGGCCACTCTCGTTGCCGGCCGTGGCGTTCACGTGTTGGCCGTCCATCATCTTCATCGTGTGGGCTGTCGTCGTCATGTGCTGGCGGGTCGCGAAGGTTCGGACAGCGACAGAGCCGACAGCTTCGAGCCCGGATGCAGGACCCTGGCCCTGCGCGGGGGATACCCCCACGCCTTCGGGGCGTAGAGGGAGCATGCCTGCTTGACCACCCCCGGGAGAAAATGTCGACTCATTCACAAGTCGTCTTACCTCCTTGGACGTGACCAGGAAACTTATCGATAGGTCAGCGTGGCACCATGCCGACGGTTGGCGACTCTATGGCGTGTCACCGGTCCGCAGCAACACAATCCGCCGGACCCGGCCCGATGTGTCGGCAACCGAACACCCCGCTGTCAAGGGTGCACAGGAGCCGGTCCGCGTGTTTTCACGGGTGTGCGAAACGGCTAAAGGGTTACGTTCGAGGCGAGTTGAGCACGGGTGGTGAAGTGTCCGGACACACATCCGGCCGGACCTTGCTCGACAAGGTCCGGCCGGATACGTGAGGTTGACGACCAGTATTGACAAGTTGGCTGCTCGTCACCGCCGAACGTGTCAGCCGAGGAGCGCGCTCAGCTCGACGGACTCGAGGCCGTGCGCGTCGGCGACCTCCTTGTAGACGACCTTGCCGTCGTGGGTGTTGAGACCCTTGGCCAGCGCGGGGTCACGACGCAGCGCGTCGACCCAGCCGTTGTTGGCCAGCGACACGACGTAGGGCAGCGTGGCGTTGGTGAGGGCGTTCGTGGAGGTGCTCGGCACGGCGCCCGGCATGTTGGCGACGCAGTAGAAGACCGAGTTGTGGACGTTGAAGGTCGGCTCGGCATGCGTGGTCGGACGTGAGTCCTCGAAGCAACCGCCCTGGTCGATCGCGATGTCGACAAGGACACTTCCCGGCTTCATGCGGGAGACGAGCTCGTTGGTGACCAGCTTCGGGGCCTTGGCGCCCGGGATGAGCACCGCGCCGATGACGAGGTCGGCGTCGAGGACGGCCTTCTCCAGCTCGAAGGAGTTGGACATGACGGCCTTGACCTTGGTGCCGAAGATCTTGTCGGCCTCGCGCAGCTTGTTGATGTCGCGGTCCAGCAGGGTCACCTCGAAGCCCATGCCGATGGCGATCTGGGTGGCGTTCCAGCCGGAAACGCCACCGCCGATGACGACGGCCTTGGCCGGGGTCACGCCCGGGACGCCGCCGGGCAGCACACCACGGCCGCCGGCCGGGCGCATCAGGTGGTACGCGCCGACCTGCGGGGCCAGGCGGCCCGCGACCTCGGACATCGGGGCGAGCAGCGGCAGGGCGCGGTTGGGCAGCTCGACCGTCTCGTACGCGATGGCCGTGGTGCCGGACTCGATCAGGGCGTCCGTGCACTCCTTGGAGGCGGCCAGGTGCAGATAGGTGAAGAGGATCTGGTCCTTGCGGAGCCGGTGGTACTCCTCCGCGATGGGCTCCTTGACCTTCAGGATCATGTCGGCGATCGCCCAGACCTCGTCGGCGGTGGGCAGGATCTGCGCGCCGGCGGCGACGAACTCCTCGTCCGTGATCGAGGAGCCGACACCGGCATTGGCCTCGATGAAGACCTGGTGGCCGTTGCGCACGAGCTCGTGCACACCAGCAGGGGTGATCGCCACCCGGAACTCGTTGTTCTTGACCTCGCGGGGGATGCCGACCTTCACGTCGATCACGGTCCTTGGCTCAGGGGGATTTTCTGGTGCACTTCCATACTTACCCGGATGCGCCCGGCGCAACGGGAGAGACCGGGGCGCGACCCGGCAGAGCCAGTCTAATGAAGGACTTCTCGCTGTCTAGCCTTGCAAAGCAAAATTCTTTGAAGGAACCACTACGGATTTCGCAGGTCGGATGAGTCGGGCCCCAGCAGTTGCTCCGCGGCCGATCGATGCAGGCGGGCGGCGGTCGGGTCACCCAGACGCTCCACCGTGTCGGCCAGCCTGAGCTGCAGCGCCGCCTGCAGCCGCACCTCTCCCGCCTGACGTGCCAGCTCGACGGCCTCCTCACAGGTGCGCAGGGATTCCCGCGGCCTCCCCGCGTACTCCTGCACCCGGGCCACCTCGCTCAACGCCCGCGCGTGGCCGGGCAGATCGCCGAGCCTGCGGTATCCGGCCGCGGCCGCGCGCCAGCTGCGCAGGGCCTCGCCGTAACGACCGGCATAGGTGTGCGCGGCACCGAGGCGGCCGTACAGCCGGGCCTCGTCGGCGCGCTCCCCGCGTGCCAGCCGCTGCGAGAGCGCGCGCCCGTACCAGTCGGCGGCCCGCTGCCAGTCCTCCAGCTCTTGATAGGCACCACCTACGGATTCCATTGCGCGACCCATCGCATACGGATCATTCGCTCTTCTTCCAGCGTCCAGAGCCGACCGATATCGCAGCAGGGCGTCCTGGGTGCGGCCGGTCCCCGCATCCAGATCACCGAGGTTGAGCAGCGCGGCGGCCTGCTCGCGGTGCAGCTCCCGGCGCTCGGCGACACCGAGGACGAGCTGGTGCAGTCCGTACAGCTCGGGTGCGGCGGCCTCCGGGCCCTGGTGCGCGATCAGCGCCCTGACGAGCGCGGCGATCAGGCGGCGGGCCAGGGTGTCGATATCGCCGTCGGCGACGGCGAGGCGCGCCGATGCGGACAGTTCGCGGCGCCGGGCCAGCAGCCATGCCTGTGCGGCCTCGGCGTTCGGGAAGCGCAGGGCGCGCGGCAGTCCGGCGAGCCCGCGGCGGGCCGCCGAGCCCTCTGGTTCGGTGATGGCCCGGCAGGACTGCAGCAGCCGTACGGTCCGCTCCAGCATCCGGGCCCGGGCCAGCTGGACCTCGGAGGGCCGGTCGTGGGTCGTCATCAGGTCGTGCAGGAGGGGGGCGAGACAGCCGGGCACCTCGTACGGTCCGCCGTCCCCACCACCGCCCCGCAGCAGCCCGAGGGAGGCGAAGTCCTCCAGCGCCGCCCGGGCCACCGGGACCGAGCAGCCCGCCAGCGCGGAAGCGGTGTGCTCGTCGGTCAGCCCGGCGGGCGCGAGGGCGAGCAGCCGAAGCGTGCGGGCGGCGGACTGCGGCAGGGATTCGTACACGAGCCGGAAGGCGCGGGCCAGCGGCCGGGCTCCGGCGGGCCGCTCGGGGTCGTCGGGCAGTCCGCGCAGCCTCTTCGCGGCATCGGCGACAGAGGCATTGGGCCGGGCCGCGAGCCAGCCCCCGGCCAGCACCATGGCGGCGGGCTGCCCGCCGCACTGCTCGACGAGCGACTCGGCGGCCTGCGGGTCGACGGTGATCCTGACCTCGCCGGTGAAGCGGCCCAACAGCTCGATCGCGGACTTCGGGTCCATGCCGCCCAGGGTGCACGGCCGTACGTCGGGAATTCCGGTGAGCGGCCCCTGGGCGACCGCGAGCACCAGGCAGTCGGGGTTGTCGGGGATCAGCGGGTCGACCTGTTCCGCGTCGCCCGCGTCGTCGAGGAGCAGCAGGCAGCGGCGTTCGGCCAGGGCTTCGCGCACCATCTCGGTGAGTTCGTCCTCGTCCCCGCCGGGCGGGGGGACGATCCCGAGGACGTGGAGCAGCTCGCTCGCGGCACGGCCCGTGGGGACGGGAGCTCCACCCGGCTCGGTGAGCCGGGCCCGCAGCACCCCGTCGGGGTACTCGTCGGCCAGCCGCCGCGCCAGCTCCTCGGCAAGCGCGCTCCGCCCGGAGCCCGGCCGCCCGGCAACGAGCAGCACCCGCGCGCGCGGAGCCTTGCGCCCCGAGATGGTGTCGAGACCGGCGCGCTCGATGTCGGACCGGAGCGCCTTCAACTCGCGCTGGCGCCCGATGAATTGCCCACCCACGCCACTCACGGTCCCATGACCGGGCAGCTCCGTGGCCTGGTGCCCGTCCCCCGGCGACGGGCGGTCCGTGGACGAGGGGCCGTTCGCATCCACCGACTGCTCCCTCACGGGCCACGCTCCAGTCCGCCACCGCACGAGCCGAACCCACCGGGGTTCCCCGCGCGGGCGATCCGAGCGTAATTCAGTCGCCTCGCACAACCGCGCCGAGCGGTGCGGCGCGTGGCGCCCGGTTCCCTCGATCGGATCAGCCGATCGTCGCACCGGAGTGGCGTGCCGGCCCCGGCCACCCTGTCCGGGCGGTCTTCGAGGGCCGCTCCTGGCAGGTGGACCGGCCCGGGCGAGGCGGCGGGTGCCGACGGTGCTCCCCGGCGCCCCGGACCGCGCCGGCCTCGGGCGCCACGCCTCCGCGGCCCGACCCAGACGGACAGCCGCCCGGCCGGACGGCACTTGCACCCCGAACCGCGCCCGACCCAGGCGCCGCACCGCCGCAGCACCCGGAGCACCCGGAGCACCCGGAGCACCCGGAGCACCCGCAGCACCCGGAGCACGGACGCCTCACCGGCGGACGGGACTTGCACCCCGGGCTCTTCCACGCCCGACCCCCACGGGCAGCCGCCCGGCCGGACGGCACTTGCACCCCGGACCGCGCCCGACCCAGGCGCCGCACCGCCGCAGCACCCGGAGCACCCGGAGCACCCGGAGCGCGGACGGCCTCACCGGCGGAGCCGTGTAGCCAGCACCGGATCGCGTGAGCCCCGGCCTTCGGGCGGAGTCGCTACCGCGCGCACACGCTCCGGGTCGGCACGGCCCGGCCCGCTTTCGTTCGGATCAGGACGGATCGGTGAGGGGTTCCGGCGGCGGGCACCGCAGGCAGTGGAAGGGCCCACGCGGTGGGGGCATCTCCCGGCGGTGGCCGGGGGGACGCCGGCGACGGACGACGACGCAGCGAGGCGCGGCACCAGGGCACGCGAGCCCGGCAGGATCCGAACGAGAGGCCCTGCTAGGCGCCGAACGGCCTCGCCGGCCACGGCGCCTCCGCCGGACGCAGGGAGTCCACCCCGTCGCCCGCCAGCGCCGCGCTGAGCGCGAGCACGCCCACCGCCAGGCAGTTGTTGTGCAGATCCCCTGCCAGCACGCCGCGCACCAGTTCTTCCAGCGGCACACGCGCGAGCTCCATGTCGGCCTCCTCCTCGGAGACCTGGAAGCGCTCGCCCTCGGCCTCGGAGAGATCACGGGCCAGGAAGATCCGTACGGCCTCGTCGCAGCCACCGGGGGTGGTGTAGACATCGACGAGAACGCGCCAGTCGACCGCCTTGACGTGTGCCTCCTCGTACAGTTCGCGCTGGGCCGCCGTCAGGGGATTCTCGCCCGGGACGTCGAGCAGCCCGGCCGGGATCTCCCAGAGCCTGTGCCGCACCGGGTGCCGGTACTGGCGCAGCACGAGGACGCGTCCGGACTCGTCGACGGCGACCACCGCCACGGATCCCGGATGGACCTGGTAGTCGCGGCGGGCGACCGTGCCGTCGGGCATGACCACGTCGTCGGTGCGGACACTCGTCTTGTTGCCCTTGAACGGGATCGCGGTCGCGGTGACCGGCCACTCCTCAGGCGTGTCCTTGATGGTCATGTACGTCCTCCCAAACGCCGGAACCGGGGCACGGAGGCTCTCGCACTCCGTACCCCGGTCCACCGTAATGCCTATGCCTTACTTGCCCGTCTTGCGCGCCGCGTCCTGCCCGGCCTCCTGCTGCCGCTGCACGGCCGCCTTCACCAGGCCCGCGAAGAGCGGGTGCGGGCGCGTCGGGCGGGAGCGGAGCTCCGGGTGGGCCTGGGTCGCGACCAGGTACGGGTGGACCTCGCGCGGGTACTCGACGTACTCGACCAGCTTGTTGTCCGGGGACGTGCCCGAGAAGACGACGCCCGCCTTCTTCTCCAGCTCCGCGCGGTAGGCGTTGTTCACCTCGTAGCGGTGGCGGTGGCGCTCCTCGACGTAGGGCTGGTCGTCGTACACCTCACGCACGATCGAGCCCTCGGCGAGCTTGGCCGGGTAGAGCCCGAGGCGCATGGTTCCGCCCAGGTCGCCCGCGCCCTCCACGTACGCCAGCTGCTCCTCCATCGTCGAGATGACGGGGTGGGCGGTGGCGGCGTCGAACTCCGTCGAGTTCGCCTCGGGGATCTCGGCCAGGTTCCGTGCGGCCTCGATCACGATGCACTGCAGACCGAGGCAGAGGCCCAGCAGCGGGATCTTGTTCTCGCGGGCGTACCGGATCGCGCCGACCTTGCCGCTCACACCACGGTCGCCGAAGCCGCCGGGGATGCAGATCGCGTCCACGTCGCCGAGCTGCTTCGCCGCGCCCGCCGGCGTCTTGCAGTCGTCCGACGCGACCCACTTGATCTTGACCCGGGCGCGGTTCGCGAACCCGCCGGCACGCAGCGCCTCGGTCACCGACAGATAGGCGTCGGGAAGATCGATGTACTTGCCGACCAGCGCGAGGTTGACCTCGTGGTCGGGGTTGTGGACGCGGTCCAGCAGGTCGTCCCAGATCGTCCAGTCGACGTCACGGAACGGCAGGTCCAGCTTGCGCACGACGTACGCGTCGAGGCCCTCGGTGTGCAGCACCTTCGGGATGTCGTAGATCGACTTGGCGTCGATGGCCGCGACGACGGCCGCCTCGTCGACGTCGCACATCAGCGAGATCTTGCGCTTGATCGCGGTCGGCACCTCACGGTCGGCACGCAGGACGATCGCATCGGGCTGGATACCGATGTTGCGCAGCGCCGCGACCGAGTGCTGGGTCGGCTTGGTCTTCAGCTCACCGGACGGGCCGATGTACGGAAGCAGCGAGATGTGCACGACGAAGACGTTGTCCCTGCCGACCTCGTGACGGACCTGGCGGACCGTCTCCAGGAACGGCAGCGACTCGATGTCGCCGACCGTGCCGCCGACCTCGGTGATCACGACATCCACGTCGTCCGTGGCCATCCGGCGGATTCGGTGCTTGATCTCGTTGGTGATGTGCGGGATGACCTGGACGGTGTCGCCCAGGTACTCGCCACGCCGTTCCTTGGCGATGACGGTCGAGTACACCTGGCCGGTGGTGACGTTCGCCGAGCCGTCCAGGTCGACGTCGAGGAAACGCTCGTAGTGGCCGATGTCCAGGTCGGTCTCGGCGCCGTCGTTGGTGACGAACACCTCACCGTGCTGGAACGGGTTCATCGTGCCGGGGTCGACGTTGAGGTACGGGTCGAGCTTCTGCATCGTGACCCGCAGACCCCGCGCCTTGAGCAGCGCACCCAGGCTCGAGGCGGTCAGGCCCTTGCCGAGGGAGGAGGCGACACCCCCGGTGACGAAAATGTGCTTGGTCGTCGTGGATTTGGGCGGCATGGCCAAGACAGGGCTCCCGTGGTCGCGAGGTGATCGTGCGTGCCGGCGAACCCACTGCGGAGATCCGGAGACTTCCTGGGGTGCCGTCGCTGCGGTTCGGGGGTCTGCGCCCACCGGTCCACGGGCTACCAGGGTATCAGCGCCGAAGGGAGACTGCTTCCGGCCACACGGGGCATCATGGCCATCACGGGCTTCTCCGGGCTCACCCGCCGCTCACCCGTTCGGCGGCACCGCATTGCCGGGAGCGTCGCACGGATCACCGAGGTGCGTCGTATCCTGCTCGGACACTTGATTAGGAATCTCGCTGCCGAGCCAGGCCGGCGATCGGCACCACCCCCGCCCTTCACCCGGAAACAAGAGCTCGTCAACGACCCATTGACACCCTTGACCGCAGTAAGTGCCACGCAGGGCGGAACGTGGCCGTTCGACTGGAGATCCATGGCCGGGCGCATCGAGGACTACGCACTCATCGGAGACATGCAGACCGCTGCCCTGGTCTGCCGGGACGGCACGGTCGACTGGCTGTGCCTTCCCCGCTTCGATTCGCATGCCGTCTTCGCAGGACTCCTCGGCACCGAGGAACACGGATTCTGGCGCCTCGGGCCGGCGTATCCGGGGCACGCCGAGCCGCCGACCGCTGCCCGCCGCAGGTACCGGGGGGACTCGCTGATCCTCGAATCCGAGTGGGACACACCACGCGGAACGGTCCGTGTGACCGATTTCATGCCGCCGCGCGACGGGGCCCCGCAGCTGATCCGGATCGTGGAGGGCGTGAGCGGCCGCGTCCCGATGCGCTCGGCGCTGCGGATGCGGTTCAGCTACGGCCGGGTCGTGCCGTGGGTGCACAAGGTCGACAACCGGACGGTCGCGGTCGCGGGTCCTGATTCGGTGTGGCTGGACACGCCGACGGAGACGTACGGCAAGGACCTCACGACGTACTCCGACTTCACCGTCTCCCCCGGCGACCGGGTCGCGTTCACCATCAGCTGGCAGCCCTCGCACCGCGAGCCGCCCGCGCTGCCCGACCCCGAGGGGTCGCTGGACGCGACGTCCGACTTCTGGCGCGAGTGGGTCGAGCACTGCACGTACCACGGCCCCTACCGCGAGGCGGTGGTCCGGTCGCTGATCACGCTGAAGGCCCTGACCTACGCCCCGACCGGAGGGATCGTCGCCGCCCCGACGACCTCCCTCCCGGAGGAGATCGGCGGCGTCCGGAACTGGGACTACCGCTACACCTGGCTGCGCGACGCGGCGATCACCCTGTCCTCGCTGCTGCGCACCGGCTACCGCGAGGAGGCCAGGGCCTGGCGCGAGTGGCTGCTGCGCGCCGTCGCGGGGGACCCGGAGAATCTGCAGATCATGTACGGGATCGCCGGCGAGCGTGAGCTCGGCGAGGCGGAGCTGGACTGGCTGCCGGGCTACGAGAACTCCGCCCCCGTCCGGGTCGGCAACGGCGCCGCCAACCAGCTCCAGCTCGATGTCTACGGCGAGGTCACCGAGGCCCTGCACCTCGCGCACATGACCGGTCTGTCACGCAACGACTACGCCTCGGTTCTCCAGCTCAAGCTGATCCGGTACCTCGAGGACCACTGGGACCAGCCCGACGAGGGCATCTGGGAGGTGCGCGGACCGCGCCGTCACTTCGTGCACTCGAAGGTGATGGCCTGGGTCGCCGTCGACCGCACGATCAAGCTGATCGAGTCGGGCGACGCGGACGGCCCCCTGGAGCGCTGGCGCGAGCTGCGGGACGACATCCACCGCGATGTCTGCGAGAAGGGTTACGACAAGGAGCGGAACACCTTCACGCAGTCCTACGGCTCGAAGGAACTCGACGCCTCCCTGCTGCTGATCCCGCAGATGGGCTTTCTGCCGCCGGACGACAAGCGCGTCATCGGCACCATCGAGGCGATCCAGCGGGAGCTGTCCACGCCGGACGGCTTCGTCCTGCGCTACCCGACCGCGGGTGACGAGGCCGGTGTCGACGGGCTCGAGGGCGACGAGGGCGCCTTCCTCGCCTGCTCGTTCTGGCTCGCCGACGACCTGGCGATGATCGGGCGCGTGGACGAGGCGCGGCGGCTCTTCGAGAAGCTCCTGTCACTGCGGAACGACCTCGGGCTGCTCGCCGAGGAGTGGGACCCGCGGCTGCAGCGTCAGGTGGGCAACTTCCCGCAGGCGTTCAGCCATGTTCCGCTGATCGACACGGCACTGCGGCTCACCGCGTCCGGGGCTTACGGCGGCTGACGGGAGTGCAGGCACGCCCGTACGCGGGCGTGCTCCTTCCCGGGTGCGGCCGTACGCGGGCGTGCTCGTCCCCGGGTGCGGCCGTACGCGAGCGTGCTCCTCCCCGGGTGCGGCCGTACGCGGGTGCGCGC
The DNA here is from genome assembly GCF_042802855.1 of Streptomyces sp. NPDC057445. Taxonomy (NCBI): domain Bacteria; kingdom Bacillati; phylum Actinomycetota; class Actinomycetes; order Kitasatosporales; family Streptomycetaceae; genus Streptomyces; species Streptomyces sp. NPDC057445. Next base: position 5,974 of record NZ_JBHVDH010000011.1, on the reverse strand, counting down.
CAGGACCGGGCGACCCTACGATGAAAAGGTCCTGCTCGCGCCCCGGAAGGGGGCACCATGGCGCCCCAGCCCATAGCGGAAGCGGCCCTGCGACGACTGCGGGAAACGCTCGTCGGCGACGTCATCACCTCGGCCGATCCCGGATACGACGAAGCCCGCGCCCTCTTCAACGCGATGATCGACGGCCGGCCGGAGGTGATCGCCCAGTGCGAGTCGGCGGCGGATGTCGCCGCGGCGATCCGCTTCGGCCGTGAGAACGATCTCGAGGTGGCGGTGCGGGGCGGCGGCCACAGCGTCGCGGGCCTCGCCACCACCGTCGGCGGACTCGTCGTCGATCTCCGCCGGATGCACGCGGTCACCGTGGACCCGGACGCCCGGACGGCACGTGTCGGCGGCGGAGCGACGATGAGCCATCTCGACCGGGCCACCCAGCCGTTCGATCTGGCGACCACCGGCGGCCGCGCCTCCACCACCGGGGTGGGCGGCTTCACGCTCGGCGGTGGATCGGGGTGGCTGGAGCGGAAGTTCGGCCTTGCCAGCGACAATCTCGTCGCCGTCGACCTGGTGACGGCCGAGGGCACCGAGGTGCACGCGAGCGAGGAAGAGAACCCGGAGCTCTTCTGGGCGCTCCACGGCGGCGGCGGCAACTTCGGTGTGGCCACGTCGATGACGCTGAAGCTCCACCCGCTGCCGGAGATGTCCGTGGCCTTCCTGTTCTTCCCGGCGGCGAAGGGGGCCAAGGTGCTTCCCGTCTACCGGGACGTGCTGGAGTCCGCGCCGGACGAGGTCGGCGGAGGCTTCATCTATCTCACCGGCCCGCCCGAGGACTTCATGCCCGAGCACCTGGTGGAGAAGCCGGTGTGCCTGGTGCTGATCACCTACGCGGGCCCGGAGTCCGAACTGCGCCGGGGGGCGGGGCCGCTGCTCCGCCTCGGACACGAGGCGGAGGTCATCACGGAGCTCCCGTACGCGGAACTGCAGTGCATGATCGACGATCCGCCGGGGCTGCGGAACTACTGGTCGGCGGAGTATCTCCAGGACTTGCCGGACGAGGCGGTGGAGGTCTTCTGCGCCCGCGCGGACAGCATGATCGTGCCGTCGAACTCGCAGCACATCCTCTTCCCGATGGGCGGCGCGCTGGGCCGCGGCGACTCCGCCCATCCGGTGCCCTGGCGGACCGCCGAGTGGGTCTCCCACCCCTTCGGGATCTGGGACAGCCCCGCCGACGACACACGGGGCAGACAGTGGGTCCGTGACGCGCGGGCCGATGTCATGCCGTGGTCCATCGGCCAGGTGTACCTCAACTTCATCGGCGACGAGGGCGAGGAGCGCGTCGTAGCCGGCTACGGCGCCGAGAACTACCGGCGTCTCGCCGCTGTCAAGGCCCGGTACGACCCGGACAATGTGTTCAGCCGGAACCACAACATCAAGCCGGGCTGACAGTTGTCCTTCGAACTTTTGCCCAGGTAGCGTCCCGGCAATGGAAACACAGGGCGGAATCACCGTGCAGCGGGCACTGGAGCTGCCCGGGCTCCGCGGCGGGCTCCCGGAGGTCGTGGCCTGCGCCGACCGGCTCAACCGCACGGTCCGCTGGGTGCACGCCGGTGAGGTGCCGAACATCGCATCGCTGCTCAAAGGCGGCGAGTTGCTGCTCACCACCGGCCTCGGTCTCGGTACCCGGCCGGCCGAGCAGCGTGCGTTCATCCGGCGCCTCGCAGACCGGGGGATCGCGGCGCTCGTCGTGGAGCTGGGCCCGCGGTTCACCCGGCTGCCCGCCGCCCTTGTCGAGGCGGCCGGCGCGGCCGGGCTGCCGCTGATCCAGCTGCACCGCGAAGTCCCCTTCGTCTCGGTGACGGAGGAGGTCCACACCGAGATCGTCAACGGGCACTACGCGTTGCTGCAGCGCGCCGAGGAGGTGCACCGGCGGTGCACGGAGGCGCTGCTCGGCGGCGGCGGGATCCCTCAAGTGCTGCGGATTCTGGCGGACTTCACGGCGAACCCGGTGTTCCTGGAAACCCCGGACGGGCAGCTGCTCTACGCCGCGGGGACGGAGTCGGGCCCCGCCGCGGCCGATCCGCTCCAGGTGTGGGAGGGCCTGCGGGGCCAGCGGGCCGCGCGTGAGGCAGGGCCCCCGGCCGGTGCGGTTCTGGTGGACGTGCCCGGCGGGGGGCACGGGGCCGGTGCGGTACGCGCCCGTGTCGTCCTTCTGGCGGTCTCCTCACCTCTCCTGCCGGTGCACAGGATGGCGGCGGAGCGGACGGCGGGCGTGCTCGCGGTGGTCCTCATGCAGGCCCGGCAGGAGGAGGAGCTGGCGGCGCGCGGCCGCGGTGACTTCCTGACCGACCTCGCAGAGGGCCGCATCACGCCGGAGGACGCGCCGGAGCAGGCCCGGGTGCTCGGCTTCAAACCGGGTGAAGGACCGCTGCTGCCCGTCGTGATGCGGCTGGCTCCCGAGCTGTCCCCCGCGGGCAATTGGTCGTTGCTGGCCCGCGCGGTGCTCGAAGAGCTCGCGTCCGTCGGGGTTCCCGTCCTGCTGGGCGTACGCCCCGTAGAAGGACGTGTCCCGCTGCTGGTCGGCCTGCGTGCCGAGTCGGAGCGCACGCAGGTGGCGGACCGGGTCGCCGTCGCCCTGCGGGCCGGGCTGGAGCGCGCGGGCCTCGACCGTGCCCGAGCCCACCCGCCCGTGGTCGTCGTCGGCGTCGCCGGCGGCTGGGCGGCGGCCTCTGCGGGACTGCGCCACGCGGCCGAGACGGCGACGGCGGCGCTGGGCCTGTCCGACCGTCCCTGGTACGACGCGCGCCGTCTCGACATCGACCTGCTGCTGTGGCGGCTTCGGGACCACCCGGACCTGGCGGCCTTCGTGGACCGTGCGATCGGCCCCCTGCGGGACCACGACCGGGCCTCCCGCCCGCTCCTGCTCCCCACGTTGGAGACCTACCTGGCCCACGCGGGCCGCAAGGCGGAGACGGCCCGCGAGCTCCACCTCAACCGTCAGACCCTCTACAACCGCCTGGCCCGCATCTCCGAGTTGCTGGGCACGGACCTGGACGACCCCCAGACGGTGCTGGCGCTCTCCCTGGCACTGCGGGCCCGGCGGCACACCACCCCCTAGGGCCGCTCGTCAGCCGCCGACGTACGTGGGGAGGTGCCCCCACCGCGTGGGCTCCTTCCTCCACCTTGCGGTGCACGCTGCCGGACCCCGCTCACCGATCCGCCTGATCCGAACGAGAGATGCCGGAGTCCGCTTCCGCCGCCCGTCAGGCGTGCGCGGAGGGACGCGGCTGGGTCAGTTCGTCGTAGATGCTCAGGATCTGGGCGATGGTCTCGTCCTCCGTCGGCCAGGTGGCCGCCTGCGCACGGCCCGCCGCCGCCAGCCGACGACGGCGGGCCGGATCGGCGAGGAGGCCCGTGACAGCCGTGGACAGGGCCTCGGGGTCGCCGTACGGGACGAGTTCCGCGGCCTCGCCGACGAGTTCGGGGATACCGCCGACGCGGGTGGCGACGAGGGGCACACCGAGGCGGAGGGCCTCCTGGGCGAGGAGGGAACGGGCCTCCCAGCGGCTGGGCAGCACGGCGACGTCGGCCGCCGCGAGGAGATCGGTGATGTCGTCACGGCGCCCGATGAGCCGCACCGGGAGCTGCTCCGCGTCGATACGCCGCTGCAGCGCCGCCCGCGCACGCCCCTCCCCCGCGATCGCGACCAGCGGTACGGGATCGAGCGCGAGCCAGCCACGGGCCGCGTCGAGGAGGGTGGCATGGCCCCGGCCGGGTTCGAGCCGGCCCACCGCCATGATCAACGGCCGGTCGACCGCGCCCAGTTCCGCACGGGCCTTGTTCTCGTACGGGCCCGCCGCGTCGCGCGGTCCCGGCACGGAGACCGGTGAGAGCCGGGCGTCCCGCGCGCCCCTTTCGCGGGCCCGGTCGACCAGTTCGGAGGACGTACCGAGGACGACCGCCGCCGCCCGCACCGCCCTGCGCTCCAGAAGCCGCAGCACCTGGCCCCGCGCACCGTCGGCGTGCGGCCGCGTGTGCCAGGTGGCCACGAGCGGCACCCGCTGCTGCCTGCCGAGGGCGAGCCCGGCTCGTACCGCCGCGTTCAGTCCGTGCGCGTGCACGACATCCGCGCCGGCGCACGCCGCCCGCAGCGCACCGACAGCGGCGGGGTCGCTGCGGCGGGGTACGGGCACGAAGTGGGCTCCGGCGCCGAGGAAGTCGTATTCGTGCTCGAGGAACGCGGGGGCGCACACGGTCACCCGCACCCCCCGCGCCACCAGCCCCGCGGCCAGTGACCTGACGTGAGCGCTGCTGCCCGCGCTACCGCCGCCCAGCACCTGGACCGTACGCAGCTGTGTCACGCGCCAAGGATGCCAGCCCGTACGAACGTTCCGGCACCGCATCGGCGTCGATCCCGTGTCCCGGGCCGCAACTGTCCCGCCCGGATCACTCACATGGGTGAGCGCGCAAGTTCGGTGATCCGGTCCCCGTACGCCGCCGCCGCGAACAGCCCGGCCGCGTGGGCCGCCAGTCCCACCCGACCGTTGCCCGCGGCGATCGCGGCTCCGACGGCCGCTCCGAGCGCGTGCGCACCCGCGTCGCCGAGCATCGTGCTCTCCCCCAGATCGTCGACTACCACGGCGGCCGCTGCGCCCACGGGTGCGGCGGCGAGCGGGCCGCGCGGCAGTCCCGGCACCGCGAGTGCGAGCACGGCGAGCGCGCCGCGCCCGGGCCGCACGTCGACCAGGTTCACCAGATGCGCCGTCCCGGCGATCACCACTCCGGCCAGCAGCTTGTCGACGGGCCGCTCCTTCATCAGCGCCCCCGCGAACAGCCCGGCCGCCCCGATCCCGAACAGTTTCACGGCCCCGCTGCTGACCTCACCCCGCTTCAGCGCCCCGAGATGGGCGGCGAACCCGCGCCGGTCGTCCCCGGCCACGTCGTCGTACGCCCCGCACGCCCCGGCCGCCAGCACGGCGGCGGCGACCCCTGGTGCGCCCGCGACCACAGCGCCCGCCGCCGCGCCCACGGCCACGGCGGGCCCGGCACACAGGTCGACGGTGCGCCCGGCGTAGTTGGTGCGCTCCCAGCGCGCACTTCCACGCGTGCGCGCCCGCAGCGCGCTGTATGCCACCCGTGTGACCGCCACCGCGGCCGTCAACGACGCCGATCTGCTGAGGGTTCCCATGATCGGCACCCTAAGCCGGTGGGCGCGGGACGCCGGTGGGTGGGAGGCGCCGGTGGGTGGGGGGCCGGGCCCACCGGACCGACTCCTCGGCCCTGCCGAGCAGCCGGTGGCGGCTTTCGCCCGGGTGAGGGCGTGCGCGAGGTCCGTCGCCTGATCGGCGTCCCGTCGTGCGGTACGGGGCGCCCGAACGGCCTTCGCCGCCCGAGGAGATCCCCGAGTCCCCCCCGGAGAGCGTCCGAGCCGGGCACGGGCGCCCGGGCCGGCGCAGCGCGCGTCCGTACCTCCGCGGGCAGACCTGAGAGGGTCCGGGGGCGCGAGCCCCAGGCGGGGTCCGGTGGCGTGCCTCGCAAGGCGGAGGAAGGAGCCACGCGGTGGGGGCTCCCAGCGGCAGCCGGGGGACGTCTGCGACCGACGACAACGCAGCGAGGCGCGGACCGCAAGGTCTGGCTGCCGGCCGGCGGCTCGCCGCGCCAGGGCACGCGAGCAGCGAGGCGCGGACCGCAAGGTCTGGCTGCCGTCCGGCGGCACGCGGCGCCAGGGCACGCGAGCCCGGCACGATCCGAACGAGAGGCCCTAGATGTATTGCCCTGTGAGGTTGGGGACGCGGCTGGCGGGTGGTTTGCCTGCGAGCGCGGTGTGTCCGCGGTGGTGATTGTAGGTGTGCAGCCATTGCGGGAACGCTTGTCGGCGTTCGGCTTCTGAGCGGTAGGGCTTTGCGTAGGCCCATTCGTCGAGCAGGGTGCGGTTGAGGCGTTCGACCTTGCCGTTGGTCTGGGGCCGGTAGGGCCGGGT
>NZ_JBHVDH010000010.1:0-237846 GCF_042802855.1 Streptomyces sp. NPDC057445 | reverse complement strand
TGCACGTACACTCTGACGGCCAATCAGGACGGCAACGGTCTGCCCCGGATCATTCAGCCGATCACGATCCACGGCAACGGTGCGACCATCGCCCGGGCCGCGAACGCGGACCAGTTCCGTCTCTTCGAGGTCGGTGTCGGCGGCGACCTGAAGCTCAGTGACCTCACCCTCACCCGCGGTAAGACGGCCAACAGCGGCAACGGCGGTGCCGTCAATGTGAACCCGGCGGGACGGCTCGACCTCGACCATGTCACCGTCGTGAACAACACCGTCGACGACATCGAGTCCAACACCGGCAACGAGGGCGGTGGCATTGCCAATGAAGGTGTCACCGACATCCGCGACAGCGAGCTCAGCCGGAACTCCTCCGATGACGGCGCTGCTGTCTTCAACTCCGACGGCAAGCTCGAGATCACGGACTCCAAGATCACCGGCAACGCGGCCGATCCCGCGAACGACGGCCTCGGCGCCATCTACAACGACGGCACCGCAAAGATCAGCAAGAGCGTGATCAGCGACAACCACTCCAATTTCGGAGGCGGCATCGAGAACGACGGCCTTCTGGAGCTCTACAAGAGCGCCGTTGTCAACAACACCGCGGGGTCGGGTGCCGGTGGAATCGCCAGCTTCGACTCGCTCTACGTCCGCGGCAGCATCATCAAGGGCAACACTGCTTCGGGGGTCGGGGGAGGCCTCTACCTCGAGGATCCCGCGGTGATCGAGGACAGCAAGATCATCGAGAACACCGCCACTGACGGCAATGGCGGAGGCGTCTTCATCGATGTGGGTGAGGGCGACGAGGTCGCGATCCGCGACTCGAAGGTCAGTGACAACCAGGCACCCGGCAACGGCAACAACGGTGGCGGCATCGTCGTCCAAGGGGGCAGCACCCTCACCCTCACCGACGTCAAGGTGACGGAGAACCTCTCCGACGAGCCGGCCGGTGGCATCCAGAACAACGGCACGGTCAACACCCACGGCAAGATCCGCATCATCGACAACGTCCCCACCAACTGCGACGGCGGCGGAGGTAACCCCGTCCCCAACTGCTTCGGCTGACCCTCCCTCAGGGACCAGCACCCACAGGCCGCGCATGGGCTACTCCACACCGCCCGCCCCCGGCATCCAGCCGGGGGCGGGCGCATGCATAGGCACGCCGGAGAGAAGGCGCGGCCTGACCCGACGGTCACATCGTGCGGGCCTGGACCTCAGCCAGGGTCAGCAGATCGGCGAGTGGCGAAACCTCTGTGGACATCCGACACTCCCATGCCATATTTATTGTCTTATTTGTGGCTTTTCCTGTGATTCTATGTGGCTCACTTTCGCTCCTTCCAGGCAAGGGGCGTGACGGCTTGTCACACAGAAGGAGAGCACCCGGATGTCTGGATCACGAGGCACGGGCACCCCGCACCGTCCGAAGACCGCGGCGCTGAGTCGTCACTGGAAGATGGCCGTCCTTGCCGCGGCAGGCTTCGCCACGATGGTCAGCACCACGACGGTCGTGGCCGTCACGGACGCCGGGGCGGCCGAGACGCATCCCGCCACCGCCGTCACGAACAGCGGCAAGTCCAAGGTGGCCCCACCCGCCGCTCCTGCCCGGGACGGCGTGGATGCCGACGCTGAGAGCCAGGACGGCGACTACTGGGCAGAACACGCCGGCAACCCCGGCCCGAACGACGGGGGTAAGGGGGACGACCGCTCCGGCTCCAAAGGTGAGGCAGACAAGGAGGGCAAGGGGGATAGCGGGGACAAGAGGGGCAAGGGAGGCAAGGAGAATCGCTCCGCGTCCAAGGAGGGCAAGGACGGCAAGGAGAAGGGCTCTGCGTCCAAGGGGGACGAGGGGAAGGAGAAGGGCTCCGCGTCCAAGGGTGACGAGGGCAACGAGAAGTACTCCGGTGACCGCGGCGACCACGATGAGAAGCACGACTACAAGAGGCACCACCGGGACCACGACAAGACGTTCGTTGAGTGCGACCCGAACGAACTGATCGTGGCGATCATCGACGCCAACCAGGACAGCGGCGGTGACCTCTACCTGGCGGAGGACTGCACCTACACCCTGACGGTCAATCAGGACGGCAACGGTCTGCCCCGGATCATTCAGCCGATCACGATCCACGGGAACGGCGCGACGATCGCCCGGGCGGCCAACGCCGACCAGTTCCGTCTCTTCGAAGTGGGTGCCGGCGGCGACCTGAAGCTCAGTGACCTCACCCTCACCCGCGGTAAGACGGCCGAGGGCCAGGAGGGCGGTGCCGTCAACGTGAACTCGGCGGGGCGGCTCGACCTCGACCATGTCACCGTCACCAACAACACGGTCGACGACATCGAGGACGACGATGCCGGCGGTATCTACAACGCAGGCGTCACCACCATCCGCAGCAGCACCTTCAGTCGGAACGCGGGCGAGGACGGCTCCGCCCTCTTCAATGATGGTGGCAAGGTCGAGATCAGTGGCTCCAAGTTCACCCGCAACGTCACCGATGCCAGCGACGGTCTCGGCACCATCAGGAACTTCGCAGGATCCCTGAAGATCAGCAAGAGCCTGATCAGCCACAACACCACCGACGAAGGCGGCGGTGTCTACGTCGACGAAGGCGTGGCGGAGATCGAGCGGAGCGCCATCGTCCACAACGTCGCGGCGTCGACCGGTGGCGGTGTCTTCCTCGAAGGACAGGGCTCGCTCCATGTGCGCCACAGCACCATCAGCGACAACGTCGGCACTTCCGGGGGAGGCGGCCTCGACCTCGAGGGTTCGGCGGTGATCGAGGACAGCAAGGTCGACGACAACACCACCACCCAGAACGAAGCTCCTGGTGGCGGCATCTTCGTCGCTCTGCAACAAGAGGACGCGGAGGTCGCGATCCGCGACTCGACGGTCAGCGGCAACCAGGCGCCCGGCAACGACAGCGTCGGTGGCGGCATCTTCGTGTCCGAAGGCAGCACCCTCACCCTCACCGACGTCAAGGTGACGGAGAACCTCTCCGACGAGCCGGCCGGTGGCATCCAGAACAACGGCACGGTCAACACCAACGGCAAGATCCGCATCATCGACAACGTCCCCACCAACTGCGACGGAAGCGCCCAGCCCGTCCCCAACTGCTTCGGCTGACACTCCCCCCGCCACCATCCACCCGCCCCCGGCACCCTGCCGGGGGCGGGTCGCGTTGTGCCCCGCGAGAGCGCGGAGCTGAGTGGGAGTCAGCAGATGGGTGAATGGCGGACCCCTATGGGTGCCCGACACTCCCATATCTCATTTATTGTCCTATTTACGGCTTTTCCTGTGATTCCATATGACACACTTTCGCTCCTTCCAGGCAAGGGGCGTGACGGCTTGTCATAGAGAAAGAGAGCAACCTCGGATGTCTGGATCACAGGACACGGGCACACACACCCCACACCGTCCGAAGACCGCGGCGCTGAGTCGTCACTGGAAGATGGCCGTCCTCGCCGCGGCCGGCTTCGCCACGGTGGTCAGCACCACGACGATTGTGGCTGTCACGGACGCCGGGGCGGCCGAGACGCATCCCGCCACCACCGTCAAGCGCAGTGGCATGACCAACGCGAACCTGCCCGCCGCGGCCCCTGTCCGCGACGGGTTCGACCCTGACAGCCAGGACGGCGATTCCTGGTCCGACCACTCCGGGTCCAAGGACAACGGGGACAAGGGGGACGACTACTCCGGGTCCAAGGACAACGGGGACAAGGGGGACGACTACTCCGGGTCCAAGGACAACGGGGACAAGGGCGACGACCACGGCTCCAAGGACAAGGGTGACAAGGGCGACGACCACGGCTCCAAGGACAAGGGCGACAAGGGGAAGGACGGCAAGGAGAAGGGCTCAGCCTCCAAGGGGAACGAGGGGAAGGAGAAGGACTCGGCCTCCAAGGGGGATGAGGGCAAGGAGTCCAAGGACAAGGACTACGGCGACCACGACAAGAAGCACGACGACAAGAAGCACGACTACAAGAAGCACGACTACAAGAGGCATCACGGGGGCTACGACAAGACGTTCGTGGAGTGCGACCCGAACGAACTGATCGTGGCGATCATCGACGCCAACCAGGACAACGGTGGTGACCTCTACCTGGCGAAGGACTGCACCTACACCCTGACGGTCAATCAGGACGGCAACGGTCTGCCCCGGATCATCCAGCCGATCACCATCCACGGGAACGGCGCGACCATCGCCCGCGCGGCCAACGCCGACCAGTTCCGTCTCTTCGAGGTCGGTGTCGGTGGCGACCTGAAGCTCAGTGACCTCACCCTCACCCGCGGCAAGACGGCCGCGGACCAGGAGGGTGGCGCCATCAACGTGAACTCGGCGGGGCGGCTCGACCTCGAACGTGTCACGGTCACCAACAACACGGTCGACGACTTCGAGGACGACAGCGCCGGCGGCATCTTCAACGCAGGCGTCACCACCATCCGCAGCAGCACCCTCAGCCGGAATGCCGGGGAGGACGGCGCCGCGATCTTCAGCTCCGGCAAGCTCGAGATCATCGGCTCCAAGATCACCCGCAATACCGCCGACGACGACGCGGCCATCCGCATCTCCGACGGCTCCGCAAAGATCAGCAAGAGCCTGATCAGCAACAACCACGGCGACGACGGCGGCGGCATCCACAACGACGGCGTGCTGGAGCTGGACAAGAGCGCCGTCATCGACAACTTCGCGAGCGGCAACGGCGGTGGCATCCTCAGCGACAACGGCTCGCTCTACCTGCGCGGCAGCACCGTCAAGGGCAACACCGCGGCCAACGGAGGTGGCCTCCGGCTCGACGTGCCCGCGGTGATCGAGGACAGCAAGATCACCGAGAACACCGCCACCGACGGAAGCGGCGGCGGCGTCCACATCAACGTGGGTACGGACAACGAGGTCGCGATCCGCGACTCGAAGATCAGCGAAAACCAGGCTCCCGCCAACAACCAGAACGGCGGCGGCATCTTCGTCGAAACGGGCAGCACCCTCACCCTCACCGACGTCAAGGTGACGGAGAACCTCTCCGACGAGCGTGCCGGCGGCATCCAGAACAACGGCACGGTCAAGACCAACGGCAAGATCCGCATCATCGACAACGTCCCGACCAACTGCGACGGTAGCACCAACGCCGTCCCCAACTGCTTCGGCTGACCCCTCCCGCAGAGACCAGCTCTCACAGGCCGCGCATGGCCACTCCACACCGCCCGCCCCCGGCATCAAGCCGGGGGCGGGCGGCCCCATGTCTGCATGCCTGGCGGAGGCCCGCCGCCCCCGCTCAGACGTTCAGAGCCGCCACGTCGATCTGCCGCAGCCGCTCCGGGTCGGCGAGGATGTCGAGTTGGACCACCTTGCCGTTCGAGAAGGTGAAGGCCATGATCGCGACCGCCTTGCCCTCCGGAAGGGTGATGCTGCCGACCGTGCCGTTGATGAGGACGGACCGGGCGTACGGCGAGAAGTGCCGGAACATGAGTGCCTGACCGGCCACCGTCTCCGCGCCTCTGACCACCTTCGACGCACCGGCGGCCAGGACGCCTCCGTCCACCCTGAGGACGACGTCCGGGTCGAGGAGCGAGACCAGGGCCTCGAAGTCGCCCCCGCGCGAGGCCGCGATGAAGGCGTCGACGATCTCCCGCTGCCGGGCGAGATCGGTGTCCTGCGCCGGCTCAGCCCCCTGCACCCGCCGCCGGGCCCGGCTCGCGAGCTGCCGTGTCGCCGTCGGCGTACGCCCCACGATGGGCGCGATCTCGTCGAAGGGCACGGCGAACATGTCGTGCAGGACGAAGGCCAGCCGCTCGGCGGGCGGCAGCGTGTCCAGCACCACCAGCATCGCCAGCCCGACGGAGTCCGCGACGAGCGCCTCCTGCTCGGGGTCGGTGCCCCTGATGCTGCTGACGATCGGGTCGGGTACGTACACGTCGAGCGGGTCCTCCCGCCGTGACGTGCGCGAACGCAGCATGTCCAGGCAGATCCGGCCCACGACGGTCGTCAGCCAGCCCGCCAGGTTCTCGATGTCACTCGTGTCCGAGCGGCTGAGCCTCAGCCACGCTTCCTGGACGGCGTCGTCCGCCTCGCTGAGCGAGCCGAGCATGCGGTACGCCACCGAGCGCAGATGGGGGCGCCGGGCCTCGAAACGCTCGGCCAGAAGTTCGGTCTCGTCCATTCGGTCACATGCTCCTGCCTTGGTCCGTCAACGCAATGACGGACCGAGGCCGTCAGATGTGACATGAGGGGTGCGGGGTGCGGTCACTCCGCCCAGGTGAGGAAGGCCGTCCAGGCGGTGGGGGCGACGGCGAACGTGGGGCCGTCGGTGACCTTGGAGTCGCGGATGTAGACGGTGTGGGGGCATGCGGCGACCTCGACGCAGTCGCCGCCGCTGGGGCTGCTGTACGAGGACTTGCGCCAGTCGAACGCCACCTCGATGCAGCTGCCGCCGCCGCTGTCGCTGTAACTGGACTTGAACCAGCGCAGGCTGTTGCTCATCTCTGTTCTCCCGCCAACTGCTCGACGAGGCCCAGCGATTCACGGGGATGCAGGGCCTGTGCCCGGATCCTCGCATACCGCTGGGCATACGTACTCACCTTTCCGGGGTCCTTGATCAACAGGCTCTCGTCCTGGGGCTCCAGATAGACAAGACGGTCGTGATCCGGGGTCTCGATCAGGTTCATTCCGCCATACGCCCCCGCGTACTCGCCGCTGAGCCCCGCGTCCAGCGGCAGCACCTGCAACGTCACGTTACGCCGCCGCGCACACTCCGCGAGATGCCTCATCTGGCCACGCATGACGTCCTCGCTGCCGATCGTCCGCCGTAACACCGACTCCTCCAGCACCACCTCGATCAGCGCCACCGGCTCCCGCTCGAACAGCGCCCTCCGCGCCAGTCGCGCCTCGACCAGCTCCTCCACCCGGTGCTCCGGCAGCGGCGGATAGCCTCCGCCGATCAGCGCCCGCGCGTACTCCTCCGTCTGGAACAGCCCGTGCACGACGAGCGTCGCGTACAGATGCAGTCCGACCGCCTTCTGCTCCAGCAGTGCGTAGTTCTTGAACTGCGCCGGGTACTTGTCCAGCCGTACGTACTCCCGCGCCTGCTCGAAGATCCCCATTCCGTCCCCGAGCACCCGCTCCAGCTTCACGAGCATCTCGTCGCTCGCCGGCTGTGCGCACGTCTCCATCGCGCTCACCGCCGCCGCCGTGTAGCCGAGCTCCTTGCCGAGCTGCTCCTGCGTCCACCCCTTCCGTGCGCGCATCTTCCGCGCGATATCGGCTACTAGCCGCGTCGTCGGACCCGCCGTTTCCTTGTTCTCCGCACGCGCCATGGCGATCACCATTCGACTCAACCGGTCACAACCGGTCTCAACTCGTCCCCGCCGAATTCGACCCGACTCAAGGCGCGTTGATGCAGGTCAACCGGCATTCGACGCCCCGGCCCAGTCAGGGGAAACGCTAACCGGGGGCCGCCAGACTCGAGTGGTGAATACGCAAAGTCGCCAAGTGGGCATCGATTGGGTTCCGGCTTCCGGATTCCAGCTCAGAAAAGCCGGGATCCATTTCGACGCCGTCCGCGTGGACGGCGACGACGGCCGCCGTCTCGCCGATCTCCTCGGCCGCCTGACGGGTGGCGACCCGGGCCCGGTCGTCACCGAGGCGAACGGCCGCCAGGGTGTCTACTTCCTGCTCCCGGCGGGCAGTACGGCCCATCGCTGCTGGCCGCGCGGGGTGACCCGGTTCAATTCGGCGACCGGTCAGGTCAGTTACGTACCCGTGCCCGCGCTCAGCGGCCGGACCTGGCCGCTGGCCTGGCGCTTTCCCCCGGCCGACGGACATCGCTTCGTACACCCGCTGCTGCTGCGGTCAGCCGCGGCAGAGCTGCTGAGTCCTCGGGAGTGAAGGAGAGAAGCGACGCCGTCGGGCAGGGCACGCGTACGGGCTGCCGCGCGGCGGCTCCGCTGGTGGGAAAATGACCGGCATGGGCCAGGCCCTCGTGACGCTCTTCCTGAGCGGTGACGTGATGCCGGGCCGGGGCGTCGACCAGATCCTGCCGCACCCCGGTGACCCTGCGCTGCGGGAAGGCTACATCCGGGACGCCCGCGACTACGTGGCGCTCGCAGAGGCGGTCAACGGGGAGATTCCCCAGCCGGTCGATTTCGCGTGGCCCTGGGGAGCCGCTCTGGACGTGCTCGACGCGATCGGGCCCGATGTGCGCGTCATCGATCTGGAGAGCAGCGTCACGACCAGCGACGACTTCGCGCCGGGCAAGGCGGTGACGTACCGCATGCACCCCGGCAACGTGCCGTTCCTCGCCGCTGCCCGGCCCGATGTCTGCGCACTGGCGAACAACCATGTGCTCGACTTCGGGCGCCGGGGGCTGGAACAGACCCTGGACGTGCTGCGCGCGGCCGGGCTGGAGCCCGCGGGCGCGGGACGGGACGCCGCGGAGGCACGGCGGCCGGTTCCGGTCGCCACGAAGAGCGGCGGGCGCGTGCTCGTGCTCTCGTGCGGGATGGCGTCCGCCGGAGTCCCGTCCCGCTGGGCGGCGACGCAGACCCGGCCCGGTGTCGACTTCGTTCCCGACCTGTCGGACCGCAGCGCCGACGCCCTCGCACGGCGGCTGAGGGCGGTGCGGCGGGAGGGCGACCTGGCGGTCGTCTCGATCCACTGGGGCTCGAACTGGGGCTATGCCGTCTCACAGAGCCAGTCGGCGTTCGCGCGCAGGCTCATCGACGGCGGCGTGGACGTCGTCCACGGCCACTCCTCGCACCATCCCCGGCCCATCGAGGTCCACCGGGGCAAGCTGATTCTCTACGGGTGCGGAGATCTCGTCGACGACTACGAGGGGATCTCGGGCTACGAGCGCTACCGCGACGATCTGCGGCTCATGTACTTCCCGTCGCTGGACGCGGAGACGGGCGAGCTCACGGATCTGGGGATCGTACCGATGCAGGCCCGGCAGATGCGGCTGGAGCACGCGTCGTCCGCGGACTCGGCCTGGCTGTGCGAAGTGCTGAGCAGGGCGGGTCGGGCGTACGGCACGCAGGTGGAGCCGGACCTGAACGGTGACGGACGTCTTACGCTGCGCTGGTCGAGGCACTGACGGCGAACGGTGTCCGGTCCCGGACCTGGCCGGGCGGGCGTGGCGCCCCGTGACGGGGTCCGGTCCCGTGCGGGGCTGGGTGCCGACCGCGACGGGCGGTCCCGGGCCGGGCGTTGACGGCGAACCGAATCGGCGCCGGTGCCGGGCGGGTTGCGCCCGTGACGGGGTCCGGTCCCGCGTGGGGCTGGTTGCCGACCGCGACGGGCCTCGGTCCTGGGCCGGGCGTTGACGGCGAACCGAACCGAATCGGTGCTGGTGCCGGGCGTTGGCGGCGACCGCGACGCATTCCGGTCCCGCGTGGGGCTGCGGTGCGGACTACGCCTGGCCTCGCCCTCGGCGGCGGTGGCGCGGCGACCGCGACGAGTTCAGGATCGGGCGGTTGACGGCGACGCGGGTCCGGTCCCGCGTGGGGCCGGGTGTCGACCGACGACAGGCCCGGGCCAGGCCGGGTGTGGCGCCGACGGCGACGCCGGTCCGGTCCCGTGCCGGGCGAGGCGCTGGGCGCGCACCCGCACGATCCGCGCCGACGCCGCTGCCCCGCCGCGGTTCACGTCACCGTGGTCACTACCACGGCCGTCGTGATCGCCACCATCGCCGCCTGCATGTTGCGGATCGCGTCGCGGACGCTGTCGCCCGCCCACTGGCCGTCGGCGATCTTCGCCATCCGAGGCTCGACCTGCTTCTTGGGCACTTCGGGGAAGGCCAGTCGGTGCAGGCCGGCGCCGTGCAGCAGCGCGACAAGACCGGAGGTGCGGTCGTCGGGCCGGTCCCCTTCCAGCACCACCGCCGTCAGCCGCGCCCGCAGCTCCCGCTCGACCGATCCGTCCGCCTCCGGGTAGCGGCGTACGGGGAAGATGCCGAGCGCCTTGCGCCGCTCCTCGACGACGAGGCCCCGGGCACACAGACTGCCGACGGCCGCGGCGACGGCCTTCGACTGGTCCTTGGTCAGCCAGTCGTTCACCTTGCGCTTGCGACCGCCCTTCGACCAGGCGGCCAGCTGCTCCAGCCTGCCGTCGAGCAGCTCGATTCCGGTGGGCGCCGCGTCGGTCACCTCCAGGCGTCCGTCCGCGACCGAGATGCGTCGCGACATCACCAGCTCCAGCAGAATCCCGCCCGCTACCGCCCAGCCTGCCGCCTGCCGTTCCTTCGCCGCGCCGGAACCGTCGTCCAGCGACAGCAGCGTGATCTCCTCGGCCAGAGTGACGGTCATACAGTGGGCTCCCCTCGGTCTCGGCGGCAACTAGGCCAGTATCCGGCCTACTTGCCACCTAATGTCGGTCTCGTCGCGTTCACCTGCACAAGGAGACTGCCATGACGGTCCAGCCGGTTCCCGAGGGCTACACCACGGTCACCCCGTGGATCATCGGCCACGACACATCGGGGCTCATCGACTACCTCCAACGCGCCTTCGACGCCGAGGACCTGGGCCGTTTCGTCTCCGACGACGGCTCGATCGGCCATGCCGAGCTCCGCATCGGAAACGCCCGGGTGATGGCCTTCGACAGCCCGAAGGACTGGCCGACGACGCCGGCCTTCCTGCGGCTGTACGTGGACGACGCGAAGGAGACCTACCGGCGGGCCGTCGAGGCGGGCGGCACCCCGGTGACCGAGGTGACCCACCTCTTCTTCGGCGACGAGATCGGTCGCGTTCGCGACCCGTACGGCAACATCTGGTGGATCCAGACGCACATCGAGGACGTGGACGAGGCCGAGACGGAACGCAGGCTCGGCGACCCGGAGTTCTCGGCGGCGATGGCCTACGCCACCGGGTCGCTGGCCCGGTCCGGCGCACGGCCGCAGGGGGCGTGACGCCCCACGGACGGGTACGCGTGCGCCCGCCCCCGGCTGAGACGCCGGGGGCGGGCGGTGCGGGACGGGCCATGCGCGGCCTGTGGAGGATGCCCCGGGGGGCGGGGAGTGTCAGCCGAAGCAGTTGGGGACGGGGTTGCCCCCGCCGCCGTCGCAGTTGGTCGGGACGTTGTCGATGATGCGGACCTTGCCGTTGGTGTTGACCGTGCCGTTGTTCTGGATGCCGCCGGCCGGCTCGTCGGAGAGGTTCTCCGTCACCTCGGTGTCGGTGAGGGTGAGGGTTCTGTCCGTGTCGACGAAGATGCCGCCGCCGTTCTGGCCGTTGGCGGGCGCCTGGTTGCCGCTGACCTTCGAGTCGCGGATCGCGACCTCTCCGTTGCCCTCGTCCTCGATGTCGATGCCACCGGCATCCGCGTTGGTGCTGGTGTTGTCGGTGATCTTGCTGTCCTCGATCAGGGCGTCCTCGTCGAGCTGAAGGCCTCCGCCGTCCTCGGTGGCGAAGTTGTCGCTGATGGTGCTCTTGCGGACCTGGAGCCCGGCGCCCACTTCCTGGTCGATGCCGCCGCCGGTGCCGTCATCGGTGTTGTGCGTGATCTCGGACTTCTCGATCACCATCAGGCCGCCTTCGTCGACCTCCAGGCCACTGCCGAAGTTGTTGCTGACCACGCTCTTGTGAATGGTGGCGGTCCCGAGCTCGCTGTTGATGGCTCCGTCCGCGACGGCCGTGTTCTTGGTGAACTCGGAGTCGGCGACCTCGAGCCTGCCGCCCGCGTTGAAGATGGCGGAGCCGTCCGCGGCGGAGTTCCCCTTGAAGGTGCTGTTGCGGACGCTGGTGTCGCCCTCGTTGAAGACGGCGCCGCCGACGCGGCCGCCGATGTCCTCGACGGTGTTGTTCTTGAGGGTGACGTGGTCGAGTTCGAGCCGTCCCGCAGCGTTCACGCTGATGGCTCCGCCGTCCTGCGCGACGGCTGCCTTGCCGCGGGTGAGGGTGAGGTTGCGGAGCTTCAGGTCGCCGCCGGATCCGACCTCGAAGAGACGGAACAGTTCGGCGTTCGCGGCGCGGGCGATGGTCGAGCCGTTCCCGTCGATCGAGATCGGCTGGACGATCTTCGGCAGGCCGTTGCCGTCCTGGTTGGCGGTCAGGGTGTAGGTGCAGTCGTTCGCCAGACGGAGGTGGGTGGCCCCCTCCTCGTCGTTCGCCTCGGTGATCGCCAGGATCAGATCGTTCACGTCGCACTCCACGAACACGGCCTTGCCGTGGCCGCCCTCGTGCTTGCGGCCGTGCTTCTTGTCGTGGCCGTTGCGGTCGCCGGAGTACTTCTCCTTGTCGTGGTCCCCGGAGTCCTTCTCCTTGTCGTGGTCCCCGGAGTCCTTCTCCTTGCCCTCGTCGCCCTTGGAGCCGGAGTCCTTCTCCTTGCCCTCGTCGCCCTTCGAGCCGTAGTCCTTCTCCTCGCTCCCCTTGTCTCCCTTGTCTCCCTTGTCCTTGGAGCCGGAGTAGTCGTCTCCCTTGTCTCCCTTGTCCTTGGAGCCGGAGTAGTCGTCTCCCTTGTCTCCCTTGTCCTTGGACCCGGAGTAGTCGTCTCCCTTGTCCCCGTTGTCCTTGGACCCTGAGTAGTCGTCTCCCTTGCCACCGCCCTCACTGTCGGGGTCGAAGCCGTCGCGGGGGGCCGCGGCGGGTTGCTGCGCCTCGGCAGCCCCTGCATCCGCGACACCCACGAGGGTCGTGGTGCCGACCATGGTGACGAAGCCGGCCGCGGCCAGAACGGCGACCTTCCAGTGACGGCTCAGCGCCGCGGTCTTCGGACGGTTCGGGGTGCCCGTGCCCATGCCCTGTGATCGAGACATCCGACTTTGCTCTCCTTCTGTGTGACAGGCCGTCACGCCCCTTGTCCAGAAGGGGCGAAAGTGTGACACATAGAATCACAGGAAATCTCGTAAATAGGACAATATGCCCGTGTTGGGAGTGTCGCCTGGACGTCCGCGCCGGATCGATCCCCGGCGGTCCTCATTCGGACCCGACCCGGCGGCGGTCGTTGAGCTGCGAGAACCGCTGCTCGCGGCTCGCGGGGGAGGACGACGGCCCTTCCCGTCGTCGGTGCACGGGAGGGCTGATCCTCCGTCAGGCCCGCGTGTCAGGCTCCCCGCTCCGCCTCCGGCGCGTCCTGCGGCTCCCGCTCCGTGTCCCGCAGCTCCAGTGCGTCCATCGCCGCGCTCAGTCGCTCCAGTACCCGGACCGTCTCCGCGAAGCCCTCCTCTCCGAGCTGGGCGGAGAGCCGGGCGGCCAGGTCCGCGTGGCCCGGGTCGATCCTGTCGACGGCCGTCCGGCCCTCGCCGGTGGGGCGCAGCAGCTTGGCGCGGCGATGGGCCGGGTTGGGGGCGTACTCGGCCAGCCCCTTGGCGACGAGAAGGTCGGCGATCCGCTGCACGCTCTGGCGCGTGATGCCCATGGCGCGGGCGATTCCGGCGACGGGCAGGGGCTCGGACAGCACCGCGCCGAGCACCTGCCACCAGGCCGCGGTCAGCCCGGCCGGACGGGCCAGTTCCTCGGCGGCGGAGAGGAACTGGCCGTTCAGCCGGAAGACGCCCAGCGCGGTGGAGCTGAGCATGTCCTGCTGCTCGTGGCTCCTCTGCTCGTGGCTCCTCTGCTCGCGGCTCATGCGTTGAGCTCCTCGAACGCTTCCGGGTCGGAGTCGTGGAACAGTCGGTACCAGGCGTCCAGCTTGCCGCCCTCGAGCGCGCCCAGCCTGCCGAGCACCTCGCGCGCGAAGGCGACCGGCTCGGTGGGGCCGGCGGTGATCAGGTCCCCGTCGGTGACGGCGTCGGTCTCGACGTAGTGCTCGCCGCCCTGGTAACCCGTGGCCGCGAGATAGAACGACACGGCGCTCGTGTGCCTCCGCTCGTCGAGCAGTCCCTCGCGGGCCAGTCCGGCCGTTGCCCCGCAGATCGCGGCCACGGGGACTCCGGCGTCGAGGAACTCCCGGGCCTTGCGTGCGAACGGCGCGAGCTCGTCGCCGCTGTCCCACAGATCGGCGCCGGCGAGGATGAGCAGTGCGCTGTCCTCGGGCGCCAGATCGGCGAGCGCCAGATCGGGCCGGACGCGCAGACCGCCGATCGTGGTCACCGGCTCGTCGGCGACCGGGCCGACCGTGCGCACGGTGAAGCCGCTGCGGGCGAGCCAGGCGGTGGAGTGGCCCGTCTCCCAGTCGGCGAAGGTGTCGTACACGGCGAGGTGGACGACGGTCCTGGTGGTGCTGTCGGTCCTGGTGTTCCCGGCGGACGCGGTGCTCCTGGCGGTCATGACGGCCTCCCTGGTCTACGGGGTTTCGCGGCGGCTCGCGGCATCCCGCGGCATCCCGCGGCCCCGCTCCCGGCTTATGACAGAAGGCTGTCATTACGACAGCTTGCTGTCAATAGGGATGGAGGTGCCTTCCCACCCGGCTCCGCGGCCCCGACACCATGCCGATGAAAGTGGCCGAGGCCATACAAGGTGGCCATGTCGGCCCCTGTCCGCGGGTCCATACGCTGAGGCGCATGACCCCTCATGCCGATCCGCAGGCAGGCGCGGCCGTCAAGGCCGCCGACCGTGCCCACGTGTTCCACTCCTGGTCCGCACAGGGCCTGATCGACCCGCTCGCCGTCGCCGGC
This sequence comes from Streptomyces sp. NPDC057445, assembly GCF_042802855.1. Taxonomy (NCBI): domain Bacteria; kingdom Bacillati; phylum Actinomycetota; class Actinomycetes; order Kitasatosporales; family Streptomycetaceae; genus Streptomyces; species Streptomyces sp. NPDC057445. The sequence goes on along the minus strand of NZ_JBHVDH010000010.1, from coordinate 223,320 downwards.
GCCGAGGGTTCGTACTTCTGGGACTACGACGGAAACCGCTACCTCGACTTCACCAGCGGCCTCGTCTACACCAACATCGGGTACCAGCACCCGAAGGTCGTCGCCGCGATCCAGGAGCAGGCCGGGCGCCTCGCCACCTTCGCGCCCGCCTTCGCCATCGACGTACGCTCCGAGGCCGCACGCCTCATCGCCGAGCGCACTCCCGGCGATCTGGACAAGATCTTCTTCACCAACGGCGGCGCCGAGGCCGTGGAGAACGCCGTGCGCATGGCCCGGCTGCACACGGGCCGCACAAAGGTGCTCTCCGCCTACCGCTCGTACCACGGCGCCACCTCCACCGCGATCAACCTGACCGGTGACCCGCGCCGCTGGCCCTCCGACTCCGCCTCCGCCGGAGTCGTGCACTTCTGGGCGCCGTTCCTCTACCGCTCCCCCTTCTACGCCACCACCGAGGCGGAGGAGAGCGCGCGGGCCCTCCAGCACCTCGAGGACACCATCGCGTTCGAGGGCCCGGCCACCATCGCCGCGATCATCCTCGAGACGATCCCCGGCACCGCCGGCATCATGACCCCGCCGCCCGGCTATCTCGCGGGTGTCCGCGAGATCTGCGACCGGTACGGCATCGTCTTCGTCCTCGACGAGGTCATGGCGGGCTTCGGCCGCACCGGCAAGTGGTTCGCCGCCGAGCACTACGACGTCGTACCCGACCTGATGACCTTCGCCAAGGGCGTGAACTCCGGCTATGTGCCGCTCGGCGGCGTCGCCATCTCCGCGGAGATCGCGGCGACGTTCGACAAGCGCCCCTACCCGGGCGGGCTGACCTACTCCGGTCATCCGCTGGCCTGCGCCGCCGCGGTCGCCACCATCCAGGTGATGGAGGAGGAGAAGGTCGTCGAGGCGGCCGCCCACATGGGCGAGACGGTTCTCGGCCCCGGCCTGCGCGAGCTCGCCGAGCGTCATCCGTCCGTCGGCGAGGTGCGCGGTCTCGGCGCCTTCTGGGCCCTCGACCTCGTACGGAACAAGGAGACCCGCGAGCCGCTCGTGCCGTACAACGCGGCGGGCGAGGCGAACGCGCCGATGGTGGCCTTCGGCGCGGCCTGCAAGAAGAACGGCCTGTGGCCCTTCATCAACATGAACCGCACCCACGCCGTCCCCGCCTGCAACGTCAGCGAGGCCGAGGCCAAGGAGGGCCTCGCCGCCCTCGACGCGGCGCTCACCGTCGCGGACGAGCACGTCGCGTAGGACCGTTCGCGTACGAGCACGTCGCGTACGACGTGACGGGCACGTCGCGCGAGACGTGTCGCAACGCACCAGATGGTGCCCCCTCCGGCTGGCTTAAGGTGTCGTGAACCGGACGGAGGGGGCCGACGACATGCCCGCGAGCGCAGCTGTGACGCGCAATACACTGCGGCAGCAGATCGCGGATGCGCTCCGTGACGAGGTCCTGGCAGGGCGTCTCCGGCCCGGCCAGGAACTCACGGTCAAGGACATCGGCGCCACCTACGGGGTCTCCGCGACGCCCGTCAGGGAAGCGCTGGTCGACCTGACGGCGCAGGGGCTTCTCGACTCCGTCCAGCACCGCGGCTTCCAGGTGCACCGCTTCTCGGTCGGGGACTTCCGGGGCATGGTCGAGGCCCGCTGCCTGATCGTGGACGGCATCTTCCGCACGGACGACGCGCCCCGCGTCCACCCGGCGCACGGCCCGGCCCTCGTCTCCGTACGCCGCAGGGCCGAAGAGGCCTCGCGCGCGGCGCGCGGCGGGGACCTGGACATCCTCATCGGCTACGACCTGCGCTTCTGGCGGGAGTTGGGCACGCTGGTCGCGAACTCCTACATCGCGGAGTTCCTGCACCGGCTGCGCGTGCAGTCCTGGGTGTTCGCCGTTCCCCATCTGCGCAGCGAGACCGAGCTGAAGACGTGGCTGTGGAACGGGCACGAGGAGCTGGTGGACGCGATCACACTCGGCGACGGCCCGGCCGCGCGCTCGGTGATCATCGCGCACAACGACCACGCCCTGGCCTGGGCGGACCGGCTGGAGCGGCGGACGCGGTGACCACCACGGATCTGAGCGTCGTCGTCCCGGCGTACAACGAGGAGACGCGGCTGCGGCCCACGCTGGACGCGATCGTGGCGCATCTGCGGGCCGATCCCGGCCGCTGGGGCGACTGGGAGATCGTGGTCGTCGACGACGGCTCTACCGACGGTACGACACGGGTGGCCGGGGAAGCCGCCGCCGAAGAGCCCCGTATCCACGTCATCGGCGGCGGCGGGCCCAACCGGGGCAAGGGGCACGCGCTGCGGACCGGTGTCCTCGCGTCGTACGGGCGGCGCGTCCTCGTCACCGACGCCGACCTCGCCACCCCCATCGACGAACTGGACCGGCTCGACAAGCAGCTCACCTCGGAGGGCGGCGCCGCGGCCATCGGCTCGCGTGCCCACCCCGAGTCCCGTATCGAGGTGCACCAGCGTGCGCTGCGGGAATGGCTCGGGCGGATGGGCAACCGGCTGATAAGGGCCGTCGCCGTCCCCGGCATCCACGACACCCAGTGCGGCTTCAAGCTCTTCGACGGCGAGAAGGCACGGACGGCCTTCGCCGACTCGCGGCTGGACGGGTGGGGGATCGACGTCGAGGTGCTGAGCTTCTTCCAGCGGGCCGGCTGGCCCGTCACGGAGGTCCCGGTGCGCTGGGCGCACCGCGCGGGCTCCAAAGTGCGGCCGCTCGACTACGCGAAGGTGCTGCTCGAGCTCGGCCGACTGAAGTGGCGGACCGTCCGGCGGGTCGATCTCGCCGTCGTCGGGCTGTTCCTGCTCGCCTCCGTGCTGCTCTACAAGAACCTCTGGTACGACCTCGACCGCGGCTATCTCGCCGACTCGATGCAGGACCAGAACCAGTGGGAGTGGTTCTTCGCGGTGACGGCGGACAACGTCGCCGGACTGCGCAACCCGCTCTTCACCACGCTGCAGGGCCATCCCGACGGTGTGAACCTCATGGCGAACACGGTGATGCTGGGGCTGTCCGTCCCGCTCACCCCCGTCACCCTGCTCCTCGGGCCGACCGTCACCTGGGCCCTCGTCCTGACGCTGGGCCTGACGGCGACGGCCTGTTCCTGGTACTGGCTGATCGCGCGAAGACTCGTACGCGGGCCGGGAGTACGCAGCCGCTGGGCCGCAGCGCTCGGGGCGGCCGTGTGCGCCTTCGCGCCGCCGATGATCTCCCACGGCAACGCGCACCCCAACTTCCTCGTCCTGTTCATGATCCCGGTGATCGTCGACCGGGCGCTGCGGCTGTGCGACGGCGGCCGGGTGATCAGGGACGGGGTGCTGCTCGGGCTCTTCGCCGCGTACCAGATCTTCCTCGGCGAGGAGCCGCTGCTGCTGGCGTCGATGGGCATGCTGCTCTTCGCGCTGTCGTACGCGCTCGTGCGGCGGGACGTGGCACGTGCGGCCTGGCGGCCGCTGCTGCGGGGCATCGGCATCGCCGCGGCGGTGGCCCTGCCGCTGGTGGCGTTCCCGCTGTGGTGGCAGTTCTTCGGCCCGCAGAGCTACAAGAGCGTGCTGCACGGCGACAACGCGGGCAACAGCCCGCTCGCCTTCCTGGAGTTCTCGGGGCGCTCGCTGCTGGGGCAGGAGTCCCGCGCCGATCCGCTCGCCATGAACCGCACCGAGCAGAACGCCTTCTACGGGTGGCCCCTGATCGCGTTCGCGGTGGCGGTGGCGGTACGGCTGTGGCGGCTCGCCGTCGTCAAGGCGCTGACCTTCACGGCGATCGCCGCGGGCCTGCTGTCCCTCGGCCCGCGTTTCCGCATCCCGTTCACGGACACGGTGCTGCCCGGCCCGTGGAAGTGGCTCGCCGACAAGCCGCTGTTCGAGTCGGTGATCGAGTCCCGGGTCGCGATGATCTGCGCGCCGGTGCTCGGGCTGCTGGTGGCGCTCGCGCTGGACCGCCTGCTGACGACACCGGTGCGCACGGACCGCGCGGTCGGGATCGCCGCGCTCGCCGTCGCGCTCGTACCCGTCGTCCCGACCCCGTACCCGGTCCGCGAGCGCCCCGAGATACCCGCCTTCATCGCGGACGGCACCTACCGCGACCACCTCGGTCCCGGTGAATCCGTGGTCCCGGTGCCGATCCCCGACCCCGGCGACGCGGAAGCCCTGCACTGGCAGTCGGCGACCGGTCTCGGCTTCCGTGTCCCCGGCGGGTACTTCAACGGGCCATGGGGCCCGGACCGCATCGGCATCTACGGGGCGTCGCCGCGCCACACCTCGAACCTTCTGCGCGACATCCGCTACGGGGGCCGTATCCCGCCCATCGGCCCCAACTGGCAGGCCCAGGCCCGCGCGGACCTCGACTTCTGGCGGGCGGGCGTGGTCGTGCTGGCCCCGCAGGACAATCAGGCCGCGCTGTACTCGACGGTCTCGAAACTGCTCGGCCGGCCCGGGAAGTGGACGGACGGGGTGTGGGTATGGGACGTGCACCCAGGTCCCTCTCCGGACCGCTGACTGTCCGGGGCGGCCCGGTAGCACTACGCTGTCCCGACCATCGCACAAATCCGTACAACCCGATGGAGAGCGAGCTCGTCTTGGCCTGTGACCTCTGGCTGGTCCCCCTCGTCGATGTGCTGTGCCACAGCCCGGACAACCCCTTCGCCGAAGAGATCGCGACGTACGACAAGGCCCTCACCGATGCGGGTCTGCCCACCATCCCCGTCTTCGCCTACATGCCGGGCCTCTCGGGCGATGTCGCGCCCATCGCCGGCTTCGACTACGACGCCCTGCACTTCCTGCGCCGGGCGTATCTGCTCCAGCTCTGCGGCCTGGCGGTGACGCCGGTCGACGAACTGGGCGGCGACTACGAACAGCTCCTGGAGATGTTCGAGTCGACGGCCCAGCAGTCCCACCTGGTCTGGCACTACGACCATGCCGGCGCGTACGTCCCGGTCGACTTCCAGGCCCCCCTCTCCAACGAGGAACTCCTCGCCGGTGGCGGGCCCCTGGGCTCCGCGCAGGGCCTCCTGCGCGAACTCGAGATCGTGGCGCCCGCGATCGGCATCGACCCCGCCAACCCCCCGGACGCCCCGGCCCCTCCGGCCCGCCCCACCTCCCTGGAGGAACCGGCCGGCCCGATCCCCTACGACGAAAGCCCGTTCGCCCGCGAACGCCACGTCTGGCTGGGCCTGCACGCGGCGGCCACGCGCAGCCTGGGCCAGGGCTCAATGATCATCTTCAGCTGATCCACCCCCGCGCGAACAGGCGGCCCGCTCCGCTTGCGACGGGCCGCCGCTCGCGCGTGCGCGGGCCTCGGCCTGTGCCTCTTCGCGGCTGTGGATATCCGGCGGTCCGCTGTCGTGCGTGTGTGCGATCATTCGGGCGACTTGCCTGTCATGTGACCGCTCCGGGGGGAACGGGATGTCTTACCGATCAGGTACGGCCGCGAGACCCGCGTCGTGCACCACACTGCTGCCGGCACTGTCGGTACTGCTGTCAGTCCTGCTGTCGATGCTTCCGACAGGGCCTGCGTGGGCGTCCGCACGCAGCGCCGCGCCGGTCCCTGCGGTGGCAGACTGCCAGGCCTTTCCCGCCGGTGACTTCACGGACTCGAGTCCCACCGCCCGGTTCAGCACGGGTGACGGGGTCTCCTCGCACTGCCTGAGCATCGCCGCCGACGACCACGGCCCCACGGAATCCCTGCAGCTCCGAACCGACTCCGGCACGTCCCCGGTCCAAGTCGCGGTCCTCGACGCATCCGGGAACCAGACCTGTGGGATCCGGGCGTCCCAGGTCGGCTGGACCACCTGTCACCTCACCCGGGGCGTCGCGTACACCGTGCAGATCACCGGCAACGACGCCCCCGGCACGTACACCCTGTCCCGACGCGACGTCACCGCGACCGCCGAGGGATGCGCTGCGAATCCCGCGACTGTGGTCGGCGGCGCTTCCACGGGCGGCACTCTCGGCCTACCGGGTGTGCTGGTCTGTCGTCAGGTGACCACTGCCGACGCCGAGGACGTCCTGCACCTCGACGTCCGTGACGCGCTCGGCACCGCGAACGTCATGGCCTACGACGAGAAGGGCGAGTCCGTCTGCCAGTTCCGCAACAGGGCCTGTGCGGTCACCGGTTCCACTCGATATCAGGTGCTCGTCGGCGTACCGACGAACCTGAAGGCCGCCGCCTCCTACCGCTTCGACGCGCTGCGCATCGCCACAGCCGCGGGTCCGGCGGCCGAGTGCACGAAGGTGCCCAACGTCAGCTACGGCTACGGGCCTGTCACGGGGACTCTGGACGAGAAGCACACTGCCGTCTGCGCGGCGCTGCCCACCTCGTCCTACGACTCCTTCGACGTACCGGTCACCGACACGGCGGGGGCCACAGAAACCGCGGTGCCCGCCCTCTATGACGCCAACCTCGACAACAACTGCTTTGCGTCGAGTTTCGTGTACGTGTGCGGAGTGAGAGAGCCGTTCAGTGAGGAGGTCAGCCCGAGCATTCTGGTCCTCGGTCTGCCCGAGAAGGCGTCGCAGACCTCGTATCGGGCGGAACTCGTGTGCAAGGCCGCGAGCTGCGGCGTGGAGAAGGTCACCGTCGGCACTGTGGCTCCGGTCACCGGGGTGAGCGGCACCAAGGTCACCGTCACGGTGACGGGCACCGCGCTGCACAAGGACCACAAGGTCGACGTCCACCAGCTCGGCACGAAAGTGGAGGCCACCACCACCTCCGTGTCGCCAGACCGCAAGACGCTGACCGCCGTCCTGGACCTGGCCGGGGTTGCTCCCGGTACTTGGAGCATCGGTGTCGTCGCCGGCTCGTGGCAGTACTCACGTGGGATGTTCACCGTTACGGCGCCCCCTGCTCCGGCGCCGGTGAAGAGCACCGCAGCCCCGAAGATCACCGGTACCGCGCAGGTCGGCGCCAAGCTCACCGCGGCCCAGGGAACTTGGGCACCTGCCCCGACCTCGTACGCCTACCAGTGGAAGGCGAACGGTACGGCGATCACGGGGGCCACGGCCTCCACCTACACGGTGCCCGCCTCGCTCCTGGGCAAGAAGCTCACGGTCACGGTCACGGCCCGCCGCAGCGGGCATGCCGACGGCACGGCGACCTCCGCCGGGGTCACGGTCGCCAGGGGAGCAGCCCCGAAGGCGAGCAAGCTGCCGGTGATCACGGGCACGGTCAAGGTGGGCCGCACGCTCACCGCGTCGCGCGGTACGTGGGCGCCGGCACCGACCTCGTACACGTATCAGTGGTACGCGAACGGTACGGCGATCACGGGCGCGACCAGGTCCACGCTGGTTCTCAGGTCCGCCCAGCGCGGAAAGAAGATCACCGTCAAGGTGACGGCCGCACGAACCGGCCACAGCAGCGGGTCGGCGGTCAGCAGGCCGACCGGCACCGTGGCCCGCTGACGGACCCGTTCCTGTCACGGCGACCGTCACGGCCGACTGTCACGGCGAAGCCCGCCGGAGCCCGCCGGAGCCCGCCGGAGCCCTACCGCGGCTCCGGCGGGCGCTGGCGCGGCATGTTCGGGCGGGGCGGCGGGGTGAGGGGGAAGCGGCCAGAGGGGTGGCCGGTCTCCGGGCGGGGCTGGGGTGAGGCGAGGGACTGCATCACCAGCGGCGCCGGGCCGGAGCGGAACTCGACCATCCAGTCCGCCGTCTCGGCCCGTACGAGTTCGGTGATGTCCTCCGAGAAGCGCCGCAGCACGCCGAGGCACCGCTCGGCCGCCTCGCTCGCCGTGCCCTCGGTCGGGCCCAGCACCTCGCGGACGCTCTCCGACGCCCAGTCGAACTGAAGGGCCTCGAGCCGGCGCTGCACCGCGTGGGCCGTGGCGACCCCCCTTATCCAGCCGGACGTCAGCCCGAAGTACCGGTCGCAGGCCAGGCAGGCCGCGGCGAGCAGGAGCGAGAGATAGCCCCAGGTCGCGGCGCCCGCCAGCACGTGGGTCAGATCCAGGAGCGGCAGCGCGGCACCCGCCACCGTCCCCAGGGCCGTACCGGCGCGCAGCACGCGGGCCCAGCGGCGCTTGCGGGCCCGGTCGGAGAGATACCAGTCCGCGGTGCGCAGCGCGTTCGCCTCGACCCAGCGGTACAGCTCGTCGAGGCGCTCGGCCGGCTCGCCCCAGTCCCCCAGGGGGAACGGCCGTCCCGTGAGGTCCCCGTGTCCGTCCTGCTCCGAAGGGCTCCCGTTCCGCTTCGGGGCGCTTCCGTTCCGCGAGACCTCGCTCTCCTCCCGGGCCGACCCCCCAGGCTGCATCTCCGGCTGGCTCACCGGGGCACTCCTCTGCGCTCTGCGTGACTGGTCTGCCTGACTGCACTGCGTGGCAGCTCTGCGTGACTGCGTACGTAACCGTGCTAACCCTGCGTGACAAGAGGTGCGCGCGTGGGTACTGGTGTGCATGGTCTTCCTACCGCCGAATGGTGGGCCGCGGGGGCGAAATCCCGGTATTTCCGCCCGCATGAGCGTCTTGATCAGATAGAGGAAGGACGGTCGTTCTCACTCGAAAGAGTTGATGCCGACCGGGCAGGGCGAGCCGCCCCGTGACCACGTAGGCTCGGTTTACCGAACAATCGTCGTCGAAATGCCAGGAGTGACCGTGATTCCCGGTGGTGGCCAGCCCAATATGCAGCAGTTGCTTCAGCAGGCCCAGAAGATGCAGCAGGATCTCGCCCGGGCGCAGGAAGAACTGGCGGCGACCGAGGTCGAAGGCCAGTCGGGCGGCGGTCTCGTCAAGGCGACCGTGACGGGCTCCGGGGAGCTGCGTGCGCTGGTCATCGACCCCAGGGCGGTCGACCCGGAGGACACAGAGACCCTCGCCGATCTCGTCCTCGCGGCGGTCCAGGCCGCGAACGAGAACGCGCAGCAGCTGCAGCAGGAGAAGCTCGGACCGCTCGCCCAGGGTCTCGGCGGCGGCAGCGGGATCCCCGGTCTGCCCTTCTAAGCCGCAGGCGGACCAACTACCGTAACCATCGAAGCAATCCCGGAGAGGCGTTCCGTTGTACGAAGGCGTGGTTCAGGACCTCATCGACGAACTGGGCAGGCTGCCCGGCGTCGGTCCCAAGAGCGCGCAGCGGATCGCCTTCCACATCCTCCAGGCAGAGCCGACCGACGTCCGCCGCCTCGCCCATGCCCTTCTCGAGGTGAAGGACAAGGTCCGCTTCTGCGCCGTGTGCGGCAACGTCGCGCAGCAGGAGCAGTGCAACATCTGCCGGGACGCACGCCGCGACCCGGAGGTCATCTGCGTGGTCGAGGAGCCCAAGGACGTCGTGGCGATCGAGCGGACGCGTGAATTCCGTGGCCGCTACCACGTTCTGGGCGGCGCGATCAGCCCGATCGAGGGTGTCGGCCCGGACGACCTGCGCATCCGTGAACTGCTCGCGCGGCTCGCGGACGGCGCGGTCACCGAGCTGATCCTGGCGACCGACCCCAATCTCGAGGGCGAGGCCACCGCCACGTACCTGGCGCGCATGATCAAGCCCATGGGGCTGAAGGTCACGCGCCTCGCCAGCGGACTTCCCGTTGGCGGCGATCTGGAATACGCCGATGAGGTCACGCTCGGGCGTGCCTTCGAGGGGAGACGACTTCTCGATGTCTGACGCAACGCTCCACTCCGCCACACAGGACCCGGACGACTTCGCGGTCCAGATCGCCGACTCGATCGAGAGCTTCATCGTGGCGACGAAGGAAGTGGCCAGGGGCGACGAGCCCGACAGCGCGGTGCCGTTCCTGCTGCTGGAGATCTCCCAACTGCTCCTCGCGGGCGGCCGGCTCGGCGCGCACGAGGACATCGTCCCGGACGAGCGCTACGAGCCGGACACGGGCCCGGACCCTGACGTGGACGAGCTGCGAGAGCGGTACGCGGTGCTGCTGGACCCGGTCGACGTCTTCTCCGAGGTCTTCGACCCGTACGAGCCCCGTAAGGCGCCGGTCCCCTGCCGGATCTCGGACAACCTCGCGGACATCGTCACCGATCTCGGCCACGGCCTCGCCCACTACCGCGCGGGCCGCACGTCCGAGGCGCTGTGGTGGTGGCAGTTCTCCTACTTCTCCAACTGGGGCCCCACCGCGTCGGGGACCCTGCGGGCACTGCAGTCCCTCGTCTCCCATGTCCGCCTCGGCCAGCCGCTCGAGGAGCTGGACGGCCTGGACACGGACGAGGACGTCACGGAGGACGACCTCGCCGAGCAGGCGGGCCGTGTGATGGCCGAGGAGATCGCGAGGCCGCTGGGGCTGCGGAAGGTGCGTACGGCGGGGTGATCCCCACGGCGGGGTGATCCGCACGGCGGGGCGGTCTGTACGGCGGGGCGGTCCGTACAGCGGAGTGGTCCGTAGGGCGGGGTGGTCCGTACGGCGGGACGGTCCGCACGGCGTCGGCGATGCCGATATCGCTGCCGTGGCTGAAGCGATATCTCCCGCCTGGTCACTCGGCCTCGTCCGCGCTGTACGTTGACGATCCTTCGATCTTCAACTTACGCGCGTCACGGCGCGTCCTGCGGGGAGTGGCCACGTGAGACGAACGCACCGAGTGCAGGGGCTGCACAGAGCAACCGCCGTCGCCGCGATCGTGGCGACGGCGCTGCTGTCCGGCTGCGGCCCGGAGGCGTCGCCGACGAAGGCGGCTGCGGCAGCGGCCTCTCCCTCGCCGAACCCGGTGCTCCCGACCTCGCCGCGGCCTTCACCGTCCTCGTCGGCGCCGCAATCGGGTCCTTCCAATGCCGCGGCCAAGTCTTCGGTGCCGGCCACGCCCACGCCCTCCCGGAAGCCGTCCGCGCCCCCGAGGCCGACCGTGGTCAGCATGTTCGCGTCCACCGGCGGCGGCCGTATCGATCTCGTAAGAGCCGGTGCCGCCAAGGAGTTCACGGTTCACGTCCACAACGGCAACACACGCGCCTACGACGAGATCGCCGTCGCCTTCCAGATGGAGATCATGGAAGGCACGGGCGAAGGGCCCGCCCCCGCCCGGAACGGTCTCGTGCTGGAACGCCGCGACCCCGCCACCGGCCGCTGGGCACCTGCCGAACTCCGTGTCGCCAACGATGTCCAGCCCCCTTGGCTCACGCCCGCGGGCACCCCGCTCGCCCGCGAGGCCGGCCGCGTCGAACACTTCCGGCTGCGTGCCGCGGGGAACGCGCCGGCCGGCTCGATGCCCCTGATGATCAAACTGGTGGACACCGCGGCCGCCGAGGACGCCCCGTACGACGCCGCCGTGCCCGTCCGCACCTCACTGATGGTCGGCGTGCGCGGCCGGTGAGGACCCGAACCAGGTCAGTACGGTGCGGACCTGCGCCCGCAGCCAATGATGGGCAGGGTCCGCGTCATTGCGCGCCGGCGCCGCCGTGTGAGGCGGAGCCGCGCGGGGCCGAGCCCCGCGTGGAGCCGACGCCCCGCCTGGGGCCGGGCGCGTCTCCGGCCGACGTGAGTGACGCCACATTCGGCGTGCCCGGGCTCGCACCGGGCAGGCACGGTCTGGACGAGCCAGGGAACGCCCCGCCCGCGGAAGCGTGGGACAGCGCGGGTTATCAATGCGTGAGCGGGACATCTCACGATGCGATACACGGGGGGCGTTCCCGGCTCGCTCGTTAGACTGAGCCGACCGCAGTAATGACTGCGGCAGAGACTGAGCGAGGAGCGCACGTGGGCCTTGTCGTGCAGAAGTACGGAGGTTCCTCCGTTGCCGATGCCGAAGGCATCAAGCGCGTCGCCAAGCGGATCGTCGATGCCAAGAAGAACGGCCACCAGGTGGTCGTCGTGGTCTCGGCGATGGGCGACACGACGGACGAGTTGATCGATCTCGCCGAGCAGGTATCCCCCATCCCTGCCGGGCGTGAATTCGACATGCTGCTGACCGCCGGGGAGCGGATCTCCATGGCCCTGCTGGCCATGGCGATCAAAAACCTGGGCCACGAGGCCCAGTCCTTCACGGGCAGCCAGGCAGGCGTCATCACCGACTCGGTCCACAACAAAGCGCGCATCATCGATGTCACGCCGGGCCGGATCCGCACCGCGCTGGACGAGGGCAACATCGCCATCGTCGCAGGCTTCCAGGGTGTGTCCCAGGACAAGAAGGACATCACCACCCTCGGCCGTGGCGGGTCGGACACGACCGCCGTCGCGCTGGCCGCCGCGCTGGACGCCGAGGTCTGCGAGATCTACACCGACGTCGACGGCGTCTTCACCGCCGACCCGCGGGTCGTGAAGAAGGCCCGCAAGATCGACTGGATCTCCTTCGAGGACATGCTGGAGCTCGCCAGCTCCGGCTCCAAGGTGCTGCTGCACCGCTGCGTCGAGTACGCACGCCGTTACAACATCCCGATCCATGTGCGCTCGTCCTTCTCGGGGCTGCAGGGCACCTGGGTCAGCAACGAAGCACACTCCGAGCAAGGAGCCCGCAAGGTGGAGCAGGCCATCATCTCCGGTGTCGCCCACGACACCTCAGAGGCGAAGATCACCGTCGTCGGCGTGCCGGACAAGCCGGGCGAGGCCGCCGCGATCTTCCGTGCCATCGCGGACAACGAGATCAACATCGACATGGTGGTGCAGAACGTCTCCGCGGCGTCCACCGGTCTGACCGACATCTCCTTCACCCTCCCGAAGACCGAGGGCCGCAAGGCGATCGACGCGCTGGAGAAGACCAAGGGCGCCATCGGCTTCGAGTCGCTGCGCTACGACGACCAGATTGCGAAGATCTCCCTGGTCGGCGCCGGGATGAAGACCAACCCCGGTGTCACCGCGTCCTTCTTCGAGGCGCTTTCCGACGCGGGCGTGAACATCGAGCTGATCTCGACCTCCGAGATCCGCATCTCGGTCGTCACGCGCGCGGACGACGTCAAGGAGGCCGTCCAGGCCGTCCACACCGCCTTCGGTCTGGACAGTGACTCCGACGAGGCGGTCGTCTACGGAGGCACCGGACGGTGAACCACAAACCGTCGCTTGCGGTCGTCGGTGCCACCGGGGCCGTTGGTGCGGTGATGCTCCAGATCCTGTCGCAGCACAAGGACGTCTGGGGCGAGATACGGCTCGTCGCCTCGCCGCGCTCGGCCGGCCGCAAGCTGGCTGTGCGCGGTGAGGAGACCGAGGTCGTCGCGCTCTCCGAGGAGGCGCTGACGGGTATGGACGTCGCGCTGTTCCTGGTTCCGGCCGATGTGGCCGCGCACTGGGCGCCGGTGGCCGCGGCCAAAGGCACGGTGGTCGTGGACAATTCGGCCGCTTTCCGGCTGGACCCGGATGTTCCGCTCGTCGTGCCCGAGATCAACCCGCATGCCATGCGGGTCCGTCCGCGCGGCATCGTCGCGAGCCCGGGCTGCACCACGCTGGCCATGATCGTCGCAATCGGTGCGCTGCATGCCGAGTTCGGCGTGGACGAGCTCGTCGTGTCCGCGTACCAAGCCGTGAGCGGCGCCGGGCAGATCGGCGTCGAGGCGCTGCGCTCCCAGCTCGCGCTGGTCGCGGACACGGAGCTGGGCACGAACCCCGGTGACATACGCCGTGCCGTCGGCGACGGCATCGGCCCCTTCCCCGCCCCCATGGCGCTCAACGTCGTGCCATGGTCCGGGATGCTCGCGGAGGACGGCTGGTCGTCCGAGGAGCTCGCCATCCGCGCCGAGACCCGGAAGGTCCTCGACCTGCCCGAGCTACGGGTCTCCGCGACCTGTGTACGTGTGCCGGTCGTCACGACGCACTCCGTGTCCGTGCATGCCCGCTTCGAGCACGAGGTGAGCGTCGAGCGTGCCCACGAGATCCTGGCGACCTCTCCGGGCGTGGTGCTGTGCGACGACCCCGCTACGGACGAATACCCGACGCCTGCCGATGTGGTGGGCACGGATCCGACGTGGGTGGGGCGTGTGCGGCGGAACCTGGACGACAGCCGTGGGCTCGAACTCTTCGTGTGCGGCGACAACCTGCGCAAGGGCGCCGCGCTGAACACGGCCCAGATCGCCGAGGCCATCGCGGAGACCCTGGGCGGGACGAGGAACGGGACCCTCGGCGGGGGGACGCTCAAGGCCGTCGACGGGTCCGTGGACGGGTCCGCCGGCAGGAGCGGCGGGGTCCTCGCGGGGGAGTGCTGAGCACTGCCCCTCGGCGGGCTTTGTAGGATCTGTGAACACCCTGTGGGCAAGTCGCTTGCATGTACCACTTGTACTGCGGTGGTGGCATGTTCGACGATGCTTTCCCGCCATTCTGCAACCGGCAGTTGGGCGGGGAGCGTCTTTGCGGTCGCCCCTCCACGGTGCCGCGATAAACGGGGCATTCGGGAAGAGCGGGTACGCATGAGGGCATACGGTGCATCGTCAAAAGCGGTGGTGTGCGCGTACAACCCTGACGGGGGGAAGCGTGTCCAACAGGCGTGGCAGAGGTACTCGACATCACAGCGGTCATCCCGGTCCGCGGCGGCACGGTCGTGCTCCCGCCCCGCGCCGTCGGCGTGGCACCGGTGCACGGCGCCGCAGTGCGTCCGCTCCGTCGGCCCCGCGCGGCCGGCGGCATGCCGGTGATCGCTCCCATGCCTGCCGCACGTCCCACCCGCATACCGTCCCAGCGCGAGGGCGCTGACGACACGATGGCTGCGGGTACCACCGTCGACCACCTCACCGAGACCTACCGCGCGCACTACCGGTCGCTGCTCGGCCTTGCGGCACTGCTGCTCGACGACACCGCGTCCTGCGAGGACGTGGTCCAGGAGGCCTTCATCCGGGTCCACTCGGCGCGCAACCGCGTCCGGGACCCGGAGAAGACCCTGGCGTACCTGCGGCAGACCGTCGTCAATCTGTCGCGCTCCGCGCTGCGCCGCCGGATCCTCGGGCTGAAGCTGCTCTCCAAGCCGATGCCCGACATGGCGAGCGCCGAGGAGGGCGCGTACGACCAGCTGGAGCGGGACGCGCTGATCAAGGCGATGCGCGGGCTCCAGCGGCGCCAGCGCGAGGTGCTCGTCCTGCGGTACTTCGCGGACATGACGGAGGCTCAGGTCGCCGAGACGCTCGGCATATCACTGGGCTCGGTGAAGGCGTACGGCTCGCGTGGCATCGCGGCGCTGCGCGTCGCCATGGGGGCCCCGGCATGAACGGGCGTGAGCACGACCACGGACTCGGGCCGGATAGCGAGCCCGGGCAGCACCGTGGGCAGGACACTGAGCTGTACGGGCCGGACGGGCCGTTGAACGACCGGACTGGGAACGCAATGGTGAACAACGGGCCACTGGACGGTATGCGCGAGAGGCCTGACCGCGATCGGGACGACAGTCCCGGCGGCGACGCACGGAAGTCACCGGATGGCGGCACGACGCCGTCACCGCGCGGCAAGGCGCACGGAAACGACGCCACGGGAGCGGAAGCAGGGGCGCGGAGCGACGCGCCGCGAGGTGACGCTCAGGGAGGCGCTGCCGGGGGCGACGCCGCCACCGGCGCCGACGCGCTCGCCGCCGCGCTCGGCGGCGACATCTTCGCAAGCAGTGCCTTCGCAAGGGGCACCTCGGGAGACGACGCCTCGGGAAATGACGCGTTCGGCGGCGACGAGCCGGCGCTGCGGCGGATGCTGCACAGCGCCGTCGAGGACCTCGCACCCTCCGAAGGCGCCCTGGACCACCTCCGCAAGGCCGTACCCGCACGGCGCGCCCGTAAGCGCCAGGCCCTCGTCGGCGTGGCGGCCTCGGTGATCCTCCTCGGCACGGCGGTGCCCGCTTTCGTCCATGTGGCGAACTCCGGGGCTCTCTCGGACGCCAGGCCCGTCAACGCCGGGCACGGCGAGCAGGCCCAGGGCGGCACCGGCACCGAGACCGGTGACGACGGAGGCGACAGGGAGGACTACAGCCCCTCCGGCGAGGAGCCCGGCACCCCGGGCACGTCCGGCGAGTCGGTGCAGCCCGACGAACCGGGCAGCGCGACGGCATCCCCTTCACCGGGCGCCCCGGCCGACATCGCGGACAGCATCCCTGCCGCGACACCCACCTGCGAAGCCGCCCAGCTCGGCGTCGACGGGACGGAGCTCGGTGCGCCGGACCCCGAGGGCAAGGTGTACGGCACGTTCCGCATCGCCAACACCTCCCGTACGAGCTGCGCGGTCACCGGCGCCGGTTCGGTCGAGTTCCAGGCGGCGGGCGCTGCCGACCCCGCGAAGATCAGCGTGGTCGACCACACCGCGGGCGACCCCGCGACCGGACTTCCCGCCCCGGCCCTCCAGTCCGGCGCGGTGCTGCTCGAGCCGGCAACGTCGTACGAGGTGAAGTTCGCCTTCGTTCCGTCGGACACCTGCCCCACCACCGGGGCCTCGCCCGACCCGACGCCCTCGGACGGGGGCTCGTCGGGCACGACCGACGGCACGGCGGCGGCGACGGACGCCGAGCCGCAGCTCGTCACAGAGGACGGCGGAACGGCGGACGGAAGCATTTCCGTCTCGCACACCCCGGAGGCCGGAGCCCCCAAGGCGGAGGCGACGATCCCGAACGCCTGCTCCGGCACCATCTACCGCACCGGCGTCCTGCACGCGTCCTAGCCCGGTTCCTCGGCTCAGTAGCGGATCCTCGGCGGGGGAGGAGTGCCGGGGCGGCCCGCGGACGGCGCGGCTCACCGCCGCGCCCACCCCGTCCGCCCCGCGGGTCGACGAGGGAGTCGCCGCACGGTCCGTCAGGTGCCGAGCCTCATGCGTCGAGCCTCAGGTGCCGAGCCTCATGCGTCGAGCCCGAGCGCCGCGTCCCTCACGGCCTCGGCCTCGCGCCGTACGAAGCGGAACCACATGAAGACCACGAAGCCGACGAACGCGAACCACTCCAGCGTGTAGCCGAGGTTCTGGAACGCCTTCAGATCGAGCGTGCTGCCCTGCGGCGCGGCGGCCGGCACCGGCTTCATACCCTCCGGCGCGGTGGTGAGCGTGATCCACGCGTCGTACACCTCGCCCGGTACGAGATTGACCAGCGACGCCGCGCTGATCATGCCCAGCCGGTCGCGCGGCAGCCCACCCGCGGTGCGCACGCCGTCGGTGCCGGTCGTCTCGGAGGCCTGCAGGGCACCGGTCACCGTCACCTCACCGGTGGGCGCGGCGGGTGCCTTCGCCCCGGCGGGCAGCCAGCCCCGGACGACAGGAAGGGCCTTGCCGTCGCCGGTGCGCAGGAGCGTCAGCACATACGAGCCGCGCTCTCCGTCCAGTTGCCGCTCCGGCACAAGGAACTGCTCCCCGTATCGCCCGGTCGCCGTCGCGTGCCGGCCGGACGTGTCCTTGCCGACGGGCAGCAGCTCGTCGAGCGGCACGGCGACCTGCTTGCCCGGGTCGGGGCGCTGCTCTGCGGCCTTGTGCGTGTCGACACGGTCCTCGAACCGGCCGAGCTGCCAGGTCCCCATGAAGATGCAGAAGGGGATGCTCAGCACGACGAAGAGATGGATGCCCCACCAGCGGGGAGTCAGCAGGAACCGGTACACCCCTCCACGGTACGGAACGCCCCCCTTGCCCCGGTCCTCGGGGCCTCCACCTTCTGGGCCGCGTCGTCGCGGTCACCGGCCCTCGGGGCTGCCGGGTCCCGACGCGGCCTGGCACCCCTGAGGACCGGGAACCGGTCCGGCGGCTATCCCAGATGTCTGGCGGCGAAGTCCAGCTCCAGCCGCACCTGCTTGATCCGCTCCTCCACCACCAGGGAGCCGTGCCCCGCGTCGTACCGGTACACCTCGTGCACCGCGCCACGGGCCCCCAGCCGGTCCACATAGTTCTCGACCTGGCGGATCGGGCAGCGGGGGTCGTTGACCCCGGCCGAGATGTAGACGGGCGCCTTCACCGCGTCCACATACGTCAGTGGCGAGGACGCCGCGTACCGTTCGGGGACCTCTTCCGGCGTGCCGCCCATCAGAGTGCGGTCCATCGCCTTCAGGGCCTCCATCTCGTCGTGGTACGCGGTGACATAGTCCGCGACCGGCACCGCGGCCAGTCCGAGCGCCCACGCGTCCGGCTGCGTCCCGAGCCCGAGCAGCGTGAGATATCCGCCCCAGGAGCCTCCCGCGAGCACCAGCCTCGCCGGATCGGCGAGGCCCGAGGCAACGGCCCACTCGCGCACCGCCGCGATGTCCTCCAGCTCGATCAACCCGACGCGGTGCTTGAGCGCATCCGTCCACTCCCGGCCGTACCCGGTCGACCCCCGGTAGTTGACCCGCACCACCGCATAGCCGTGATCCACCCAGGCCGCGGGCCCGGCCGCGAACGCGTCACTGTCGTGCCAGGTCGGGCCACCGTGGATCTCGAAGACCGCCGGGAACGGGCCCTCGCCCTCCGGCCGCTGCACCAGGGCATGGATGCGGCCGCCAGGCCCGTCCACCCACACGTCCTCCACGCCCACGGACCCGGGCGCCTTCATTCCCGGAGGATCCAGTACCTCACGGCCCGTGGTGGAGCGGACCTTGGGCGGGTGAGCCGCGGACGACCACACGTACTCCACCGTCCCGTCCGGCCGGGCCGTGGCACCCGAGACGGTCCCCGCCGGAGTCTCCACCCGGGTCAGCTCACGCGACACCGGATCGAAGCGCCACAGCTCGCTCCGGGCCTCGAAGCTGTGCCCGATCAGCAGCGCGGAGCCGTCCGGATACCACTCGGCGCTCACATCGCCGGGCAGATCGATCGCCAGGTCGGTCTCCTCGCCCGACGCCACGTCCCACAGCATCGGCTCCCAGCGCCCGCGCCGCTGGTGGCCCACCAGCAGCCGGGTGTCCCCGGCGACCGGTGCGAAACCGAGCACCTCCAGGCCGAGCTCCACCGAGCCCTCCTTGGTGTCGTCCAGCTCGGCCACCGCCGTGCCGTCGAGCCGCACGACGCGCAGCGCCGAGTGCATCGCGTCACCGTGCTCGGTGTGCTCGATCGCGATGAGCGTCCCGGCGTGCGAGAGATCGCCGACACCTGCCGACTCGCGGTGCCGGTAGATCTCGACGGGCCGCTGCCCCGGCCGTACGACATGGATCGTCGTCCCGTCCTCGTCCGTCGAGCGGCCCACCACCGCCGTGCCGTCCCGCCCGAGCGCCAGCCCCGCCCCGTACGAGGCCTCGAGGCCCGGCGCCGCGGGCTCGTCGGCCCCGCCGCCGAAGGGCTGCCGCATCCATACGCCGAACTCGTCCCCGTCCCGGTCCGAGAACCACCAGACCCATTCACCGTCGGGTGTGAGCACGCCGTCCGTCGTCCCGTTCGGCCGGTCGGTCACCTGGCGCTGCTCGCCGGTGGCGCGATCCCATGCGTACAGCTCGTACGTCCCCGTCGCGTTCGACACGAAGAGCGAGCGGTCAGGGGCGTCCTCGGCCCAGTCGGGCAGGGAGACGCGCGGTGCCCGGAAACGGCGCTCCCAGGCGGGCATGTCCGACGCGGCACCCGGAACGGACTGCGGCGTGGACTCGGTGATCTCAGTCATGCCCCCCATTCTGCGCCGCCCCGCCAACAATCCGTTCGCGTCGTCCGCAGCCTGTGGATAACCTCCCCGCCGACCGTGAGGACGGCGGCGCGTCGGGCTGCGTCAGGCTGCGTCAGGCGCGCCCGGGCACGGGTGGCGCGGCCGCTATCGTGGCGGGACCGGCTTATGCCGCTCAGCGATTCAGAGGCTCGGCGGGCACCGGTTCACTGCACACAGGAGCGATCGCGGGAGGCCACGCGTGCCACGTCCGGTCACCATCGTCACGGGCGGCAGCAGAGGCATCGGCGCGGCGACATGTGTCCGGCTGGCGGCCGACGGACACGATCTGGCCCTGGGATACGTCAGCAACAGCGCAGCCGCCGAGGCGACCGCGGACGCCGTACGCGCGGCGGGGGGACGTTGCGTCGTGGTGCGGGCCGACGCCTCGGAAGAGGCGGACGTGGAGCGCCTGTTCGACTTTGCGGCAGCCGAACTGGGGCCGGTGACCGGCTTGGTCAACAACGCCGGCGTGACCGGCCCGCTGACCTCGCTCGCCGATGCCCGCACCGAGGATCTCCGCCGGGTCCTGGACGTGAACCTGCTCGGCTACCTGCTGTGCTGTCGAAGAGCCGCCAGGGACATGGCAGCGCAGGGCCACGGCGCCATCGTCAATGTCTCCTCAGCCGCCGCCACCCTCGGCAGCCCCGGTGAGTACGTCCACTACGCGGCGACCAAGGCCGCCACCGATGCCCTGACCGTCGGCCTGGCCAAGGAACTCGGCCCCCACGGCATCAGGGTCAACGCGGTCGCCCCCGGCACCATCACCACCGAAACGCATGCCGCGATGGGCGACCCCGACCGGCCTGCCAGGATCGCTGCCCTGACACCTCTAGGACGCCCCGGCGAACCGTCGGAGATCGCCGGCGCCGTCTCCTGGCTCCTGTCGGCCGACGCCTCGTACACCACGGGCACGGTTCTGCGGGTCGCCGGCGGTCGCTGAACACAACGTTGGGACCAGGCCCTGGCTGCTGCCGGGTATGGCATGGTCGGGCCATGCCTGTTGATCACAACGACCACCACCGGTTGCTGCTGCGGCACATACCCGCCGGCCGCCCACTCGGCCCCGGCGGTCGTATGACGACCGTCCTCCGCCTGGCGAAGATCACCCCCGACAACTTCGACGCCGCGATCGGCCTGAAGGTGCGTCCGGACCAGGAGCACCTGGTCGCTCCGGTCGTGAAGTCCCTTGCCGAGGCCTATGTGCATCCGGAGACGGCCTGGCCCCGCCTCATCCTTGACGGAGACCGGCCCGTCGGATTCCTCATGGCGTTCTTCGACATCGACTTCGCCGACGGCGACGGCGACGGCGACGGCGGCGAGGGCGCCGATCTGCGCTCCGGCCTGTGGCGCCTCAACATCGCGGCCGGGGAACAAGGCCGTGGATACGGCCGCTTCGCCGTCGAGTCCGTGGCCGCCGAGATCCGCCGCCGCGGCGGCACCCGCCTGACCACCACCTGGCACCCCGGTGGGGAGGGCCCGGAGCAGTTCTACCTGGGGCTCGGATTCCGGCTGACGGGGGAGACGAGCGGGGACCAGCGGGTGGGCGAACTGGAGTTGGCCTGACCCTCGCCCCCGACCCGGGAGAGGCTCTAGCCGACGTCGGTGACCGGAGTTCCCGGCGCGAAGTGCGCGACCGCGGCCGCCAGCCGGGCCCGGTCGAGCCGCCAGCCGTTCACAGCGCGGGAGGCCAGGACCACGTCGGCGGGCAGGTGCGGCACGAGGATCTGCATCGTGGCCCGGGCCCGACGCCCCTGACCGGGCCCGGTCAGGGGTGCCGCGCCCGGCCGCCTGACAACGCCCACCCACGGGATGTCGGCGGGCCGGGGCTGCCGCCAGTGCACGACTGCCGTGATGTCCTGCCACGGAACATGGGCCGTGGTGGTGCGGTAGCGGACGGGGGTTCCGCCCAGCAGCACACCGGTCTCGTCTATCCGCAGCGCCACCTTGCGGCTCATCGCGATGTACGTCATGAGCAGCCCGCCCACACCGAACAGCGGCAGGCCAAGCACCCGTGCGTACGGCGAGATCTCCGGCGTGGGCAGCAGCAGTGCCACCGTGAACAGGGCCGAGACGGCGACGACTCCCGTCGTCTTGAGGTCCCAGCCGTACCGGGCCTCGTACACCCACGCTTCCCCGTCTGCCATGGGGCGATCATGGCAATACCGGGCGCCCAAGGGAAGTGCCGCGATCGCGCGGCATGGAACCCCGCTCCGTATTGCACGAGTTCTGCGAGCTGGTTGTTCGCGGCATCGCGCTCGTCCGAGGGGGGTGCGACCACGCCTCCGTGGCGGGCGGATCGGCCGCCGAACCCGCATCGGGCTCGGCAATGTTTCTCCGCCTGCGCGATCCAGGGGACATTCGCTGCTGCTTGCTCGAAGTCGCAAAAGAATGGGGAGTATTCGGGGCCGGAATCATCTTCTGTGCCCGGCTTCACAGGAAAGGAAGTGAAGGGCGGGCCCGCGGACGGTAATGGCGCGCCTTTCTGTTGCCGCCGATCATGCCGTGAAGTAATCCGCGGTGAGGATCTCTCGGTGGGAAACAATGATGCGGACGAATCACCGGTGCCCCACTGCGCTGACGCGCAGTGGCCGACGGTCGGCGTGTCGGGCGGGATTTGCAGGACCGGCGGTGGCTTGCCGCACGGGACGAATGACGGCCAGTCGGCTCAATGTTTGTCATACATTCTTCGGTTCGTATGGTGAGTTCCGGCGACATCACCCGGATAAATCGTAACCGAGTGTAGGTGTCGCGTAATCTGCCGCCGGCAGAAGAGGCGATTCCATTCGACGAGGAACGCCCGACGTCACCATCCCCACAGGAGTTGGCTCCTCGATGACATTGAATATTCCCGATGCGCCGCACCGGCGCACAATGACGGCCTGGATCGCGGGGGTACTCACCCTGCTGGTCGCCATTGCCGTAGTGGCAGTGACGCCTACCCGGGCAAATGCAGCAACGGTTGTACCTCTGGGTACCGCGGGAAGCTTCGCGGTACTGGCCGGTTCGACGGTCACCAACACCGGCCCATCTGTGATCACCGGAGACGTCGGCGTTTCTCCGGGGCCGGACGTTGGTGGATTTCCGCCGGGGGTCGTGGTGGACGGGACGATCCACGAAATGGACGGTGTGGCTGCGGGGGCTCAGGACGACCTGGTCACGGCGTACGACTTCGCCTTCGCCGAGCCCACGGAATTCGACCTTCCCGCGGCGCCCGTGAGCCCGACGCTGATTCCCGGCACCTACGCCGTCACGTCCGGTCTCCAGGTCAACGGCACCTGGACCCTGGACGCCGGAGGCAACCCCGATGCCGTCTGGGTGTTCAAGGTTCCTGCGGGCTTGACAACGGCATCCGGGAGCAGCGTGGTCCTTCTCAACGAGGCCCAGGCGTGCAACGTGTTCTGGGTGACCGACGAGTCGGCCACGCTCGGAACCGACTCCGAGTTCGTGGGCACCCTCATGGCACTCACCGCGATCACTGTCACCACGGGGACGAACATCCAGGGCCGGGTGCTGGCCCGCAACGCGGCCGTGACGCTGGACACCAACGTGATCACCAGGCCGACGTGTGAGGGCAGCACCACCACCACGACCACGGGTGACGCTGCCACGACGGGCGATGCTGCGACGACGGGTGACGCTGCGACGACGGGCGATGCTGCCACGACGGGCGATGCTGCGACCACGGGCGATGCTGCGACCACGGGTGACGCTGCGACGACGGGCGATGCTGCCACGACGGGTGACGCTGCGACGACGGGTGACGCTGCGACGACGGGCGATGCTGCGACGACGGGCGATGCTGCCACGACGGGTGACGCTGCCACGACGGGCGATGCTGCGACCACGGGTGACGCTGCCACGACGGGTGACGCTGCCACCACGGGCGGACACGACTGTGACTACAACTACAACTACGAATGCCACCACCGCTGGAGGCCCGGGAAGCCCTGGAAGCCCGGGAAGCCAGGGAAGCCCGGAAAGCCTGGGAAGCCGTGGAAGCCACATCACCACAAACAGCCGGAGCACAAGGTTCTCGCTCGTCATTGAGCGAGTTCTTCCCCGCAGTTCGGTGGGAGCAGTGAGCCGCGCGTGGGTCCCTTCGGCGGATTGCGCGCACAGGTAGTCGCCCCCACATGCAAGTGGGACGGGTGGCGCCGGCGGATCGTCATCGATTCCGTCGAGCGCCGCCCGAGGCAGCAGGGAGAAGCAGGTGCGAGCAGTCGGCATGGGAAGGACCGGGTGGGAGCGTGCTGGGCGGCGTTGAGTCGACGAATGTGAAGGAATCGCAGCGGGCCGGCGCTGAGCCGGCAGCGCAGGACGGTGGCGAGCGACCGCGTAGGACCGGTTCGACTTCAGCGCCGCCCCGCCCGCTGAGCGCGGGAACGGGAGCCGCGGTGGCCCTCTGTCTGGCAGTGGCCCTGGCCCATGTGCTCCTGGTGTTTCTGCACGTTGCGCCGCCGAACGCCGTCTCGCGGGCGTACAGCAGCCAGATCAGGGCGTGGGTGCTGCCCGTGTTCGAGCAGAACTGGCGGCTCTTCGCCCCGAATCCACAGTCGGTCAACCGGCAGATCTCGGCGAGGACCAGGCGGACAGCACCGGACGGCACCGCACAGGTGAGCCATTGGGTCGATCTGACCGCCATGGACGATTCCGCCGTCAAGCACAACGTCTTCCCGAGCCACACGGCACAGAACATGCTCCGCCAGGCTTGGAATTCCTACCTCAAAACGCACAGCGGCGATGACCAGCCGCGGTCGGAGCGGGCTCTGATGATGCAGAAGTATCTGCGCAACATCGCAACGGATCGTGTTGCCGCCCAACGTGGCGGCACCTTCGAGGCCATCCAGCTGCGGGTGATCACGCTGCCCATCGCCGCGTCCGGCGCAGCGGGTGGCTTCCGCCGTGCCGCCGCGGCACCGACGCAGGCCGAAACCCGGTATCTGCCCTGGTGGAAGGTGGCCTCGCATGGAACGGACTGAGCAGGCACAGGTCGCGGCGCCCACAGCGTCCCGGCGCACCACCGGCCGGCCGGGCGTACGCAGGCCGCAGCGCGTACTCGACCGGGCCCATGGGTTCTTCGTCCTTCTGACCGAGCAGCCGGTCTCCCTGTACGCGGCGGCGGTGCTGCGCATCGGGTACGGGCTGCTCTATCTCGCTTTTCTGGTCCGCGAGTTTCCGCACCGCGACGAGATGTGGGGCCCCGGTTCGCCGTGGACTCCCGCGCTGGCCAGGCAGATGTTCGATCAGAGCGGGTGGGTCAGTTTCCTCACCCTGTCCGACAGCCGGGTGTACTTCGAGGTCTGTTACGCCGTCGCTCTCGTCACGTGTGCGCTGTTCCTGCTGGGCTGGCGGACCCGGGCAGTGTCCGTGCTGTTCGCGGTCGTGGTGGTGTCGTTCCACGCCAAGGCGATCTTCATGGCGGACGGCGGGGACAATCTCATGGTCCTCATGGCCGTCTACCTCGTCTTCACCGCGTGTGGCCGGCGCTGGTCCCTCGACGCACGCAGGACCCGACTCCAAGCGTCGACGGGCAGGACGGCAGGCCCGCGCGGCGACGGTCTCGGGCACCAACTCGGCGACGCCCGGAACATCTTGACCACCGTGCTGCACAACTGCGGCATGTTCGTCATCGCCGCCCAGGTCTGCTTCCTCTACGGATGCGCGGGCCTGTACAAGGTGCAGGGCGCCAGTTGGGCCAACGGCACCGCCCTCCACTACGTCCTCAACATCGACCTGTTCCGGCCCTGGCCCGAACTGTCCCAGATGATCGACGGCCATCACATGCTGATCGCCGTCGTCGGCCACCTGACGGTGCTGGTGCAGGTCGCCTTTCCGTTCGCCCTGTTCGGCCGGCTCAAGTACCCCGTCCTGATCGTGCTGCTGGGCATGCACGTGAACATCGCGGTGCTCATGGGACTGCCGATCTTCTCCGGCGCGATGATCGTCGCCGACGCCGTGTTCCTACCGGACCGCTTCTACCGCTCCCTCGGACGGCTGTGGCAGCGCGCCCCCCGGCCCACAGGCGCCGCGGGAGCGGGACCCTCACCCGGAACAGCGTCCGCCGCGGTACCGCCGCAACCCGGCCCACCGGTTGACGCAACCCTCGCAGGCTGAGCCGCCCGAGGGCCCGCGATGAACAGGGAGGGGGACCTTCGGCGTTACCGGCCCCAGAAACCGCTCAGGGGCCGGATCCGCCAAGCGGATCAGGCTGAGCACGTTTCATACGGCGAATCGTGCCCACGCACGAAGGGCGTCGCGTTCACGCAGGTCGAGACCTTCGCCGCCGAGTGGACGCCGGGCGCGAAGTAGGCGTCTGCCCGGCCGTCAGGGCCAGTGCGCTCGATGCGGGCCCGTCGCACGGCACATGCGGCGGGGCCGCCCTTCTCGATGGGCCGGTACATCGCGCTGCGGCACAGCGCGCTCAGAACCAGTGGCACGTCAAGCAGTTCACGGCTTGGACCTTCCTGGTGTCCTCCTGAGCCTGGTCGGCGGCGTTGTTCAAGAGGCTGACCAGCAGAATGCCGCCGACGGCCAGCACACCCTGTATCCGGAGCAGGCCCACGCGCCGCTTCAGGGCGCCCGGCGCCTCATCGGGCATGGTCTTGCCCGTACGCAATGTCGTCATGCCCCTGTTCTACCGAGGCAGGCCATTGCGGCACATCGTTGAGACTACGTAGAGGTGCACGCAGGGGCCGGGCCGCGTCCTACCCGTCGCCTTCGCCCCGGCCGTCCTCGAAGACGAAGAGCGGTTTCGCGCCATGTGCGGGTGCTTCGGCGAACGAGATGGCTTCAGTGAAGCGCTCGAGCGGGAACGGCTCGCCTTGGGGGATGCTCAGCACTTCATCAGCGACGAGACTGCGAACCTCGGACAGCGCGCGCAGCGCATCCACAGGTGAGGCAGTGCCGAACCAGCGGTTCAGCCAGAAGCCACGGATTGCTTTGGTCTCGTAGATGACCGAGCGTGCCAGCAGCGGGATCGTCAGCGCTGCCGGGTCGGTCTGCCGATGGGTGGAGAGCGCGCCGTAGACCACGACCTCTCCTCCCGGAGCCAATGCCTGGGACACCTGGGCGCCCACGTGGCCCGCGACACAGTCGACGGCCTTGCGCACGCCGGCCGATCCTGCAATTTCGGCCACACGCTGCAACAGGTCCTCGTCCTCGGTGCAAATGACCTCGTCACCACCAAATGCCTTGATCTCCTCGACGGCATCGCGCCGCCGCACGACATTGATCGTGCGAATACCCAGATGCCTGGCCAGCTGAATGACGAGTCGGCCGACGGTGGAGCCCGCGGCCGTCTGCAACAGCCATTCACCCGGCTGTACGTCGAGTTCGCGAGTCACCAGCAGCAGCGCGGTCAACGGGTTGACGGCGAGCTGACAGGCGCTGGAGTCGCTCAGATGATCGGGGACCGGCAGGAGCCTTCGTGTATCCGCAACGAGGTATTCCTGCCACGTGCCGGCCACATGCGGCCCTGGTATCGCCGGGACAGCAACGGCCACCACGCGCTCGCCGATCTTCAGTCCCTCGGTGTCCGGGCCCAGGGCCTCGATACGGCCCACGCATTCCATGTGACCCCCGACAGTGGGAAATTCGGGGGAGAAACCGTAGCGGCCACGCAGCACATGCAGATCACTGGCGTGAATCGGAGTCGCCTTCACGCGGATCAACGCCTGACCGGCTTCTGGCGTGGGAACAGGACGGGATTCCAGCCGCAGGACATCGGCCGGCTCGCCGATCTTTCCGGCTACGAGCGCGCGCATGGATTGTGGCATGACTGACCTTTCGTCTCTCGGCGCCCGACGAACTCGGTGGGCGTTCCGGACAGGAACAATGCCGGTGGCGGCACGGCATCCTCGTCGGCGACCAGGCTCCGGACCCTTCTTTCTCGATGGAGCAGGCCCGCGCGCAGAGTGTCATCGGCGTCGGGTCCCCTCCAGGTCTTTTACCGACTCGCTCAGCATGATCATGTGAGCGATCCGGGTTCGTGCGGCCTACTGAGGTCCGTGATCAGGACCGCTCGCCGCAGCGCACTGATCCGAGGTCAGAGTGGAGGATCGGCGAACGGATCGGATGCCTGAAGGTGTCGGCGAGATTCTTGACGAGCGTCTGTGTGCTCTCAGTCATCATTGATCACCTCGATGGACTGGACCCCGGGCGCATGCCCTGCTGAGTCCGCCGCACGCACCGCACCCGGGAGCCCTTGGGAGTCCCCGACATCACGCTAGGCGCCACTGACAGGCCCTGCAATCCAGCCTCCGACCGTTGCGGGCGACACCCGCCTCGGGGGTCGGCTCGTCGGGCATTCCGGCACGGCCGTGACCGAGGAGGTGTACCGGAAGCAGATCCGATCTTTGATCCAGACCGACGCCGTGGTCATGGACGGCATCGTCAAGCGCGATCCGGAGCGTTGGTCACGCAGATTGGACACGCAGCAACGCCAGAGGGCCCTCACCGATACGGCAAGGGCCCTCTGAACTTCTATTCAGCTGTCGGGGTGGCGGGATTTGAACCAACGACCTCTTCGTCCCGAATCAGGTCCTGGAAGATCGCCCACCTGCGTCTCATTCCGAAAGTGCAGGTCAGGGCGTGTGGTCGCGTCGGTCTCCGTTGGTGCTTCAGGGGCCTGATTTCAAGATCATCTCCAGGATTTCTCCATGGCCGCCCGACTGGCCTTGCGGCAGCGGCTTCACGCCTTCTGCACCGGCACAGGACGGCGCCACGGCCATCCGGGATCCGCTGTCATGTGGTGACGTCGCCGTCGACCGCTGCCCTCATTACGCGCAGCGTGCCGAGCATTGAACAAGGCTCCTGCGGCGCTCTTGCCGCAAGGCGTCTCGTTGCCGCACCTGGTCCAGGCGCGCGAAAAGCCTCTTCCACTTTCTAAGAGGCCGCGCGAACAGGAGCGATGAGGAGCTTCGGTTGCGGGACGGAACGCAGGGCGAAGCGATAACGGGGCTCACACGTTCTGTGAGGTGTTCACGAGTACACGTGACATGCGGCGACAAGAGGCTCTGAAGATCGTTCCCCGTGTGCGTAGTGATCGTTCCCCGAGGACAGGGATCGGTTCCCGTCCTCTCAGGAGTGGCGGTGGTAGGCCTTGTTGGCGATGCGCCAGCTGTCGTCAGCGCACGCCGCCCGCGCCGGAGTCAGCGCCCGCATCGACCTGACTGCGGCTGACCTGCCCGGCAAACTGGCCCTGGTCGCTACCGGTCACGCCATCGCGTTGATCCCCGGAGTGCTGACGTGCGCGCTACGGGCCGATGTCACCACTGTCGGCCTTGCGGATCCCCCAACCCGCGGTATCTACACGATCACACCGCGCCGTGACCCCCACCCCTGCGCAACGCCCCTGCTCGACCATCTCACCACAGCCTTCGCCTCCTTCCGTCCTGCCCGGGCTGCTCACCGGTCCGGCTCGACGGACGGCCACGCCGCTGCGCCGCCGCGGTGCCGTCTCAGGCGACCAGAAAGTTGACGCCACCACCGACGCGGCAGAGCGCCTTCGGCAAGCGTGAAGTCACGGCCGCCGGTCGGGACGTTGCTCCCGGCGGTGAGTCGTCCACGCACGTCGGATCAGGCTGCGCACAGTGATGACCGCGTCCGCGAGGTCGAAGAAGGCGTCGATGAGGCCGGCGCGGCACTCGTAGCAGCGGGCGAGTCGGTGGAAGGCGTTCTGCCAGGAGTGAGTGCGCTCCACAGGCCACCGCCCGCCCGCCTGGATCGGTACCTTCTCCCTCTTGCACGCGATACGGTCGTGCGGCCCGCGTGCGTCCGGCAGGGTCTGCGCGGACGGGACCGGCGGCAGCCCGTCGCCGTTCTGCCGTGCACCCGGGGGACCGGGTCGCGTCAAGCCCCTAGATGCAGTGACGTGACGTGCTGGAGTCCCCCCGGCTCAATGGAGACCGTGCGACTGCACAAGGTGGACCCCGAATTCAAGCTCGGGCCCGTCCGGTTGTCCGCTGCGGCTCCCTGCCTTCGGCATATGGGCGTCCCGGCGGCCATGCTTGGGCGTCAGGCGGGGCGGAGGGCCTCATGCTCGTCACCTGCGCCGAGTGGCTGGTCGCCCTCGTCGCCCCCGGCCCCGTGCCGGGCGCGTTGGCGGTGGCGGAACAGTGCGAGAGCCCGGGCGGTGATGACCGAGGTGGAGGCGAGGGCGCCGGCCGCTGCGCATACGACAAGGGCCGGCCAGGCGTAGGTGGTCTGTGCCAGGGTTCCGGAGCGGTTCATCAGCAGGCCCAGAAGCGAAGCGAGTTGGGTGAGGAGGAGGACCGGGAGTGCTTGGGGCAGCAACCGCAGGGCTGTACGCCACCACGGTCGCCGTGCGGTGTGCCCCGCCCATCGACGCGCCCGCAGGACGCCGCGGATGCCGAGCCCCGTCGCCAGCAGGGTCAGCGCCGCCAGGACCCAGTCGGCCGTCATCGAGAAGGGCTCTGCCACCTCGGGGCTCTTGCCCCGCGCGAGGTCGACGAGGCCCAGCGAGATCTGGGCGGCGTCGTCTCCGGAGATCAGGCCGGTGTTGGTGACGACCGCGATGCCGACCTTGCTGTCGGGCAGCAGGGTGGCCATGGCGTTGTGGGTCAAGAGCTGGCCGCTGTGCTGGATCTCCTCGGTTCCGTCGTCGTGCCGGTACCGCGCCCAGCCCATCGCGTAGTCCGTGTCGCCCGGCACCTCCGGTGGGGTGTGCGTGAGTTGGATGGTGCGTGCGGTGGCGATGCGGCGGCCGTCGGCTGACACGCCCTGGTTGTTCTGGGCGATCAGCCACTGGGAGAGGTCGTCCGCGGTGGTGACGACACCGTGGCCGCCGGCGGTGAACCAGCGGGGGTGCGCACGGGAGAACGTCGTGCCGTACGCGCGAACGTAGCCGCGGGCCTGGTCCGGCATCTCGGTGGTCGTGTTGACGGATGCGGTGTGTGTCATGTGCAGCGGGTCGAAGAGCTTGGCGGACAGGTGGTCGGCGAAGGGCTGTCCGCTGACGACCTCGACCAGGCGTGCCGCGACGAAGTAGTTGGGGTTGTGGTAGCGATGCCGGGTGCCCGGCGCGGTGGCGAGGTGCGCCTCGCGCATCGCGGCGACGGCCTCTTTGAGGGTGTGCGGTTGGGCGCGGGTCAGGTCCGGGTAGGCGGAGTCGGCCATACCGGAGGTCTGGGTCAGGAGCTGCCGGACGGTGATCTCCTGGGAGCGCCGGTCGGCCATGGTGAACTCGGGCAGGTAGCGGTGCACGGGCTGGTCCAGGTCGACTTGGCCCGCCTCGACCAGTTGCATGACGGCGAGTGCGGTCATCGACTTCGACAGTGACGCCACGGGCAGGCGCGTCCGCTCCGTCATGGCCTGCCCGGCCGCGGTGTGGCCGTACCCGGCGGTGTGGACAACCCGGTCCCCCTTGGTGACGGCGACCACCGCGCCCGGCAGACGGGTCTGCTCCAGGTAGTCGCGTACGAATCGGTCGATCGAGGCCGGATCCAAAGTGGTGGTGGTGGCGGTGGTGGCGCTGGACTGCGCGGCCGAGGAGGCCGGTACGGCGGTCGCCGCGATAGCGATACCGAGCGCGGCCACCACGGTGCCGAGTCGGCGGCGCGTATTGGCATGGAGGGTGAACAGCTTCATGTTCATGGAAGCCAGTGCACCGGTCCGATCCCCGTCAGCGCACTGGCGCACATGCGAGTCCAGGGGGTAGTGCCTGCACTACTGCTTCAAGATCTCCGGCTCGCTAGGGTCGAGGGATGCGACATCGGACCGCGTGGCAGGCGCTCGGCCAGAACCCGCTCAAGGTGCTCGGCTCAAGCTGGCCCTGGCGGTCCTTGGCATATCTGCTGTCCGGTGTCGTCTTCGGTGCCGTCACCAGCGTCGTCCTCGTGGTCGCGCTCGTCGCGGGAATCGTCTCGCTGGTGGTGTTGGTCGGGGCGCCGATCCTGCTCGGTGTGGCGGTGTCCGGCGTCGCCGTCACCCGCTTCGAGCGGTGGCGCCTGCGTCTGGTGGACCTGGACCCGGTGCCTGACCCGCACCAGGCCCCGGAACGCGCGGGGACCGCCGGATGGGTGCGGACCCGGCTGCGGGAGCCGGCGACCTGGCGTGAGCTGGGCTTCACGGCGGTGTCGGCGACCGCGTTGTGGTGGATGGACTTCCTTGTTCTGGGCTTCGCTTTGGTCCTCCCCGTGCTGGTGATCACGTCGCCGATCGATGATCCCGGCGCCTGGCCGCTGGTGATCGTGGGCCTCTGTCTGCTCACAGCCGCGCCGTACACCATCACCGCCTGGGCCGGTGCGAGGGCCGCGGTCACGCGCCTCATGCTGGCGCCGCGCGACCGCGAACTGGGCCGGGAGCTCACCGACGTACGGGCCTCCAGGGCGCGGCTGGTCGACGCCTTCGACGCGGAGCGGCGCCGGATCGAGCGGGACCTGCACGACGGGGCCCAGCAGCGGCTGGTCTCCCTCAACGTGCTGCTCGGCCTGGCCGCCCTCGACATGGAGCCGGACTCACCGCCGGCCGGGCAGCTCGCCAAGGCGCAGGAGCAGCTCGGGCTCGCTGTCGACGAGTTGCGTGAACTCAGTCGTGGCGTCCATCCGAAGGCCCTCACCGACCATGGCCTGGCCGCGGCGGTCGAGAACCTCTCGGGCCGCTCCGCCCTGCCCGTCACGGTCGACATCCGGCTGCCGCGCCGGCTGCCGCTCTCCGTGGAGACCACGGCGTACTTCGTGATAGCCGAGGCCCTGACCAACGCCACCAAGCACAGCGAGGCGACCCGGACCGAGGTACATGCCCGCCTGCACACCGGCATTCTCGCCCTGTCCATCAGCGACGACGGTATCGGCGGCGCCACCCCCGAGGCGGGCACCGGCCTCATCGGTCTGGCCGACCGCGTCGCCGTGGCGGACGGCAGGTTCCGTATCTCCAGCCCTCAGGGCGGGCCCACCCTGCTGCATGTGGAGCTGCCGTGCCGCTGACCGTCGTACTCGCCGAGGACTCCCCGCTGATGCGGGACGGCCTGGTCGGTGTGCTCACCCGCTTCGGCCACCAGGTGCTCGCCGCCGTCGGCCACGCGGACGCCCTGATCAGCGCGGTGCGGGAACACCATCCCGACATCGTCGTCACGGACGTCCGGATGCCACCGGACAACACCGACGACGGCCTGCGCGCCGCCGTCGCCCTGCGCCACGAGCACCCCACCCTGCCGGTCCTGGTGCTCAGCCAGTACATCGAGCAGTCCTACGCCGCCCACCTGCTCGACCTGGGCAGCGACACCGGGGTCGGCTACCTCCTCAAGGACCGCGTCAGCGCCGTCGGCGAGTTCGTCGATGCGGTCACCCAGGTCGCCGCGGGCGCGACGGTCGTGGACCCCGAAGTGGTCCGCCAACTCCTCAACCGCCGCCGCGACCCCCTGCAACGCCTCACCCCACGAGAACGCGAGGTCCTCGCGCTGATGGCCGAGGGACGCACCAACACCGCCATCGCCGGCGAGCTGTACGTCACCGAAGCGGCGGTCAACAAGCACGTCAGCAACATCCTCCAGAAACTGGAACTGCACCTCGACGGCCAGGTACACCGCCGGGTCCTCGCCGTCCTCACCTACCTCCGCGCATGACCGGCGACGAGCGGCCGTGGGGCGTTCGGCGAGCAATACCGCCCGCCGTCGTTCGGCCTGCGGCCCGTGTCATCGTGGCTGTGCGCCGTGACCCGCTTGTCAACTGCCCGCTTTCGGTGCCTGGTTGATGATGGGAAAAGCAGGCTGAGAGCTTCCTTACGGGAAGGACGCGATGCAGCCAGCAGCGGCCTTATGGGGCGGATGTGGTGCGCACTCCGCCCACCGGTCCAGACGTCTCTGACCGGGGGTTCGTAGTGAAGCGGGTGACGAGAACCGAACTCGCGCTAGGCAGGCACCGTATGATGCCGTGCTCCTACCTGCTGGCTCGGATCTGCCGTCTCCGGATCCCACTCGTCCATGCCATGAGCGTGGCATGAGGCACTGACATTCAGCCGACCAGCTGGGGCAGTGGATTCGTCAGGTCGGCACGACAGGGCGTGGACTGCCGTGGAAGACCTGGCTGGTGTGCCAGGCGCGGTGGTCGGCGGCGACAGGGCGGGTGCCTGGCTGTGGGCCGACGAGAGGACGACCGGCGAGCGCTATGACGTGGTCGCGGGATGCGGGGCTGTGGCCCACGAAGCGCTGTGAGACCAGGATGCGGTAGTCGTCGTCGACCCCGAGAACGCCCTTGTCGAAGAGTTTGTGGTGCAGTGAGCACAGGCACAGCCCGTTGTCGACGTCGTCCGGCCCATCGAAGGCCCACCAGCGCACGTGCGCGGCCTCCAACCCGACCGGCACCGCGCCGATCCGGCCGTCGTAGCCGCAGAAGGCGCACCGGTACTCGTAAGCGGTCAGCACCAGCTCGCGCATCCGCCGATCCCGACGCTGCCTTCGGGCGGTCGAGAGCTGGCTGGTCTCCGCGGCCTCCAAGTCCAAGCCGACGGCTTCACACAACTCGCTGTGGAGCGAGGGAGGGAAGTGCAGATCGAGCAGCGATCGCGCTATTCGGTGCAGCAGGTCTGGCTCGCCCCGCAGGGCTTGTCTGAGTCCCGGAGCGAGTTGTCCGGTGGCACCGGAGTCCCGGAGGTCTCGCAGACCACTGCCTGGACTGCCGGGGCCGCGGTCGGTACGTACTTCCCATACGCCGTCGCTGACCAGATGGTGGAAAGGGTAGGCGGGCGTCGTTCTGTTGGGTGGGCCGTACTCGGTCAGTAGTTGCTGTAGGTCCTGCTCCACCGCGCTGTACCGCAGCTCGCTGTCGGCGTCCTCCTGGAACCGGCCGAGGGCGTACAGGAGCAGTAGGGGCTTGTGCGGTGCGCGCGTCCCGCTTCTGGTCCACTGCCTCAGCTTCGCGGTGCGCTCGAGCCAGTCCATGGCCAGTGATCGTAGCGGCGACTGCCGGGCCATGGACGGGGACTGAGACCCGGGTCCTCGCTGGGGGAAACCTCCCTCAGCCGGACTTCGCCTTGATATCTCCGGCTTGGCGGATGGCGCGACCCGGTCATGCGCTGCGGGCTCGAGAGTGGTTGCCACGGCTGCGGCCAGTACATAAAGCACGGGTGCCATGCCGGTCTCGTACGTCGTCTTCACCCAGGCGAAAGGCCAGGACTCCAGGATCTCGCGGGCCGGCGGGGGCGGGCCGGGGGTACCGGACGTCGCCCGCGTACACCTGAATGTCAGTTCTGGGAACGCTGGGCACGTGGAATTGGATGGACACAGCACGGTTCTGTGACCGATGATCTCCGGCATGATCCGTGCCGCCACTGTGAACGATGTTGCGGAGATCCGCGCGATGATCCGCGAACTCGCCGAGTACGAACGGTCTGTTGAGCAGGCCAGGGCGACCGAGGAGCAGCTCCGCGAGGCGATGTTCGGAGAGCAGCCCGCTGCCTTCGCACTGATCGCCGAGGACGACGAGACGGGCGAGGCAGTGGGCTATGCCCTGTGGTTCCCCCATTTCTCGTCCTGGACCGGCACGCGCGGCATGCACCTGGAGGACCTCTACGTGCGGCCGCAGGCGCGAGGTGGCGGACATGGCAAGGCTCTGCTCGCTTCCCTGGCCGCGATCTGCGAGCGGAGAGGCTACGAGCGCTTCGAGTGGTGGGTCCTGGCCTGGAACGAGCCGACGATCGACTTCTACAAGTCGCTCGGCGTGGACTTCCTCGACGAGTGGAGGGTATGCCGGCTGAGCGGTGAGCCCCTCAGGGAACTCGCTGCCCAGGTCCCGGCTGTCCGCAACCAGACCTCGGCCCTGTAGGACGCGGGGCCGTGCAACCTCCTGTCGCAGCAGTGCTCGAAGCCCACGGGATACTGGACGGGCTCGTGGCCGGGCTGAACGACCAGCAGGTCGCCGAGGCGTCCGCCCTTCCGGGCTGGTCACGCGGCCACGTCCT
This sequence comes from Streptomyces sp. NPDC057445, assembly GCF_042802855.1. NCBI lineage: Bacteria > Bacillati > Actinomycetota > Actinomycetes > Kitasatosporales > Streptomycetaceae > Streptomyces > Streptomyces sp. NPDC057445. Next base: position 188,008 of record NZ_JBHVDH010000010.1, on the reverse strand, counting down.
GGCGCATCTCACCGACAACGCGAGAATGTTCGCCCGTCTCGCGGAGCATGCCCTGCGCGGTGAGCTCGTGGCGGGTTACGACGGCGGGGTGGACGAGCGCAACGCGATCATCGAGGCCACGGCGGGCCGCAGCGCCGCCGAGCACCGCGCGGAACTCGCCGCTCACACGGCCGGGCTGGAGGCGGTCTGGGCACGCGCCGGCGACGTGGACTGGAGCCGTCCCGTCACATTCCGCAACGCGGACCTCGCAGCCACGGTCTTCGCGCGCTGGCGCGAGGCGTGGATCCACATGGTCGACCTGGAAGTCGGTGTGCGGCCGGACGACTGGCCCGAGGAATTGGCCGCACATGCCATCGCTTTCCTCCTCGGCCGCCTTCCGGCAGGCACACGCCTGCGTGCCGAGGACGTGCGCCGCCAATGGTCCGTCGGCGATGGGCAGCCGGGCACGGTGGTCACCGGAGGCGTCCGCGACCTGGCGGCATGGCTGGCCGGACGTACCCCTGCGATTTCACCGGTGGCGGCGGACGGATTGCCTGCTCTCGGGCCCTGGCCGCCCCACTCGCCACAGTCAAGGGACCGTGTGTGACGTCTTCGCCGGGCAGAGTGTGAGTGTGAGGCGCGCACCGCTCTCGGCCCGAGCGGCGGACATGGACGAATCCGATGGGGCGTCGCGCCGTGACCGCTTTTCCCCGCGGGCGGCCGGCCCTCGGCAATCCGTTCCGAAGGGAAGGAGCGCTATGCGCGCCGACATCGTTTGGTGGGACCTGTCCGCCTCCGGAGAAACCATCGAGTCCATGCGTGAGTACCTGCGTGAGGAATCTGTCGCCGCGTTCTCCGAGGTGCCCGGGCTCCGCTTCAAGATGTGGCTCTCGGATCCGGACACCAACCGGTGGGGAGCCGTTCTGCTGTGGGAGTCGGACGAGGCGTCCCAACAGGAACTGCCCAGCCGGGCGCTCGAACTCATCGGCTACCCGCCAGCGGCCGCGCACAGCTTCGACGTGGAGGCCACCACCGAGGGCCGATACGAAACACAACGACTGGCCCTGCAAGGGCTGGCCTTCGCCGAAACCACGGTGAGGGAGTCCAGCCGAGGACCAGCAGGCCCGGGTGGCAGGACCTGACCCTCCGCTTGTATCGCCCCGTCCGCAGTTCACGCTTACCTCAGGCAATGCCACACCCTCAATACGCCGGCCGCGTCGCTGGTTCTCCGAGTCGGCCCAGCCGGCCGGGTATCAACTGTCAGGCGCCGGATCGCCACTATCGCGGCCTCGTCGTTGAGGTGTCCGTGGACGTGGGCCAACAGATCGTCCTGAAGATGGCGCAGCAGAGTTCGTCGGGGTGGTCGTCCATGGTCCACGCGGGCGCCGCCCGTTCGGTTAAGGGGTAGAAGAGTCCGTCGGCATTGCGGGCTTCGATGGCGCCATCGGTGTAGAGGAGCAGCAAGTCGCCGACCTCGAAAGCAAACGTCTGCACGTCGTAGGCAGTGATGCCGAAGACGCAAGGACAAGCTGCTCCCGGGACGGGTGGCGGCAAGGCGATCGAGGTCGGACTATGCCTCATCGGACCGCAGCACACCGCAGAAGCGAGCCCGGCCCACGTCGAGTCGGCCGTCCCAGAACGGCGCCCGGTTGTCCTTGGGATTCCCCAGGCCACGCAGGTGGGCGTACTCGATGCCGGCCTCGGCGAGCGCCTGCCCGAGGCCCGGGTTTCTCCCAAACGATCTCCAGAAACCACTCAGGGGCCCGACCCGCTAAGCGGATCAGGCCCCTGACCTGTTACTTCTCTGTCGGGGTGGCGGGATTTGAACCCACGACCTCTTCGTCCCGAACGAAGCGCGCTGCCAAGCTGCGCTACACCCCGATGTCATCCGCTCTCGCGGCGACGTCGTTTACTTTAGCCCACCGGCGCCCGGAGACGAAATCCGGTTTTCCGGGCCTTCGCGGGCCTCTCTGTCGCAGGTCCGGGCGCCGCGGGCGGCGGCCCGCCGCGCCCGGAGGCCGCGGTCGTCGAGGGCGGGAGGCCGCCGGTCGTCGAGGTCAGTCCCGGGCCGCCGTCAGCGTCAGCAGCGTCGCCTCCGGGGGGCAGGCGAAGCGGACCGGGGTGTAGCGGCTGGTGCCGCAGCCCGCCGAGACGTGGAGGTGGGAGACCAGACCCGCCGCCTCGTGCGTGGAGAGGCCCTTGACGCGATCCGTGTCGAGGTCGCAGTTGGTGACGAGGGCGCCGTAGAAGGGGATGCACAGCTGGCCGCCGTGTGTGTGGCCCGCCAGGATCAGGGGGTATCCGTCCGCGGTGAAGGCGTCCAGGGCCCGCAGGTAGGGGGCATGGACGACGGCCAGGGAGAAGTCGGCGTCGCGTTCGGGGCCGCCCGCGACCCGGTCGTAGCGGTCACGCTTGATGTGGGGGTCGTCCAGGCCGGTGAAGGCCAGCTCGAGCCCTTCCAGCTTCAGTCGGCCGCGCGCGTTGCTCAAGCCCACCCAGCCCGCCGAGTCGAAGGCTTCGCGCAGGTCCTCCCACGGGTTGTGGACGACACCGACCGCCGGGGCGTTCCCGTTGAGGCCGTGCCGGCCCTGGACCTTCTCGAGCAGGTAGCGGGCCGGGTTGCGCAGCTGCGGGCCGTAGTAGTCGTTGGACCCGAAGACATAGACGCCGGGGAGGTCGAGGAGCGGGCCGAGCGCGTCGAGGACCTCCGGCACGCCCTGCGGGTCCGACAGGTTGTCGCCCGTGTTGACGACGAAGTCGGGCCGCAGGCCCGCGAGCGACTGCAGCCAGGCGCGCTTCTTGCGCTGGCCTCTGACCATGTGGATGTCGGAGACCTGGAGAACGCGCAGCGGGCGCATCCCGCGTGGCAGGACGGGGACCGTCACCCGCCGGAGCCGGAAGGAGCGGGCTTCGATTCCGGCGGCGTAGGCGAGGCCGGCGGCACCGACAGCCGCGACTCCGGCCGTGATTTTGAAGGGGACACCGTAGCGTGCGCGCATGTGCCTATCGTCGCAGACGGGTCGGAGTGTTGATACGTCCCGTCCTCCTTCCGTGCCTCGCGGAAGGGAAGCAGGACGAGCAGACCGAGCGAGATCCACACGTACGCGTTGCTGCCGAGGAAACCGGGGGCGCCCCCGTCGTTCCACCGCCACAGCCACACGATGCTGCTGCACAGCAGGACATAGCTCGCACCGGCCCAGAACAGCAGCCGTCTGCGCCGCTCCCCACCCGGTGCCGACCGAAGTCCGGCGTCGGCGAGCACGGCGAGGGCGGGGATCAGCCAGACCAGGTGGTGCACCCAGGTGACGGGGCTCACCAGGCACGCGGTGATGCCGGTCAGCGCGAAACCGGCCAGCTCGTCACCGGCGGCGACGGCGCGCCGCGCCCGCCAGGCCCAGAGACACAGCAGCAGCAGAACGCCGACGGCCCAGACCGCGCGGCTGGGCTCGGCGGCGGGCTCGCTGAGCCGGGCCAGCATGCCCTGCCAGGACTGGTTGGAGACGTAGGCGAGCGAACCGACGCGGTCCGTGTTCCACATCGCGTCGGTCCAGTACGCCCGTGAGGCCTCCAGGTCGGCCCATGCGGCGATGGCGGTCGCACCGCCGGCGACAGCCGTGGCGACCCCGGCCGCCCGCAGCCGCCGGGTGATCAGCAGATAGACGATGAAGATCGCCGGCGTGAGCTTGATCGCGGCGGCGAGGCCGATGCCGAGGCCCGCCAGCCGGTTCAGCCGGCGTCTTCGGGCGGTGTCCGACATCAGCAGCCAGGCGTCGGCGAAAACCAGCGCCAGCAGCAGGAGATTGACCTGGCCGTAGCTCGCGGTGTCACGCACCGGCTCGAGCCAGGCGAAGAGACACGCCAGCACGGCGTACGCGAACCACCGGGTCCAGCGCTCACGGCGGATCGTCGCGTCGGCGCAGATATAGAGGACGGTCGCGGCGGCCAGGATGTTCAGCAGTTGGCTGATCGCTATGGCGCTGGACCACCCGACCAGTGTCATCGGCAGCATGACGAGCGCCGCGAAGGGCGGGTACGTGAAGCCGTAGTGGGTGCCCGGCTTCAGGTAGTCGTAGATCCGGCCGCCGTCCGTCCAGTAGTCGACCGCGCCGTAGTAGACGTGCAGGTCGAACCAGTTGCGGTGCAGCGGCACGAAGATCAGGAAAGCGGTGACGGCCGTCAGCAGTGCCAGAGACGTGGAGACCCTGCCCAGGGTCGTGGTCGGTGGCTTCACGCGGTGCTCCCCAGCAGTTCCGTACGGCCCCGTCCCCCGGCGGAACGTGCCGCGACCTGATACGCGCACCACAGCACGATCACCGCGGCCACGCCGCCGCCGGTCGCGAGCAGCAGTTGCTTGCCGTCCGGTGCGAATCCGCTGGGCAGTACGGCCAGGGCGAGCACCCCGCTGGCGACGGCCGCTGCCCGGCGCAGCCTGACCGAGCCGCTCGGAGCCGCGGCGGCGATGAGGAACAGGCCCCACAGTATGTACCAAGGACGTATCGCCGGTCCGAGAAGGGCGACTGCGGTCAGGCTCAGACCGAGCGCGTAGACCGGGCGGCGTAGGTGATGCCGCCGCCAAAAGGCGATCATGGCCAGCACCGTAGCCGCGATGCCGACCGAGTGCCAGGCCGGGATCGCGAATTCCGCAAGGTCGCTGCCCGCACGCGTCAGCACGGCGCCCGTCATCCGGCCGAGTGACGAGGTCAGCGACCAGTTCTGCGGTGAAACAGGGGTGTCGAGCGCGGCTATCCAGCCATAGCCGGTCCCGGTGAGTGCCGTCGTCGAGGCCGTGGTGGCGGCCGCGAGCCCGCCGACGGCGAGAGCCCCCCGCAGCCGGGGCAGCCGTCCGCTCAGCCGCCCGCCCCACAGCAGTGCCACGGCGATCAGGCCGAGCGCGGCGGGAGCTTTCACCAGCGCGGCGAGGGTGACCAGTACGGCGCCGAGCACCGGCCACCGGCCCAGTGCCGCGACGAGCCCTGCACCCAGCAGGCCGAGCATCACCGCGTCGTTGTGGGCGCCGGCCACGAGGTGCAGCAGCAGGAGGGGATTCAGCGCGCCGAGCCAGAGTGCCGTGCGCGGGTCGGCGCCGCAGCGCCGCGCCAGCTTCGGCAGGCAGAACACCATCAGCGCGACCCCCAGCAGCGCCACCAGTCGCATTCCGAGGATGCCGGTGGACAGCTCCGTCCGTGCGAAACCGGCTATCGCGGCCGCGCAGGCAAGGAAGAGCGGGCCGTACGGGGTCGGGGTGTGCTGCCAGATCGGCGCGACCTCCGAGGTCAGCGGGCCGCCGAGGTGGGAGGGGCCGTGCGCGTACACATCCAGTTGTGCGTCGACCATCGCTCCCTGCGCGAGATAGCTGTACACATCGCGGCTGAACAGCGGCGGCGTGACCAGCAGCGGCGCGGCCCACAGCGCGAGTGTCAGCAGCAGCGTCCGGGGGCCCGGTGGCTCGGGCCCGCGGACCGTCCTCCCGAGCAGTACCCAGGCGGCGATCAGCAGGACGAGCCCGAAGTACGCCCCGGCCAGGCCGAGCGCGGCCGCCCCTGAACGGGGCGCGAGCACATCCCGTACGGGTACCGCTCCGACGGCCACCCCGCAGGAGGCGAGCACCGCCGAGCCGGTCAGCCCCAGCACCTGGGCGTGGCGGGTGTCGAGAGGAACGCGGAGGATGACCGGCATGCGGGCAGGCTGTCAACGGACGATGGCCGGGAGCCGACGTCCGCCCCACTCCGGCACGGCCAAGATGTGTCCGGCGCCTTACGACGGGAGGTCCCGGGCGCGTGCCGGGAGCGGGCTCCGGGCCGGACGGATCCGCCGTCGCCCCTGGCAGGGTCCACGGCGGCCCGGGTCGCACCGGTCGCGCGGAGGGGGCGCCATCCGCCCCGCGAGTGTGCGCCGTCGCGGCCGTCCAGGGAGCGCTCCGGAGGAAATGCGCGGGCGGTGCCCGCCGCGTACCTGCCACAATCGAGGCATGACCACGCTCAAGTCCAAGCTGCAGGAAGACCTCACCGAGGCGATCAGGGCGCGCGACGAACTGCGCTCCTCGACGCTCCGGCTGACCCTCTCCGCGATCACCAAGGAGGAGGTCGCGGGCACGAAGGCGCGCGAGCTCTCCGACGACGAGGTGCTGAAGGTGATCGCCAAGGAGGCGAAGAAGCGCCGCGAGGCGGCCGAGGCCTTCGCCCAGGGCGGTCGCGCCGAGCAGGCCGACCGGGAGAAGCAGGAAGGCGAGATCCTCGACGCCTATCTGCCGCAGCAGCTGTCGGACGACGAGCTGAACGACATCGTCGCGCAGGCCGTCGGGGAGGCCCGGGCGGCGGGCGCCGAGGGCCCGCGGGCGATGGGCGCGGTCATGAAGATCGTGAACCCGAAGGTGGCGGGACGGGCCGAGGGCGGCCGGGTCGCCGCGGCGGTCAAGAAGCTCCTGGCGGGCTGAGGTCCGCTGCCGCTACCGGCCCGGACCGCGGCGCGCGCGGGCAGGCCGAGACGGTGAACGCCGGTCACGTGGGATCACGTGGCCGGCGTTCTCGGTTCTCCGGGTCGGGCTTGCGGGGGCCCGTCGACCGTTCGGGCTTACGGGGTGCCGTCGACAGCGTCGGGATCACTGGCCCGTTTCCCGTTTCCCGGCTCGTCGGAGCCGGGTTCCGGTGTGTGCGGTGTGTGCGGTGTGTGCGGTGTGTGCGGTGTGTGCGGTGTGTGCGGTGTGTGCGGTGCGCCGGGCTACGGTCCGGGTGACAGGGTCTCCGGTCCGGTCCGGGGTCCGGTCCGGGGTCCGGACCGGGGGACGGAGTCCGGGGTGGTCCGGGGGACGGGGTCCGGCCCTCGTCCCCCGGAGGGCGCGTCAGTTCCGTCCGCCCGGGCCGGCGCTCGGTCCGCCGTTGCCGGCCCCGCCGTTGGAACGGCCGCCGTCCGTGCCGCCGATGAAGCCCGGTGGGATGGAGATGCCCGGGAAGGGCTGGCTGTTGTCGCCGCCGGTGTCGCCGCCGCGGGTGTCGGGCCGGTCCCGGTGCTTGTCCCGCTTCTTGTCCTCGTCCCTGTCCTCTTCCTTGCTTTCGCCACGGGGTACGGACACGGGGTTGAAGGAGGGCGTCTCGGAGGCGTCGAGCGCCCCGGTCATCGCGATCTTCCAGATCGGTCCGGGGAGGCAGCCGCCGCAGACCTTGTCGTAGTACTGGCCGCCGATCCTGATGTCGTACATCGGGGTCTTCTCGCCGACGTCGTCACCGACCCACACCGCGGTGGAGAGGTTCGGCGTGTAGCCCACGAACCAGGCGTCCTTGCGGTCGTTCGTCGTACCGGTCTTGCCCGCGTTGTCCCGGTCGCTGAGGCCGGCCTGCGTTCCGGTGCCGTCCTCGACCACGCCCTTGAGCATCTGGTTGATCGTGTCCGCGGTCCGCTCGCTCATCGCCTGCGAGCACTTGGACCTGGGCACCTTCAGGCTCTCGCCGCCCGCGGTGGTGATGGACGCGATGGCGATCGGCGTGCAGTACGTGCCGCGGTTGGCGAACGTCGCGTAGACGGCGGCCATCGCGAGCGGGGTGCTCTCCTCGGCGCCGAGGGTGATCGACGGGTCCTCGCCGATCTTCTTCCCGTCACCCGTCTTGTAGCCGACCTGCTTCGCCATCTCGACCGTCTCGCACAGCCCGGTCATCTGCTCGAGCATCGCGAAGTAGGTGTTGATGGACTTGCCGAGCGCGCTCGTCATGTCCCACGAGCCGGTTTCCGTCTTCAGCTCGTTCTGCACGGGCCATTCGCCGCTTCCGGCCGGGGAGCCCGAGCAGGTGGTGTAGGAGTTCATCGGGAGCGCGACCTTCCAGCCGCTGGAGAAGGACTGGGCCGGGCTCAGGCCCTTCTCGAGCGCCGCCGCCGCGGTGATCGGCTTGAAGGTCGAGCCGACCTGGAAGCCGTAGGTGGTGCCGCCCATCTTGTTGTCGACGGCGAGGTTCAGCACCGTCTCATGGCGCTTCTGGTCCAGGCCGTACGGGCGGGACTGGCCCATCGACAGGATCTTGCCGCTGCCCGGCTCGACCTGCACGACCGACGCCGCGACCTTGTCGTCCTTGTTGACCTTCGACGTCGCCGCCTCGTTGGCGGCCTCCTGGGCCCGCGGGTCGAGCGTGGTCCTGATGGTCAGACCGCCCAGGTTCCACAGCTTCTGCCGCTCCTCCTTCGTCTTTCCGAAGGTGCGGTCGGAGAGAACGGTCTTGCGCACGTAGTCGCAGAAGAAGCCCGCGCCGTCGACCGCGGTGATGCAGCCGTTCTTCGGCTTGCTGACCTTGAGCGTGATCGGCGCCGCCATGGCCCGGTCCGCCTCGTCCCGCGAGACGCTGCCGACGTCGGCCATCCGCTGCAGCACGGTGTTGCGCCGCTTGGTGGCCTCCTCCTTGTCGTTGACCGGGTCGTAGCGGCTCGGCGACTGGACGATGCCGGCCAGCAGGGCCGCCTCCTCCAGCTTCAGGTCCTTGGCGGACTTGGAGAAGTAGCGCTTGGACGCGGCCTCGACGCCGTACGCCTGCTGACCGAAGAACGTGATGTTGAGGTAGTTCTCGAGGATCTTCTTCTTCCCGAGCTCCTCCTCGACCTGGATCGCGTACTTGAGCTCGCGGACCTTGCGGCCGAGGGTCTGCTGGGTGGCCTCGGCCACCTTGTCGGGGTCGTCGCCCGCCTCCTCGACGAAGACGTTCTTGACGTACTGCTGGGTCAGCGTGGAAGCGCCCTGGGCGACCCCGCCCTCCTGGGCGTTGCGGTTGAGCGCACGCAGCACGCCCTTGAGGTCGACGGCCCCGTGATCGTAGAAGCGGGCGTCCTCGATCGCGACGATCGCCTTCTGCATGTTCGGCGAGATGTCCTTGAGCGGGACGACCGTACGGTCACGGGAGTAGACGGTCGCGATCTGGCCGCCGTTGGCGTCCAGGATCGTGGTGCGCTGACTGAGCGGGGGCGTCTTGAGGTTGGAGGGGATCTCGTCGAATCCCTCGACCGTGCCCTTGGCCGCGAGCCCGAGTGCACCGGCCGCCGGCAGGGCGAGCCCCGCCAGCACGGCTCCGGAGAGCACACTGACGCCGAGGAACTTGGCGGCCTGCTGGGTCCCGGTCAGACCTCCGCCCGAGCGCTTGTTTGCCATGGGGGCAGCCTACGTTCTCATTCGCCGGACATGCGTACAGGCCTTGGCCTAAGCTGCTCCCAACTGTCACAGCAGTGCGGTTGCGTATCAATACCCCGTAGCAGCCCGCTACACCCCTGAGACATTCCGAGGCGACGCCTCTTCCGTCGCCCGGGCTCAACTGCCCCGAATTGTCGGAATTGTTACGTATGCCTTCAGCTCACTCCCCTGGGTGATCTGCCGCGTACGCATAGTCCGTTCGGGCCATTCAAGATTGGGCCCGAAGGGGGTGTTGCGCTGTGCCCACCTTCCGTAACGTCCTCAACTGGCAGCGGTGAATATGCCGCTGCCGCCGTGGGGGAGCCTCGATTCGGGAGAGGACGGCGCCGGCATGGGCTGGGTAACCGACTGGAGTGCGCAGGCAGCCTGCCGCACTACCGATCCGGATGAACTGTTCGTACAAGGAGCGGCGCAGAACAGGGCCAAGGCGGTGTGCACCGGATGCCCGGTGCGGACCGAGTGCCTGGCCGACGCGCTCGACAATCGCGTCGAGTTCGGCGTATGGGGTGGTATGACCGAGCGGGAGAGGCGCGCGTTGCTGCGCAGGCGTCCCACGGTCACCTCCTGGCGCCGACTGCTCGAGACCGCGCGTACGGAGTACGAGCGGAGCGCGGGCATTCTGCCCGTGGGCCTGGAGGACGACGAGACGTACGAGACGTACGCGGCAGTGGGGTAGCGACCGCGGCCGGAGTCCGCGGCGCCGAAGCAGTTCGGCGACGCAACGGACTCGCGTGGACGGGATGGACCTGCGCCGGCGGACCGGTGCCTGCGTCAGCGAACCTGGCTGACGGCCGGTGCTCACGCCGACGGGCCGGTTTCTCGCGCCGACGGACCGGTTCTTGCGCCGACGGACCAGTTCTTGCGCCGACGAAATCCGCGGACGAATCCGCATCGCCGTCGGGACAGCGACGCGACGCCGACAGAACGTGGTGCCGTGAGTCGCTACGCAGCTCCGGCCGGAGAACCACCGGTCGCGAGCCGGTCGCCGATGGTGCGAAGACCTGACAAGTCGTGCACATCGCCAGGCAGGGCGGCCACTTCGGCCACCGGTACCTCGGGATGGAGCGCGGAGAAGCGGTCGCGCGTTCGCTGTTCACGCGCGAGCACCTGCATCCGTTCGGCATGCAGCCGGAGCAGACCCGCGGTCAGCTGTGCCGTGGGGTGAGGTGCAAGGTCGTGGGAGTCGTCCGAGCCGGACCCCGCTTCGGGCGTGGACTCCGCCTCGGACTCCACGGCGGGAGAGGTGGGAGAGGGGCCCGTGGAGTCACGAACACCAGCCTTCCCGGACCCCTGATCCACAATGCGGCCCTCATCAAGATTTTCTGCCGCCGCGAGCGCCCGCTCGGCCGAGAGCCGCGCGGCGCCGCTGCCGTGGACCCGGTTCAGCACCAGCCCGGCCAGTGGCATCTCTTCCGCCGCGAGCCGCTCCACGAAGTACGCCGCCTCGCGGAGCGCGTCGCGCTCCGGCGCGGCGACCACCAGAAACGCCGTGCCGGGTGCCTGCAGCAGCCGGTACGTGGCGTCCGCGCGGGTACGGAACCCGCCGAACATCGTGTCCATCGCGGCCACGAAGGTCTGCACGTCACGCAGCAGCTGACCGCCCAGCAGCTTTCCGAGCGTGCCGGTCATCATCGACATACCGACATTCAGGAACTTCATCCCGGCGCGGCCGCCCATCTTCGCCGGGGCCATCAGCAGCTTGATGAACTTTCCGTCCAGGAAGGACCCGAGCCGCTTCGGTGCGTCAAGGAAGTCCAGGGCCGAGCGGGACGGAGGAGTGTCCACGACGATCAGGTCCCACTCGTCGCGCGCCCTCAACTGACCCAGTTTCTCCATCGCCATGTACTCCTGCGTGCCCGCGAAGCCGGCCGACAGGGACTCGTAGAAGGGGTTCTCCAGGATCGCGCGGGCCCGCGCCGGATCCGCGTGCGCCTCGACGATCTCGTCGAAGGTGCGCTTCATGTCGAGCATCATGGCGTGCAGCTCGCCCTCACCCTTGATGCCGTCCACCCGGCGCGGGGTGTTGTCCAGCAGGTCGATGCCCATCGACTGGGCCAGCCTGCGCGCCGGATCGATGGTGAGGACGACCGCCCTGCGTCCGCGCTCGGCCGCGCGTACACCGAGGGCCGCCGCGGTGGTCGTCTTGCCCACGCCCCCGGAGCCGCAGCACACGATGATCCGGGTGTCCGGGTCGTCGAGCAGCGGATCGATGTCGAGCAGCGGCGTGTCCTGCAGGGCGATGCCATGGGTCATGGGCGGTGTCATCCGTTCTCCCCGTTCACACCGAGCTTCCGCAGTTCGGTCGCCAGCTGGTACAGCCCGGCCAGATCGACTCCCTCGCTCAGCAGAGGGAGTTCGTACGTCGGCAGTTCCAGGGCGCGGAGCACGGCTCGCTGCTCGCGTTCGAGCTCGACGCGCTGCGCGTGCTCCGCCGCCTGCTCGAGCAGCGGCCCGACCAGTCCGGCCGCGCGGCTCACCCCCGCCCCGGTCAGCGACCTGGCGATGTCCTTGCGCCGGCCGGCCGTCGCCGCGTTGCGTACCGCTTCCTCGTCGAGGATGTGCGGCCGGACCATGTTGACGATCACCTTGCCGGCGGGGAGGTCCGCTTCGCGCAGCTCGGCGACGCCGTCCGCGGTCTCCTGGACGGGCATCTCCTCCAGCAGGGTCACCAAGTGGACTGCGGTCTCAGGCGACTTGAGGACACGCATCACGGCCTGTGCCTGATTGTGTATCGGGCCGATCTTCGCAAGGCCCGCCACCTCGTCGTTGACGTTCAGGAAGCGGGTGATCCGGCCGGTGGGCGGAGCGTCCATGACGACGTGGTCGTAGGCGTACCGCCCCTGCTTGTCCCGGCGGCGTACGGCCTCGCACGCCTTGCCGGTCAGCAGCACGTCGCGGACCCCCGGGGCGACGGTCGTCGCGAAGTCGATCGCACCGAGCTTCTTCAGAGCCCGGCCCGCGGAGCCCAGTTTGTAGAACATCTGGAGGTAGTCGAGGAGGGCACGCTCGGCGTCGATGGCCAGCGCGAAGACCTCGCCGCCGCCCGGGGCGACGGCGATCTTGCGTTCCTCGTACGGCAGCGCCTCCGTCTCGAAGAGCTGCGCTATGCCTTGTCTGCCCTCGACCTCGACGAGGAGAGTGCGCTTTCCCTCGGTCGCGAGGGCGAGCGCGAGGGCCGCGGCGACCGTCGTCTTACCGGTTCCGCCCTTGCCGCTGACGACCTGAAGCCTGCTCACGTCTTCGAGCCTAACCAGTCGGCCCGCGGGCTACGCACGAGGCTGCGTGCGGGCTGCGTCACTCCACGGGTCCCGGGCCGCGGCGCGGACACCACCGGGCCGTGTCGGGAGCCCCGCCCGGCCTCGTCGCCCGACCGGGCGGACTGCGTCACGATGCTGTCCCTGTGTGCGGCTACAGTCGGCTCCATGACCAAGTGGGAATACGCGACCGTGCCCCTTCTCGTGCACGCGACCAAGCAGATCCTGGACACCTGGGGCGAGGACGGCTGGGAGCTCGTCCAGGTCGTCCCCGGGCCGAACAACCCCGAGCAGCTCGTGGCCTACCTCAAGAGGGAGAAGGCCTGATGAGCGCGGTGGGCGCCGTGGAGGCGAAGCTCGCCGAGCTCGGTCTGACGCTGCCGGAGGTCGTGCCGCCGCTGGCCGCGTACCAGCCGGCCGTGCAGTCCGGCCCGTACGTCTATACCTCGGGGCAGCTCCCGATGGTGGAGGGCAAGCTTCCGGTCACCGGCAAGGTCGGCGGCGAGGTGACCGCCGAGGAGGCCAAGCAGCTCGCCGCCACCTGTGCGCTGAACGCGCTTGCCGCCGTGAAGTCCGTCGCCGGCGATCTGGACCGGATCGCGCGCGTGGTGAAGGTCGTCGGTTTCGTCGCGTCGGCGTCCGACTTCACCGGGCAGCCGGGCGTCGTCAACGGCGCCAGTGAGCTTCTCGGGGCGGTGCTCGGCGACAAGGGTGTGCACGCGCGCAGCGCGGTGGGTGTCGCGGTGCTGCCGCTGGACGCGCCGGTCGAGGTCGAGATCCAGGTGGAACTCGTCCAGAACTGACGGCTGCTGAGGCAAGGATCCGGTGGGCCGACCGCCGGTCAGCAGGATTGCGGCCCTGTGCCCGCCCGATCCCGGCGGGCACAGGGCCGCGACCGTTGTCCGAACCGCATCGTGTCCTGGCCGCATCGTGTTCGCCGGCCCATGAGCGCCGGCTCCCCGCGGGCGTGGCCACCCCTCGAACATCCACGCGTGAACGCATAGCATCCGCCCATGTCCAATGGTCAGTGGTACCCACCGGAATGGCCCGAGCGGGTCCGGGCGCTCGCCGCCGGCGAGCTCACCGCCGTCACCCCCAGGCGGGCGGCGACCGTCATGCTGCTCAAGGACACCTCCGAGGGCGTGTACGTGCACATGCTGCGCCGCCGCGCCTCCATGGCGTTCGCCGGAGGCGCGTACGTCTATCCCGGCGGTGGTGTGGACGAGCGGGACTCCCGGCCCATCCGCTGGGCGGGCCCGCCGCTGGCCGGGTGGACGGCGCGGCTCGGGGTCGAGGACGAGGCGTCCGCGCAGGCCATCGTGTGTGCGGCCGTACGCGAGACCTACGAGGAGGCGGGCGTTCTGCTCGCCGGCGAGACCGCGGACTCGGTGGTCGGCGACACGACCGGCGACGACTGGGAGGCGGACCGGGCGGCGCTGGTCGACCGGGAGCTGAGCTTCGCCGAGTTCCTGGACCGCAGGGGACTGGTGCTGCGCTCGGACCTGCTGGGCGCGTGGGCCCGCTGGATCACCCCGGAGTTCGAACCACGCCGCTTCGACACCTGGTTCTTCGTGGCGGCCCTCCCGGAGGGCCAGCGGACCAGGAACGCCTCGACGGAGGCCGATCGAACGGTCTGGATCAGGCCGGCGGAGGCCGCCGCCGGGTACGACAAGGGTGAGCTGCTCATGATGCCGCCGACGATCGCCACGCTGCGGGCGCTCGGTCAGTACGGCGCCGCAGCGGACGCGCTCGCGGGAGCGGCCGAGCAGGATCTCGATCCGATCCTCGCCCAGGCACGCTTGGAGGAGGGAGAGCTGATTCTCAGCTGGCCCGGCCACGACGAGTTCACCAAGCACATCCCGACAGGACCGACGGGAGGCCCACGATGAGCGACGCCGCAGCCCTTCCGGGACAGCCGCGCGGCGCGGTCGTCAGCGGTCCGGCGACAGCGCGGGCCGTCAACGTGCTGGCCCCCAACGCGTCCGCGATGACCCTGGACGGCACCAACACCTGGGTCGTGTCCGAGCCCGACTCCGAGCTCGCCGTCGTCATCGACCCCGGCCCCCTCGACGACGTACATCTGCGGAATGTCGTCGCGACCGCCGAGAAGGCCGGAAAGCGGATCGCCCTGACCCTGCTGACGCACGGACACCCCGACCACGCGGAGGGGGCCGGCCGTTTCGCCGAGCTCACCGGCACCAAGGTGCGTGCCCTCGACCCGGCGCTGCGTCTCGGGGACGAGGGGCTCGCTGCGGGAGAGGTGATCCGGGTCGGCGGTCTCGAGATGCGGGTCGTTCCCACCCCGGGCCACACCGCCGACTCGCTGTGCTTCCATCTGCCCGCCGACCGGGCCGTACTGACCGGCGACACCATCCTCGGCCGCGGGACGACGGTCGTCGCCCACCCCGACGGCCGCCTCGGCGACTATCTCGACTCGCTGCGCCGTCTGCGCTCGCTGGCTGTCGACGACGGGGTGCACCTGGTGCTCCCGGGTCACGGTCCGGTCCTGGAGGACGCCCAGGGCGCCGTCGAGTTCTATCTCGCCCACCGCGCCAACCGCCTCGCCCAGGTCGAGACCGCCGTCGAGAACGGCCACGGCACGGCGGCCGAGGTGGTGGCCCATGTGTACGCGGACGTGGACAGGTCGTTGTGGCCTGCGGCGGAGCTGTCGGTGCGTGCGCAGATGGAGTATCTGCAGGACCACGGCCTCATCTAGGTCGGCCGACCCCCGGCCCGCCCATCTCCGGCCCACCGTTTCGTCCACCCACCACCTGTCCGTCCCTGCCCACCACCTGTCCGCCCCTGCCCACCACTTGTCCGGCCACCCCCGGGTACTGCGCGGCCCCTTCGTGCCTTACGCTCCGCTTACTTTCGGCATTGCGTATTTGTTCGCACTTGGGGGGAAGCAGTGTTCGTCCTGTCCATCCTGCTCGTCATCGCTGCTGTGGTGATGTACGTCGTCGCGCGTGGCGGTGAGCGTCGCGGTCTCAGGATCGGCGCGGCCGGCGCCCTGGTCGTCGGTCTGTTCATGGGCATAGCCAGCATGGTCTATGTGGTGAGCGCCTACGAGGTCGGCGTACCGGTCGCCTTCGGCAAGGTCGGTACGCCCATGACCTCGGGCATGCACGTCAAGTCGCCCTTCACGAACGTCACGACGTTCTCGACCCGCCCGGTCGACCTCAACCTCTCCGACAAGGACGTGGTCGAGGTGCGCTCCAGCCAGGGCGGCGTGATGTACGTGGAGGTCACGGTCAAGTGGGCGGTGACCCCTTCGGAGGCGGTGGAGCTCTACAAGCTCGCCGGCAGCGAGGACGCCATCCAGCAGCGGCTGGTCTACCCGGACAGCCGGGAGATCATCCGCAATGTGTTCGCCCGCTACACGAGCGAGCAGGGGTACACCTCGGCCCGCGAGAAGATCAACACCGAGATCGGTCAGCTGATCAAGGAACGGCTGGCTCCGCGCGGTATCGCCGTCACTACCGTCAACCTGCGCAATGTGAAGCCGTCGGACCGCCTCCAGGACCAGATCGACCGCAAGATCCAGCAGCAGCAGGCCACGGAGCGGGCGACGGAGGCCGCGCGCACCGCGACGGCGGAGGCCGAGCGTCGCCGGATCGAGGCGGAGGGCATCGCCAAGGCGAACAGGATCCTCAACGACTCGCTGACGGACAAGGTCCTCATGAACCAGTGCATCGACGCCTACAGGGAGGCGGCGGCGAAGAACCCGGTGTACGCGGTGCCGTGCGGCGGTGGCAGCGGGAACCCGCTCATCGTGGACACCAAGAAGAACTGACACCGGCGTCGCGCGCGGGCCGCGCGTACACGGGCACGTAGGCCGAAGGGCCGCCCCGGGATCCTCCGGGGCGGCCCTTCAGGTGCGAAAACAGGGGACGTCTCAGCGCGAGCGCTTGGCGAGGCGTTCCACGTCCAGCAGGATCACGGCACGTGCCTCCAGGCGCAGCCAGCCACGCTGGGCGAAGTCGGCGAGCGCCTTGTTGACGGTCTCGCGGGAGGCGCCGACGAGCTGGGCGAGCTCCTCCTGGGTGAGGTCGTGGACGACGTGGATGCCCTCCTCCGACTGCACGCCGAAGCGGCGCGACAGGTCGAGGAGCGCACGGGCGACCCGGCCCGGCACATCGGAGAAGACCAGGTCGGACATCTGGTCGTTGGTCTTGCGGAGCCGGCGGGCGACGGCACGCAGCAGGGCCGTGGCCACCTCGGGGCGTGCGTTCAGCCAGGGCTGCAGATCGCCGTGACCGAGGCCGAGGAGCTTGACCTCCGTGAGGGCGCTGGCAGTGGCCGTACGCGGGCCCGGGTCGAACAGCGACAGTTCGCCGATCAGCTCACCGGGACCCAGCACGGCCAGCATGTTCTCGCGGCCGTCGGGGGAGGTGCGGTGGAGCTTGACCTTGCCTTCCGTGACCACGTAGAGGCGGTCGCCGGGGTCGCCCTCGTGGAAGAGCGCGTCGCCGCGGGCGAGCGTCACTTCACTCATCGAGGCGCGGAGCTCCGCGGCCTGCTCGTCATCGAGCGCCGCGAAGAGCGGGGCGCGCCGCAGAACGTCGTCCACGAGTTCTCTCCTTGTCGACCTGCTCAGGGGACGGTGCTCCCCATGATGCCGCACAGCAAAACAGTGCGATCGATCACAAGGGTCCCAAGACAAGTCTGACGCACCGGCGTGTCCGGTTGTGCGGCAGGGGCGGATTCGGGTGGCGATCGGCCAGGCCCGGGGCGGATGTCGGTGGCGGCCCTTAGGCTGGCCGGGTGTCCAATTCGCCGGTGAGAGTGCAGGCCAAGGGGGCCGGAAGAGTGTCAGGGGAGCAGGATTCCGCTGTGGGCGAACAGGGTTCGCCCGAGCCGACAAAATCCACAAAAGCGTCAAATAGGAAAGGCCTCAAAGTTTCGTCGAAGCCTTCCGCCAAGTCGGCGTCGTCAGCCCGGTCCGCGTCGTCGGCCGACTCCGCCGAGGCCGCCCGGTCCGCGTCGTCGGCAGCCGTGACGTCCTCGGCGAGGTCCGCCCGGGCCTCGTCGGTCAGGTCCTCACGGAAGGCGGCGGCGGAAGCGCCGGCGGAAGCGGCGGCGAAGGCTCCGCCGAAGGTCTCGTCCGCGGGGTCCTCGGCGAAGGCCCGGCGGACCGCCAAGGCGGCGGCGAAGACCTCGTCGCCGGCCGACGCGACGGCGGCCACGCCCGCGGCCAGGACCTCCGCGAAGCCGGAATCGAGGCTCGCGATGGTGCGCCGTGCCCGCCGGATCAATCGTGAACTGGCCGAGGTCTATCCGTACGCACATCCCGAGCTCGACTTCCAGAACCCGTTCCAGCTGCTCGTGGCCACGGTCCTGTCCGCTCAGACCACGGATCTGCGGGTCAACCAGACGACCCCCGCCCTCTTCGCGAAGTACCCCACCCCCGAGGACATGGCCGCCGCCGTCCCCGAGGAACTGGAAGAGATCATCAGGCCCACCGGGTTCTTCCGCGCCAAGGCGAAGTCCCTGATCGGCCTCTCCACGGCGCTTCGCGACAATTTCGGCAACGAGGTCCCGGGCCGGCTGGAGGACCTGGTCACACTGCCGGGCGTGGGCCGCAAGACGGCGTTCGTGGTGCTGGGCAACGCGTTCGGTGTCCCCGGGATCACCGTCGACACCCACTTCATGCGGCTCGCCCGTCGCTGGAAATGGACGGAGCAGGACGACCCGGTCAAGATCGAGGGCGAGATCGCCGGGATCTTCCCCAAGAGCGAGTGGACGATGCTCTCCCACCGCGTGATCTTCCACGGCCGCCGCATCTGCCACGCCCGCAAGCCCGCCTGCGGTGCCTGTCCGATCACCCACCTGTGCCCGGCGTACGGCGAGGGTGAGACGGACCCGGAGAAGGCGAAGAAGCTCCTGAAGTACGAGATGGGCGGCTACCCCGGTCAGCGGCTGAACCCCCCGCCGGACTACCCCGGAACGCCCGCGCCGCCCCTGGACGCCCCGTGACGGCGTCGCGGCCGAAGGCTGCCGGCATGGGCTGGAACGATCCGGGCGGCCGAACGCGTTGCACACGATGGGGGTGCCCATGACACGCACGGACGAGATGTACGACGGCGAGCTGACCGTGACGAGCGACGGTCTGCCCGACTGGCTGGCCCCGGTGGACCGGGCCGCGAGAACTGTCGCTCCTGAGCAGCTCAGCCGGTTTCTGCCGCCGGAGAGCGGCGACGGCCGGCAGTCCGCCGTGCTGATCCTCTTCGGGGACGGTCCCCGCGGCCCCGAGCTGCTGCTCATGGAGCGCGCCAGCAGCCTCCGCTCGCACGCCGGCCAGCCGTCCTTCCCCGGGGGCGCCCTCGATCCGGAGGACGGCGACCCCGCCACCACCGGCCCGCTGCGGGCCGCGCTCCGCGAGGCCCGGGAGGAGACAGGGCTGGATCCGGCGGGCGTCCAGATCTTCGGTGTGCTGCCCCGCCTCTACATCCCGGTGAGCGGCTTCGTCGTGACGCCTGTCCTCGGCTGGTGGCGCGACCGCAGCCCGGTCGACGCCGTCGACCCGGCCGAGACCGCCCGGGTCTTCACGGTTCCCGTGGCGGATCTCACGGATCCGGCCAATCGCGCGACGACCGTCCATCCGAGCGGCCATCGTGGCCCGGCGTTCATGGTCGCATCGGCTCTGGTCTGGGGCTTTACTGCCGGAGTGATCGACCGCATCCTTCATTTCGCGGGCTGGGAACGCCCATGGGACCGCGGGAAGCAGGTCCCGCTCGACTGGCGGTCATGAGACCGTTGCCCACATGTCACTCCGGGGCCACGACCTCGAAAATCCACCCGTCCTTCTGGGACGAACCCCGGCCGGACGGAGTGCCGGACGATGAATCTGCGAGGCTATTGACGGTGAACGTGCTGGACATCCTGCTGCTGGCAGCCGCGGTGTGGTTCGCGATCGTCGGATACCGTCAGGGCTTCGTCGTCGGCATTCTGTCGGTGATCGGTTTCCTCGGCGGCGGCCTCGTGGCCGTCTATCTGCTCCCGGTCCTCTGGGACCAGCTGACCGACGGGTCCGAGATCTCCACGACAGCCGCGGTCGTCGCCATCGTGATCGTGATCGTCTTCGCGTCCGTAGGCCAGGCCTTCACCACGCACCTCGGCAACAAGCTACGCCGTTACATCACGTGGTCGCCCGCACGCGCGCTCGACGCCACCGGGGGCGCGCTCGTGAACGTCGTCGCGATGCTGCTCGTCGCATGGCTGATCGGCTCCGCCCTCGCGGGCACTTCGCTGCCGACGCTCGGCAAGGAGGTCCGTAACTCCAAGGTCCTCCTCGGCGTCTCCCGGGTGATGCCTGCTCAGGCCTCGACATGGAGCACCGACTTCTCCTCGGTCCTCGCGCAGAACGGTTTCCCGCAGGTCTTCAGTCCGTTCGCCAACGAACCCATCACGGAGGTCCGCGCGCCCGACCCGGCCCTCGTCAACAGCCCGGTGGCGGCCCGCGCCCAGCGCTCCATCGTCAAGGTCGTCGGTACGGCCCCCAGCTGCAACAAGGTCCTCGAGGGCACCGGCTTCGTCTTCTCAGAGCGACGTGTCATGACCAACGCGCATGTCGTCGGCGGAGTCGACGAGCCGACCGTCCAGATAGGGGGCAAGGGCAAGCTGTACGACGCGAAGGTCGTCCTCTACGACTGGCAGCGCGACATCGCCGTGCTCGACGTCCCGGACCTCGAGGCGCAGCCGCTGCGGTTCACCGGGACGGACGCCCGCACGGGCGACAGCGCGATCGTGGCGGGCTTCCCGGAGAACGGCTCGTACGACGTGCGCTCCGCGCGTGTCCGCGGCCGAATCGACGCCAACGGCCCCGACATCTACCGCCGCGGCGAGGTGCGCCGTGATGTCTACTCACTGTTCGCGACGGTCCGCCAGGGCAACTCGGGCGGTCCGTTGCTCACCACGGACGGCGAGGTGTACGGAGTGATCTTCGCCCGGTCGCTCGACGACGCCAGCACCGGCTATGCGCTGACCGCCGATGAGATCCGCGACGACATCAGGCTCGGCGCCTCGGCCAATCAGCAGGTCGACAGCCAGGGCTGCGCGCTGTGACACGTCAGGGGCGTCGTGGACGCCCCGCTCGTGGATGCCCTGTTGGAGCGCTGTCGGCGTTCCGTCAGCCGCGAGGATGACGCAGCCGCGCCGAGACCCAGCGGGCCCGGCGGCGGAGGATACGGGGAATTCCGAGCCGGGGATCGTGGCCCTGTGCCTGCGGGCCGCCCCTCTCGTGGTCGATCGGCGCGGAGGCCGAGCGAGAGTTGCGTGCTGTGTCACCGTAGTCGTGCGTCCAGCCCATACCCCGACGTGTGCCCGTGCCCCAAGGTCGGTAACCGCATCGGGGCCCGCCAATTGGCCTATGCGCCAGGCAATGCCCGTTCGTCGCACACCCGTTCGCGGACGCCGGCGTCACGCCTCCGGCTGACCGTCGGACCGGGGACCCTGCGGGCGGCTCCGGATGGGCTGTCGGGGTCCTTCAGCCGGCTGATGAGTTCCGTGGAGAAGGCCACAGGATCCTCCTCGTGCGGGCTGTGTTTTCCGGGGGGCGACCCCCGGTCCCCCGGCAGGTGTTGGGCTTGCGTGGTCGGTTGTGCGTGGGCTGTCGGGGTTACCGGTCGGGTTCGGGGTCCTTCAGCCAGTTGATGAGTTCCGTGGAGAAGGCCACAGGATCCTCCTCGTGCGGGAAGTGGCCGAGCCCGTCGAAGAGGCGCCAGCGGTACGGCGCTTCGACGTACTCGCCGGAGCCCGCCGCGCTGCGGGTGCGCATCGCCGGATCGAGTGAGCCGTGCAGGTGCAGCGTGGGTACGCGAACCGGACGCTTCATCCGGCGGTTGAACTGAATGCCGTCCGGACGGGCCATCGATCGCACCATCCACCGGTACGGCTCGATCGAGCAGTGCGCGGTCGACGGAATGCACATCGCCCGCCGGTACACCTCGATCGCTTCGTCCTCCGGCGCCCGCGGCCCCGACCAGTCGCGGATCAGCTTGCCCGCCAGCGCCGCGTCGTCCGCGACGAGTTGACGCTCCGGCAGCCATGGCCGCTGGAAGCCCCAGACGTACGAGCCCGCGCGGCTCTGCGCGTAGTCGCCGAGCATCGACGAGCGCCAGCGTCGCGGATGCGGCATCGAGGAGACCGCGAGCCGGCGCACCAGCTTGGGCCGCATCACGGCGGCGGTCCAGGCGAGATACCCGCCGAGGTCATGGCCGACGAGCGCCGCGTCGGGCTCGCCGAGGGACCGTACGACGCCGGTGATGTCGAGCGCGAGATTCGCGGGGTCGTAACCCCGCGGCGTACGGTCGCTGCCGCCCACCCCTCGCAGGTCCATCGCCACGGCCCGGAACCCCGCATCGGCGAGCGCGGTCAGCTGATGCCGCCACGTCCACCAGAACTGCGGAAAGCCATGCAGCAGCAACACCAGCGGCCCATCGCCCAGCTCCGCGATATGGAAGCGCGCACCATTGGCCGCCACGTCGCGATGGGTCCAGGGACCATCGATCCGTACGGGGCTGCCAAGGCCCGGGCCGTTGCCGTTTCCGGTGCCGCCGTGGCTCGTATCAGGGGCCGTCATGCTGATGAGCGTGCCACAACGACGGCCGAGTCCTCGTCCTGACGGGGGTGCGGCTTGACGTTCTGCAGCACGGCCGCCGTCTGCTTGGCCGAGGCGATCGACCTCTCCGGCGGCTTCACCTTCTTGAACTTGGCCATGGCGAGCAGCGCCGCCAGCCCTGCCAGCAGGAGAAACGCCCCGCCCACGATCAGGAACGACCACGCGAGCCCGAGACCCAGGTTGTGGATCCCGTACGCCGCGGCGAAGCTCAGCACCGGAAGCGAGAACAGCGCGAGTACGCCCGCGATGGTCAGGGACGCGCCGCCCGTCACCCCGCGCTTGACGTCCTGCCGGAGCTCGGCCTTGGCCAGGGCGATCTCGTCGTGCACCAGCGCGGACATCTCGGCGGTCGCCGTCGCGACCAGCTGACCTAGGGTGCGGTCAGGGCCGATCAGCCGGACTGGGCCGACGGTGTCGCCTGTGGCTTCGACGGCGCCGGCGGCAGTCGCCGCCCGCTTGCCGGGGTCGCTCATTCGCTGACTCCCTCATCATCTCTGGTACGGATCCGTGGTCAGATCATGCCGGACGGTCGCCGTCGGCGCGCGATGCCCCCGCGAGTTCCGCCTTGCGGCGGTGCTCGGCGGCCTTCTTCTCGTAGATCGCGGCCATCCGCAGGTGGTATTCCGGCTTGTCCTGTTCGTACACATCCGGAATGCCGTCCTGGTCCTCGTCGCGCTCCTCCTCCTCGTACAGCGCCTGGTACTTGCGTACCCGCAGCTTCAGAAGCACGCAGGCGAAGACGGCGGCGATGAGCGAACCCAGCAGCACCGCGGCCTTGACCTCGTCCGTCAGTGTCGCGTTCCCGGCGAAGGCCAGCTCGCCGATGAGGAGCGAGACGGTGAAGCCGATTCCGGCGAGCGACGCCACGGCGAAGACATCGGGCCAGGCCAGATCGTCGTTGAGCTCGGCCTTGGTGAACCGTGCGGCGAGCCAGGTGCCGCCGAAGACACCGACGGTCTTGCCCACCACCAGTCCGAGGACGACACCGAGGGTCTCGGGCCTGGTGAAAACCGCGTGGAGCGCGTTGCCGGACACGTTCACACCCGCGGAGAACAGCGCGAACAGCGGTACGGCCAGCCCGGCCGAGACGGGCCGCACGAGATGCTCGACGTGCTCACCGGGAGATCGCGTCTCGCCCTCATGCCTGGTGCAGCGCAGCATCAGGCCCATCGCGACCCCCGCGATGGTGGCATGGACGCCGCTGTTGTACATCAGGCCCCAGATGACAAGGGCGAGCGGGACGTACACGTACCAGCCGCGTATGCCCTTGTGCAGCAGCAGCCAGAACACTCCGAGTCCGACGACCGCGCCACCGAGCGCGGCGAAGTTCAGATCGCTGGTGAAGAAGATCGCGATGATCAGGATCGCGAAGAGGTCGTCGACCACGGCGAGGGTGAGCAGGAACGCGCGTATCGCGGACGGCAGGGAGGTGCCGATGACCGCGAGCACGGCGAGTGCGAAGGCGATGTCGGTGGCGGTGGGCACCGCCCAGCCGCGCAGGGAGCCGCCGCCCGTGACGTTGACCAGGGCGTAGACGAGCGCGGGTGCCGCCATGCCGCAGATCGCCGCGATGACCGGCAGGGCCGCGGCCTTGGGGTCGCGCAGTTCGCCGGCTACCAGCTCACGCTTGAGCTCGATGCCGGCGACGAAGAAGAAGACCGCGAGCAGTCCGTCGGCCGCCCAGTGTTGTACGGACAGATCGAGGCCCAGTGCGGCCGGGCCCATGTGGAAGTCGCTGACAGCCTCGTAGCTCGCGCCCACGGGACTGTTCGCCCAAGCGATGGCGGCGACTGCGGCGATGAGCAGCAGGATCCCGCCGACGGTTTCGGCGCGCAGGGTGTCCGCCACGAACGTGCGCTCGGGGAGGGAGAGGCGTCCGAGGAACTTACGGGGGGTGGAGCCGGGCGCTGCCACGAGCGGGACCTCCGGTGCGATGGGCATGGCTGAGCACATGCCGACCAGACTTCCCGGCGCACCTAGGTCTTCTTTGTCGCATCGTTGATGCGTTGATTACTTTACCTAAGAACATACCCAGCGCGGGAAGGTTGCATCCGCGATCTTCACCATAGGTGCAAAAGGGGCACCCGGCGCGTTGCTGCCGGGTGCCCCTTTGCTGTTCGGAGCGTTGCCGCGTGGGTCCCCACGCGCTGCTCGTGCGTGGGGTCAGTCCTCCGATGCCGCGGTGGGGAGCTGGGACTGGATGAGGTCCATGACGGAGGAGTCGGTGAGGGTGGTGACGTCGCCGAGCTGGCGGTTTTCGGCGATGTCGCGGAGGAGCCGGCGCATGATCTTGCCGGAGCGGGTCTTGGGGAGTTCGGCGACCGGCAGGATGCGCTTGGGCTTGGCGATGGGGCCGAGGGTGGCGCCGACGTGGTTGCGCAGGTCGGCGACGAGGGTGTCGTCCTCCGTGGCGGTGCCGCGCAGGATGACGAAGGCGACGATGGCCTGGCCGGTGGTCTCGTCGGCGGCGCCGACGACGGCTGCTTCGGCGACCTTGGGGTGGGACACGAGGGCGGATTCGACCTCGGTGGTGGAGATGTTGTGGCCGGATACGAGCATGACGTCGTCGACGCGGCCCAGCAGCCAGATGTCGCCGTCGTCGTCCTTCTTGGCGCCGTCGCCCGCGAAGTACTTGCCCTCGAAGCGGGACCAGTAGGTGTCGATGAAGCGCTGGTCGTCGCCCCAGATGGTGCGGAGCATGGACGGCCAGGGCTCGGTGAGGACGAGGTATCCGCCGCCGCCGTTGGGGACCTCGCGGGCTTCGTCGTCGACGACGGTGGCGCTGATGCCGGGCAGGGGGCGCTGGGCGGAGCCGGGCTTGGTCACGGTGTCGCCGGGCAGCGGGGAGATCATCATGGCGCCGGTCTCGGTCTGCCACCAGGTGTCGACGATGGGGGTGGTGCCGGCGCCGATGTGTTCGCGGTACCAGATCCAGGCCTCGGGGTTGATCGGTTCGCCGACCGAGCCGAGGATGCGCAGGCTGGACAGGTCGAACTTGGCGGGGATGTCGTCTCCCCACTTCATGAAGGTGCGGATGGCGGTCGGCGCGGTGTAGAGGATGGTGACCCCGTACTTCTGGATGATCTCCCAGAAGCGGCCCTGGTGGGGGGTGTCGGGGGTGCCCTCGTACATCACCTGGGTGGCGCCGTTGGCCAGCGGTCCGTAGACGATGTACGAGTGGCCGGTGACCCAGCCGATGTCGGCGGTGCACCAGTAGACGTCCGACTCGGGCTTGAGGTCGAAGACGGCGTGGTGGGTGTAGGCCGCCTGGGTGAGGTAGCCGCCGGAGGTGTGCAGGATGCCCTTGGGCTTTCCCGTGGTGCCGGAGGTGTAGAGGATGAACAGCGGGTGCTCGGCGTCGAACGCCTCGGGGGTGTGCTCGGCACTCTGGCGGGTGACGATGTCGTGCCACCACACGTCCCGGCCCTCGGTGAAGGCGGTGTCCTGGCCGGTGCGGCGGACCACCAGCACATGCTCGACCTGCGGACAGCGGGCCACCGCGTCGTCGATGGCAGGCTTGAGCGCGCTGGGCTTGCCGCGCCGGTAGCCGCCGTCGGCGGTGATGACGAGCTTGGCGTCGGCGTCCTGGATCCGCGAGGCGACCGCGTCGGCGGAGAAACCGCCGAAGACCACCGAATGGGCCGCGCCGATCCGGGCACAGGCGAGCATCGCGATCGCGGCCTCGGGAATCATCGGCATGTACACCGCGACCCGGTCACCGCGGCCCACGCCCAGCTCGGTCAGCGCGTTGGCCGCCCGCGCGACCTCGTCGCGCAGCTCGGCGTAGGTCACCGACCGGCTGTCACCCGGCTCGCCC
This sequence comes from Streptomyces sp. NPDC057445, assembly GCF_042802855.1. Classification (NCBI taxonomy): domain Bacteria; kingdom Bacillati; phylum Actinomycetota; class Actinomycetes; order Kitasatosporales; family Streptomycetaceae; genus Streptomyces; species Streptomyces sp. NPDC057445. The sequence continues at coordinate 162,179 of NZ_JBHVDH010000010.1, read as the reverse complement.
TCGAAGTGAATGGCGACCCGGTCCCCGTGCCCGGCCTCGACATGACGGTCGACACAGTTGTAGGCCACATTCAGCTTCCCGTCGGCGAACCACTTCGCAAACGGTGGATTCGACCAGTCCAGCACCTCGGTCGGTTCAACGGCCCAACTCAACCGCCGCGCCTGCTCGGCCCAGAAACCGAGCCGGTCCGCGTCGGCCTGCTCATACGCCTCTGCCCCCACATTCGCGTTCGCAGCCAGCTCGGCCGGCGGCGCGAACCGCCGCTCCTCCTTGAGCAGATTGGCCAGGCTCTCGTTGCTCACGACTACTCCCTTTCCCAGGGCGTCCTATGTGCCTATGTGTCCCAGGCCATAGCTCATCAGCCAGATGCCCGGGTGACAAGAGCCTTCCAAAAATTGGTTTAGACCTATGCAGGGCCGACCTTGCACCTCGAAGGCGGCTGTGGGCTTCCGGGCGGGACAGCGGCCCCTCCTTCCCGGGCGGCGGGGAGGAGGGGTCACACGTTCTCACGGCTGCCGCGCCTGACCGGTTCAGGGCACGCCCGGTCGGGGCCCCGGGCGCTCGCTGTGTTCCGGCGGCTGCCCGGCCGGTGCAGCCACGTGTTCCGGCAGGTGGACGGTTCGCGTCGGGGCGCCTCGTCCCGTGCCCTCGGGATGTCTGATGGTCCCGTTCGGGCCGGCGTCGTCAGGTCGAGGGCGACGACGTCCGGCCGGCCGGGGCGGGTCAGGTCGAGCCCGGCCGGGTCGGGCCTGGTCGGTCGGGTCTGGCCTGGTCGGTCGGCGGCGGCCTCCTGGGCACGTCGGGGCAAGGGCGGGTGCCGTCAGGCGCGTACGTCCTCCAGAGCCGGGGGTCCGGGAGTCACCCGGTCGAAGACCTCGTCCCTACGGTCGCTCTCGCCGCCCGCCAGCAGATACGCCTGCGCCTCGCCGACGTGGAAGTACATTCCGTGCAGTTGGAGCGTGCCCTCGTCGAGCCTGCGTGCCACCGCCTCGTTCGCGCGCAGATGTTCCAGTTGCTGGACCACATTGGTGAGACACAGTTGCTCCACCGCATCGGCGGGCAGCCTCCCGGAGATCCTGGCCCAGGAGTGATGCCGGGACCTCATCCGCTCGAGGCTGGGATGTCCATGCCGCAGCCAGCGCCGCAGGGGAGTCCCTGCGCCGTCCTCGTCCTGCGGACCGTTCAGCAAGGCCTGCATCGCTCCGCAGCCGGAGTGGCCGCAGACGGTGATCGAATCCACCCGCAGCACGTCCACCGCGTACTCGATCGCCGCGGCGACCGAGTCGTCCCCGCTCTCCTCCCCCGGTCGGGGCACCAGATTGCCCACGTTCCGCACGGTGAACAGGTCGCCGGGGCCGCTGGCGGTGATCATGCTGGTGACGAGCCGGGAGTCGGCGCAGGTCAGGAAGAGCTGAGAGGGACGCTGGCCTTCGCGGGCCAGCCGCGCCAGCTCGTCCCTTACCAGCGGGGCCGTGTTGCGCTGGAAGGAGCTCAGCCCGCTGGCCAGTTGGTGCTTGGGATGCGCCTGCTGCTGCTCGGGGGACGCCGCGCTGGGATGCTCCCCGCAGTGATGGTTCCGCCAGGGTGTCCACGGCCTGCAGCACGCGTGCGACTCGGAGGCCGGCTCGGCGATCCTGCCGCCGGAATGGCCGGTGAACGCAACCTTCCCGCCCTGGGCTTCATGGGCCGTCTGCCAGTCGTGCAGCGCCTCGTAGGCCGCGTGGTCCATGAACGACCCGTTCAGCTCCACGACGGCATCCGCGTCGTGCGGTACCTGGCCGAGTATCCGGCTGAGCCGAGGCACGGCCAGGAACGTCAACTGCCCCCGCACCCGCACCCACTGAATCCCTTCGCGCTCCTCCACGGTGATCCGGGTCCTGGTCAGCCGGTGCAGTGCGATCGCGACCGCCGTCGCGACTCCGATGGCGACGCCCTCCAGGACACCGGTGAGCACGACAGCGGTGATCGTGGCCGCGTACACCAGCGTTTCCCGGTTCCGCTTCACACTGCGCAAGTGCGTGATGTTGACCATCTGGACGCCGATGGCCATCACGAGCGCCGCGAGCGCGGCCAGCGGGATCAGGTCGAGAAGGGGCACCAGCAGCAGCGCGGCCACGGCGATCCACAGGCCGTGCAGCATGGCCGAGTGACGGCTGACGGCGCCCGCCGCCACATTGGCGGTGCTGCGCACGGCGACGCCGGTGATCGGAAGTCCGCCGAGCGCGCCGGAGACCACATTGGCCGCACCCTGCCCTCTGAGCTCCCGGTCGAGGTCGGCGCGTGGAATGCGGACGTCGGGCTCCTTGCGCGCAGCGGCCAGCTTGTCGACGGCGACCGCGGAGAGCAGCGACTCGACGCTTCCGACCAGGGTGATGGTCAGAACGGCCGCGAGCAGACCGAGCACCGGCCCCTCGGGGAGCCCGGGCAGGGCGTGAGTGCGCCAGGACGGCAGGTCGACCCGCGGCAGGCTGAGCCCGGTGAGTGTGGCCAGAGCGGTCGCCACGACGACCGACGCGAGGGCGGCGGGGATCTTCCGCGCGACGCGGCCGGTGCGTCCCGGGATGCGCGGCCAGGTGAGCAGCACAGCGAGGGTCAGGACGCTGACCGAGAGCGCGGCGGGGCGGAGCTGGGCCAGCTGGGCCGGCAGGCCCGTGGCGTTGTCGAGCGCGGAGCTCTGCGGGGTCCCGCCGAGGACGATGTGCAGTTGGGCCAAGGCGATCGTGATGCCGATGCCGGCCAGCATGCCGTGCACGATGGCAGGACTGACGGCGAGAGCGCTCCTGGCCACCCGCATGGCGGAAAGGGCGAGTTGGGTGAGCCCGGCGAGCACGGTGATGGCACAGGTCGTGCGCCAGCCGTAGCGCTGGATCAGGTCGGCCGTGACCACCGTGAGCCCGGCCGCCGGTCCGCTGACCTGCAGCGGTGCTCCACCGAACAGCCCTGCGACGACACCGCCGACGGCGGCGGCGACGAGGCCCGCCTGCAGGGGCGCTCCCGTGGCCAGGGCGATCCCGAGGGAGAGCGGCAGCGCGATCAGAAAGACGCTGATCGAGGCGGACAGATCGGCGCCGGCGACCCGGAACCGGGGTCCGGGCGCGCGGCCGCTGCGGTGCCGCCGGTCCCCGGGTGCACGCGTCGGTGGGCTGTGGGGGCCCTGGAAGCGGCTGGCGTCGGCAGAGGTCGGCCCGGCCGGGGTGGGGACGGTGCCGCAATCGTCGGACTCTTCATGGTCCTGGCGGTTGGTGCGAGGGGGAAAGCAGGCAGACATGGTTCCCGTCTCCTCCGGGGCAGCGCGGTCGCGGAATGTGGGGGTCGCGGCCGTGGGTCACGGCGTGCAGTGGCGGGATGCTCGAATACGGAGCTTCGACCCCGCAGTGACGATCGGACGGAGTCTCAACTCTCGGTAAATGGATCGTAATGCAACGTAAAGACTGCGGCATGATTTTCGGGGCAAATGGGGCATTGCTTCACCCGGTTCAGTGATTAGTCATTTCGGCTCGGCTTGTCGCGACCCCTCCTCGTCGGTCCAGTGCCAATTTGTCGGCTTGTGGAGAAGTATCAACCGATAGTTCGCTGATTACTGCAAATGAGGGAAGGGGTGGACGGATGCTCGCCGCCACGAGGAAGTTCGCTCTCGGCGCCGCCGTCACGGCACTCGCCGTCGGACTGGCAGGCTGCTCCGGCCCCGACGGGTCCGGTGCCGGCGCGGACCCGGAGCCCCGTCAAGGGTTCCCTGGCGCGAACCGGGGTGCCGCCGCACCTCAGAGCCCCGTCCGCCTCATCGGCGACGGATCCACCGCCTTCACCGGCGCCCAGCCGGGACTGCCGAGGCCGAAGCGCTTGAAGCCGGGTCAGAAGCCCCCGCAGTTCGTGGTCTTCTCGTGGGACGGTGCCGGCGAGGACCCCCAGAAGCTCTTCTCCCACTTCCGCGAGGTGGGCAGGAAGTACGACATCGCCATGACCTACTTCCTCAGCGGCGTCTATCTGCTGCCCGAGGAGAGGTCCACGATGTACGACCCGCCCCAGCACTCGGCGGGCCGGTCCGACATCGGGTTCAACGACATCCAGGGAGTCAGGGACACCGTGCGCGAGTTGCGCGGGGCCTGGCTCGAGGGCAACGAGATCGGTACCCACTTCAACGGCCACTTCTGCGGCCCCGACGGGGGAGTCGGCACCTGGTCGGTCGAGGAGTGGGAGAGCGAGATCAGCCAGGCCAAGTCCTTTGTGAAGAACTGGAGGACGAACGCCGACCTCGCGACCGAGCAGCCGCTCCCCTTCGACTACGAGAAGGAGCTCATCGGCGCCCGCACCCCCTGTCTCGAAGGGCGCAAGAACTTCATGGAAGCCGCGAGCGGACTGGGCTTCCGCTACGACGCGAGCGGCAGCGGCAAACAGGTCTGGCCCGGCAAGGAGCACGGCCTCTGGGACCTCTCGCTCCAGATGGTCCCGGTCCCGGGCCGCGCCTTCGAGACCCTGTCCGCGGACTACAACTTCATGGTCAATCAGTCGAAGGTCACCCAGGGCGACCCCAACATGTTCCAGTACTGGGGGGATCAGATGCGCGACGGCCTGATCAAGGCATTCGACCGCGCCTACGAAGGCAACCGCGCCCCGTTGATCATCGGCAACCACTTCGAGTCCTGGAACGGCGGCGCCTACATGCGTGCCGTCGAGGAGACCATTGCGACGGTGTGCGTGCAGCGGGACGTGAAGTGCGTATCGTTCCGGCAGCTCGTGGACTGGCTCGACGCACAGGACCCTGAGCTCCTGGCGAAACTGCGCACGCTCGGAGTCGGTGAGCCGCCCGCGGAGGGGTGGGAAGCGTTGACGGCCTCCCGACCCGCCGGACCTTCGTCGTCGGACGCCGACCAGGTCCGCGGACGCGGCTGGGCCGAACGAGGCCGGGATGCGGGCCCGATGGATGTCGGGCCCGCGGCCCCGGCTGCAGGGTCCGTCGCCGCCTCCGTAACCCCGCGTTCGTGATCCCGCCTCCGTAACCCCGTGTCCGTAAGCCCTGTGTCCGTAACCCCGTGTCCGTAAGCCCGGGGTCCGTAAGCCCCGAGGCTGTCCGGTCGGCGGTCGTCAGGCCGGCTGGGGGGCGCCGAGCTGTGAGGCGCCCTCCCCGAGCACAAAGCCGGGGTCGACCTGCGCCGCGAGGTCGGCCCCGGTCTTCGCATTGCCCCAGCTCTCCGCGTTCTTCAGATGGAAATGCACCATCTGTCGCGTGTAGCGCTCCCAGTCGCGACGACCGTACGACGAGTCCGCCGCCCTCCGGAGCTCGCTCAGCGCGGCACGGTTGTGCTCCTCCAGCTGTCCGAAGCGGGACGGCCGGCCCTTCTCCATCGCCCGAACCCAGTCCGACTGCCCGACGCTGACCAGCAGGTCGTCCCCCGCGTGCCGGCGCAGGAAGTCCAGATCGTCCTGCCCCTGAACCTTGTTGCCGACGACCTTGAGCGGGACGCCGAAGTCCCGTGCGTACTCCTTGTACTGCCGGTAGACGGAGACGCCCTTGCGCGTGGGCTCGGCGACGAGAAACGTCATGTCGAAGCGGGTGAACATCCCGGAGGCGAAGGAGTCGGAGCCGGCCGTCATGTCGACCACCACGTACTCGTCCGGACCGTCGACGAGATGGTTGAGGCACAGCTCCACCGCGCCGACCTTGGAGTGGTAGCAGGCCACCCCGAGGTCCGATTCGGTGAACGGTCCGGTCGCCATGAGCCGGATGTCGCCCCCGTCCAGCCGGACGGTCCTCGCGCAGGCCTCGTAGACCGGGTTGTCCTCGCGCACGCGCAGCAGTCGTGACCCCTCGCCCGGAGGCGTCGTCTTGATCATCGTCTCGGCGGAGGTGATCCGTGGGTTCGTCCCCCGCAGGTATTCCTTGATGAGCGGCAGATGCGCGCCCATCGCGGGGAGCGCCGCGGCCTCGTCGTCGTCGAGGCCGAGTGCCACGCCCAGGTGCTGATTGATGTCGGCGTCCACCGCGACGACATGGGCCTGCTGTGCGGCAAGGTGGCGGACGAAGAGCGAGGACAGCGTGGTCTTGCCGCTGCCGCCCTTCCCTACGAAAGCGATCTTCATGTTCACCAACGGTAGCCGTTCGACAGCGGTGCGTGTCCGAGGTGCGTGAAGAAGACCACTCCATCGTGGGGTGCGGTCCCGGGGCGCGTAGCCTCCCTACTTATGAGTACGAACGCCTCTGACCCCTTGGCCGCACTGGGCGGTCTGCCCGGGGTCGCGGAAGCCGTGGATTCCGTGCGCAAGGCCGTCGACCGGGTCTACGGACACCGGGTCATGCGGCGTCGCGGCAACGAGGTCGCTTCGGAGGCGGCGCTCCGGGGTGCCCGTGGGTCCGCGGCGCTGTCCGGGGCCGACTGGGCGCTGGAGGAGGTGCGCCGGCGTACCGACTTCAGTGGCGAGGACGAGGCCCGTACCGTCGGAGCGGCGCTGAGGCTGACCGCGGAATCCGGCCAGCTGCTGTCCATCTGGCGGCAGTCCCCGCTGCGGGTGCTGGCCCGGCTGCATCTGGTGGCTGCGGGCGGCGCGGCGCCGGACGACACGGTCGGCCGCCCCCGGCTCGCGGGTGAGACGGTCGACGAGCCGCTGATCACGGCGCCGCTTCCGGACGCGGACGAGGTGGCAGGACGCCTCGACGCCCTCTCCGGCCTGGTCCTCACGGGCAGTTCGGCCCCGGCGCTGGTGATGGCCTCGGTCGTCCACGGTGAACTGCTCGCCCTGCGCCCGTTCTCGTCGGCCAACGGGCTGGTCGCCCGGACCGCCGGGCGCATCGTCCTGGTCGGCAGTGGCCTCGACCCCAAGTCGATCTGTCCGGCCGAGGTCGGCCACGCGGAACTCGGCCGTGCGGCGTATCTCGCCGCCTTCGACGGCTATCTGTCGGGAACTCCCGAGGGGATGGCGGCCTGGATCTCGCACTGCGGCCGCGCGGTCGAACTGGGGGTACGGGAGTCGACGGCGGTCTGTGAGGCCTTGCAGCGGGGCGCGGCCTAGCGGGCTTCGTCCGGCTCAGGCCGGACCTGGCCGCGGACGCGGACCCGAGCCGCACAAAGGGTTGCGGCGGTACCAGAGTTGGTACCGCCGCTGGCATGTCTGCCGAGTTACCAAGCGTCCTCGATATGTTGCCCATCAGGCCGGAAACTTTGTCCGTCACCTGGTGCGGCTGGCCCGTAATCGACGGGTCGACGTCGCGTGGGTGCTCCACATCCATGCTTCGGTCCGTGGGCCTTTGTTGCGTAGAAGGTGATCCTCTCGGATGTCCCAGGTCTCGCGGGCCGTTGAGTCCTTTCTACTCCTGTGGCACGGCAAGCGGAAGGCCTGACTGCACTTCTTTACTTTTAGGTTCAAATACGGCTAATGGACCCGTTGCGGCGCCGATTCGCGTACCAGACGAGCCCGGCGGTCGCCGCCGCCGCACCGACCGCGGCCGCCGCGACCAGTGCGGGCCGCGGCGGCATGGTGAATGCGGGGATGCGCTGCTTCAGTCGTACCGGACGGCTGAAGACGAGGATCGGCCATGCGCGGGAAGCGGCCTCGCGGCGCAATGAACGGTCCGGGTTGACCGTGTACGGATGTCCGACGGACTGCAGCATGGGCAGATCGGTGATGGAGTCGCTGTAGGCGTAACAGCGCGAGAGGTCGTACCCCTCGGACGCGGCAAGTTCCTTGACCGCCTCGGCCTTGGTCGGCCCGTACGCGTAGTACTCGATCTCTCCGGTGTAGCAGCCGTCCTCGCCGACGACCATGCGTGTCGCGACGACGCGGTCGGCTCCGAGCAACTCGCCGATCGGCTCGACGACCTCGGCGCCGGAGGTGGAGACGATCACGACGTCGCGCCCGGCGGCGTGGTGCTCCTCGATGAGGGATGCGGCCTCGTCGTAGATGATCGGGTCGATCAGATCGTGGAGGGTCTCGGCCACGATCTCTTTGACCTGGCGGACGTTCCAGCCTTTGCAGAGTGCGGAGAGATACTGGCGCATCCGCTCCATCTGATCGTGGTCCGCGCCGCCTGCCAGGAAGACGAACTGGGAGTAGGCGGTCCGCAGTACGGCGCGGCGGTTGATCAGTCCCCCTTGGTAGAAGGACTTGCTGAAGGTCAGCGTCGACGACTTCGCAATGACCGTCTTGTCCAGGTCAAAGAACGCTGCTGTGCGCGGCAAGGAGTGGTTTTCCACGACGCAGAGCATAGGCGCCCACCATTCGGCGTAAGCTCCGGCGTGTGGGTTTGCCTGAGAAGGCTCTCGGGTACACCATGGAAGTCACGGATCGTTCGCGACCGTGCTAACCCGGCCCGACTCCTCCCCCCCCGAGTCGGCCGTGGGGACGACCCCCGCTCTCCCCCCCGGCGGGGGTCGTCGCATGTCCGGACGCGTTTTCGCGGGTCTTGGCGGACCGTCCGGCCCTCTTGTCGTCCCGCATGCGCCTCTTCGGCGGGGCTTTCCGATGCCCCGGACTCGTCACACAGCGTAGTGGTTGCGCTGCGCTCCGGAAGTCGTACCGGAAGTCACCGGTATGGGCTAGCGGGATATTCACAAGTGGTGAGTTGTCCACAGTTTTGAAGCAAGATCCACACGATTTCCCGGCGCGCTGCACGGTGATTCCGGTCCGCGAAGTTCATGGACCGGAGGAATCACAGATCTGGGCCGGCGCGCCGGCCCTTCGACATCCACTGCGGCAGCGCGGTGAGAGGGGGAGAAATCGTGGCGGGTTCAATCACTTCTGATACGTCCGGCACATCCGGTACTTCCGGTCCGGCCCGCACATTCGGAGCGTCCCACTCACCCGGAGCATCCGGTGCTTCCGGCGCATTCAGGGCGTCCCGTGGGTCCGACGCGCCGGATGGGCCGGACTCACCCGGCGGGAAGCCGGTGACAGGCGAGCGCTGTAACGGACCTCTGATCGTCACCGAGGACCTGGAGCTGCTCGATGATCTGCTGCGGCTGTGCGCGGCGGCGGGAGCCGAGCCACAGGTGCACCACGCGGTGCCCGATGAGAGAGGGAGCTGGGACAGCGCGCCGCTCGTGCTGGTGGGGGACGACGCGGCCGCGCGTTGCAGAGCGGCCACACGCAGACGCGGAGTGCTGCTCGTCGGGCGGGACCAGGACGATCCACAGGTGTGGAGGCGCGCGGTGGAGATCGGCGCCGACTGTGTGCTGAGACTGCCGGACGCCGAGAGCTGGCTCGTCGACAGGCTCGCCGATGTTGCCGAAGGGGCCGGACGGCCCGCACTCACGATCGGAGTGATCGGCGGCCGGGGCGGGGCCGGGGCGTCCACGCTGGCCGCCGCGCTCGCCGTGACGGCGGCCCGTGAAGGCCGGCGCACGATGCTCGTGGACGGCGATCCGCTCGGCGGCGGCCTCGATGTGCTGTTGGGCGGGGAGCAGGCCGAGGGCAGGCGCTGGCCTGATTTCGCGGCGTCGAAGGGGAGGGTGGCGGGCGGCGCCCTCGAGGAGTCGCTGCCTTCGGTGCAGGGGTTGCGGGTGCTCAGCTGGGACCGCGGCGATTCGGTGGTGGTGCCTCCGGAGGCCATGCGCTCGGTGCTGGCGGCGGCCCGCAGGCGCGGCGGAGCGGTCGTCGTGGATCTGCCGCGCCGGGTCGACGAGGGAGTCGCCGAGGCGCTGGCCCAGCTGGATCTCGGGCTGCTCGTGGTGCCTGGAGAGCTCCGTGCGGTGGCCGCCGCGAGGCGTGTCGCGTCGACCGTGGGCATGGTGCTCGGCGATCTGCGCGTCGTGGTGCGCGGACCGTACGCATCAGGACTGGACGAGCAGTGGGTGGCCGATGCACTCGAACTGCCGCTGGCGGGCGAACTCCCCATCGACGCGGGTCTGCCCGCCGACCTGGACGGAGGCATTCCGCCCGGCGCCGGTGCTCGGGGGCCGCTGGCCCGGTTCTGCTCGGCGTTCTGGGAGCGGGCGTTCGCGGGTGGAGGTGTCTCATGACCTCGACGCTTCTCGAAGCGGTGCGGCAGCGGCTCGCCGAGAGCGGTGCGGAGCCGACGCCGGCCCGGGTGGCGGCCGCGCTGCGGGCGCAGGGGCGGCTGCTCGGGGATACCGAAGTGCTTGGCGCGGCGGAGGAGTTGCGCTGCGAGCTGGTGGGGACCGGGCCGTTGGAGCCGCTGCTCGCCGATCCGGCCGTGACGGATGTGCTGGTGTCGGCGCCGGACCGGGTGTGGGTGGACCGTGGCGGCGGGCTCCAGCTCACCGATATCACCTTCTCCGATGCGGCCGCGGTGCGCAGGCTGGCGCAGCGGCTCGCGGCCGTGGCGGGGCGGCGCCTGGACGACGCCCGTCCCTGGGTGGACGCCCGGCTCCCGGATGGCACACGGATGCATGCGGTACTGCCCCCGGTGGCTGTCGGCTCGACCTGTCTGTCCCTTCGGGTGGTACGGCCCAGGGCCTTCTCGCTGAGCGAACTCGTCGCGGCGGGGACGGTCCCGCCGGGTGGCGACCGGCTGCTGGGAGCGCTGATCGAGGCGAGGGTCTCCTATCTGATCAGCGGTGGCACCGGCACGGGCAAGACAACTCTCCTGTCGACGCTGCTCGGGCTGGTCGGCGAGGGGGAGCGCATCGTCCTCGCCGAGGACTCGGCGGAGCTGCGGCCAGACCATCCGCATGTGGTGCGGCTGGAATCCCGTCCTGCCAACCAGGAGGGTGCCGGCCGGGTCACTCTTCAGGACCTGGTGCGCCAGGCCCTTCGGATGCGGCCGGACCGGCTCGTCGTGGGCGAGGTCCGGGGCGCCGAAGTCACCGATCTGCTGGCCGCGTTGAACACGGGTCACGACGGCGGGTGCGTGCCCTAACAGTACATGGCTCAGGTCACATCAGCGACGAAGTACCCCCGCCCGCTGACCACGTAGACCAGGCCCTCCTCCCGCAAGCGAGCTACGGCGCGGGTGGCGGTCGACTGGCTCACGTCGAATTCAGCAGCGATAGCCACGGTGCCCGGCAGGCGCTCACCCGGCGGATAGGTGCCTGCGAGGATGCGCCGCCGGATTTCATCAGCGACCTGTGGCCAATGAGGGATGGACCGATCGATCTTCACCTAGTCAGCGTGCGACGAATTCACCCGCTGAGCTATCGAGGTAACGAGCTAGTCAGGTAGTCTGCGATGGACAAATAAAAAGCGGCCCCGGAGCGAGCGGCTAACTCAACCCCGGGGCCTGACCGAGAGGAAACCTCGGCTATGCGGAACCCTACCGAGAGTGCGCCGGACCGACTCCGCCCCATCGGCATTGACCCCCTGACCGGTAAGCAGCAGTACGCAGTGACCGAGCCGGGCAGCGCTCTCGACGCCATCGCAGACGGACACGCCATCAAGGCAGCCGCTGCTCTGGTCACCGTGACTGGCACGGCCCTGGAGAACGGTGACGACGCCAGCGACCTTGTGCCAGAGCTCTACGGCGCGTTGAGCGAAATGGTGGAAGTGGCGAGCAGGCACTACGCGCCAACTGGCCTTGATACAGCGGCGTTTGGTCCAACGGCACGGGCGCTGAGCGAGGCACTCCGTGAAGCCCTCAGGCGGTGAGCGCATGAGCGACGAACGCCCCTTGCTCAGGCTGCGAGTGTCACGGGACGGCGGACGAACGTGGGGACCGACGCGGGAGATCCGTAGCGAGGATGCGCGCATGCCGATGCTCAGCTCTGCGTGGCCGTTGTGCCAGTGCCCCCGTTGCCGTAGAGCCTGAGCAAACGACAGAAGGGCCCCTGAGGCAGCCTGGGAGATATCCAGGGTCTCGGGGGCCTTAGTCGTGTCTGCGGCGGGCGCCTGGGGAAACCCCGGGACCGCCTTTTTGAATCCCTATATGCATGGGCATTACAACTCTTTATGCCTACTAGTTCTAGTAGGTGCTGCGCTCAGGGCGCCGTGTACGGAGTCCCGTCGGCATACAGCGGAATGGGTACGCCATGGCGCTCCACGTACTCGTAAACCGCGCGCCGCAGATGCGTATTCACCGACTCCTCCGAACCCTGCGCAAGACACAGCAGCGCGTCAGCGAGAGGATCATGCATCCTGATTCTGATCAGCTTCATTCGGACAGTCCTTCCGCGCGTCGACGCTTTCGCCAGTCATGTTTGTACTTGCCGGTGCAGAGCTTGCACCAGGCTTGGAGCCCAGAAGGGGACCGGGCGTACTTGTGGAACTCTGCGGATGGCAGTGGTTCGAGACAGCGGGTGCAGATTTTGTAAATGGGTGGCATTGGTGTCTCAGTCGTCGTGTCGGCGCTGTCTGCGCTTCCGGCTTCTCTTGCTCACAGCGGGTGCAGTAACTCAACGTCAACCCCAGGGTGTAGAACCATGTCTATGAACCGGGCATACCAGACAACGCCCTCCCCCGCGCTGAAAGGGGGTGGGGTCGAATGGGTGCCCCCCCAGGGGGGGTGTCACATTGCGTGACTAGTGCCCGAATGATTCGCCCACTGTCTTCCGTGAGTGGTGAGCCTTAGTCAGTGACTGCAAGTTGTCCCAGTCGAAAGCACGGGGACCGCGCAAGCCCAATGCGTCTATGTGGTCGACCTCTTGCGCTGCGGGTCTCAGCGGCTCAGCAATCGCTAGACACTGGTCACACTCGCAGTAGGGATTGGCTCGCAGATAAGCGCGCTTCGTACGGTCCCAGCGAGCACGCAGCGAGGCGGCGTCATTGTGGCTGTCGGCGTAGCGCTGCCCCTTGCTATTGCTCCGGGCATGCGCCTGGCATTTACCCTTCCATGTCTGGCACGGACAGTCAGCGACAGGGCATGTCTGCATACTGCGAGCGCCCTTGGGCTTTGGGCCAGGCTCACACGGCGGATGCGAAGCCGCAGGCTTAGGCTCGGACGCCGCTGGTGCGTTTCTGGCGGGCGTATAGGCACCCTCGAACCACTCACTATCAGCGGGCAGGACGAAGCCGTTAGACATCCATCCAGCGGCATTCTCGTCCGGGATATCGAACTCATCCCCAGCGCCATACGTAGTACCAGCGAAATGGACACGATGCCCGAGGCCGACACGCACCCTCATCCCGCCGCCTGCCGTAGCTCGCAATCGGCCCGCAGATACGTTCCGGGGGCGGATGGCTCGAAGGTGGCCAACACCTCGAACCGCCGGGCACCCTCGCGCAATTCATCCCCGCGCCGTACGTCAGCGTCAGCGGGCAGAAAGACCACATGCGAAAGCAACGCGCCGGACTGGTCAGCGACCACACGTTCCCGGGCCAATGGCTGAGAGATCCGGGCGCGCTCACTCGACACCACACTGAGGCTGTCCACCCAACCGCCCATACCGTCAGGGATACGGGAGATACGCCAGACAGAAACCTGAGTATTCATCAGCCGGCACACACTCACAGCGCATTCACCACAGCGATAGAGGCGCCAAAGCGGGCGGCCAGACGGGAACGCTGGGAATTGCTCAGCGCCATGGTGCCGGTTTCGGTATCGGCGTACTTCACGGAGTAGTCGCCAATGCGCTCAGACTCGACAGCACGCCCGGCAGGATCGCCAGCGCGATAGCCGGTCAGTGCCTGCGCAGCCAATCGGCATGTCAGGTCGACGATGTCAGCGGGAACCGTCGGCAGGCCGTACGTGTACGTCACCTCGACGTCGTCACCGCCCCAACCGGCGGAACGCACCAGAACGCCGCTAGAGAGCCTGGCATCAAGGATGGGCACCTCATCCAGCGAGACAGCGTGGACGGACGTCACGGGGGCACCAGGCAGCTTTAGACGCGTGTCGCGGGTGCCAGGGAGAATCACGGTTACGGTGATCTGCGAGATATTCGATCCCGCAGCGTCGCGAATCGCAGCGGAAGCAACAGCGAGATAGGTCGAAACAACCGACTCTTCTGACGCATCGACAGTCACGCCGCGCGCTTCCATGTCGGCAATGGTTGCTAGGTCGGGCATAGCCCCTCCTTTGGGGGATGAGAAAGGGGGCCCAGCGACATGCCAGGCCCCCGATCAATGGGCTACGCGTTAGACAACGACAACGTCACGCGACGCCAGCGCAGTAGGCCGAACAACCTTCGCGCCGTACAGCGACAGACCACGAATGGTGTCGCTGAACTGCTTCGGGTTGCGGACCGCCTCAACCTTGCTGATCTGATTCGCGAAAGTGGTCGCGATGGGGTGGCCAGCGATGATGGCCTTACCAGCGCCAGCGCCCGGACCGTCGGGGACAAGCGCCGACTCCTTGACCACGAAACCAGCGGCGTGGCCGATGATGCCGTTAGCCCGAGTCGCAGCGGCAGCAGCGTCACCGCTGGCAATGAACCGCTGATCCTTCAGCAGCAGACCGGCGAACTTCGGGGTAACCACAACAAACCGGCCGTCGGTCGGAACGTGGTTATCGCTGAGCTGGGTACGCAGGTCGATTAGCACATTCCACGCCTCATCGGGCGTATCAACGGAGGCAATCTCAGCGCCCGGCGTGGTGGCAGCCAACATCAGGCCAGCAACGTAAGTGTCCGCCGCCTTGCTGAGCTGATGAGCCGCGCGGTTCGAAATCTTGCTGACCAGATCGACATCATCCCGAACCTGGGCCCGGTCGACGTCATCCAGCGCGACAGACCACGCCTTCCGCTGATTGATGTCCATAACGAGCTGAGAAGTGGTCCCCTGCCCGGTGGTCATGTCCGTGTACGGGACATAGTCCTGAATGGTCAGATCAGCCACCGTGTTCACGACGACGGCACCGCCATATTCCGAAACCTCGCCCTCATAGTCGCGATTGGTCGCGATCGGAGAGGCGTAAACCAGCTCCTCATCAAGAGCAGCGAGAACGGCGGCACCCCAAACCTGGGGGACAAAGCTAGAAACTGCCATGGGTAAAACTCCTATCGAATGAGTGGGTGCGGTCAATTACCGCGTAGCAAATCCCGAAGCTGCCCAGCGCGACGGGCCTTGTCGATAGCAGCGGGGGACATGGATCGAAGATCGTCCTTGCTTAGCTGTCGACCGGCAGTGGAGGAACCGCGATTGGCTGCACCCCCGTCTGCTGTGCCCTGGAATCGGCGTGGCTTCGGAGTTGGCTCGACGGTGACCGGGTCGCCCGTATCACTCGTAGAGGAGTCGGCATCGTCGCTGGCATCGCGCTCAGCGTCGGCAGATTCCTGTGCCTTTAGTTTGGCCTTGAGTTCCTTCACTTCAGCGCGAAGGGCCTGCAAAGCCTTCTTGCCAGCGTCGCCTAGCGCGGACTCGTCAGTCTGCGCACCAGCGTCTACCGGCGCCGAAACCTCCGCCCCGTCAGGCGTGATTCCGGAAATCTGCGCGTCATCGCGCTCAGTCTCACTCATACTCACTTCTCCCTCGGAACCGACGTATCCAGCCGAAGCCCACGCACAATCAGAACGGGCTTTTCAGACAGGCGACTATCCCGGACCCAGTGCGGCAGATAGCCAGCCCGGTCAAGCAGCTCCCGAAACTCGGAGAACGTCGGCGGCTCAATACCAGCGACAGTGCGGCAAAAGTGGTGGAACGCAGCGTGAAGGACGCCGACCTCGGTATACCGCGCCATCGGCGCCAGCGAGACATACTCATCAAGGAAGCCGCGAAAATCAGCGGCCATGGTGGCATCGCTCATGGGTGTACTGCTCCTGTGGTAGGAAACGAAAAGGCCCGACCCTGCGCTGACTCACCCACTGCGCGGACTGGCATCCACAGCGGGGAATCGACACAGGGCCGGGCCTCTGGTTTAGGGTGCGGACAACGCCGCGATGCACTGCGGGGAAGAATGCCAGTCCAACCGGCGCAGAGCAGAAGGGCTTCCCCTTCACCTCTATATGTAATGGCTACAAATTGCAGCTCACGAGCCGGCGGACCCCTCACCGCGAATAGCTCGCTGCCTATCGCGATCCGCTACCCGCTTGAAAGCCTGCCGATGATCAGCGGAACAGAAGGTCGCATACCGGCGGCGCTGAGTTGGAAAGCGCCACTGCCGGAACGATGCCCCACAATGCCGACAGACACGCACCAGAACTTTCACCCGGGGATGCAGGGTGAGCGTGCCCCGGTGATCGTCCCAGATAGTACGTCCAGGTTCAGCGGCAGCAGCGGCAAGGAAAGCGCCGGTAGCACGCTGGGACTCTTCGAGCGTGAAATTAGAGACCACAGGGAACACGCGGCCATTCCACAGAATGTCGTGCTGACGGCCCACCCGGTCACCGAGCCAAGGCAGCGAATCGAGGGGATCAGCAGTAAGGCCGCGCAAGGGCAGCGAGCGAGTATTGCCATGCACGGAGAAACCGGCGTTGTCAGTGCCGCCGAGTTCTGCAAAGGCAGACATGGCGTAGTCGTGGTGGGACAGCGAACGGCGGGTAGGGCGAAGAGCGGGATTATCCACAAGACCTCTCAGAAGGGCATAGGAAACCCCCTGGCGAGTTTCCAGGGGGCAGGAAGGGTGATTGCCCCGGGAAGGGGCTGAAGGGGCTCAGCGGGCGATAGGGGGCGTCCACTCGTCCGGCAGCTTGTCGCGCTTGCTGTGGTTACAACTAGTGCAAGTCCAGCGGCAGTTGGCCACCGTCGACAGGCCCCCGCGAGTCACGGGAACCAGGTGATCGAACACAGCGCCATCGGCCAGCGATGTGGAGCAATGCCAGCAGTGAGAGTTGCCATGCTTGGCCGTTACCGCATCGCGCAGGGACTTGCGGCGGGATACGGTGCGCTGCGTTTTCTGGCACTCGCGGCAAACACCGTCACGGAACTTCGGCGTATGGGCAGTACCACAGCGACGGCAGGGAATCGGATTGGGTGTCTTGCGAGTGCGACGGCGGATGTACTCAGCGGCCTTGGCGCAGCGGGTAGAGCAGTACAGCTTTTCGGGGCCAGGCTTCTCCATCGGGCCCACGGGATTGGGGCAGGCGGGACCCTGGCAAGGGGTAGCAGCGGCAATGCGGGCAGCCCGCTCCTTGGCCTTCCGCTCATCCTCGCTACGCAGGGCGGCCATGTCCTCGACGCAGACGGCGCAGAAGCGGAAACGGGCAGGCTTGTTGGTCAGGTTCCCGCAGCGCTCACAGTGAGGGGCAGAGGCGGCAGCACGGGCAGCAGTAAGGGCGCGCTCATACCGGATACGGAGCATGGCGGTTTCAGTGCACAGGTCGTCACCGCAGTGGGCACGGTCAGAGCGGGGATTCGGGCGAGTGCAGATAGGGCACGTGGCGCGGGTGGAATCGGTCATGCAACGCCTTCGTTGGTAATGGGAAAGTAAAATAGTTGATCTTGATAGTCCAGGCGGAAGAGGCGCTAGGCCAGCAGCCGCAAGGGAAAAGCCAGCTTCGAGGATGGGGCGCACCCAGACCCAATTACCCTTTGTGGGAATGAGTGCAGTTCGTCATCTCTGCACCCCCCGACGAAATCACTACCGTCACAAGCGACAAAGAAGAGCCGCCCAGCGCAATGCCAGACGGCTCTCAGTGGTGCGTAGGTATCAGCGAGGGGGAACGCCAGTAAATTCACGCTCAGCGGCTAGGCCGAGCATCGCCAGTCGCTGTGCCTGAAGAACGGGGCTGTGCAGATGGTCCGACTTCAGCGCGCGGACCAGTGCGCCACGGCGGGAATCCTCAGACTCCCAAGACATGATCACGTTCAGCAGATCGTCAGTGGCCATCGTGTCTCCCTCTCTTCAGTGAATGGGGCCTCGAAGTCTTCGAGCCTGTGGAATGCCTGTGGCTCTGGAGCGCAAGGGCTTCCCGGAGTCTTCGAACGAGTCGGATACCGGAGCCGTCGAAGTCTTCGAGCCAGTCGAACGCTCGCGGCTGAGGGGCCCAGAGTGTAGACAGTGCAGCAATGCAGGGGGTCCCGGTTTCCCCGCCGTAGAGCCTCTATCTCCTGTAGACGGTTCTAGGGGGAACTGCATTTCTACACTTTTACACTTCCGCAGGTCAGAGGCTTGGCTACGCCTTACCGCTGTGTAGTATTACTCTCCGTAATCCTTTGACCACGAATTGAAGCGAAGTCCTGTACGACCGTCTGCGGGCACAGGAAAGCGCCCCCGGCATCGGATGCCAGGGGCGCTCTCAGAAGGGCTTAGAGGGCGCCTAGGCGCTCGTTACTGCGCTGCCCGTCGGCGCTGTGCCTGCGTCTCCCTTTCGTGCCGGGTCATCTCGGCCATCAGCGCATCACCTAGGGACTCCTCCAACTCGACGGCTGCCAGCGCCGCCTCAGCGGGTCCCAGCTCGCGCACCCATGCCGGACCCTCGAAGCTCAGCGCCACCCGCTCAGGATCAAACCGCTTCATTGCCCCCGGTGTTGTCGGCCGGATCACCACACGCGTTCCCAGCTCCGCCAGCAGCGCCCTACGGCCCTCTTCATCCCGCTGCTCCCAGGCGTCCGCGATCGTCCCTCCCGTGGGCTCGAAGCGGCCTACGGCGTGGTCTGCCTCGCTGCGCAACTCGATCTCCCGGGCCTCAAGCGCCGTGATCTGATCCAGCGCAGTGCGCCACGCCCGGCCACCCGCCGGAAGGTGCGGCAGGCTGGCGCTCAGGTTGTCCAACTGCGCTGTAACGTCGGCGAGTTGGAGCACAGCGGACCCGTCCGGCTCGACCCAGCGCATGAGCTCGAAGCTGCCGAACCGACGCAGGTACTCGGCACTGACAAGGTCCTCCACATAGCGGCCGGTGACCACGTTCGGCGCGTGCTCGCCATGCTTGCCAACACCGTTCCGGCAGACGTAGGGCGAGTAGTCCTTACCGCTCACTGTCCGGCGCTGCTTGTAGAGGGGCCCGTCACAGACACCACAGCGGATGATGTGGAGCAGCAACGCTTTGCCCTGCCGTTCGGCGCCACGGCCCTTGGCCCGGTCGTCCAGGATCGCCCGTACGGTCGACCAAGAGGCAGCGTCCAGGATCGCCGGTCCCGCCGTCACGGGGTTGCCCTCAGCGTCGAGCACGGGCTGATTGGTCAGCGCGCTGCGCTTCGTACCCGGGGTCGCCTGCACGAGCCAGCCACGGACCGTGGGCGTGTACAGCACGTCCCGCAGGGTGGTCGAGTGCCACTTTCCGCCGCGCACCTCCCGGCCGTCTCGCTGGCGCGCATGATCAGCGGGCGGCAGGATTCCCCGCTCGTTCAGCTCCCGTGCCAGCCCGACCAGCGAGGCGCCGTGGTTGATCAGCTTGTCTGCGCACTCACGCAGGATTGCGGCCGCAGGCTCGTCGATAACCCAGCGCTTAGCGTTCACCGGGCCGCTGACGCTGTAGCCATACGGGGCCAGTCCGCCAAGGTGATTGCCCTTCTGGCGGTGGTGCTGCTTTGACGCTGTGATTCGGGCCGTGATCATCTCGCGCTCGTGTTCGGCGAATGCAGCGAGAACGTTGATAATCAGACTCGCATTCTCCGGAGAAACCAAGCCATCGGCCGTGACGATTGTCGCTCGGGTAGCCTTTGCTGCGTTCAGCAGCTTTTGGAATTCCAGCACGCTACGGGCGAAGCGGTCGAGCTTGGCAGCGAGCACGTAGTCACAGCGGAGGAGCCAGGACAGGACCTCGCGCATGCCGGGGCGATCTTCGAGCTTGCTTGCCCCGCTGACGTTGTGGTCCGTGGCCACGTGGACGACTTCCCAGCCCCTGGACTCGGCGTACCGGCGGCACTCGTCTACGCGGTGGTCAGTGGCCTCATCAGCGAAAAGACGGCTGAGCCGGTCATAGATGACGACGGTTGGGCGCTTCATGGCGGGGTCCCTTCTGGCGTGTACTGCTAAGTGTCTCACCCGGGCGGCTGCGGCACGGTCCACGCCAATACGGCGGCCGACGTCCCTGCCCGTCTGGAGGCCCTGGGCACCGCCGCGGGTCTCGACCGGGCAGCTCTGCACAGCCAGTTGGCCGCCGCTCTGTCGGTGCTGGTCCATCTCGTGCGGGACAGGGACGGGCGGCGCCGGATCGCGGAGGTGCGGGTGCTGGAACGGGAGGCGGCGGGGCTGGTGGCGACCGTTCCGGCGCTCCGGTGGGGCACGGCGGGTTTCTCGCGGGAGCGGGGCTGGGAGCGGCTGCGGTCACTGATCGGGGGTGCGTGGTGACAACGACGGCCATGTGTGCGGCGCTCTGTGCGGGGACAGCGGCGTGGATGTCGGCCGGTGGGGACCGGGCGGCCCGGCGGGCCGGACTGGTGCTCGCGGGCGCGGGTGCCTCGAGGCCGGCGCCCTGGTGGGACTGGGAGCGCGGTCGGCGTGCGGTGCGGCGGCTGCGCAGGGAGTGGCTGTGCGTCCCGGCGGCGTTGCTGCTCGCCGTCCTGGGTGGGTCGGTGCTGCCGCTGGCTCTTGGTGGGTTTGCGGTGCCGCTGGTGGGGCGGCGGTTGCGGGCGGCGGAACGGAAGCGCGCCAGGGAGCGCAGGGCCGACAAGGTGATCGTGCTCTGCGGCGCGATCGCCGGCGAGCTGCGGGCCGGGCGTCAGCCCGGGCAGGCGCTCCTGACCGCCGGGCGGGCCACAGGGGCGCTGGGCGGGGCCGAGGCCGCGGTGCTTGCGGCGGCTCGGTTCGGCGGAGATGTCCCCGCGGAGTTGCGACGGGCGGCCCGTGAGCCGGGTGCGGCCGGACTGTCAGGGCTCGCGGCCTGCTGGCTGGTGTCGGTGGACGGCGGGGCCGGGCTGGCCTCGGGCCTTGACCGGCTGGAAGCCGCGCTTCGCGCCGAACGGGACCAACAAGAAGGGCTACGTGCCCAGTTGGCCGGGGCGTGGTCGACGGTCGTGGTGCTGGCCCTGCTGCCGGTGGTGGGGCTGGCTCTCGGGTGGGCGCTGGGAGCCGAACCGCTGCGAGTGCTGCTGCACACCCCGGTAGGGGCCGGATGCCTACTGGCGGGCGGGCTGCTGGAGGCCGCCGGAGTGTGCTGGGCGGCGCGGATCGTGCGGGCCGGGGAGCGGCCATGAACGGTGAGCTCGTCCACAGGCTGGGGACAGTCCCTGCGGCGGCCGTCGTGGTGTGGCTGGGCTTCATGGAGGGCCGGCGGCGCGAGCGCCGGGCACGCAGACGGATCACGGCCCTGCTGGCACGTGAGCGGGGGCGGCGTCGCAGCAGGGTGCCCGAGTTCGCGGCGCGGGTCCGGCAGTGGGTGCTTCCGTCGGGCGCTGTGCTGGTCGGCTTCGTCCTTGCGGGTGGGGTGACGGGATGCCTGCTGGGGGCTGCCGGGGCGTACGGGCTCCGGCGGTGGCAGCGAGGGCGCAAGCGGGACATGGCCGGGGCAAAGGACCCGTCCCCGGATCAACTTCCCCTCGCTGCCGATCTGCTGGCGGCCTGTCTCGCGGCCGGGGCCGGTCCGCGCGAGGCGGCCGGAGCCGTGGGTGAGTCGCTGGGTGGGCCGGTCGGCGAGCGGCTGGCGAGGACCGCGGCAGAACTGCGGCTCGGCAGCGAACCGGCCCAGGCATGGGGGAGATTCGGGCGGATACCGGGCGCGGCAGGGCTGGCCCGCTGTCTGGAGCGGGCGGGCTCATCGGGAGCGCCGGCAGCGGAGCCGGTGGCGCGGCTGGCCGTCGGCCTCCGGGCGGAGCGAACCAGGAGCGCGGCGGCGCGGGCCCAGCGTGCCCAGGTCTTGATCACGGCGCCGGTGGGGCTCTGCTTCCTGCCCGCGTTCCTGGCGATCGGGGTGGCTCCGGTGGTGATCGGCCTGGCGCGCGGGCTGCTGAGCGGCAACTGAGGTGACGGCGGAGGTGAGGGGCTGAAGCGGCAGACGAAGTGATGGCTGAGCCGACGACGTGGACGAAGCGGACCGACGTGAGCAACAGGCGACAAGCGACAACTGAAGCATCAACCAGAGGGAGTTGTGATGAGGTTTGTGGTTCGGGTGAAGGAATGGGTAGGGCGGGCTCTGGCCGGCGCCGCGACGCGGGTCCGGCCGGCCGGGGCGCGGGCGCGCACCGATGCGGGGATGACCACGTCGGAGTACGCGATGGGCACGATCGCGGCGTGTGCCTTCGCCGCGGTTCTCTACAAGGTGGTCACGAGCGGGACGGTCTCCAAAGCGCTGGAGTCGGTGATCGGGAAGGCGCTCGATGCGCAGTTCTGACCCCGTGGTCGAGGCCCGGGGCAGGCCGGCGTCCCCGAACGACCGGGGCTACGTGACGGCGGAGGCGGCTGTGGCCGTTCCGGCCCTGGTGGTGTTCGCGATGGCGCTTCTGTGGGCTCTGATGGCGGCGTCCGCGCAGATCCAGTGTGTGGACGCCGCCAGGGCAGGGGCCCGGGCTGCCGCCAGGTCGGAGCCGGAGGCCGCCGCGCTCGCCGCCGCCCGATCGGCCGCCCCGCGCGACGCCAGGGTGTCGCTGGGGCGGGACGGCGACCTCTGGCGGGTACGCGTCGAGGCTCCGACACCGGGTCCGGCAGCGCTGGCGCTGACCCTGACCGCGCAGGCCGTGGCGGTCGCGGAGGACACCGTGGGAAGGGACACGCCGTGAGGGCGGGCCGTGACCGGGGATCGGCGACCGTGTGGGTGGCTGTGGCGGCATGCGCCATGTGTGCGGTCTTCGCGGCGGTGCTTGCTCTGGGGCAGGCGGTCGTCGCCCGCCACCGCGCGGGCGCCGCAGCCGATCTGGCGGCGCTCGCCGCGGCGGACCGGGCACTGGACGGTGCGGGGCCTGCGTGTGACGCGGCGGCGCGGGTCGCCCGTGCCCAGGGTGCGGTTGTGGTCGTGTGCGCGGTGGAGGGTGAGATCGCCGATGTGACGGCTGCGGCGGCACTCGGACCGTATGCGCCGGAGGTCAGATCCCGCGCGGGTCCTCCGGATGGCCCAGTGACCCCTGGGGAAATTCAGGGACCGTATCCCGGGGAGTCTCAGGGGCCTCAGGAGCCGCTGGGTCAGGCGGTGGCGTCGTCCGGGAGGACTCGGGGGCATCCGGCCTCTGGGAGGCCTGCTCCGGGCCTGGGGCAGGCTCCGATTCCGCGGTGGGCTCCAGGGCCTGGCCGGGTTCCGGGGCCTGGCTGAGGAGGACCGTCAGCAGCCGGACGGCCGCGCGCTTGTGCAGCGGTTCGTTGCCGTTGCCGCACTTGGGCGACTGGATGCACGACGGGCAGCCGGCCTCGCACTCGCACGAGGCGATGGCTTCACGGGTCGCGGTCAGCCACTCATGCGCGGTGTGGAAGGCCCGCTCGGCGAAGCCGGCGCCGCCTGGGTGCCCGTCGTAGACGAAGACGGTCGGCAGCAGGGTGTCCGGGTGCAGCGGGACGGAGACCCCGCCGATGTCCCAGCGGTCGCAGGTGGCGAAGAGCGGGAGCATCCCGATGGAAGCGTGCTCGGCGGCGTGCAGGGCTCCGCCCAGTTGCTCCGGATTCACCCGTGCGGCCTCCAGCTGGTCCTCGGTGACCGTCCACCAGACGGCCCTGGTGCGCAGGGTGCGCGGAGGCAGGTCGAGCTTTGTCTCGCCCAGCACCTCTCCGGTGATCAGCCTGCGGCGGAGGAAGGAGACGACCTGGTTGGTGACCTCGACCGACCCGTAGCAGAGGCGCCCGGCCCCCCAGGGGATCTCGGTGTCGGTGTCCAGGACGGAGATGGAGGTGGTGTCGCGCGCGGTGGTGGAGTACGTCGGGTTCGCCTCCTCGACGAGGGCGACCGAATCGTCCAGGTTCAGCTGCTTCACCAGGTACGTACGGCCCTGGTGGAGATGAACGGCCCCGTCGTGGACGGCGGCGTGCGAGGCGGGCTCGTCGACCGTCCCGAGCAGCCGTCCGGTGGCGGCCTCGACGATCTGCACCGGGCGGCCTCCCTCGCCCCGGATGTCGGTCAGATCGGCCGCCCGCTCGCGGCGGGTCCAGTACCAGCCGGCGGTACGCCTGCGCAGCAGCCCGGCGCTCTCGAGCTGTGGCAGGAGCTCCGGCACGGCCGGACCGAAGAGGGCGAGGTCGTCCTCCGTGAGGGGCAGCTCCGCGGCGGCCGCACAGAGGTGCGGGGCGAGGACGTAGGGGTTGTCGGGGTCGAGGACGGTGGACTCGACAGGCTGCTGGAACAGCGCCTCGGGATGGTGCACGAGGAACGTGTCCAGCGGGTCGTCCCTGGCGACCAGGACGGCGAGGGCGCCCTGCCCGGAGCGTCCGGCCCGCCCCGCCTGCTGCCAGAGGGAGGCCCGGGTGCCCGGGTAGCCGGCGATGACGACCGCGTCCAGGCCCGACACGTCCACCCCCAGCTCCAGGGCCGTGGTGGCGGCCAGCCCGAGCAGTTCGCCGGAGTGCAGCGCACGCTCCAGTGCGCGGCGCTCCTCGGGCAGGTACCCGCCGCGGTAGGCGGCGACCCTGCGGGCGAGGGAGCGGTCGACCTCGGCGAGGCGTTCCTGGGCGATGACGGAGATCAGCTCGGCGCCGCGCCGGGAGCGTACGAACGCGACGGTACGGACGCCCTGGACGGCCAGATCGGTGAGGAGGTCGGCGGTCTCGGCGGTGGCGGTCCGGCGCACCGGGGCGCCCTTCTCGCCGTGGAGGTCGGTGAGCGGTGGCTCCCAGAGGGCGAAGACGAGCTCACCGCGGGGCGAGGCGTCGTCGGAGACCTCGGTGACGGGCAGACCGGTGAGGCGGCCGGCGGCGACGGCCGGGTCCGCGGCGGTGGCAGAGGCGAGGAGGAAGACGGGGTTCGCTCCGTAGCGGGCACACACCCGGCGGAGACGACGCAGGACCTGGGCGACATGGGATCCGAAGACGCCCCGGTAGGTGTGGCACTCGTCGATGACGACATAGCGCAGCGAGCGCAGGAAGGAGGACCAGCGGGGGTGTGAGGGGAGTATTCCGCGGTGGAGCATGTCCGGATTGGTGAGCACGTAGTTCGCGTACTGGCGGACCCATTCGCGCTCCTCGACAGGCGTGTCCCCGTCGTACACGGCCGGTCGCACACGGTTGCCCAGCGGGGCGGCGAGCTCCTTGACGGCGCGTTGCTGGTCGGCGGCGAGGGCCTTGGTCGGGGCGAGATAGAGGGCCGTGGTGCCGCGTCCGTTGGCGGCCTCGGCACCGTCCAGGAGCGTGCTGAGCACCGGCGCGAGATAGGCCAGGGACTTGCCGGAGGCGGTGCCGGTGGCGATCACGACCGACTCGCCGTCCAGGGCGTGCTCGGCGGCGGCTGCCTGGTGGGTCCAGGGATGCTCGATGCCCGCCTGCTGGATGGCGTTGATCACTTCTGTGCGGATGCGATGGGGCCAGACTGCATGGCGGCCCGGCCTGGGGGGCAAGTGCTCCGTATGAGTGATGCGCGCAGCCCGGTTCGCCCCCGCGGTGAGCCGGTCGAGGACCGTACCGGGGGAGGGGCGGGTTTCCCCGCTCTCGGGAGGTCGTCTGGAACGGTGATTCTTGGCCATCGGCACCGAGTGTGTCACCGGCGTGACGGACAATGGTCCCAAGGCGTCGTGCATGGCTGCTGGTAAGTGATTGAATGCCATCGCGGCTGGCGATGCGCCCCCTGGCTCCGTCGGGGAGACCCGAGGGGCGACCGCTCGATAGCAAGGTGCTGGAGGATCCGTGGACCTGTCCCTGTCGACTCGCAATGTGTCCGGCCCTGGTGGCGACCGTACGGTCGTCGAGGTCGGTGGCGAGATTGATGTGTATACCGCGCCCAAGCTGCGCGAGCAGTTGGTCGAGCTGGTGAACGACGGCAACTACCACCTGGTTGTCGACATGGAGGGTGTGGACTTCCTCGACTCGACCGGCCTCGGCGTGCTTGTGGGCGGTCTCAAGCGTGTGCGTGCGCACGAAGGATCGCTGCGCCTGGTCTGCAACCAGGAGCGAATTCTCAAGATCTTCCGGATCACCGGTCTGACCAAGGTGTTCCCGATCCACACGACGGTCGAGGAGGCCGTCGCGGCTACGGACTGAGCCGTCCGGTGGGCTCCGGACCCCAGCGGTCCGGAGCTTCCGGGGTGCTTCGGGACGCCCGGAGACCGGTGGAGGAAGATACAGGGGTTCCCGGGCGCCGTCCCGGGCCCTTGAGATGCACGCTCGCACGCTCGTACGTCCGAGGGGGACCGTATGGCCACCGTTGAACTGCGCTTCAGTGCCCAGCCCGAGCACGTCAGGACGGCCCGTCTCGTGGCCGCTGCCGTGGCGCGGCGGGCCGGGGTCGACGAGGCCGTGCTGGACGAAGTCAGGCTCGCCGTGGGCGAGGCGTGCAGCCGGGCGGTCGGGCTGCACCGCAGCAATCACATCACCGCCCCCGTAAAGGTCGTGCTGACCGAGGAGGAGAAGACCTTCTCGATCGAGGTCGTCGACGCGGTGCCCGCTGCAGGCGGCGGCGCCGACAGCGTGGCCGGGTCCGGGGTGGCCGGCGCGGGTTCCGGTTCCGCGGAGGGCGCAGAGGACACCGACGGTGACGGTGAGGACCAGATGGGCCTCGCGGTGATCAGCGGGCTCGTGGACGACGTCGAGGTGACGTCGGGGGACGGCGGCGGCGTCATCCGGATGAGCTGGCCCATCAATCCGGCCACGATCGTGCAATGACCGGTTGACGTCGTGTCGTCGGACGTTTGACCCGGCGGGCACCGCCGCACCGACGCCGTGGCGCTTGTCCGCTTATGTGAGAGGCCCTGCTGAGCAGGGCCTTTTTCCATTTCCTGGACCGTCGAGCCGGCGTCAATGCTTTTGCCCCATTACCGCTTTCGGTTGGAATCTTGGAACGCGATCTTTCTCTGAGGAGCAGGCGAAGGTCAATTCCGTTTGTCGCGCTCTGTTTTGATCAGGTTCCGCTCCCTACAATCCGTCCACATCTTGAGCTCTGAACGTCAAGGAGGACGAATGGCGGGGCTTTTCAACCCACACCTGTCCGATCAACCGACTTCTCTTGCCGCCGCAGTACTGACGGACGACAACCGGATGATCGTTATTGTCATCGCGGCCGTCGCGCTGGCGGCGCTGGTCGTCGCCCAGTTGCTGGTGCGCCAGGTACTGGCGGCCGGTGAAGGTACAGATTCCATGAAGAAGATCGCGACTGCCATCCAGGAAGGCGCAAATGCCTATCTGGCCCGGCAGTTGCGCACGCTCGGCATCTTCGCCGTCGTGGTGTTCTTCCTGTTGATGTTGTTGCCGGCCGACAACTGGTCCCAGCGTGGCGGACGTTCGCTGTTCTTCCTGGTGGGTGCGCTGTTCTCGGCGGCCACCGGATACATCGGCATGCGTCTTGCCGTACGGGCCAATGTGCGTGTGGCCGCGGCCGCACGCGAGGCCACTCCGGCGGAAGGCGAGCCGGAGAAGGATCTGACGGCCGTCTCGCACAAAGCCATGAAGATCGCTTTCCGCACGGGCGGCGTGGTCGGCATGTTCACGGTGGGCCTCGGCCTGCTCGGTGCTTCCTGCGTGGTCCTCGTCTATGCCGCGGACGCCCCCAAGGTCCTCGAGGGCTTCGGTCTCGGCGCCGCGCTGATCGCGATGTTCATGCGTGTAGGCGGCGGCATCTTCACCAAGGCCGCGGACGTCGGCGCCGACCTCGTCGGCAAGGTCGAGCAGGGCATCCCCGAGGACGACCCGCGCAACGCCGCCACGATCGCCGACAACGTCGGTGACAACGTCGGCGACTGCGCGGGCATGGCCGCCGACCTCTTCGAGTCGTACGCCGTCACGCTCGTCGCCGCCCTCATCCTCGGCAAGGCCGCCTTCGGTGATCTGGGTCTGGCCTTCCCGCTGATCGTCCCGGCGATCGGCGTGGTCACCGCGATGATCGGTATCTTCGCGGTCGCCCCGCGGCGCGCCGACCGCAGCGGGATGACCGCCATCAACCGAGGGTTCTTCATCTCCGCGGTGATCTCGCTCGCCCTGGTGGCCGTGGCCGTGTTCGCCTATCTTCCGTCGTCGTACGCGGCGCTGGACGGTGTCAGCGAGGCCGCGATCCTCAACCACGACGGCGACCCGCGCATCCTCGCGCTCGTGGCCGTCGCCATCGGCATCGTGCTGGCCGCCCTGATCCAGCAGCTGACGGGATACTTCACCGAGACGAACCGTCGGCCCGTCCGCGACATCGGCAAGTCGTCGCTGACCGGCCCGGCCACCGTCGTGCTCGCCGGTATTGCCATCGGCCTCGAATCGGCCGTCTACACCGCGCTGTTGATCGGTCTCGGTGTGTACGGGGCGTTCCTGCTCGGTGGCACGTCGATCATGCTGGCGCTGTTCGCGGTGGCGCTGGCCGGTACCGGGCTGCTCACCACCGTCGGTGTCATCGTCGCCATGGACACCTTCGGTCCGGTCTCCGACAACGCCCAGGGCATCGCCGAGATGTCGGGCGACGTCACAGGCGCCGGCGCGCAGGTGCTCACCGACCTCGACGCCGTCGGCAACACCACCAAGGCGATCACCAAGGGCATCGCCATCGCGACCGCCGTTCTCGCCGCGGCCGCGCTCTTCGGCTCGTACCGCGACGCGATCGCCACCTCTGTCGCGGAGGTGGGCACCAGGGCCGCGGACATGAACCTGAGTCTGGACATCTCGCAGCCCAACAACCTGGTGGGCCTGGTCCTCGGCGCCGCGGTCGTGTTCCTCTTCTCCGGCCTGGCGATCAACGCGGTCTCCCGGTCGGCCGGTTCGGTGGTCTACGAGGTGCGGCGGCAGTTCCGCGAGCACCCCGGGATCATGGACTACACCGAGAAGCCGGAGTACGGGCGGGTCGTCGACATCTGCACCAAGGACGCGCTGCGCGAACTGGCCACGCCCGGCCTGCTCGCCGTGCTGGCGCCGATCGCGGTCGGCTTCACCTTCGGTGTCGGCGCTCTGGGCTCGTATCTCGCGGGGGCGATCGCCACCGGCACGCTCATGGCCGTCTTCCTCGCCAACTCCGGGGGCGCGTGGGACAACGCCAAGAAACTGGTCGAGGACGGCCACCACGGCGGAAAGGGCAGCGAAGCCCATGCCGCGACCGTCATCGGCGACACGGTGGGCGACCCGTTCAAGGACACCGCAGGCCCTGCGATCAACCCGCTGCTCAAGGTGATGAACCTGGTGGCACTGCTGATCGCGCCCGCCGTCGTGCAGTTCAGCTACGGCGACGACGCCAACGCCGGCGTACGGGCCGTGGTCGCGGCGGTCGCGATCCTGGTCATCGTCGGCGCCGTGTATGTGTCGAAGCGGCGTTCCGTCGCCGTAAGTGACGAAGACAACGCCGCGGAGCGCTCGGCGAAGTCACCGGACCCGGCGGTCGTTTCCTAGGAAGGCCTGAGGTCCGAAGCGAAGCACCTGCTCAAGGCACGGGCGGACGGCGCGGATTGACGCGGCGTCCGCCCGTTCGCGCATCCGTGCGCGGCCTCGGCGGAAGGGCTGGTGAGAGCCTTCTCTCTCTTGGTGCAAATGGCTGCAAAGAACTACATACCGGACGTCTGTCATGCGATTGTCGTCCACTTGGCGTGTATGTTCCGGGGCCGAGAGCCTTGGAAGGGACCGATCCGGTGAAGGTGAAGAAGAAGCTTGCGGCCGCACTGTCCGGCGGCACGGTACTGGTGCTCGCCCTGTCGGGCTGCACCAGCGACGACAGTGGCGACAAGGTGGGTGCCTGGGCCAAGACGGTCTGCGACCAGGCGCAGCCGCAGATCCAGAAGAGGGCCGACGCCCAGCAGGCGATCATCTCGACCGCCGCGGACGGCAAGCCGGCCGATATCCAGGCGGCCGACTCGAAGGCCTTCCAGGACATCGCCACCGCCAACAAGGCGCTGGCCAAGGCGGTGCAGGATGCCGGTACGCCGCCCGTCGACAACGGCAAGTCGCTGCAGCAGGACGCCGTCAAGGAGCTCAACGCCACCGCCGGCGCCTACCTCGAGCTGAAGAAGCAGGTCGACGCGCTCGAGCCCAAGAACCAGCAGAAGTTCGCCGACGGGCTGCAGGACGTCGCCGACGGCCTGGCGAAGATCGAGAAGATGGACCAGGACGCACTGTCCAAGCTGCAGTCCGGCGAGCTGGGCCAGGCGATGGCGAAGCAGCCCAGCTGCCAGAAGGTCAAGCCGTCGGTGACGGCCACCGCGAACCCGGGCCCGGGCGCCTCGAAGCCCGCGGCCAAGCCGTCGAACGCCGCCGGACCGTCCAAGTCCGCCGGTACGCCGAAGTCCTCCGGCGAGTAGTCCACACAGACCGTCGCACGTCACCCGGGCCCCGAGCGCCCGGGTGACGTCGCCCGGGTGACTTCCCCCGCGTGACTTCGCCGGGGTGACCTCGCGCGTCGCCCCGGCGGCCCCTCTGCGCGCGGCAGGGGCGCCCGCGGTATCCCACGGGGGAGAATGGGCGCGTGAGTACGACCAGCCTTGCCGCAGGCATCCCCGCTCCCGACCAGACCGCCCGGCTGCGCGCCGCCCTGCTCGCCGCCGAGTTCACCGCCGACGGACTGCTCGACCTGCTCGGCGCGCCCGCGTACGCGGCCCTCGCCCGCAGCGAAACCGTGCCCGCGCTGCGCGCCACCCGCGGGGACTCCGCGCTGGAGACGCTCGTACGGCTGTTCCTTCTGCAGCGGTCGGTTCCTCACGACCGTGCCCGTGCCGCGCTGCCACTGGACGAGGCGCTCGCCGACGGCTGGCTGGCCAAGGACGGCGACGACGTACGTGCCACCGTGGACATCCGCCCGTACGGCGGCCCCGAAGGCCAGGACTGGTTCATCGTCTCCGATCTGGGCTGCGCCGTCGGGGGAGCCGGCGGCGCGCGCGGTCAGGGCGGCCAGGCGGACGCGGCCATGGTGCTCGGCGTCGGCGGTGCCTCCACCACGCTCGCCGGAATCACGGTCAGGTCGCCGGTGTCCTCCGCCCTCGACCTGGGCACGGGATCCGGCATCCAGGCCCTGCACGCCACCAGGCACGCCACCCGTGTCACGGCCACCGACCTGAACCCGCGGGCGCTGGCCTTCACCCGGCTCACCCTCGCGCTGTCCGGTGCGCCGGAGGCCGATCTGCGGGAGGGTTCCCTGTTCGAGCCGGTCGGGTCGGAGACGTACGACCTGATCGTGTCCAATCCTCCCTTCGTCATCTCTCCCGGCGCCCGGCTGACCTACAGGGACGGCGGGATGGGCGGGGACGATCTGTGCCGCGCGCTCGTTCAGCAGGCGGGAGAGCGGCTGAACGAAGGGGGGTTCGCGCAGTTCCTCGCCAACTGGCAGCACGTGGAGGGTGAGGAATGGCAGGAGCGGGTGCGCTCCTGGGTGCCGCGCGGCTGCGACGCCTGGATCGTGCAGCGTGAGGTGCAGGACGTGACGCAGTACGCCGAGCTGTGGCTGAGGGACAGCGGTGACCACCGCACCGCCCCCGAGGACTACGCCGCGCGGTACGACGCATGGCTGGACGAGTTCGAGGCGCGCGGGGTCAAGGCGGTCGGCTTCGGCTGGATCACGCTCCGGAAGTCCGGCGCGGAGCAGCCGTCGATCGTCGTGGAGGAGTGGCCGCACCCCGTCGAGCAGCCTCTCGGCGAGACCGTACGGGCGCACTTCGAGCGGCAGGACTATCTGCGGACGCTCGACGACGCGGCGCTGCTCACCGAAGCCTTCGTGCTTGCCCCGGAGGTCGTGCAGGAACAGGTCGGTCTGCCGGGCGCGGAGGACCCCGAGCATGTCGTGCTGCGCCAGAACCGTGGCATGCGCCGTGCCACCAAGGTCGACCACATCGGCGCGGGCTTCGCCGGGGTCTGTGACGGCACGCTCAGCGCGGGGCGGATCCTCGATGCCATCGCCCAGCTCGTCGGCGAGGATCCCGTCCTGTTGCGTGACCGTACGCCGCAGGCGATCAGGCTGCTGGTGGAGGAAGGCTTTCTGGAGCCGGTGCCGGCCGGCGGGTGATCGCTCCGGCGGATGGCGCGGCTGACGGCTGACGGCGGCGGACGGACAACGGCCTGCCGACGGCTGACGGCGGCGGACGGACAACGGCCTGCCGGCGGATGACGGCGATCGGCGGGCCGCGGACCGTCCCGGGCGACGGCGGATCGCAGACGGGTCGCCGACGGTCCCAGGCGGTCCGGACGGTCGCGGGCGGCCGGATGGGCACCCGGCGGTATCCGGTCGGCTTCCGGCCGGGCCACGGTCCGGCACCGGCGGCGAGGTCCGCTCGGCTCTTCGTCCGCTCTCGCCCCTCCTTCTTCGCCTCTCCTTCTCGCCTTCCCGCTCCGCGTCCCTCCTTCCGCTTCCCGCACTTTCTCGTTCCGTTTGCGCCGGGCTCACGGATGCTCGCGGACGGCGAGGGCCCGCTCGCCGGGCCCCGGCGGGGGCTGCCCGTGTGAATCCGGCCACCGTTCGTACCGTGGGAACACGGTGGTCCGCCACGGAGCACGCCGGACCACAGCCGCCGACCGCCACATGCGATGTGCGGCGGATCACTCCGCTGCCGGCCGCCGGGCGACAGCGCATCGCCAGCGGTCGGAGTCGGCCCCTCCGGTTCCGTTCCGTCACGGCCACGGCCGGCGCCGCCCGGGTGAACCCTCACCTCGTTCACCCGGAATTCGTGCGGAGGACGCCCCGAGGTGCCAGCCTCGGCCCCGGGGGCGTCCCGGGTTCTGACCGAGGAGTGGGAGACGCGCATGGAGAGCGGGCCGGCGATCTTCGCGGGGACGGCATTCGCGCTGTTCGGAGCCGTACTGCTGGTGTGGACGGGCGGACGTGTCCTGCATCGCGCACCGGTCGCCGACGGAGTGAATCCCGCCACCGCCGCCGTCCTCACCACGATCTTCGGCGCCGCTTTCCTCGTCGCCGGCGTCTGGTGCTTCAGCCTCGTCTGAGCCACATCCGGGCCACGCCCCTCACGGCGCGCCCTGACACCCGGCGTGGCAGTCCGGGCGGCAGGAATGCCTGGAGTCGGGTTACCGTTCGAGTGGCCGTTGCGAGCTTTTGCCGTTTGACACGGGGGCGGGTTGTACCGTCACACTCCGCAGCGACAGCAGTGGCAGTACGGCCCGTACGCCGTACGCCGTGCGCGTACGTGCCCACCGAGCGTCGACCGGAGAGAAGAGCGAAGTTGTCCCCGACCAGCGAGACCGCACAGGGCGGCCGCCGACTCGTGATCGTCGAGTCGCCTGCCAAGGCGAAGACGATCAAGGGCTATCTGGGCCCCGGCTATGTCGTCGAGGCGAGCGTCGGGCACATCCGCGACCTCCCGAACGGGGCCGCCGAGGTCCCCGAGAAGTACACCGGAGAGGTCCGTCGCCTCGGCGTGGACGTCGAGCATGACTTCCAGCCGATCTATGTCGTCAATGCCGACAAGAAGGCGCAGGTCAGAAAGCTCAAGGAGCAGCTCGCCGAATCCGACGAGCTCTACCTCGCCACCGATGAGGACCGCGAGGGCGAGGCCATCGCCTGGCACCTCCTCGAAGTCCTCAAGCCCAAGGTCCCCGTCCACCGGATGGTCTTCCACGAGATCACCAAGGACGCGATCCGCGAGGCGGTGGCCAACCCGCGCGAGCTCAACAAGCGCATGGTCGACGCCCAGGAGACCCGCCGCATCCTCGACCGCCTCTACGGCTACGAGGTCTCGCCGGTGCTGTGGAAGAAGGTCATGCCGCGGCTGTCGGCCGGGCGTGTCCAGTCCGTGGCGACCCGCCTCGTCGTCGAGCGCGAGCGCGAGCGCATCGCCTTCCGCTCCGCCGAGTACTGGGATCTGACCGGCACGTTCTCCACCGGCCGGGCCGGTGACGCCTCCGACCCCGCCGCCTTCACCGCCCGCCTGACCACGGTCGACGGACAGCGCGTCGCGCAGGGCCGTGACTTCGGTCCCGACGGGCGGCTGAAGTCCGGGCAGGTGCTCCACCTCGACGAGGCGAACGCGCTCGCGCTCAAGGCCGCGCTGGAGAACGCCGCGTTCTCGGTCCGGTCGGTCGAGTCGAAGCCGTACCGCCGCTCGCCGTACGCCCCGTTCCGTACGACGACCCTCCAGCAGGAGGCCTCGCGCAAGCTCGGCTTCGGGGCGAAGGCCACGATGCAGATCGCGCAGAAGCTGTACGAGAACGGCTTCATCACCTACATGCGTACGGACTCGACCACGCTGTCCGACACCGCCGTCAGCGCCGCCCGGGCGCAGGTCACGCAGCTGTACGGTGCCGACTACCTGCCGGAGAAGCCGCGCACGTACGCCGGGAAGGTCAAGAACGCGCAGGAGGCGCACGAGGCGATCCGTCCCTCGGGCGACCGCTTCCGCACCCCGGCCGAGACCGGACTGACAGGCGACCAGTTCCGCCTCTACGAGCTGATCTGGAAGCGGACCGTCGCCTCCCAGATGAAGGACGCGGTCGGCAACTCCGTCACCGTCAAGATCGGCGGCCGTGGCTCCGACGGACGTGACGCCGAGTTCTCCGCGTCCGGCAAGACGATCACCTTCCACGGCTTCATGAAGGCGTACGTCGAGGGCGCGGACGACCCGAACGCCGAGCTTGACGACCGCGAGCGCCGCCTGCCGCAGGTCACCGAGGGCGACCGCCTCGCCGCCGAGGAGATCACGGCGGACGGCCATGCGACCAAGCCGCCGGCCCGCTACACCGAGGCCACCCTGGTCAAGGAGCTTGAGGAGCGCGAGATCGGCCGCCCGTCGACCTATGCGTCGATCATCGGCACGATCCTCGACCGCGGCTATGTCTTCAAGAAGGGCACGGCCCTCGTGCCGTCCTTCCTCTCCTTCGCCGTGGTCAATCTGCTCGAGAAGCACTTCGGCCGCCTCGTCGACTACGACTTCACCGCCAGGATGGAGGACGACCTCGACCGCATCGCGCGGGGCGAGGCCCAGGCGGTGCCGTGGCTCAAGCGTTTCTACTTCGGCGCGACGGTGCCTGGCAGCGGTTTCGCCGCGCGCGGTGAGGGCGCCGCGGCCGAGGCCGGGAACGGCGACGGCGACCCCCTCGGTGGTCTCAAGGAGCTCGTCACCGACCTCGGCGCGATCGACGCCCGCGAGATCTCGTCCTTCCCGGTCGGCAACGACATCGTGCTGCGCGTCGGCCGCTACGGCCCGTACGTGGAGCGCGGCGAGAAGGAGTCCGAGGGCCACCAGCGCGCCGACGTCCCCGCGGACCTCCCGCCCGACGAGCTGACCGTCGAGCTCGCGGAAGAGCTGCTGGCCAAGCCGAGCGGCGACTTCGAGCTGGGCGCGGACCCGGTCACCGGTCACCAGATCGTCGCGAAGGACGGCCGCTACGGCCCGTACGTCACCGAGATCCTGCCCGAGGGCACGCCCAAGACCGGCAAGAACGCGGTGAAGCCGCGGACCGCCTCCCTCTTCAAGTCGATGTCCCTCGACACCGTGACCCTTGAGGACGCGCTCAGGCTGATGTCGCTTCCGCGCGTCGTCGGCAAGGACCCCGAGGGCGTCGAGATCACCGCGCAGAACGGCCGCTACGGTCCGTATCTGAAGAAGGGCACGGACTCGCGCTCCCTGGAGAGCGAGGAGCAGCTCTTCACCATCACGCTGGAAGAAGCGCTGGCGATCTACGCCCAGCCGAAGCAGCGCGGGCGGGCCGCGGCCAAGCCCCCGCTGAAGGAGCTCGGCACGGACCCGGTGAGTGAGCGTCCGGTCGTGGTGAAGGACGGCCGCTTCGGCCCGTACGTCACCGACGGCGAGACCAACGCGACCCTGCGCAGCGACGACAGCGTCGAGACGATCACGCCCGAGCGCGGCTACGAGCTGCTCGCCGAGAAGCGCGCCAAGGGGCCGGCGAAGAAGACCGCCAAGAAGGCCCCCGCGAAGAAGGCGGCGGCCAAGAAGACCGCGGCGAAGAAGACGACGACGGCCAAGAAGACCGCCGCGAAGAAGACGACTGCCAAGACGACGACTGCCAAGACGACGGCGGCGAAGACGACGGCGGCGAAGACGACGGCGGCGAAGACGACGGCGGCGAAGACCGCCACGAAGAAGACGGCAGCCGCGAAGTCGTCCGCCGCGGACGAGTAGCCGCAGGGACAGCAGCAGGCGGGAAGGCGCAGGAGAAGGGGCGACCGGTGTGTGGCCCCTTCCCCGCCGGCCCGCAGCCCCTTCCCG
Source organism: Streptomyces sp. NPDC057445 (assembly GCF_042802855.1). Classification (NCBI taxonomy): domain Bacteria; kingdom Bacillati; phylum Actinomycetota; class Actinomycetes; order Kitasatosporales; family Streptomycetaceae; genus Streptomyces; species Streptomyces sp. NPDC057445. The sequence goes on along the minus strand of NZ_JBHVDH010000010.1, from coordinate 126,356 downwards.
GCGGCACCTCGGTGAGCTCTGCCGCCCGTTTGTTCGGATGGGGCCTCCGGGGAGCCATCCGCTCCGGATAGGCTGGGCGAATGACGCGAGCCGATCAGCCAACGGCCCAGAGCCCCACCTCTGACCCCGGTGCATCCGCCGCAGATGCCCAGCAGGGATACGGCACGGATGCCCTTGCCCTGGATTCGCGGGAGCGCGCCGTACGGTCGCTCCTGCGCGTACCCGCACTGCGGAGACTGTGGGGAGCGCAGCTCGTCGGAGGAATCGGCGACGCCCTCGCACTGCTGGTGCTGGTTCTGCTGGCACTGCAGGCAGCGATCACGGAGGCCGCGTTCGGCGGGGGCTACCGCGGAGCCGCGTTCGCCGTCGCCGCCGTGTTCGGCGCCCGTGTCCTCGCCACGCTCCTCTTCGGAGCCGTACTGCTCGGTCCGCTCACCGCACTCACCGCACCCAGTGGTCCCCTGGACCGCCGCTGGACGATGATCGGCTCCGACGCCATTCGTGTCGCGCTGCTCGTCATCGCTCCGCTGTGGATCGACTGGACACGCGGAAGCGCGCTGGCATACGTGCTGGCCACCGCCTTCGTCGTCGGTGTGGCCGAGCGGTTCTGGACGGTCGCCCGCGAGAGCGCCGCTCCCGCTCTGCTTCCGTCGCCGCCGCTGGAGGGCGCCGCGGTACGCCCGCTTCCGGATCACCAGGACGCCCTGCGGAGGCTCTCCCTCCGCACCTCGTTCGCCGTGATCCCCGCGGGGGCCGCCGTCCTGCTCGTGGCAACGCTGGTCGGCGATCTGCTCGGTTTCGGCATCGAGTGGTTCTCGCTGCACCAGGCGGCACTCGGCTCGTACGTCGCGGCCGGGCTGTTCGCCGGGTCGTCGTCCGTCCTGTCCGCCATCGAGCTTCCCGACGCCCAGACTCCGCGTCCCCGTTCCCCGCTGGAGGGCCTGCGCCGCCCGTCCACAGGAAGCGGTCTCGACAAGGGACGTACGGGCGCGGTGCCACTGCTCGTCCTGGGCTGCGCATCGGTTTCCGCGGCCATCGCCTCCGCCGCGGCCGTGGCCGTGCTGCACACCCGTGACCTCGGGGGCGGCCCGGTCGCCTTCGCGCTGCTCGTGCTCGCGCTGACCGGCGGTACGGGGCTCGGCATCCGCGCGGCCAAGTCCGTACTGCCCGGCTTCTCCCGCCGCAGGCTCCTCGCCATCGCGATCGCCGTGACCGGGGTCGCGCTGCTGGCGCTCGGGCTCGTACCGGACACGGCGACGGTGGTGTTCATCGGGATCCTGGCCGGTGGCGCGGCCGGAGTGGCCGCGCACACGGGCCATGCGCTGATCGATCTGGAGACCGAGGAGTACCGGCGGCCGCGGATCACCGAGCATCTCCACGCCGTCGTCCGCGTCTCGATCGCGCTGGGCGCGGTCGCCGCCCCGCTGCTCGCCGCGGCCATCGGCCCGCACCGCCTCGCCAACGGCGACTTCGTCTTCGCGCACGGCGGCGCCGCCTTCACCCTGATGCTGGTCGGTGCGCTGCTGCTGCCGGTCGCCGCGATCGTCCTCGCCAAGACGGACGACCGGTCCGGCGTGCCGCTGCGCCGAGATCTGGCCGACGCGCTCCGCCGCGGCGCCGACCCGGCGCAGGCGCCCTCCACCACCGGCTTCTTCATCGCCATCGAGGGTGGCGACGGGGCAGGCAAGTCCACCCAGGTCAAGGCGCTCGCGGACTGGATCAGGGCCAAGGGGCACGAGGTGGTCGTCACCCGAGAACCGGGCGCGACACCGGTGGGCAAGCGGCTCCGCTCGATCCTGCTCGACGTGTCGTCGGCCGGTCTGTCGAACCGCGCGGAGGCCCTGCTGTACGCCGCCGACCGCGCAGAGCACGTCGACACGGTCGTCCGCCCGGCGCTCGAGCGCGGCGCGATCGTCATCTCCGACCGGTACATCGATTCGTCGGTCGCCTATCAGGGCGCGGGGCGTGATCTCTCGCCGATCGAGATCGCCCGTATCTCTCGATGGGCGACGGACGGGCTCGTTCCGCATCTCACGGTGCTGCTCGACGTCTCCCCGGAGACCGCACGCGAGCGCTTCACGGAGGCGCCGGACCGGCTGGAGTCCGAGCCGGCCGAGTTCCACCAGCGGGTACGCGCAGGATTCCTGACGCTGGCGGCGGGGGACCCCGGCCGCTACCTCGTGGTGGACGCCGGCCAGGAGCCCGAGGCCGTGACCACGGTCGTACGGCACCGGCTCGACCAGCTGCTGCCGCTCTCCGAGGCCGAGGTGAAGGCACGGGAGGAGGCGCGGCGGGCGGCCGAGGAGGAGGCCCGCAGGAAGGCCGAGGAAGAGGCCGCGCGGAAGGCGGAGGAGGAGCGCCTGGCGCGTGAGCGCGAGGAGCAGCTGGCCAAGCTGCGTGCCGAGGAGGAGGAGCGCAAGCGCCGCGAGCTGGAAGAGGCCCGGCAGCGCGAGGCCGAACGGCAGGCGGAGGAGGCCCGGCAGCGGGCCGAGGAGGCACGGCGTCTGGCCGAGGAGGAGCGCCGTCGGCGCGAGGCCGAGGAGAAGACCCTCCGGGAGGAAACGGAACGCCGTCGTCGGCAGGCCGAGGAAGAGACCAGGCTCCGCACGGAGGCGGAGGAGCGGCGTCGCGAGAAGCAGCGCAAGGCGGAGGAGGCCCTGCTGCGTGCCGAGGAGGCGCGCAGGGCGGCGGAGGCCGCTGCTGCCGCGTCGGCCGCCGCCTCGTCGGCAGCGTCGGCCGCCCGGACGACGGTGCCCACCCCGGTGGTGGGCGCGAACGAGGTCACGCAGACGGTGGAGACGCCTCGCCCGCGCCTCGACATGACGAAGCGGGACGACGAGACGGCCGTCCTGCCGCAGGTTCCTGACGCGGCCACAGGGGCGGCGGCCGATGAGACGGCGGTGCTCCCGCCGGTGCGTGACAGCGGGACTGCGGCGGCTGATGAGACGGCGGTCCTCCCGCCGGTGCGTGACAGCGGGACTGCGGCGGCTGATGAGACGGCGGTCCTGCCGCCGGTGCGTGACAGCGGGGCCGCGGCGGCTGATGAGACGGCGGTGCTCCCGCCGGTGCGTGACAGCGGGGCCGCGGCTGCCGATGAGACTGCCGTGCTCCCGCCGGTACGGGGCACCGATCCGGCGGACCGGGTGCCCCCGGGCATCTTCCGGGACGAGCAGTCCGCGGGAGCGGGCGACCGCACCCGCGAACTGCCGCAGGTCGACGAGGAAGGGCGGCCGCGCCGCCGGTCCGACTGGGCGGAGGCGACTCCGCTGGACGATCTCCCGACCTTGGCGGACGAGCTGCTGGGCCCGCACGACGACGAGGACCCCCGGGGCGGCGGCGGGCGGGGCAGCCGCTAGCCGTATTGATCATGAGCGTCCGCAACGCTCATGATCAATGCACCTGGCCGTGCCGCCCACAGGGCTTTTTCCACAGGGGGCGGGGGCTGTCGGACCCCTGCCCCACAATGGGAACCCGGTGCAACACCTCGTACGACGTCGGAGGGCGGTGACGGCTGCATGGCCGTATGGGACGACCTGGTGGGGCAGGAGCGTGTCCAGGAGCAGCTCGCCGCCGCGGCCCGGGACGCCGACGAGCTGGTCACGGCGCAGTCAGCGGGCGAGCAGCCGCCGGACGCCTCCAAGATGACGCACGCGTGGCTGTTCACGGGTCCGCCCGGCTCCGGCTGCGCCACCGCGGCGCGTGCCTTCGCCGCCGCTCTGCAGTGCGTCGGTCCGGACCGGGCGCTGGGCGGCGCTCCGGGCTGCGGATTCTGCGACGGCTGCCACACCAGCCTGGTCGGTACGCATGCGGACGTCGAGGTGGTCCGCACCGACGTGCTGTCCATCGGCGTGAAGGAGACCCGCGACCTCGTCCGTCGAGCCCAGCTTTCGCCGGCTGTCGGCCGCTGGCAGGTCATCGTCCTGGAGGACGCCGACCGTCTCACAGAGGGCGCGGGCAATGTGCTGCTGAAGGCCGTCGAGGAGCCCGCCCCGCGCACGGTCTGGCTGCTGTGCGCGCCCTCGCTGGAGGACGTCCTGCCCACGATCCGCTCCCGCTGCCGCCACCTCACGCTCCGTACCCCGCCCGTCAGCGCCGTCGCGGACATCCTGATCAGGCGGGACGGCATCGAGCCCGAGGCGGCGACGGCCGCCGCCCGTGCGACCCAGGGTCATATCGGTCGCGCCCGCCGGCTCGCCACGGACGAGCGCGCCCGCGCCCGCCGGGCCACCGTCCTCAAGCTCCCGCTGCGCGTAGAGGACGTCGGTGGCTGCCTCAAGGCCGCGCAGGAGCTGGTCGACGCGGCGGCGGAGGACAGCAAGCAGGTCTCCGAGGAGATCGACGTCAAGGAGACAGAGGACCTCAAGGCCGCCCTCGGTGCGGTGGCGGGCGGCCGGATGCCGCGCGGCACGGCAGGGGCGATGAAGGAACTGGAGGACCGGCAGAAGCGCCGCAAGACCCGCACCCAGCGCGACAGCCTCGATCTCGCGCTCACCGACCTGACCGGCTTCTACCGCGATGTGCTCGCGCTGCAGCTGGGCTCCGGGGTGGCCCTCGCGAACGAGGACGTACGGGACGCGCTCGACCGGGTCGCGCGGAGTTCGAGCCCGGAGCGGAGCCTGCGCCGGATACAAGCGGTCCTGGCCTGCCGCGAGGCCCTGGACGCGAATGTGGCACCGCTGCTGGCGGTGGAGGCGATGACGATGGCGCTCCGCGCGGGTTGACACCGGCGGGGCTGAATCACCCAAACGTGCTTGAAGGGGTATGAACCCCCTTCGTACGGCTAGGCTCCCAGAATGGACATCAGGCAACGCCTCCGGATCTCCGTCATCGCGTTCGCCGCGGGGGCGGGGATGCTTCTCACGGGCTGCAGCAGCGACATTCTGCCCTCGGAGGCGTCCGAGGGGTCCGGGCCTCCGGCCGCGGCCGCGGCGGCCGACCTCAAGCCGTACTACAACCAGCGGCTGAGCTGGCGGGAATGTGGTGTCCCCAAGTTCGAGTGCGCCACGCTCAAGGCACCGCTGGACTACGCGAAGCCGGACGGGCCGTCGATCAAGCTGGCAGTGGCGCGGGTCAAGGCCACAGGCCCGGGCAAGCGGATCGGCTCGCTTCTGGTGAACCCGGGAGGGCCGGGCGGTTCGGCCGTCGGCTATCTGCAGGGATACGCGGGCATCGGCTATCCCGCCCCGGTCCGGGCGCGGTACGACATGGTGGCGATCGATCCGCGCGGCGTGGCCCGCAGCGTGCCCGTCAAGTGCCTCGACGACAAGCAGATGGACGCGTACACGCAGACCGACCAGACCCCCGACAACCAGGCCGAGATCACCGATCTGAGGAAGTCGTACCAGGGCTTCGCGGCAGGCTGCGAGAAGCGGTCCGCAGCCGTCCTGCCTCATGTGTCGACCGTCGAGGCGGCCCGTGACATGGACATCCTGCGCACCGTGCTGGGCGACAAGAAGCTCTCGTACGTCGGAGCCTCTTACGGCACGTTCCTGGGCGCGACCTACGCCGAGCTCTTCCCGGACCGCGTCGGCCGGCTCGTCCTGGACGGGGCCATGGACCCCTCGCTCCCCGCCCGCCAGATGAACCGCGACCAGACGGCGGGCTTCGAGACCGCCTTCAAGTCCTTCGCCGGTGACTGTGTGCAGCACGCCAACTGCCCGCTCGGCACCAAGTCCGCGTCGGACGCGGCGGCCCGGCTGAAGGCCTTCTTCACCAAGGTCGACGCCGACCCGGTCCGCACCGGTGAGAGCCGCAAGCTCACCGAGTCGCTGGCCACGACCGGCGTGATCGCCGCGATGTACGACGAGGCCGCCTGGCCGCAGCTGCGTACCGCCCTGACCCAGGCGATGGACGGTGACGGCGACGGGCTGCTGGCCCTGGCCGACTCCTACTACGAGCGGGAGCCCGACGGGGCGTACGCGAACCTGATGTACGCCAACGCCGCCGTGAACTGCCTCGACGCGCCGCCCGCCTTCAAGAACCCCGAAGAGGTCTCCTCCGCGGTCGCCGACTTCGAGAAGGCCTCCCCGGTCTTCGGCAAGGGCTTCGCCTGGGCGTCCCTGAACTGCGCGTACTGGCCCACCGCGGCCACCGGGTCCCCCCACCGCATCGAGGCCAAGGGAGCCGCCCCGATCCTGGTCGTCGGCACGACCCGTGACCCGGCGACCCCGTACAAGTGGGCCCAGGCCCTCGCGGGCCAGCTCTCCTCCGGCACGCTGCTCACCTACGACGGCGACGGCCACACCGCGTACGGCCGCGGCAGCGACTGCATCGACACGGCCATCAACACCTACCTCCTGGAGGGCACGCCCCCGTCGGCGAACAAGCGCTGCCGGTGATCACCGGCCCGGTCAGGGGCACTCCGAACAACCCTGTAGACTTAGCGCCGCTGCTGATGCGAACCTGCTCCTGCCGGGACGGGTATATCGGCAGCTTGCCGCCTTAGCTCAGTTGGCCAGAGCAACGCACTCGTAATGCGTAGGTCTCGGGTTCGAATCCCGAAGGCGGCTCCACTTGAACCCCAGCCCAGCAACCCGCTGAGCTGGGGTTTTTGGTTCAGCGATGGGCGACGTGTTCATGCCGCGCCCGGACCCACCCCTCAGAGCGGGCCAAATGTCGCCATACGCCGCATGGCGTCCTTCGAGAGAGTCGCCCGGCCCTTGACGCAGCGCTGTGGCTGGCTGATCTGCGTGTGCCGAAGGATCTCCATGACGGTCGGCATGTCGACGCCCGAATCGTTCAGGATCGAGCCGGCGGTATGGCGGCTCCCGTCGTAGAGGCGGCGGTCACTGATCTCGGATTCCTCCAGGAGCTCCTTGAACTCCTGCCGGTCGGCGCGAGGGTCGAGCGGCCGGCCGCCCTGACGCGTGAAGAGTGCATCGTGCTCCTGCCACAGTTCTGCCGTCGCATCACGCGCCGCTTCCTTTGCTTCCCCGTGCGCTTCGAGGTGTGGGATGAACGGGGGCGGGATGGGGACCGGTTGCGGCTCTTCTTCGTCTTGGGCCGCGTGAAGACCAGTCCACCGCGTCTTGCGGGTCGGGCATGCGCCGGCATGCCGGCGCAGTTGCTCGGACCGGCGTTCTCCCAGCAGCGGGCCCGGCAGCCTGGGGCCCTCAGGTGTGCGATGGCCGGTGGTGACAGGATGCAGGTATGGCGGTGGAACACAGCGTCTCTGCGGAACTCGGCGCCCGCGATTCCGGGTCCTGGCTGACTGAGGCCGGCATTCCCGGCGATCTGTTGGTGGCGAAGGCGCTGGTGTACGACCCGAGCGGCTTCACATGCTCACGCCCGGTGCCTGAAGCAGAGAGTGCTGAGTACGGGGCATGCGAGTTCACGCTGGACGGCTTCTCGGTCAGGTTTCGCGTGGCCAAGACGACTCCGACGAAAGTCGGTCAGTTCGTCACGGTGTGGAAGAGGTCCCCGAGCGGGCCGATCCAGCCCTTCGACGCCGAGGATTCCGTTGATCTGTTCGTCATCAGCACTCGCGAGGGCCACCGGTTCGGACAGTTCGTGTTCCCGTGCGACGTGCTCTGCGAACGGGACATCGTGTCAAGGGACGGTTCCGGCGGGAAGCGGGGATTCCGCGTCTATCCGCCGTGGGTGACGACCACCAGCAGGCAGGCCCGCAACACACAGACGTGGCAGGTGAACCACTTTCTGCATCTGCCTGAGCGCGAGCCCGTCGACACTGCCCGGACCCGCGCCCTGTATCGGCCCGGTGGCCGCCTCTGACCACATCTGTGGTCAGTAGCTGGACGACGAAGCCCCCGCCATGAGGCCAGACGAAGTCGCCGGCCTTGGCGGGCTCTTCGGCTCGTGCGCGGGTGTCGGTGAGGTGGTCGGTGCCGGTCTCGATGACGGTGCCGTTGAAGGTGAGTCGGTCGGCGATGGCCGCGCAGAGGCGGGAGTCGGTGAGCCCGCGCGCTCAGTTGAGGTCTCAAAGGGTGCTCGCTCTGCTGCTGTCCCCCGACGTCCGGCCCCACGGGCCGCCACCTCGGTGCGCGCCCCTGGCTCGCCTCGTGGATTGCCACGCCATCGGTGGCACTCGGTGTGAACCGTAGAGGGCAGGAAGTTCGCCGCCCACGGCTGGGGTGTCCGGGGTGAGGCCGGCTGAGTCGAGGCGGACGTTACGCATCCCCAGCGCCTCCAGCCGCTCGGCGAGCAGCTTGCCGTACCGGCCGGCCGCCCAGAGCGTGATGGGTGCGCTCGTTGCGCGGGCCTGAGCCTCGTCGGCGTCGGGATCCGTGGCTCGCGCGATCCGGCCGGCGCCCTGCCCGAGCGGCCCGACGGCGCCGGCGTGTGTTGCGTCCTCGAACAACTCCCGCGGATATCAGGCGGGTTCGGCCGCATATCACGGACCGAGCCACCGCCACAAGAGGGGAATTCCACTGCCCTTCAGGCCGTTGACGGCATATCACCGGGGTTGATTGCATGAGCACGTCCTTGAAAGTTATCTCTTTCGTTCGAGGGGGACATCATGAAGTACTGCTGGTAAGCCCAAGCGGCATTCCTGGGGCCGGCTCGAAACGAGCCGGCCCCCCTGCCGGTTCCGGCGAGTGGAGAACGGCGCGAAAGGATGGCGTGGCATGCTGGAATATGATCCGTTGTCTCCTGAACTGATAGAAGATCCGTACCCGTTCTACGCGAAGCTCCGTGACGAGCAGTCGGTCTTCTGGCATGAAAAGCTCGATTCCTGGGTGTTCACGCGGTACAAGGAATGCTCCGAGATCCTCCGTGACTCGGAGAGGTTCGCCAGCGACTGGCGCCGCGCGGGGTACGAGATGCCGGAGATGGACCATCCGAGCCTGCAGGTTCTGGATCCGCCCGATCATGCGCCGGTCCGGCATCTCTTCATGAACTCCCTGCACCACCAGGACCTGGACCGCATCGGCGAGCTCGTCGCCTCGGAGTCCGCCGACCTCTTCCGGCAGCGCGCCGAGGCCCCGTCCTTCGACCTCGTGGCGGATGTCGCCCGTCCGGTCACCCTGCGCGCCGTCACCCGTGTCCTGGGAGTGGACACACCGGAAACCGATTCTTTCGTGAAGCTCGCCGACGCCGTGGAGCGAGGCATGGACGCCGGTCTCGTTCCCGAGGCCCGGCAGCCCGCCATCGAGGCCCGCCGGGCGATCGACAACCTCATGGAGTCATGGGTCGTCGACGCCTCCGGGCCCGGCATGCTCGGCCACGCGCTACGGGGACGCAAGGAACTGGACATCCCGGAAGGGACGATCTGGAGCACGGCCCGTGTGCTGTTCCTGGCCGGATTCAGTACGACCGTCTCCGCCGCCGCGAACGCCGTGCTTGCTCTGCTGCGGCAGCCGGAACTCTTCGCGCGCCTACGCGCCGACCGCCTGCTGCTCGACACCGCCGTCGACGAACTCATCAGGTACGACAGCCCGATCCAGGGGACGAGCAGAGCCTGCGTCGAGGACATCACCTTCGGCGGCGTGCGAATAGCCCGCGGTCAGTCCGTCATGGTCCTCATCGGCTCCGCCAACCGTGATCCGGAGCGCTTCTCCACTCCGGACGCGCTCGTCCTCGACCGCAAGCCCAACCAGCATCTCGCCTTCGGGCGCGGGCCCCATGCGTGCACGGGAACACTGCTTGCGAAAGTGGTGCTGAGGGGGCTGCTCAGCAGCCTCCTGGACCTTTCCGCCGCGCCTCGAGCGGCCGGCCCGGCCCATCGGGAACTCCGGGCGACCCTGCGGTACCCGGAACGGCTTCCCATCACGCTGCGAGCGACCCCCGAAGGGCAGAGCCATGAGTGAACTCGAGCCCTGGCCGCAGGCCCCCATCCTGGCTTCGCTGCCGGCGACGGCCCGGCTCACACCCCGCTTCGAAACGGACGGGCTGCTGGCCGACCTGCAGGCGCTGCGTTCCACCGAATGGCTGCCGCCGCAGATCATCAGCGGCGACGGACTACGGCCCGGCGTCAAGGTGGACTGGCGCAAACTCCCGCTGCGCAGCATCGGCGGAGACCCCGAGCGCAGTGATCCCGGCGGGCCTTCGCTCGAGGAGTTCGCCGATACGCCGTGGCTCGGGAAGGCCCCGAACTTCACACGGCTGCTGCGCCGCATTCCCGCGCCGCTGCGCTGCGTGAGGCTTCAGTCGCTGGGCCCCGGAGCGGCGAGCCCTCTGCACAACGACACCAAGTACGGCCTGCCCTGGGGAATCGTCCGACTGCACGTTCCGCTGATCACGACTCCCGGTGCCACGCTCACCATCGAGCAGGACGTGCACTGCTGGCAGCCCGGCGAATTCTGGTACGCCGACTTCACCCGGCCGCATCTGGTGAGCAATTCCGACGACGTCACCCGTGTTCATCTCGTCATCGACTGCGAACCCACGCCGGAACTTCTCGAGTTGTTCCCCGCGGAATTCAGGACGCGCGAGGTCCTGGACCACACGCTGCTTTCGCTGCCGGTAATTCCGGTGTCGTCGGCCGATCTGGAGTCGTACCGCTGCGCCTTCAGGCTGCCTGATTCCTTCGCCGAATTCGACGAGGCCGAAGGCGTCTTTCTGGACTCTCCGCGCAGCCGGACGGCGACAGTCGGCGGGAGTGACGGACAGCTGGTGCTCTCTCTCGACGGTGAGCCTGCTTTCAAGCTGCTGCACCTGGGCGCCGGGGAGTTCCGTTTCGCAGGCTGGACGACGGAGCGCACGATTCAGTTCACGAGGGATGCGTACGGCAAGCCGAGCGTGACGTTGCGTTCGCGCGTGGGCGACCGGACGCACGCCCTGACCCTGACGGCGGGCCCGGCCGGCCCGGCGGAGCACCCTTGATGGCCGCAGGGCTCGCCGAACCGCGCGGCCTCCTGCGTCACCGGGACTTCATGCTGCTGTTCGGTGCCGAATCGGTCAGCGTGGCCGGTTCGCAGATAGGCATGGTGGCGCTGCCTCTCGTGGCCATCCTGACGATGCATGCCGGAGCGCTGGAAACCGGTCTGCTGACGGCCGCGCAGACCTCCGCCTTCGTGCTGATCGGCCTGCCCGCGGGAGTGTGGGTGGACCGGCTGCGCCGCCGTACGGTCATGATCACCGCCGACCTGGCGCGAGCGGCCCTGCTGTTCTCGATCCCGTTGGCCTTCTGGCTCGGCGGCCTCACTCTCACCCAGCTCTACGTCGTGGCCCTCGGAGCGAGCATCGGGACCGTGTTCTTCGAGGTGGCGAGTCAGAGCTATCTGCCCACACTGGTCGACCGCGATCAACTGGTGGACGGCAACGGCAAGCTGGAGACCAGCAGGGCCGGCGCGCAGGTCGTCGGTCCCAGCGTCGGCGGTTGGCTGGTCGGCCTGGTCACGGCTCCGGTCGCGATCGTGGCCGACGCGTTCAGCTTTCTGGCCTCCGCGGCCGTACTGAGCCGGATCCGCGTCGGTGAGCCGCAGCGTGCACGAAAGGACAGCCCCGGGCTGATACGGGAGATCCGCGAGGGGCTGCGCCATGTCTTCGCCGAGCGCATTCTCCGGATGATCGCGCTCCGTTCGGCCCTCGCCAATCTGTCGTACTCGGCCGTGCTGGCGGTGCAGGCCCTCTTCCTCGTCAGCGAGGTCGGCCTGTCGCCCATGGCGTACGGAGCCTCGCTGGCCGCGGGTGCCGTCGGCGGCCTGTGCGGGGGCATGCTCGTCAAACCCCTGGTCAAGCGGCTCGGTTCGGCCCGGATCATCTGGCTCGGGCCCGTGCTCTTCCAGCCGTTCGCGCTGCTGATCCCGTTCACCGGCCAGGGAGCCAAGGCCGGGTTCTTCATCGTCGGTTCCTTCCTCACCTCGATCGGCGTGGTCGTCTACAACGTCAGCCAGATCAGCTTCCGCCAGGCGACCACGGCGTCCGAGATGCAGGGCCGGATGAACGCGACCATGCGCTTCCTGGTGTGGGGCGCGATGCCTGTCGGTGCCCTGGCGGCGGGTCTGGTGGGGGAGATGTACGGAGTGCGAGCAGCCCTGTGGCTCGGCGTGTCGGGACTCGTGCTCTCCACCTTGCCGCTGCTCTTCTCGCCGCTGGTCCGCATGCACGACCTACCCGACAGCGCCTCATGACCCATGCACGCAGGAGCCCCGACATGGCCGACGACCAGGACCAGAAGCAGTACCCGGACTTTCCCGTGCCCCGGCGGTGTCCCTACGCGCCACCGCCGGAGTACGAGTCCCTGCGCGCCCAGGCACCCCTGGTGCGCGCGCGGTTCCGGCACGGCCGTCCCGTCTGGCTGGTGACCCGGTACGCCGAGGCGCAGCAGATCCTCACGGATCCACGGATGAGCACGGACCCCACCAGACCCGGGCACCCGTTCGCGGCCGTCGCAGGCTCGCCCCGCGGCCGGCTCCCAGGTGACTTCATCGACATGGACCCGCCGGAGCACGACCGGTACCGCCGCATGCTGGCCGGGGAGTTCAGCATGCGCCGGAGCAGGGAGATGCGGCCCGGTATCCGCGCCGCGGTCGACCAGGTCCTGGACGCCATGGGGGAACACGGGGAAGGTGACCTCGTCGAATCCTTCGGCCTGCCCGTCGCGACGCTGGTGATCTGTCAGCTGCTCGGTGTCCCCTACGAGGACCGGGAGCACTTCCAGGAGCAGACGCGCCGGATGAGCAAGGGCTTCACCCATCCCGAGGAGGCCGAGGCGGCGGTCGGGGAGATCCGGCGCTATGTGTCGGAATTGGTTTCCAGGGCCGAACGCGATCCGGGCGACAACCTCTTCGGCAGGCTCGTCAGGAACCGGCAGACGACCGGTGACCTGACGCACGAGGAACTGACCGGGATCGCTTTCCTGCTGCTGGTGTCCGGCCACCAGACCACGGCCAACATGCTGCCGCTGGCCGCCTTCACGCTGATGAGCAACCCGGATCAGCTCGCGTCGCTGCGTGCCGACCCGGCGCTGTGGCCCGCGGCCGTCGAGGAACTGCTGCGCTACCACTCGATCGTGGACTGGGTCGCCTTCGACCGCGTCGCGACCGAGGACATCGTCATCGGCGACACCACCCTGCGGGCAGGGGACGGCGTCTTCGTCCTGGGTGCCTCCGCCAACCATGACGAGCGGGTCTTCGAGCGGCCCGGCACCTTTGACATCCACCGGCAGCGGCGCGGTCATCTGGCGTTCGGCCACGGAGTCCACCAGTGCCTGGGCCACAACCTCGCCCGGGCCGAACTGGAGATCGCGCTCCAGGCGCTCTTCGAGCGGTTCCCGGGCCTGCGGATCCCCGTGGACCCGGAGGAGCTGCCGTTCCGCTACGAGGAGCGGACCTTCGGCCTGTACCGGCTGCCCGTCACCTGGTGACCACCGTGGTCCCCGCATTGCCACGACCTTCGACCCTCGCTTCAAGGAGCGCGATGACTACCGGCCTTGTGGACTCGACGAGCATGTCGGTGAGTGTCCTCGGAGAGCTCGGCGGAAGACTCCGGCAGGCCTTGTCGGCCACCGCCGCGCAACGTCGGCCCACGACCGGCTTCGAACCGGCCTTCGCCCTGCCGGAGCCGTCGGACCGGCTCGCCGAGTTCTTCGCCGTGACCGACCTGCGCTTCGCGGAACTGGGTCCGGTGGCGGACACCAGACTGGTGCTGCTCGACCTCATGGGCAATCCCGGGACCCGCACGGTCAAGTCCCTCGCCTCGCACGTCATCGTGGCCCGGGCGGTACGCCATGCCGAGGTCACCGGCGAGCGGGTGATGATCCTGACGCCGTCCTCTGCCAACAAGGCCACGGCACTTCGTGACGCGGTCCTGCGGGCCTACCGCACCGGTCTGGCCACGCCCGAGCAACTGAGGATCGTCACCGTCGTCCCGGAGGCGGCGAGGCCGAAGCTCTGGGGCTCCGAACTCTCCGACGATCCCCGTCTCGCCGCCCGCAATCCCCTGTGCGTACTCGGCGGCGAGGACGCCGGGCAGGTGAAGCCGGCCGCCGTGGAAGCCGCGAAGAGCTGCGCCACGGAGCTCTTCAGCCGGTACGGATTCCGCCTCTGGCACACCCTGGAACTGGACAACTACCGCTGTGCCGACGCCGTACGGGCCTTCGCGGAGGATACGGCCGTCCCGTGCGCGCCCGGCGTGGTCCGCGCCCACGCGCACGCCGTTTCCAGCGCCTTCGGCCTGCTCGGGCACCACTTCGGATCGACGCTGCTGCCCGAACGGGCGGAACGGCCGCAGTACTTCCTCGTGCAGCACCTGGCCACCGCAGACATGGTGCAGAGCCTGTACGGGACGACGGTGCCGGCGTACCGCGAGGATCCGGTGACCCGGCTCTACCGGCAGGACGACGACGCCCACTACCCCGCCGCCACCTTCAGCCCGACCGAGGAGCTGGACTCGACCTTCTACACCCGTACGCCTGCCACTTCACCGGACATGAACGAGATCATCCGCCGGGACGGCGGGGGTGGGGTGGTGGTTTCGCTGTACGAATGCCTCGCTCGCTACGCCGAGATACGTGCACTGCTCGCCGGTGGAGGGGTCCGGCTGCCGGCCGACCCGCGCGCCCTGCGCGAGTGGTCCCTGGTCATGGTGATGACGGGGGTGCTGACCGGTATCGACCGCGGGCTGCTCCGTGCGGACGAGGTGATCGTCCACGGGTCGGGGTCCTACGCCGACGACGACTTCGTACCGCTCTCCGCCCGGTCGGTGTGCGAGGTCGAGGGTTCCGCCGGCCTCGGCCGCGCCCTGCTCGAGGCCGCCGCCGTCGGCACGGGAAGCGCGGAGTGATGCAGGCCGTGGACTCCCTGGCCATGGTGCGCTACGGGTGGGCCGCCGGCACCGGTGCCTGGGCGGGTCTGCGGCACCACTGGTCCAGTGCTCCGGGACGCCGGTACCCGCACGTCGTCACTACGCCGGCCGGCCGTGGGCCGACCCTCGCCTACCAGGGATTCCCCGAAGGGCTCACCTATGTGCTGCCCTATCTGCGCAGCCAGCAGACGGGCGCACAGGGCGCATCCGGAAGACCGGAGGAACGCGCACCGGGCGCACGGGGCGGCGCGCTCACGACGGAAGAGGCCCCGCTCGGCTGGCGCCGGATACGCCGTGGTGCCCTCTCACCGGACGCCGACATCCTGGTGATCGGATGCTCCCGGCGCCGCGCCTTCGCGCTGCCCCGCACCCGCTCGCTGGTGCTGCCCTTCCGCGTACATGCGCTGCTCGACGTCGTGGGCGACGCGGAGGCGATGCACAGATCCGTGTCGCCCAACGAGCGGCGGCAGTTCGCGAACCTGCGTCGCAAGCATCGGTGGACGTACGAGAGGTCGACGAGCGTCGAGGATCTCCGGTTCTTCTACGAGCGGATGCACCGGCCGACCATGGCGAGCAGGCACGGCGAGGAGACCCGCAGCACCGACTGGTCCCTCGCCCTGCGCGCCCTCTTCCGGCAGGGCGTGCTGCTCTTCGTCAACGAAGCGGGCAAACGCGTGGCCGGAGTGCTCTGCCGGACCGAGGACGGGGGCAGGACGCTGCGGATGCGGCTGCTGGGCGTCCTCGACGGTGACGAGGCGCACTACGCCAGCGGTGCGGCGAAAGCGGTCTACTACCTGACCATGGAGTGGGCCGCGGGTCACGGGGTTCGGCGCATCGACTTCGCCGGCGCCGACCCCTTCCCCGGCAGGGGCGTCTTCCAGTTCAAGCGCCGCTTCCGCCCGACGATCGCGCACCCCGAGGACCACTACCGCGACCGCCGCGTGTACGTCCGTGTCGTCCGGGACACCTGCGCGGTGCGTGACTTCCTGGTCGCCACTCCGATGCTGACCGTCGACGAGGCCGGAAGGATCGGTGCCACCTACTTCCAGGACGCCGGGCGCCCCGCCCGGCTGAACATCCGGGCGGACTGCCCCGGGGTGCACGGCTCGCACATCGTCGATCTGGACGCGTTTCTCGGCCGCCCGTCCCCGGTACGCGGGACGTCCGCCCGTCACGCGGCTCCCGTGACACCCGGGCCCGCGACCGCCTCGATGCACGAGGCCCGCTGAATGCGCCGCACACCGACCAGGCCCGGCTGGACGACCCTGGCGTGGTGGCGCCGCCCGGTGGGCCCGGTCTACTTCGCCGCGCTGGTGCTGTCCCTGGGACGAGGCGCCTGGTTCACCTGCTGGGCCATGTTCTTCCTGAAGTCGGTGGGCCTGAGCACCGCGCAGTTCGGCATCGGCATCACCCTGGCCGGAGCCGCCGGAATGGCGCTCGGTGCTCCGCTCGGCTATCTCGCCGACCGGGTGGGGACCCGCGAGATGCTCATCGCTCTCGGGGTCGTGCAAGGCGTCGCGATCCTCTCCTACGCGTACGTACGTGACTTCTGGGCGATCGTCGCGGTGACCTGCGTCATGATCGCGGCGGAACGGAGCACACCCGGCATCCGTATCGCGGTCATCTCGGGGCTCACCTCGGGCGAGGACCGTCTCCACAGCATCTCGACGGCGCGGGTGATGACCCAGGGCGGCATCGTGGTGGGCGCGCTCTTCGGCGGGATCGTGCTGTCCGCCGACAGCACGGCGGGCTATCTCGCGCTGATCATCCTCTACGGCACGGTCAACCTGCTCTCCTCGGCGCTGCTGCTGCGGGTCCCGCACGTGCGGTCGCTGGCCGATCGCAAGGTCAGGCGGCGGGTACTGGTGCTGCGCGACCGGCCGTTCCTGGTGATCACCCTGCTCAACGGTCTGCTCGCCCTGAACTGGGGCATGCTCGACTCCGGTGTGCCGCTGTGGATCACCGCGCACACCGGGGCACAGCCGTGGGTGATGGGCGTGCTCATGGGGTTCAACGCCGTGGTGATCGTGGTCTTCCAGAACCGGGTGAGCCGGGCCGGCGCGACCGTTCGCGGGGCGGGACGGCTCGGTCTGTGGTCCGGGCTTCTCCTCGCAGGGTCCTGCGCGGTCTTCGCCGCGAGCTACCACGGCTCCGGACGGTACGTGCTGGCCGTGCTGTTCCTCGCGGCCACCGTGCACGTGGTCGGTGAACTGTTCTTCGTCGGGAGCGGTTTCGGGCTGTCCGTCGGACTCACGCCGGACGAGGCACACGGTGAGTACCAGGGCATGTTCGCCACCGGTCAGGCGGCCGCCATGATGTTCGCGCCCGGAGTCATGACGGTGCTGCTCGTCGAATGGGCGCAGACCGGCTGGCTCGTTCTCGCGGTGGTCTATCTCGTCGCCGGGGTGGGCACGGTCGCCGCGAGCCGGTGGGCCCTGAGCAGTCGGGAGCGCAGCGACGTGGTCGCCCGGGTGGGCCCGGAATGACGGCACTGGGGATTCTGATCCTGCCGGAGCACACGGGCCGGGAGGCCGCTCGTGTGTGGAGAGACGCCGAAGGACTCGGGTTCGACCACGCGTGGACGCTGGACCATCTGTCCTGGCGCTCGCTGAGGGACCAGCCGTGGTTCGACGCCATGACGACCCTGGCCGCCGCTGCCTGCCACACACGCACCATGACCCTCGGCACTCTCGTCACCTCCCCGAACTTCCGCCACCCGGTGCTGACGGCCAAGCAGGCCATGGCCCTCGACCGGCTGAGCGAGGGGCGGTTCGTGCTCGGCATGGGGGCGGGGGCGACCGGACCCGACAGCGTCGCGCTGGGCGGCCCGGCACCGGGGGCCGGTGAACGCAGCGCCCGCTTCGAGGAGTTCGTCACGCTCGTCGACCTGCTGCTCCGCGGGCGGACGACCACATTCGCCGGGCGGTTCTACCGGGCCGAGGACGTGCGGATGGTGCCGGGCTGCGTGCGGCGGCCGCGGCTGCCCGTCGCGGTCGCGGCGGCGGGCCCGCGCGGGATGCGGCTGGCGGCCCGCCACGCCGAGATCTGGGTGACCATCGGCGACCCCCGGACACCCGGGGGAGAGCCGGAGGCGGAGGCGTTCGCCACCTTGCGTCGTCAGTCGGACCGCTGCACCGAGGCGTTCGAGGAGGCCGGCGGGGGACGTGCGCCGCTGCGGAGGATGGTTCACCTCAGCAGGGTGGTCGCCGATGCGTGTGCCTCCCCCGA
Organism: Streptomyces sp. NPDC057445; assembly: GCF_042802855.1. Taxonomy (NCBI): domain Bacteria; kingdom Bacillati; phylum Actinomycetota; class Actinomycetes; order Kitasatosporales; family Streptomycetaceae; genus Streptomyces; species Streptomyces sp. NPDC057445. The sequence continues at coordinate 108,422 of NZ_JBHVDH010000010.1, read as the reverse complement.
GAGGCTTGCCGATCTGCTGGGGCGGTGCGCCGAACTCGGCTTCACCGATGTGGTTCTGGCCCTGCCGCGTGCCGAGGGCGTCTTCGCGGGTGACCGGCGGGCTTTCGAGCGGGCCGTACTGCACGTACGGGGGGCCGGGGGCGGCGCGGAGCCCGGAGTCCTCGCAGGAACCGCAGGCCGCACAGCTCCCGCAGACGCCGCAGCTCCCGCAGGCGCCGCGGGTCCCGAGGAGCCGGACCTCGAAGGCATCGCTGAAGAGAAGGGAAGTGCCTGATGTGCGGATTCGTCGGCTGGGCCGACTTCGCCGGAGACCCGTGCGGGGCCCCGGGCAACGGGCGGCAGGGCGTGCTCGACGCCATGACCGACACCATGAGCGGTCGCGGACCCGACGGCCGGGGCACCTGGCTGGGGCCGTACGCGGGCCTGGGGCACCGCCGGCTGGCCGTCATCGACGTGGCGGGCGGGGCGCAGCCGATGACCGCCGACGTCGGTCCCGACCGGTCTCCGGTGGTGCTGGTGTATGCGGGAGAGATCTACAACTTCCGTGAACTGCGCGCGCGTCTCTGCGCCGCCGGGCACGAGTTCACGACCGGCTCGGACACCGAAGTGCTGCTGCGGGCCTATCAGGAGTGGGGCGCCGGCTGCGTCGAGCGGCTGAACGGGATGTTCGCCTTCGCGGTGTGGGACTCGGTCCGCGAGGAAATGGTGCTGGCCCGCGACCGGCTGGGCGTCAAGCCGCTCTACTACGCTCCCCTCCCGCACGGTGTCCTGTTCTCGTCCGAGCCCAAGGGGCTCATGGCCCACCCCTGCTTCGTCCCGTCCCTGTCCCTGGATGCCCTGCCGGTCCTGTTCAATCCGAGGCTCGCCCTGCCCGGTGAGACTCCGCTCCGTGGACTGCGCGAGGTCAAGCCCGGTCATGTCGTGCGCGTCGACCGGCGCGGGTGCCACGAGTACCCGTACTGGCGGCTGGTCAGCAGAGAACATCCCGATGACCTGGGTACGACGGTCGGAAAGGTGCGAGAGCTCCTGGAGGACATCGTCGAGCGGCAGTTGGTCGCCGACGTCCCCCGGGCGGCCATGCTTTCCGGCGGACTCGACTCGAGTGCGATGGCGGCGCTGGCGGCGCGCAGCATGGCCGGTGCGGGCCACGGGTCCCTCGCCACGTACTCCGTACGGTTCGAGGGGGAGGAGCGGGACTTCCGGCCGACACTCCTGCGGCCCGAGCGTGACGCGCCGTACGCCGCGCTCGCGGCCGAGCACATCGGGACCGACCACGCGGAAGTCGTGCTGGGCGCCGCGCAGTTGGCCGGGGCGCTGCCGTACGCCCGTAAGGCGCGCGATCTGCCGAGCCTCGGGCAGTTCGACACGTCGATGTACCTGATGTTCGCGGCGCTGCGTGAGCACTCGACGGTCGTGCTGTCGGGGGAGGCTGCCGACGAGGTGTTCGGAGGCTATCCCTGGTTCCACGACCCGGCCACGGTGTGGCGCGACACCTTCCCGTGGCTGGGAGACGCCCCCAGGCTCGCGGACTGTCTCGCCCCGGAGATCCGCAAGCAGCTGAGGCCCGCGGAACTCGAGGCCGACCGGTACGCGACCCTCCGCGCCCAGGTGCCCCGGCTGCCGGGCGAGGACGGATTGGAGGCGCGGATGCGGGAGGTGCTGTTCTTCAGCCTGCAGGGCCCTCTCGCCATGCTGCTGGACCGCAAGGACCGGATGAGCATGGCCGTGGGCCTGGAGGTGAGGGTGCCGTTCTGCGATCACCGGCTGGTGGAGTACGTGTGGAACGTGCCCTGGTCGATGAAGACCGCGGACGGGAGGGAGAAGTCCCTGCTGCGGATGGCTGCCGCGGATCTGCTGCCGAAGCGGGTGCTGATGCGCCCCAAGTCGGCCTATCCGGCGGCGCACGATCCCGCTCATGAGGCCGCGGTGCGCAGGGCGGTGCGGGCGCTGCTGGATGACCGGACCTCGCCCCTGGCCGAACTCCTCGACGTGGAAAGAGTCCTGGAGCTGGCGGGGAGCGAGGGGCGGACGATGACCCACGCGGGAACCGCTCATCTCCTGATCCCGCTGCTGGAGACGGACGCGTGGATGCGGACGCACGGGCTCAGGGCATCCTGATCGCCCGCCCCACGGCGCAGCCGGTCGAGCGCGCCGGGAGGCGGGCGGTTCCCGCGGAGTGCGACGGCGGTCAGGCCAGAACGTTCTGGACCTCGTCCCAGGCGTCGTCGCTGAGGGTCGGACGCATCCGGGTGAAGAGCTCGAGGAATTCAGGGCCGTACTTGGCGTGGAACACCGGATTGTGGCTCGCGATATCGCATTCGTTCGCCACGCTGATTTCCATCAGGTCACGGATTTGTTGCTGCGACAGTGTCCGAATCTCACCGGTGAAGCGGTCGCGCCAGTGGTCCGACTCGTCGTTCAGGTGCGGGTAGGTGTACTTACGGTCCATGGCGCCGTAGAGATATACGAGGCTTTCAGCCGCATCGCCGATCACTTTGGCGACCCGGGGGCGTTCTGAGAGATCGAGCATCGAATACATCGGGTCGGGGGAGCCGTCCGGTGCGAAGAGCGCGTGAGTCAGTCCCGCCTCCCGGACGTCTTCCCTTGCGCCCCATTGCTCGAGTTTGGCCTCGACCCGCAGCAGATGGGCCAGCAGGGTGCCGCCGGGATGCTTTATTTCCCCGGCGCCGACACTCTCGAGAAGCTCGACGGAATCCTTGCTCATTTCCCCTCCAAGGAGATTGGCTCCTGGCGGCCGACCGGCGCCGCATACGTGCGAACGCCGGCCGGCCGTGCGTGGCACGCTATCCCGCGTCGGTGAGGAGGTGCGAGGCGGGAAAACCCTTACTCCCGGGCTATTGACATCCGTTGACCTTGAGCGTTCGACGCCAGGAGCCGGCCCGCCCCGGCGGATTCCAGCCATCGGGCAGCGCTGGGGGGATCGTGTGAAGTAGTTGCCTCTTCATTCATTTCGGCCTTGTAAGGCCATGCCGCAACGGAGGGCCAATGACCTGCCATCCGCCGTCCACCAGCGGAAATGGTGAAGGTTCGCAGCGATTCCACGTTGCGGGAAGAAGGCGGTTGCTTCTTCGTCAACTTTCCGACAGCATCGCTACCGTCGCGGTCGGCACATCCTATCCCGGCCGCAGATACGGGGGCGATGGGATGTTGCTGGTATCGCGGTTGTGGCCGCGTCCGCCGGTCGAGGTCGTGCATGCGGTGAGGGTGAAGTACTCCGGAAAACCAAGGCCCTTTCCTGTGGTCGTCCGTGACCGTCTCGAGGTGTTGTTGTCCGGCGAGGAGCTTGCCCTGGCGTTCGGTACGCCGATATCGCCGCGCTGGACCGTGGGTTCGTTAGCCCTGGTTTCCATGTTCCAGGTTGCGGACGCCCTTACGGACCGACAGGCCGCGCTTGCGGTCTCGGACCGGCTGTCCTGGTCCTATGCGCTGGGGCTCCGCTGGGAGGATCCCGGATTCGATCCGGCACTGCTCTCCGGGTTCCGCTCCCGCGCTGCCGGGCCGGGCCCGGTGCACGAAGTGCTGGATCTTTTCCTGACCAAATTGAATGCGGCGGGAGTGATGGCCGGCAAAGAGCGGCAACTCGGCAGCTCGCCCCGGTTCATCGCCGCGCTGAAGGACCTGAACCGTGCCGGTCCCGGTCACGGTCCCGGCTCCATCGCCTGCGACGTCTGCTACGTACCGTTCACCACCAGGGTCCGGGTGCCCTCGCAGGTGCAAGCGCGGGATCGATGTCCGTCCTGCGCGAGCACACACGGCACCGGCCCTGCGGGGAAACCAGGACCGGAGGATCCCGCGGAACCGCTCGCCGTGCTCACCGCACGCGAACGGCAGATCGCCGTCCTGGTGAGCAACGGCCGCACGAACCAGCAGATCGCCCGCTCGCTCTCGCTCAGCCCCAAGACCATCGAATCCCATATGACGCGGATCTTCGGCAAACTCGGACTCTGCTCGCGCGCCCAGATCGCGGAAATGGTGGGCAGAGTCCGCAGCAAGGAGCTGAGCCACACCTCGTAGCCGTCCGGCCGTGGCAGCGGGCCGCCGGCCGCCGTGAGTTACGCCGGCCGCCCGTCGCCCGCCCAGCTGCGATCACCCCACGGCGGGGGCACCCTGGATGCATGGCCGCACCCGTCGTTGTGCACCAGACGTCCCCGTCCGGGGGGCGGCGGGTCACCGTGCGCGGAGAGATCGTGGGCCTCGCTCACGACGACAGAGACGTGATCGAGTTCCTGCGGCGCGCCGGACTCCCTGACGCCTGGGACCTCCTCGACGACCCGAACTGGGTCGAGTGGCGGGGAGGCCACGCGCACCAGTGGGACGCGGCGTGACCCGGGTGCGACCGCATCCTCCACGCGCTGAGGGCGTATTCGCGTCCGTTCCGGCCTTCCGGGGCAACCGTGATCCAGCACGGGCGGAGGCGCCGCTGCCGCCCGCCGGCGGTGGCAGTGGATGTGCTCCGAGTCCACGTCCGGGGGCGGTCCGCAACTCTGCCGCAGACGCTACGGTCTGAAGATCCGCTGGGCGCCTGTACGAAAGACGGAGGACGGACAAGATGGAGAAGGCCGACGTGAGACTTCGCTGCGCCGTGCTCGACGACTTCCAGTCCGTTGCGACCACCGTCGCCGACTGGTCTCCCGTCGCCGACGACGTCGATGTCGTCTCCTTCTCCGAGCACTTCGCCACGGACGACGAACTCGCCGCCGCACTGGTCGGCTTCGACATCGTCGTCACACTCCGCGAACGCGTGCCCTTCCCGGCGGACCTGCTCGCCAGGCTGCCGAGGCTGAAGCTGCTGATCGCCTCCGGAATGCGCAACTCCGTGATCGACTTCGCCGCTGCCGAGCGGCACGGGGTCACCGTGTGCGGCACGACCAGCTCCTCCACCCCGCCCGTCGAGCTGACCTGGGCGCTGCTGCTCGGCCTCGCCCGCGGGATCGTGCCCGAGTCCACGGCACTGCGCAGCGGCGGACCTTGGCAGTCCACGCTGGGTGCCGATCTGCACGGACGCCGACTCGGTCTGCTCGGTCTCGGGAAGATCGGCAGCCGGGTGGCCCGCATCGGGCTCGCCTTCGGCATGGACGTCGTGGCCTGGAGCCAGAACCTCACCAAGGAGCGTGCCGACGAGGTCGGCACCGGCCTCGCCGCGTCCAAGGAAGAACTGCTGGCGACCAGTGACTTCGTCTCCGTACACCTGGCGCTGAGCGAGCGCACCCGTGGTCTGCTCGGGGCCGCGGAGCTCGGTCTGATGCAGCCGACGAGCTGTCTGGTGAACACCTCCCGGGCGGCGATCGTCGATCAGGACGCCCTCCTCGCCGCGCTGCGTGACGGCACCATCGCCGGCGCGGCGATCGACGTCTTCGACATCGAACCGCTCCCGGCCGACCATCCGATGCGTACCGCGCCGCGCCTGCTGGCGACCCCGCACCTCGGCTATGTGTCCCGCGGCAACTACGAGACCTACTACGGCCAGGCGGTCGAGGACATCCAGGCGTTCCTCGCGGGTGCACCCGTACGGCGGCTCGGCTGACCCTCCGGCGGAAGGCCCGCGTCACGGCCCTGGACAACGCCGCGGCACCCGGCGCTGCGAGCGCCCGGAGCCCTCGCCGAATCGGTCTGGAACATTCGTCACCGGCCATCGCGTCAGAGAGATGAGGGAGCGGCACAGCCAAGAGGGAGCAGGGTGGGGACGAGGAGCGGCCGGCGGGAGGAGTTCCTGGAGTCGCGGTCGGCCGCACCGGGCATCCCACCGGGCTGCCAGGTGAGAAGAGCGGGAAGGGAGTCGTGCCCGGGCCGCCGACACCGTCCGGCCCGACGGGCGACGGGCCGTGGTCACGGCGTTCGACTCCGCCGCCCGGCACGAGGCCGCCACCCGCGACGAACCCGCGCTGACCATGCACCGGCTCAGGCCGACGCCACCGGCGCGCAGTGGAACACGCTCGAGCAAGCGGGCCAGGAGCGTCACTTGGCGTCGGAGTAGCGCTCCACCACGGCCGTTGTGAACGGAAACCGCACCGGTGTGTCCCCGAACGCGATCCGCCCGGCCAGGTCCCCGGCCGCGCGGATCGCTTCGGCGACCGCCGGAGCCTCCTCCGCGGGACAGTGCACGATCACCTCGTCGTGCTGGAAGAAGACCAGCTCGGCCCGCATCCCGGCCGTCTCCCTGCGCAGCGCGGCGAGCATCAGCAGCGCCCAGTCGGCGGCGCTGCCCTGGACCACGAAGTTACGGGTGAAGCGGCCGCGGGCCCGGGCGTTGGACGATGCGTATCCGGGTACGAACTCGCCGCCCTGTGCGGAATCCTCTTCTGCACCGCCCTCCTGGGGAATGCCCGCCTCGTCGTCGTCGCCCGCGCCTGCCGCCGGAGGGCTGGTGCGCCCGAGCCAGGTGCGGACGAGCCTGCCCTCCTCGCCCGCACGGGCCGCGTCGTCCACGTACGCCACGGCGAGGGGGAAACGGCGGCGCAGCGCGGCCAGGTTCTTCAGTCCGTCCCCGCTGGTCTGGCCGTAGATCGCGCCGAGCAGAGCGAGTTTCGCGTGGGCGCGGTCGCCGGAGAACGCGCGGTCCGACAGCCGCGTGTACAGATCGTCCTCGTGGCCCGCGACCTCCATCAGGCCCGGATCACGGGAGATCGCGGCGAGCACGCGCGGCTCCATCTGGTCGGCGTCCGCGACGACCAGCCGCCAGCCGTCGTCGGCGACGACCGCACGCCGGATCACCCTGGGGATCTGCAGCGCCCCTCCGCCGTTGGTCGTCCAGCGGCCCGAGACGGTGCCGCCGGGCAGGTACTCGGGCCGGAACCGGCCGTCCCTGACCCAGTCCTGGAGCCAGCCCCAGCCGTGGGCCGTCCAGATCCGGTACAGCTTCTTGTACGAGATCAGCGGCTCGACCGCCGGGTGGTCGATCTCCTCCAGCTCCCAGCGGCGCGTCGAGCGGATCTTGATGCCCGCCTGCGCGAAGGCCTTCACCACATCGGCCGGCAGGTCGGGCCGTACCCTCCGTCCGAAGGCCGCCGACACCTCGTCCGCGAGCGCGGCGAGCCGGCGGGGCTCGCCGCCTCCCGCGTACCGCTCACCGAGCAGCTCGTGCAGCACCCCCCGGTGGACGTCGGCGCGCCACGGCATCCCCGACCGGTTCATCTCCGCGGCCACCAGCATGCCCGCCGACTCGGCGGCGGTCAGCAGCCGCATCCGGCCGGGGTGCTCGGCGGCCTCGTGTCTTCGCTGCTGATCGGCGTACACCTCGAGCAGACCCTCGAACGGGACGGGCACCGGCTGGGGCTCGAACAGCGAGGACTGCGATCCCGGCTCGGCGGATCGCTGCGGGGGATCGGACGGTACGGGCGCGTGACGCAGCCGTGCCCAGGCCGCCGCCGCCGACCGGGGCTCGCCGAGCCGCCCCTCGTGCCCGAGGAGCAGCAGTTCGGCGTCCTCGATGTCGTAGCACCGCTCGACCCGGAGCCCGGCGGCGAGCAGCTTTGGATAGATCTCGGCGGTGGACCGCCACACCCACCGCCCGTCCCGCCCGACGTCAGGACGCGCCCGGACCGCCGCGACGAGATCCGGCTCGGCCAGCACGGGACCGGCGGGCAGCCCGTCGGGGCCGAGGGGGACGAGCAGCGCCCCGTCACCTTCGGCCGGGGCCAGGGCCCACCGTTCGGTCATGGGTGCGAGTCTGGCACCGCACACTGACAGCGGCCCGTACGCGGCGCTCTGCCACGCGGGCACGGAGGGCCGAGGCGCCCGGCGTACGGCCGCCACGTTCCGTCCTGGCGCACCGAGCCTCCGAGCCTCCGAGCCGGCAGGTTCCGTCCTGGCGCACCGAGCCGGCAGGTTCCGCGCCGCGCAGCCGCCGGGCTACGCCGCCGCGTGGAACAGTGCCGCCGCCTCCCCACGCGAGCCCACTCCCAGCTTGGTCAGGATGTTCGCCACATGGAACTTCACCGTCGACTCGCTGATGTGGAGCTCCTGGGCGATGACGCGGTTGCGGTGGCCGAGCGCCAGGTGGGTCAGGACCTCGACCTCGCGGCTGCCGAGCGTGGTGAGCGGATCGGCGGCGGGCGTCGTCGAGGCCCCCAGCGGGACGGTCGCGATGACGGTCGTGCCCCAGCCGGGCACTGCGTCCAGCTCCAGGCGCCCGCCCAGCACGTCGAGGCGTTCGACGACCCGGCCAGGAGCGAGGGCGCCCGCGCCGAGAGTCCCCGGACCGTCGTCCCGTACCGTCGTCCGCAGCTCCCGGTCGTCGAGCTGCCAGCCGACGTGCACACGCGTCAGCGACTCCTGCTCCAGCACGGCCAGCAGTACCGCCCGGACGACCGCCCGCGCGGTGTGCGCCACGTCGGCGGCCAGCGTCCGGGAGTTCTCCGGCTCCGCCAGCTCCAGGCGGACGGAGCTGTAGCGCACCAGCGGCTTCAGCGAGGCGGCGAGCCGGGCGAAGGCCTGCCCGGCCGGCTCCTCCGCGATCTCCTGGTCGCGCTCCGCCTCGGCCCGCAGCTCGACCAGGGCCGACACGGCCAGATCGGTCGCCGCGGCACGGGCGGCGCCGTCGTCGAGACTGCGGCTGCGCAGCACGCCCAGCAGCCCGGTGAGCGACGCGGCATGCGTCTCGCCGAGCTCCGCGATCACCCGGGCGCGGGTCTGGGCCGCTGTCCTGGAGCGGGCCAGCGCCCCAGGCACGGCCTCCGCGGAAAGCCGTTCGAAATGACTGGTCACCAGGTCCCACATGGCCTGGACGAGGGCGACGACCGCCTCGTCCACCGGGGTGTGGTCGTCCCTGACCAGCACCAGGACCGCACCCCGCGGGGTCGCGTCGCTGGTGACGGCGAGGACGGGCCGCTCGGCTCCACCGAAACCTACGGTCCCCTGCCACGGCCGGCCGGCGATCCCCGACGCGAGCAGCGGGGCCAGGTCGGCCGTGGTCGTGCGGTCCACGATCTCCGGCTCCCCGTGCGCCTTGAGCGGTGAGTGGGCGCAGTGGGTGGAGAGCTCGGCCGCCGCCCGGTGCGGGACGAGCCCGGACAGGACGGACGACAGCCGGGGCAGGATCTCGCCGAGCGGCTGCCGGATGACGTCGTAGGCGGCGGTCAGGGCGGGCACGGCTCCGGTCAGCTCCATGCGGATCAGCGTAATCGTGAGGTTCGGGCGGGCGGCCGGTCTTTCGGCCAGTACGGACTGTCCCAAAGGAGGGCCGGGCCGGGCCCGTCGCCGACCGAGGCTGGAAAGGTCAACAGCACCCCGGCCATTGGGAGCCCGGCATGGAACTGACCGAAGCAACGGAAGCAACAACGGAAGCAACGGAAGCAACGGAATCGGCGGAATCGGCGGGAACGATGCGAGCGATCGTCTACGAGGAGTTCGGCGGCCCTGAGGTGCTGCGCCACACCGAGACGCGCAGGCCCGAGCCCGGTCCGGGCGAAGTACGCGTCAAGGTGGTCACCGTCGGTGTCAACCCGCTCGACCACAAGCGCCGCTACGGCTGGGTCGAGCAGCACTACCCGACGACGTTCCCCGCGACGCCCGGCCTGGAGTTCGCCGGCGTCGTGGACGCGCTCGGCGACGGCGTCACCGACGCCGCCGTCGGTGACGAGGTGTTCGGCTGGACAAAGACCGGTGCGTACGCCCAGTACGCCATCGCCGGGGACATCGCCCCCAAGCCCGCCGGGCTCTCCTGGGAATCGGCCGCGTCCCTGCCCGTCGCGGGTGAGACCGCCCAGCGTGTACTCGACGAGCTCGGTCTCAAGGCCGGAGAGACGCTGCTCCTGCACGGCGCCGCCGGCGCGGTCGGGTCGGTCGCGGTTCAGCTGGCGGTCGCGCTCGGCGCGACGGTCGTCGGTACCGCGTCCCCCGGCAACCACGACGATCTGCGCGCGCTCGGTGCGATACCGGTGGCGTACGGGGAGGGACTGGTCGAGCGGGTGCGCGCCGTCGCCCCCGACGGTGTCGACGCGGTCTTCGACGCAGCGGGCAAGGACGCCCTGCCCGCTTCGATCGAGCTGCGCGGCGGCACGACCGACCGCGTCGTCACCATCGCCGACATGAACGCCGCCGACCACGGAGTGCGGTTCTCGGCGGGCGGTACACCGCCGGAGCGGGTCCGGGAGGGGCTTGCGGAGCACGCGCGTCTCGCCGCCGACGGCCGTCTGAGCCTTCCGGTCGCGGGGACCTTCACGCTCGCGGACGCCGCGAAGGCCCAGCAGCTCAGCGAGGCGGGGCACGTACGGGGCAAGCTGATCATCAAGCCGTGATCCGGCGCACCACCCGGGCCGGGTTCCCCACCGCGAGCACGCCCGGCGGCAGGTCCTTCGTGACCACGGCCCCCGCCCCGACCACCGTGTTCTCGCCGATCGTGACCCCCGGGCAGACGATGACGCCGCCGCCCAGCCACACGTTGTCGCCGATGGTGATCGGTTCGCCCTTCTCCCAGCCCTCGCGTCGCCGATCGGGGTCCAGTTCATGGGTGGGGGTGAGCAACTGGACGTTCGGTCCGATCTGGACGTCCGCGCCGATCGTGATCGGCGCGACGTCGAGGAAGACGGCTCCGAAGTTGACGAACGTACCGGAGCCGATGGTGATGTACCTGCCGAAATCGCACTGGAACGGCGGCCGGACGCGGACGTCGGCGCCGACCGAGCCGAGGAGTTCGGCCAGAATCCCGGCCCGGTCGGCGGGCGCCGCACCGCCGTTCGCGTTGTAGGCCGCGCAGAGCGCGAAGCGGCGCTCCGTGTCTGCGGCGAGCTCGGGGTCGTCGGGCAGGTACCAGTCACCGGCCAGCATGCGCTGCTTGTTCTCACCCATGAGGCCACGGTACGGGGGGCGTTGAGGAGTCGGGGGCGGCAGCGGGGACATGGCCTGCGGGGCGCCGGGACCGAAGCCGGGACCGAAGCCGGGACCGAGGGGACCGCCGGGACCGATCCGGGCCGGAGGCGGGGCCGCTCGCTCGGCATCGGCTGCCCGGCGTCCCTTTCCGGGCGGGCACGCAGCCGGAGGGTCGCGCGGCAGTTCGATATCCACAGGCTGTGGATGAAGATGGCTGCGGCGGACGCCGTCTGCTCCCACCGCGGCCCCGGTAGGAGCGGCCGGCCCCTCGCCTGCCCGGACGGCTCGGGCGGCCCGGGACCGCCGTCGCGTAGGCTCCCTCGACGTGAATGTGGTGGAGCGGGCGCTCGGCGGTGCGCTGTACGCCGATGACGACGACGCGCTCGACACCGGCGCCTCGCTGCTGGCCGCCGACCCGGCCTCGGACGCGGAACTGACGCGGCGCGGTGAGGAGTTCGTACGCCGGGCCTGGGAGCGCGGCTGGCAGCCCGCGGATGTCGTACGGATCGTCCGGCGCGACCTCGATGAGGCGCACACCCAGCTGGCCGCCTGGCTGATCAGGAGCGAGACGCGGCGCTACGGCAAGGAACTGCCCCCGCGCTGGGCCGCGCAGCTGGCCGGGCTGCCCTCGGCAGCGCCGAAGGCGCCCGCGGACCGGTTCTCCTGGGCGACGGCGGTGCTGGAGCTGTACCGGCTGCTCGTACGGCTCCCCGCGATCGAACCGGTCGGCCCGGTGCCAGGCTCGCCCCTGCATCTGCCACCTGCGGCGGGGAACGAGCCCCGCATGCTGGTCAGGATCCGCGGGCTCCTCGCCAAGGCGGAGGCCACCGGCTTCCCTGAGGAGGCCGAGGCGCTCACCGCGAAGGCGCAGGAGCTGATGGCGCGCCACAGCGTCGACGAGGCGCTGCTCGCGGCGCGTACCCATCGTGCGGACGTGCCCGGCGCGTGCCGTATCGGCGTCGACCCGCCGTACGAGACCGCCAAGGCGATCCTTCTCGGCGCCGTCGCCTCGGCGAACCGCTGCCGCGCGGTCTGGAACAGCGCTTTCGGTTTCTCCACGGTGGTCGGCTTCGCCTCCGATCTGGACGCGGTCGAGCTTCTGTACACGTCCCTGCTCGTCCAGGGCACGACGGCGATGACCCGCGCGGAGGCCTCCCAGCGCGCCGGGGGCCGCAAGCGCACCAAGACCTTCCGCCAGTCCTTCTTCCTGGCCTACGCCGACCGCATCGGCACCCGGCTCACCGAGTCCGCGTCGCATGTCACGGAGGAGGCCGGGACGGGCGATCTGCTTCCGGTCCTCGCCGCACGGGATGTCGCGGTCACGGCCCATGCGGACCGCCTCTTCCCCGAGACGGTCAGGACCCGCGTGCGCGGCGCCACCGACGCCGAGGGCTGGCACCATGGCACGACAGCCGCCGACACGGCTCGTATGCCACCGGGCAGCACCCGTGACGAGCTCCCCGGCGGGGAGCACCGGTAGGACCCCGAAACCGGGCACCCGGACACGCGAACGGCGGCGAGTTCGTCGAGGCGGCCACGGTCGGCGTCGAGGTGTCCCACGTCGCGGCTGCCTCCGGCGGGCCGCGTCCGGTGCCGGGACCTCGTGGAGTGGTAGGCCGGGTTGTCGGTTCCGGCAGGAGTTCGTCCACGGCGGCGGGCGGTGAGTCGCCTGGCCGGTGTCGATGCGTCCCAGGTCGCGGATGCGTCCGGCGCGGTGACGGCTGCGGGTTCAGCCGTTGGCCGGGCCGGGTCCGGCGGGCCGCGTCCGGTGCCGGGACCTCGTGGAGTGGTAGGCGGGGTTGTCGGTTCCGGCAGGAGTTCGTCCACGGCGGCGGGCGGTGAGTCGCCTGGTCGGCGTCGAGGCCGCAGGGCCGCGTCCGGTGCCCGGCCCCCGCGGAGCGGAAGGCCGGGCTGTCGGACGCCCGGCAGGCCCGGGCCGGACGAAGCGCGTCGGAACGAAGCGCGTCAGGACGTCGGGAGCGGCGTCGGCAGCTCCGTCGGGAGGCCCGTGGGCAGGCCCGAAGGGAAGCCGTCGCCCGGCTCCGTCTTCGTGAGCGTGTCCTTCGCGCCCGTGGACCAGGACACGACCACGGTCTTCCCGTCGTTGGACTCGACCGAGCCCGACGTGCGTTCCGTGTCGCCGTCCGTGCACTTCAGGGACAGCGTCACCTTGTCCCCGTCCTTGGCCGCGCCGTTGCAGACATGCTGACCGGCGAGGAGCGTGGCGTGGCCGTCCTTGACCGACAGGGCGATGACCTGGCTCTTGCCCAGGCCCGCCCATGTGCCTTCGAGGTCCGCGGCCTTGGCGCCGCCGGAGCCGGAGCTGCCGCCGGACCCGCCGCCGGTCGCCCCGCTCGGCACGGCCGACGATTCGCCGCGATCCTTGTCCGCGGGGTCGTCGCCGCTGCCGCAGCCGGTCAGCGCGAGGGCGGCGGCGAGACCCGCCGCGGCAACTCCGGTTCGTACGAGCTTGTGCACGATCTTTCCCCCTGATGGCTTGCAGGACCGCGCCAAGCTACCAGCCCTGCTACCAGGAGGACTTGGTCACTCCCGGGAGGAACCCGGCGTGCGCCTGCTCCCGCAGCCGCACCCGCGACAGCCCGAACTTCCGCATGTGGCCGCGCGGCCGGCCGTCGACCGCGTCCCGGTTGCGGACCCGGGTCGCGCTCGCGTCGCGCGGCTGACGTCGCAACTCGGCCTGCGCCGCACGTCGTGCGTCTTCCGGCGTATCGGGCCGGCGCACGATCTCCTTCAGTTCCGCGCGTCGCGCGGCGTACCGCGCGACGACCGCCTTGCGCCGCTCGTTGCGCGCGATCTTGCTCTTCTTCGCCATCAGATCTTCACTCCCCGGGCGCGGATCCGGGCCACCGCGGCCTCGATCCCGATGCTGTCCACCGTCTTGATCGCCTTCGTGCTGAGCGTGAGCCGTACGTGGCGGCCCTCACTCGGCAGCCAGTAGCGCTTGCGCTGGATGTTCGGGTCGAAGCGCCGCGAGGTGCGCCGGTGCGAGTGGGAGATGCGGTTGCCGAAGCCTGGCTCGGCCCCGGTCAGCTGGCAGCGTGCGGACAACGTCACACTCTCCTTCATTGGAAATGGAAACCATTTCCATTTATCCTAGCAACATGGCCCGCAACGAACTACGCCCGATCATCAAGCTCCGCTCCACCGCGGGGACCGGCTACACCTACGTCACCCGCAAGAACCGTCGTAACGACCCCGACCGGATGACCCTGCGCAAGTACGACCCGGTCGTCGGCCGGCACGTCGACTTCCGCGAAGAGCGCTGACCCGCCCAGAACCCGCCCAGAAACCCGCCCAGAAGGAGGCCCGCTACCGATGCAGCCAGGAATCCACCCCGCCTACGGGCCCGTCGTCTTCCGCGACAGGGCCGCCGACTTCGCCTTCCTCACCCGCTCCACCATGACCAGCGACAAGACGATCGAGTGGGAGGACGGAAACACGTACCCCGTCGTCGACGTCGAGATCTCCTCCGAGAGCCACCCCTTCTACACAGGGACGGCGCGCGTGCTCGACACGGCCGGACGCGTGGAACGCTTCGAGCGGCGTTACGGACAGCGCGAGGCCCGCTGATGCTGTCCGTCGCCCTCGTGGGCGGGCTCCACTCCGACGCCCGCACGGCCACGGTCGGGAAGCTGCTGGCCGCCGTGCCCGGCAGCGTCGCGCTCCACCACGACCTTTCGACCGCGTCCCGTGGCACGGTCGTACGCACCGTCCGTGACGCCACCGGTGTCCTGTCCACCGGCGAGGCGCCGCTCGCCAACGACTGCGCCTGCTGCGCGCTGCGCGAGGACCTCCTGCCCGAGCTGGAGCGGCTCGCCGACGACGGGACGACCCGCCTCGCGGTGGTCGAGCTGTGGGACTCCGTAGAGCCCAAGGCGATGGCCGAGGTCGTGGCCGCGCACGGCGACGGGCGGCTGCGCCTCACCGGAGTGATCACCGCCGTCGACCCGGCCCTGCTGCTGCCGTATCTCGCCAACGGCGACGACCTGATGGACGCGGGTCTCGCCGCCGCGGCGACGGACCGGCGCACGGTGGCCGACACCTGGGCGCGGCAGCTGGAGTACGCGCCCGTTCTCGCCCTCGCCGACAACGACGAGGCCGACGGGGAGGACCGGGCGCTACTGGCCCAGTTGCACCCGACGGCCAGGCAGGTCCGCCTGGAGAGCGGGGAACTGGCCGAAGCCGCTCTCGCCGGCTTCGATGTCGAGGCGGCCGCGGCCGCGCAGCACCCGGCGTGCGCGCTGCTGCCGCAGGAGGCCGACGAGTGCGGGGTCGCCACCTACGTATGGCACCGTCGCAGGCCGTTCCACCCCGAGCGGCTCTATGCGGCGCTCGAGGACCTGACCTGTGCCGCAGCCCGCAGTCGTGGCCGGTTCTGGCTGGCGGACCGGCCGGACACCCTGCTGGCCTGGGACGCGGCGGGAGGCGCCCTCTGCGTGGAGAGCGCCGGCCCCTGGCTGGCCTCGCTTCCCGACGCGGCGTGGGAGATGGTCCCGCCCGTGCGACGCGCGGCGGCCGCTCTCGACTGGCATCCCGAGCACGGGGACTGCTGTCAGCACCTGGTCTTCACGTCACCGGGCCTCGACCGGGACGGCCTGGCGGAGCTCCTGGAGTCGTGCCTGCTGACCGACGCCGAATACGCGGCGGGACCGGAGGCGTGGAAGCGCCTGCCGCCCGCTTTCGACTCCCTGCTGGAGGTATGACATGGCCCCGCGCCGATCCGACCGCAAGCCCCTCAAGCCGCGCCCCAATCCCCTGGACGCGGCGGACATCAGCTACATCGACTACAAGGACACCGACCTGCTGCGGAAGTTCATCTCCGACCGCGGCAAGATCCGCAGCCGCCGTGTCACCCGGGTCTCGGCGCAGCAGCAGCGCCTGCTGGCGCGGGCGGTCAGGAACGCGCGCGAGATGGCGCTGCTGCCCTACTCGTCGTCCCGATGAAGCGTAGGAATTTCCCTACGCTTCACGTGTAGGGGAATTCCTGCCCATCGTGAGCCCGGGAACATCACCCACGCCTGCTTCGTCACCTTTCCCGTCTCCGACCAGGAGCGCGCTCGACCTCTACCGCGAGGTGCTGGCTTCGCGGTCACCGCCGATCTGCGGATGCCGCCCGGCCGCCGGCCCAAGGTCGCCCCCGAGAAGCCGCAGAAGACGCAGAGGACGGAGGACGGAGCAGGAAGACGGCAGGCCCCATGGTCACCACCGGTGAAAGCGTGGACCTGCTCTTCGCCGCGCTCGCGAACACCATCCGCCGCGAAGTGCTCCGGCTGCTGCGCGAGGACGGCCCGCGGCCCGTCCAGGCCGACGCCGATCA
Organism: Streptomyces sp. NPDC057445; assembly: GCF_042802855.1. Taxonomy (NCBI): domain Bacteria; kingdom Bacillati; phylum Actinomycetota; class Actinomycetes; order Kitasatosporales; family Streptomycetaceae; genus Streptomyces; species Streptomyces sp. NPDC057445. The sequence goes on along the minus strand of NZ_JBHVDH010000010.1, from coordinate 92,257 downwards.
CTTCGACATGCGCAGGCCGAGCCTCTCGGAGCACCTCAAGGTGCTGCGGGAGGCCGGACCCGTGTCCGAGGAGCGCTCCGGCAGGCAGCGTATCCACAGCCTCGAAGCCGCTCCGCTCGCCGACGTACAGGACCGGCTCCATCCGTACGAGCGGTTCTGGCGCGACCGGCTCAAGGGCTCGGCGAACTGCTGGACCATATGCCTGACGACGAGTCATGAACTCCGATCGTCCGGAAGGCCGTGACGAATACCTCACCACTACCTCACCACCATCCGGGTCGGCCAGCTCCTGGCCCGTCCGCCCGCCAAGGTCCGGCGCACGCTGACGGAACCCGAGCTCATCGCCCGGTGGCTGATGCCCGTCGCCTCTCGCGGAGCGGGCGGTGTCGCCCTCCGGCCCGCAGTGGGCCGTCGCTGCACGACGACCTCCGTGCCCTGCCCCGACACCGGGTTCTCCGGGACCGTCAAGGCGGAGGTGCTCGCTTTCGAACGGGAGCGGATGCTCCGTGTCCGCTGGGCGGACAGCGACCCTGGGGCCAGCGCGGACCGGACAATTACCGGATGCTGGAGCCGGAAGGGCGCGGAACGCGTCTCTTTCTCGTGCACGAGGGGTTCGATCCGGACGATCCGGCCCGGCGGATGGCGCACAGGATCATGGGAGGCGGTCGGCGCTCGCATGTCATGAGGGCGCTGGAGGTCACGCCGGAACGCTTGTGAGCGGGGGCTTGACCGGTGCTGTAACCAAAGGGACACACCTCGTGCACGTGCATCTGCTCATGCATTCGCATATGAACGCAGCTATGATCCGAGACAGTTGACACTTGCACCTTGTAACTCGGGGAGCGTCCTGTGCACCACGTGTACAACGGCATGGCGGCCACAGAGCTTCACGGAGTCGTCTGGCAGAAGAGCCGCCACAGCAACTCGCAGGGTTCCTGCGTGGAGTTCGCGAAACTGCCCGGCGGGGATGTCGCGATGCGCAACTCGCGCTTCCCGGACGGGCCGGCGCTCGTCTATACGCCGGCCGAGATAGAGGCGCTGTTGCTCGGTGTGAAGGACGGGGAGTTCGACCATCTGGTCGGCGGCAGGCCAGGTGGCGGCCCATGAGCCCCGCTCGCGCCGGCACCCGGAAGCCGGGCCGTCTCCGGGTCGTGGCCGAGGTCGACACGCGTAGATCTCCGCGCGGCACGGGACAACTCCTGCGGCGTGGGGCTCGGTCGTGCGGCGTCAGTCGTGCGACTCGCCCGAGGGTAGCCGGAACAGCGCCCAGACCACCTTTCCGGCCAGCGGCCCGGCCAGCGGGTGCCAGCCCCAGCCGTCGCTGAAGGAGTCGACGAGGAACAGGCCGCGGCCGCATTCGGCCGAGTCCTCGGCCTCGGCCGCCACGGGGCTGTCCTGGCTGGGGTCGCGCACCGCGCACACCAGCCGTCCCGTCCACCGCATCAAGTGGAGCCGCACGGGCGGCTCCTGCTCGCGTTCCCGCGGAGTGTCCGGCGGCAGGGCGTGGCGCAGCGCGTTGGTGACGATTTCGGAGACGACGAGTGCGACATCGTCGAAGCGGTCGCTCAGGTCCCAGTGGTTCAGCGTTCTGCTCGTGAACTTCCGTGCGCCGCTCACGGCTTCGTAGCGGGCGGGTAGGGCGCAGGAGGCGGAGCTGGAGACGGCCGCGGGATCGATAGGCGGAAGCCCCTGCCGTAACGGCTCGAGCATGGTCGATCCATTCGTCCCCATGCGAGGCACTCCCGGGAATCGCGGCTGTGACGCTACAACACGAACGAGCACGAACGAGTACGCAGGTGCGCGGGCTCCATGGTTCCGAATGCGGTAGGCAGATGCAAGGGCAGATGCACGTGCACGCGCCCGTCCTGTCCGCCCCCGTGCCGTTTCACGCTCTTTTCTTCCCCCGGCTTCTTTCGCGCCCTTCCCGAACGCTTCCCATTTCCGTAATCGATTGAGTACGGGGTGAAGCGTTTTGGTGGCAGAATCCGGGGCTCGGGGTTCGGGGGTGCTCCGTGACACCGAAGGCGATGGGAGGGCCGGAGACGTGAGCGCACGGGAGTCATGGGGGTACCCCCAGGCGGAAGGCTCTGGCGGAGGTTCCGTGGTGCGGCGCATCCTTCTGGGCTCGCAGCTGAGGCGGCTCCGTGAGTCGCGCGGTATCACCCGTGAGGCGGCCGGCTACTCGATCCGCGCATCCGAATCCAAGATCAGCCGTATGGAGTTGGGAAGGGTGAGCTTCAAGGCCAGGGACGTCGAGGACCTCCTCACGCTCTACGGCGTCACGGACGAGGCGGAACGCGGTTCCCTGCTCGGTCTGGCCCGGGAGGCCAACGTGGCGGGCTGGTGGCACAGCTTCGGCGATGTGCTGCCCGGCTGGTTCCAGACGTACATCGGCCTGGAGGGTGCCGCCTCGGTCATCCGGATCTACGAAGTCCAGTTCGTTCACGGCCTGCTGCAGACCGAGGCGTATGCGCACGCGGTGGTCTCCCGGGGAATGCCGGGTGCGCCGCGCGCCGAGATCGACCGCCGGGTCGCGCTGCGACTGGAGCGGCAGAAGGCGCTCGTCTCCGAGCGCGCCCCGCGCTTCCACGCCGTACTGGACGAGGCGGCGCTGCGCCGGCCCTACGGCGACCGGTCGGTGATGCAGGGCCAGTTGAGGCATCTGATCGAGATCTCCGAGCAGCCGAACATCACCCTTCAGGTGATGCCGTTCAGCTTCGGCGGCCACGCGGGTGAGTCCGGGGCCTTCACGATGCTCCGCTTCCCGGAGTCGGACCTCTCCGACATCGTCTATCTGGAGCAGCTGACCAGTGCGCTGTATCTCGACAAGCGTGAAGAGGTCGCCCAGTACGAGCGGGTGATGGAGCGGCTGCAGAGCGATTCGCCCGGTCCCGAGGAGAGCCGCGACCTGCTGCGCGGCCTCCTCCAACTTACATAAAACGACAGTACGATGACACGCCATCAGGAGTCTGCACCGTCTGCGCCTGCAGTAAGGGATCGAATGTCCTTCTTCACCGACCTGGCCCATCAGTACATCGACGGCGAGTGGCGGACCGGCAGCGGCTCGTGGGACATCATCGACTTCAATCCGTACAACGGTGAGAAACTGGCCGCCATCACCGTCGCCACGGTCGCCGAGGTCGACCAGGCGTACCGGGCGGCCGAGCGGGCGCAGCGGCCCTGGGCGGAGACCAACCCGTACACCCGCCGGGTCGTCTTCGAGCGGGCCCTGCGCATCGTCCAGGAGCGCGAGGACGAGATAGCGGAGGCGATCGCCGAGGAGCTCGGCGGGACCCGGCTCAAGGCGGCGTACGAGATCCACCTCGCCAAGGAGTTCCTGCGCGAAGCAGTACAGCTGGCGGTGCGCCCCGAGGGCCGGATCCTGCCCTCCCCGGTGGACGGCAAGGAGAACCGCGTCTACCGGCTTCCCGTCGGCGTCATAGGTGTGATCACTCCCTACAACTTCCCTTTCCTGGTGACCCTGAAGTCGGTCGCGCCCGCGCTGGCGCTCGGCAACGCCGTGGTCATCAAGCCCAACCAGAACACCCCGGTGGTCGGCGGCGGACTGATCGCCAAGATCTTCGAGGACGCGGGCCTGCCGCCCGGTCTGCTCAACGTCCTGGTCACGGACATCGCCGAGATAGGGGACGCGCTCATAGAGCACCCGGTCCCCAAGGTGATCTCGTTCGCCGGCTCGGACCGCGTGGGCCGCCATGTCGGGGCGGTCGCGGGCAGCAACTTCAAGCGGTCGATCCTGGAGCTCAGCGGCAACGGCGCGTTTGTCGTCCTCGACGACGCCGATGTCGACTACGCCGTCGAGGCCGCGGTCTTCAGCCGCTTCGTGTATCAGGGGCAGGTCTGCATGGCCGCGAACCGGATACTCGTCGACCGGTCCGTCGAGGCGGAGTTCACCGGGAAGTTCGTCGCCAAGGTGGCGGAACTGCGTAGCGGAGACCCACGGGACCCGGAGACCCAGATCGGCCCCGTCATCAACAACTTCCAGGCCGAGGCGCTGTCCGGGCTGGTGGACCAGGCGGTGGCGGACGGGGCAGAGGCGCTGCTCCGGGGCCGTACCCGGGGCAATCTGGTCGAGCCGACCGTCCTCGCCGGGCTGCCGGAGGACTCTCCGCTGCTGCGGCAGGAGATCTTCGGCCCGGTGGCGCTGCTGGCCCCCTTCGACGGCGAGGAGGAGGCCGTACGGATGGTCAACGACAGCCCGTACGGTCTGAGTGGCGCCGTGCACACACGCGATGTGGAGCGGGGTGTGCGGTTCGCGCGGCGGGTCGAGACCGGAATGTTCCACGTCAACGACTCCACCATCCAGGACGAACCGCTGGTGGCCTTCGGCGGCGAGAAGCTCTCCGGGCTCGGCCGGCTGGGCGGCGACGCGACGGTCGAGGCGTTCACCACGCAGAAGTGGATCTCCGTGCAGCACGGCCGGACGCGTTTTCCGCTCTGAGGCCCGCGCTCTCCACTTGAGGACAGAACCTGTCCGCAAGGGTGCGTAGTTTGCGGGATGTCAGGACACACCGCATCTCACGAGAGGCACTCATCATGGTCACCCATGTCCCCGCGGAGAACCACGGCGACGAGCGCGGCGCCCTGATCGGCTTCGTCGAGGCGCAGCGCGGGGCGATCCGCCGTTCCGTGCTCGGACTCACCGAGGAGCAGGCGGCCGGCCGCCCGAGCGCGAGCGAGCTCTCGCTGTCCGGTCTGCTGAAGCATGTCGCCGAGGTCGAACTGAACTGGCTGCGGTTGGCGCAGCAGAAGCCGAACGAGCGGCAGCGCACCGAGGAGAACTGGGGCGAGGCCTTCCGGCTCGTCGGGGACGAGACGATCCCGGGCCTGCTGGCCTTCTGGGACGGCGTGGCCAGGGAGACCGAGGAGTTCATCCGCTCGGTGCCCAGCCTGGACGACACCTTCCCGCTGCCCGACGCGCCCTGGTTCCCGAAGGAGGGCCGGGTCTCCATGCGGTGGCTCATGCTGCACCTGATTCAGGAGATCGCCCGTCACGCCGGGCACGCGGACATCGTCCGCGAGTCGCTGGACGGAAAGAACGCCTTCGACCTGGTGGCCGCGGAGAGCGGTGAGGGATGAGGCGGCTCGGGTCTTTCGTTCGGACCCGGCCGGATCGGATGGCGGCCGGGAGCCGACCAGGTTGTCGGAGGCCGAGGCGCCGGCGCACACGGCCTCGGTCAGAGGGTTGTCGTTCGATGTGAGGCCGAGTTCGGTGGCGGCGCGGACCGTCGTGAGCGTGAGCAGGTCGTGAGCGTGAGCAGTGGGGTGGCTTCGGCCCGGGGAGCCGCCGGGTCCCGGCCGGGCGGTGCGTCCGGCCGGGGTGTCAGACCAGCCAGCGGCCGTCGCGCATCAGCGCGCGGTCGGGCAGCTCGTTCACCTCGCGCCAGGCCTGAACGCGGCGCGGGGTGATACGGAACCAGCGGTACGGCGTGGCCAGGGCGCGCGGGTCGAAGCCGGTGCGCGCGGCGAACCGGTCACCCCGCTCCTGCGGCAGTGCGTCGATCTCGAGGACCTCGACCTCGCCCTCGATCATGGACACGTCGCGGGTGTGGCCCAGCCCCAGCCGGGTGACCCGGGTGGCGGCCATGTTCCTGCCGGTCGGGCTGTCCGTCGGGGTGGCCACCAGCAGCGCCTCGCCGTCCCAGTCGAAGGACAGCGGCACCAGATACGGCGCACCGTCCGCCGAGGCACTCGCCACCCAGATGTCGATGTCGCGGGTGAGCCGGTGCTCGGTGTCGCGACGGCGCCGATCGCGGGAGCGGGGTGCGGAACTCATCGGTCCTGAAGCAGTCCGAGGAGGTTGCCGTCGGGGTCGATGACGGTGGCCACCAGGCGGCCGCCACCGACGTCGTGCGCGGGCTCCTTCACGGTGGCGCCCGCGGCGGTCACCTCGGCCAGCTTCGCCTCGATGTCCGGCACGTGCCAGTAGGCCAGCGACGAGGTCAGGCCCTGCGGTCCACCGCCCGGCACCAGTCCGATGTGCTGGCCCTCGGCCTCGAAGCCGACGTAGTAGGGCTCGTCGGTCCGGGGCGGGACGCCGAGCAGGGCGGCGTACACCGCCTTGGCCTTCGCCAGGTCGGACACGGGATGCAGAACGGTCTTGATCCCCTGGGTGGAAGAACCGGTCATGGTCACTCCTGTGGTCGTGGGTCACGGTCGACCCGCTGTGTCTTGTCACGCTCGATCGCTGTGGTCACAGCCTCTCCCGGCCAGGGGGCGGCCCACCTCCGTGCTGACCACGGAAACCACCACGGACAATGAGTCGGTGTCCAGTCCAGTGGTCTCGGCTCGGGAAGCCGAAGTGCTCGCACTGCTCGGGGAGCACCTCAGCAACGCGGAGATCGCCGCGCAGCTGTTCATCTCCGTACGCACGGTCGAGTCGCACGTCTCCTCGCTCCTGCGCAAGCTGGAGGTGCCGGATCGGCGGGCGCTCTCCCGGCGCGCGGCCGAGTCGGCTCGCGCCGAGCGGTCGCCCTCGACACCCGGCCTCCCGGCACCGCTGACGGCGTTCATCGGCCGGGTGCGGGAGCGCGGGGAGTTGGCAGAGGCGGTGAAGGCGCACCGGCAGGTGAACGCGGTCGGTCCGGGTGGGGTGGGAAAGACGCGGCTCGCGCTGGCGGTGGCAGCGGAGCTGGCCGGCGACTTCGCCGACGGGGTGTGGTTCGTCGACCTGGTCCCGATCACCGATCCGGGGCGGGTGGGGGCGGCGGTCGCGGCGGCCGTGGGTGTGGGCGAGCAACCAGGGCGCGGCATCGACGAGTCGGTGCTGGCCGCGCTGGCGGATCGTCAGGCGCTGCTGGTGTTGGACAACTGCGAGCAGGTACGCGACGGGGTGGCGCCGTTCCTGGAACGGCTGCTGGCGGCCTGCCCGCGGTTGCGGGTGCTCACGACCAGCCGGGCCCGGATGATGGTGCCGTTCGAGCGGGTCTTCCCGGTCCCGCCGCTGTCGCGTGTCGGCGGCGGCGATTCGGAGGCCGTGACCCTCTTCGTGGATCGGGCGGCGGCGGCCGGCCGGCCGCCGGATCCGGCGGTACGCGACCAGGTCGTGGCCATCTGCGAACGGCTCGACGGCATGGCGCTGGCGATCGAGCTGGCGGCGGCGCGGTGCCCCACGCTCGGGGTGGACGGCCTCACGGCCGGCCTCTCCGACCAACTGCGGATCCTGGCCGGTGGACCCCGCGCCGACGACAGGCACCGGTCGGTGCGGGCGGTTCTGGACTGGAGCCATGACCTGCTGGAACCGCAGGATCGGGCGCTGCTGCGGCGGGTGTCGGTTTTCGTCGTGCCGTTCACGGCTGAGGCGGCCGCCGAGGTGGCCGGGTTCGCCCCACTGGACCCGGCCGCGGTTGCCGACGGGCTCGGCAGGCTTGCCGAGCAGAGCCTGCTCGCCGTGACGTCGTCCGCGGCCGGCACCCGGTACCAGGCGCTGGAGACCATCCGCCAGTACGGGACGGAGCGGCTCGCCGGCGCCGGCGAGCTGCTGGACGTCCGATCCCGCCATGTGGGTTGGTGCTCGGCCGGCGCGACCGCCCTCGCGGGAGCCGGCGGCGCGGACTGGCGCGCCCGGTTCGACGCGATGGCGGACGATCTCCGGTCCGCCCTCGGCTGGGTCGCCGGCCGGCCGGAGCAGCGCGTGGACGCCTACCGCCTCGCCTTGTGCATGGCCGAGTTGACGTTCACCCGCAACCTGCTCGGCGAGGCCCAACAGCGGTACGAGCAGGCGGCCGTGCTCGCCGGCGACGCCGCCGGTGCCGCGGCGCTGCGGCAGGCCGCCGGGGTTGCCGGGTGCCGCAGGCTCGGTGACGACATGTTCCGTCTGCACCGTGCCGCCGCCGAGGCCGCACGCCGGGCCGGGGACACTGCCGGTGCCGGCCGCGACCTGGCGGCCGCCGCCACCATCGCGTACCGCTTCTCCAGTGCGTTCACGCTGATTCCCCCGGTGGACGAGGTGACCGCCATGCTCGCGGCAGCGCGGGAGTTGTCCGGCGCTGACGACCCGGCTGCCGAGGCGGCCGTCGCGCTGGCCGAGGCGGCGGTGGTCGCGGACGCCTTCGGCGCGGTCCAGGGAGCCACGGACAACACCGTGCAGGAGACGGTCGCGCGAGCCGAACAGGCAGTCGAGCTCGCCCGGCGCGCGGGCGACCCGGTGGCGGAGTCCGCCGCCCTCGACGCGCTCTCCGGCGCCCGGAGCTGGGCCGGGGAGGCCTTCGCCGCCGCAGCTGCCGCCCGGCACCGGATCGACGTACTGGCTTCGGCACCGCGTACCCCTGCCGGTACGCACGAGCTGATGGACGGCCTCGCCATGGCCGCCGGAACCGCCCTCGGCGTGGGTGAGCTGCCGGCGGCCCGCCGGTGGGGCAGGCAACTCGCCGACCAGCCGCTGCTGGCCGAGGTCGGCCACCACGCCATGTCCTGGCTCCTGGTCGCGGATGCGTTCGCGGGCAACGTCGAGGAGGTACTCACAGGCAGCGTGAGATTCCTCGATGCGTGGGAGCAGAGCGGCCGGCAACGGTCGTTCTCCCTGGGCCCGGCCGCCGCGTCGGTCGCGATGATCCACGGCTTGCGCGGCGACCACGACGCCCGGGCGACCTGGCTCGCGGTCGTCGACCGGGCGGGCACCGCACCGGAGCACCGCCATGGCTATGGTGCGGTCTTCGACGCCATGGTTCTGCTCCATCACGGGGACACGAGCGCGGCGCTGGAGCGGGTCGCGCCGGAGCCGGACCGGGTGTGGAAGTGGGTCAGCTGGATATGGCTGCACTGGTACACGGCGCTCAGGGCCGAGGCGGCGGTGCTCGCCGGGCACCCGGACGCCCGGGACCGGGTCGATGCCGCCCGGGTCATGGTCGCCGGCAACCCGGTCGCCACCGCCCAGGTGCACCGGGCGGAGGCGCTGCTCGACGGCGATCTGCCGCGGCTGCTCGCCGCCGCGGAGGCGTTCGGCGCGGCCGGCTGCCGCTACCAGTCGGCGCGCACGCTGCTGCTCGCCGGGGGCGAGCATGCCGCCGCAGGCGCGGCCGCGTTCACCGGCCTCGGCCTCGCGCCCGGGACGGTCCGGTAGCCGTGGCGTCGGCCCCGACCGCCGAGCCCTCCTGGGGACGGTCCCGCGTACGCCCCGCCGGTCCGCTCGACATGTGCGCGCCGGACCTCTGCCACACGCTGTAAGCATGACCAACGATGCTCATGAGGCGTTCGTCCCCACCCCGGTCGTCGTCCTCTCCGTGGTGCCGCACGATCCGCCGTTCCGGCTGGTGGAGATCCACGGGGAGGTGGCCGGGACCGCCTACGACATGCTGGATGTGATCAGACTGGCGCACCAGGCGGGACTGCCCCATGTCGACCTCGACGATCCCGCGGACGTGAGATGGGTCGGCGGAGGCAAGTACAAGTGGGTCCCCTGAGCGGGCCGGGGCCGTGAGGAGGGGTTTCCCCGCCGCTGTCGGGCAGGAACCGCGCGCGTACCCTAGTCAAAATTGAGTAGGAGGGGCGCGCGATGTCAGCGATCCGGCTTCTGGTCCTCGGGGCCGTGCGACAGCACGGGCGGGCCCACGGCTATCAGGTCCGCAGCGATCTCGAGTACTGGGGAGCGCACGAGTGGTCCAACGCCAAGCCCGGCTCGATCTATCACGCGCTCAAGCAGATGGCGAAGCAGGGACTGCTGCATGCCCATGAGATCGCGGCCTCGACGGCCGGCGGTCCGCCGCGCACCGAGTACGAGATCACCGAGAAGGGCTCGGTGGAGTACTTCGCGCTCCTGCGTGAGGCCCTGACCTCGTACGACCAGAAGATGGACGTGCTCTCCGCCGGCGTCGGCTTCATCGTGGACCTGGAGCGGCGCGAAGCCGTGGAGCTGCTCAGGGAACGGGTGCGCGGCCTCGAGGAGTGGCGCGCGGCGGTGACCGAGTACTACACCCCCGAGGACGGGCCCGAGCAGCTCGGTCACATCGGCGAGATCATGAACATGTGGGTCGATTCGGCGGACGCCGGGGCGACCTGGACGCGTGGACTCATCGAGCGGATCGAGGGCGGGGCGTACACCTTCGCGGGGGAGGGCGAGCCCTTCGTCGGGGTGCTCGCCGAGAGCGAGGAGAACCCGCCCGCGACGGGCATCCCCCATGAGGGGGACGGGGCCTGACGTGGCACCCGAGGGCCTGTTCTCCGACGAGACGGACGGCCCAGGAGTCCGGGGGACGGGACCCACGCCCCGTCCCCGTACGCGCCACCGTCAGTGGTGGAAGCCTGTCGCCGCCGCCTTGTCCTTGCTCAGCGGAGCGCTCTGCGCCCGCAGCTCCGGCAGGATCCGACCCAGGTCCTCCACCATCAGCGCCGCCAGGTCCGCCGAGAAGCCGTTGCGGCAGACGAATCGAAGCACCGACAGGTCCTCCCGGTGGGGAGGGAAGGTGTACGCGGGCACCAGCCAGCCGTGTTCCCTCAGCCGCTGGGAGACGTCGAACACGTCGTAGTTGGTGATTCCCGGTGCCGTCGTGGCGGCGAAGACCGGCAGCTGGTCCCCCCGGGTGAGCAGCCGGAAGTCGCCCAGCGCCTCGACTTTCCTGGCCAGGGTCTGTGCCACATCGCGGGTCGTCTGCTGCACGGCCCGGAAGCCGTCGCGGCCGAGCCGCAGGAAGGTGTAGTACTGCGCGACCACCTGTGCCCCGGGCCGGGAGAAGTTGAGCGCGAACGTCGGCATGTCGCCGCCCAGATAGTTGACCCGGAAGACCAGTTCCTCGGGGAGGTCCTCCGGCGAGCGCCACAGCGCCCACCCCACGCCCGGGTACACCAGCCCGTACTTGTGCCCGGACGTGTTGATCGAGGCCACCCTCGGCAGTCTGAAGTCCCAGACCAGGTCCTGGTCCACGAAGGGTGCCACCATCGCGCCTGACGCCCCGTCGACATGGACCGGGACGTCCAGGCCCGTACGCTCCTTCAGCGCGTCCAGCGCCGCGCAGACCTCCCCGACGGGCTCGTACGACCCGTCGAAGGTCGAGCCCAGGATCGCGACCACGCCGATCGTGTTCTCGTCGCACAGATCGGCCGCCGCCTGCGGGTCGATGTGGAAGCGGTCGCCCTCCATCGGGACCAGCCGCGGTTCCACCTCCCAGAAGTTGCAGAACTTGTCCCAGCAGACCTGCACGTTGATGCCCATGACGAGATTGGGCCGGGCGCCGGGACCGGGGTAGCGGTCGGCGTTCCGCTTCGCCCACCGCCGCTTGAGAGCCATCCCGGCGAGCATGCAGGCCTCGCTCGACCCCGTCGTCGAGCAGCCCACCGTGGAGGCCGGATCCGGCGCGTGCCAGAGATCGGCGAGCATCGCCACGCAGCGCCGCTCCAGTTCGGCCGTCCGCGGGTACTCGTCCTTGTCGATCATGTTCTTGTCGCGGCACTCCGCCATCAGCAGCCCGGCCTCGGGCTCCATCCAGGTCGTCACGAACGTGGCGAGGTTCAGCCGGGAGTTGCCGTCCAGCATCAGCTCGTCGTGGACCAGCTGATAGGCCGTCTTGGGGGACATAGGGCCGTCCGGAAGCTGGTGCTTCGGCGGAGCCAGGGTCATCGACGCGGTCGGATCGGCCTCCCCGTAGAACGGGTTGAGCGACAGCCTGCGCCGCTCCGGGCTCTCCTCGCGGTCCGTGCCGCCCTTGTGCAGTGGTGCCATGTCCGGTCGCCTTTCAACGCAGTGAGGTGCCGTCGTCGTGGAGTTGCATCTGCGGCCGTCCGGTCACCAGCAGCCAGGCCGGCAGTACGGCGACGCACAGCAGCGGGAACACATGCGGGTCGGCGGCGAGGATCGCCGCGGTGAAGAGGCTCAGCCAGCCCTGCCGGGTGACCGCCAGCAGCACGCCGAGCACGGCGCAGACGACCCCGAGCGTCGGATGCACCTCGGGTACGAGCGCGCTGAAGCCCAGCCCGAGCGCGACCCCGATGAACACCGAGGGGAAGATCCGGCCGCCGCGGAACCCGCACGCCGCCGCGACCGTGAGCGCGGTCAGCTTGACCACCGCCATCAGCGCGAACTGAGGGAACGTCCAGCCCGTGGGGTCCGAGGCCAGCACCTTCATCTCGTCGAGGCCCTTGAACAGCGTCAGGCTCCCGCCCAGGGTTCCGAGGAGACCGAGCAGCAGCCCACCCGCCGTGACCATCACGACGGGGTGCCGCAGCTTCCGGAAGGCGGCGTGGACGTAAGGGAACGCGTACACGGCCGCCATGCCGACCAGCGCGCCCAGCGAGGCGACCACCGCTGCCGCCGGGATGTCGCCCCAGCGCGACCCCGACAGTTCGGGCAGTGCGAGATCGAACGTCGGATGCGCGATCAGCACGGTGGTCAGGGCTCCCGCCCCGCCCGCGATGAGCGGGGCGAACAGCTTGTCCCACAGGGCCCCGGGGGCCGGGCGCGCCGCCATGCTCTCGGTGAGGATCAGCGCGGCCGCCACGGGCGTACCGAAGAGCGCCCCGATCGTGCCCGCGGCGGCGAGGCCGGCCCACAGGTCCGCTTCCGTACCCCGCATCGCCCTGCGGCCCAGCCAGGCCGCGAGCGCGATGTTCGCGGCCGTGATGGGGTTCTCGGGGCCGAGGCTGACCCCGCCGGCCAGCCCGAGCACGGCGGCGAGCAGCAGCCCGGGCACTACCGGGGCCGGCAGCGGCGGGTCGACGAGCCCCATCGTGGCCGGATCGGGCCCCGCGTGCCCGTACACCTTCCACACCACGAGCCCCACCGCAAGCCCGGTCGCCGTCAGCATGACGATCACCCAGAGCGACGAGTACCGGCCGATGCCGAGCGCGTCGGGCAGGACCTCCCACAGGACGTTCTTGAACCGGGTCGAGATCGCGGTCACGGCCAGCAGGAGGAGGCTCGAGCCGACGCCGACGACGAGCGCGGGAACGATCAGCGGCAGCAGCGCGCGCACCGGGGTGGCCGGCGGGGCGTGGTCGGTCGTCGTCACGGGCCTCACGATAACGGCACAAATAGTGCATAAAGCCTTAGATCAAAGGGCTTGCACCTCACGTGGCGTGAGGACCCAGGCTGAGGTGCGGACCAGGACGGAGCAGGGAGCCATGAGCTATTCGGTGGGACAGGTGTCCGGCTTCGCCGGAGTGACGGTGCGCACGCTGCACCACTACGACGAGATCGGGCTGCTCTCACCGAGCGGCCGCAGCCATGCAGGTCACCGGCGTTACGACGACGCCGACCTCGACCGGCTGCAGCGGATCCTGTTCTACCGGGAGCTCGGCTTTCCGCTCGACCAGGTCGCGATCCTGCTCGACGACCCGGATGTCGACCCGCGGGATCACCTGCGGCGCCAGCACGCACTGCTGACCGACCGGATCGCCGAGCTCCAGAAGATGGCCGAGGCCGTCGAACAGGCAATGGAGGCACGGAAGATGGGCATCAACCTCACGCCCGAGGAGAAGTTCGAGGTGTTCGGCGACAAGGACCCGGAGCGGTACGCGGAGGAGGCCGAGCAGCGCTGGGGCGGCACCGCGACATACGCCGAGTCCCAGCGGCGCGCCGCCCGCTACACCAAGGCGGACTGGCAGCGGATGCAGTCCGAGGCCGCGGACTGGGGCGCGCGTTACGTTGCGCTCATGTCGGACGGCGAGCCGGCGACGGGCGAACGCGCGATGGACCTCGCGGAGGAGCACCGGCAGCACATCACCACGTGGTTCTACGAGTGCACGTACGAGATCCACCGGTGTCTGGCCGACATGTACGTGTCGGACGCCCGCTTCAAGGAGTTCTACGACTCCATGCGTCCGGGTTTCGCGGACCACCTCCGCACGGCGATCCACGCGAACGCGTCCCGCGCGACGGGGTGACGCTGCCTCCGGCGGCTCGGGGGGTCCGCTTCCCGGCGCCGGTCGCTGCGCGGTGCCGGTGTGGTTGTCGGGGTTGGCCTGTGCGGGTCGCTGCGCGGTGCCGGGTGTGGTGTCGGGGTTGGCCTGTGCCGTGACGGTTGGCCGGTGTGTCCGTCCTCAATCGCCGGACGGGCTTGGGCGGGGGCTGTGGGTGGGTGGTGGGGCGGGGCCCCTCCGGGCTCGACTCCTCGGGGACGGCGGCGTACCGCCCACCTCGCAGGCAACCAGTAGTCCCGCCGTCCCCTGCGGGGCCGACCCTGCACGGCCCCGCCCCGGCAGCGTTGCCGACTGCCGCCCGGTGGATGGTTCACCCGACACACGGCGATCGGCCCACCACCCCTGGGCCCGAGGGGGGCCGTGGAGGGGTCGTGTCCGGGACACTAAAGCGTGATTTGTGGCGCGGCGCAGGCGTCGCCATTGAGGTGCTGGTCAGCGCGCCGTAAATCACGCCGTCCCGGATGCGAGCCCCGGAACGGCCCCCAACGCCCACGACCCGGTACCGGCCGACCCCGTACACCTGAGCCCGTCCGGCGATTGAGGACGGACACCCCGGCCGCAGTCACGGCACCGCCCACCACGACAACCACACCGGCACCGCGCCACGCGGCCGTCACGGTCGTGGAGCCAAGATCACCGCCGTTCCGTACGCGCACACCTCCGTGCCCACGTCCGCCGCTTCCGTGACGTCGAAGCGGAACATCAGCACCCCGTTCGCACCCCGCGCCCGCGCCTGCTCGATCAGGCGTTCCATCGCCTGATTGCGGGTCTGCACCAGCGTCTTCGTGAGGCCCTTGAGCTCACCGCCGATCATCGACTTGAGCCCCGCCCCGATCTGGCTGCCCAGATGCCGCGAGCGCACCGTCAGGCCGAAGACCTCGCCGATCACTTGCTGTACCTCATGACCGGGTACGTCGTTCGTTGTGACGACCAGCACATCGGCGTGCGGACCCTGCCCGCCGCCGTACTCATCGATGCCCATGGGGCACAGCTTGGTTGCCGTGCGTTCACCTCGCATCCGGAGAGGGCCGGTGGAACCCGTGGCCCTCCGGATGCGTTGATACTTTGGGCAACCGACACGCCGGCCGACACGCCGCACGAACGCCGACCGACCTTCGACACCTCAGGAGCCCGGACCTCGTGAACACCCTTGCGCTCGGACCGAGCTGGCTGGACCCGGATTATCTGATCACCACGTTCGGTCTGATCGGCGTGCTCGTGATCGTATTCGCGGAGTCCGGACTGCTGATCGGCTTCTTCCTGCCGGGCGACTCGCTTCTGTTCACGACGGGGCTGCTGGTCACCGCCGGCAAGATCGACATGCCGCTGTGGCTCGTGTGCACCCTCGTCGTGCTGGCCGCGATCATCGGCGACCAGGTCGGTTATCTCTTCGGCCGCAAGGTGGGTCCGTCCCTGTTCAAGCGCCCGGATTCCAGGCTCTTCAAGCAGGAGAACGTGGAGAAGGCGCACGACTTCTTCGAGAAGTACGGCCCGAAGTCCCTGGTCCTGGCCCGCTTCGTGCCCATCGTCCGTACGTTCACGCCGATCATCGCCGGTGTGAGCCGGATGAACTACCGCTCGTTCATCACCTTCAACGTCATCGGTGGCGTGCTCTGGGGTGCGGGCGTCACGCTGCTCGGCGCCGCGCTCGGCAAGGTCGAGTTCGTCCACAAGAACATCGAGGCGATCCTCATCGCCATCGTTCTCATCTCGGTCGTCCCGATCGCGATCGAGTTCCTGCGGGCCCGCTCCAAGAACAAGAAGGCAGCCGCGGCCGACGGCCTGGCGAGCGCGGAAAGCGCCCAGCAGTCGGGCCTGCCGGGCCAGCAGCCGGGCCAGCCCGGCCCGCGTGGCCGCCACGCGAAGCGCTGACCTGGCCGCGTGCCGCGACGATGCGCGCTGACCTTGCCGCGTGCCGCGACGATGCGCGCTGACCTGGCCGCGTGCCGCGACGATGCGCGCTGACCTCGCCTCGTACCCGCGTGCCGGTGTCGCGCCCCTACCCGCAGGGCAACCGCCGGCGTCGCACTCCCACCCGCAGGGCAACCGTCGGCGTCGCCCCCGCACCCCCACCCGCAAGGCGAATCGCACCCCGCCTCCGTAGCCCGAAGACGTCAGAAGCCGCGCGTCCGCTTGGCCGCGCGGCGCCTGCCCGCCGCCGCCGGGCTGCGCAGGAACAGCCGGGCGATCTCACCACCCAGGTTCACCCCGATCGCGATGGCGAGCGCGAGCGCCGCCGCCCGCGCCAGCGAGGCGAAGCCCAGGTCCATGTTGGCCTGGGCGATGTGCAGCACTCCGAAGTAGGTGGCGCTACCGGGCAGCAGCGGCCCGATCGCCGCCGTCACGTACGGGAGCGACGACGTGTGCTGATAGCGGGCCAGCAGCTGCCCGAACAGACCCACCACACCGGCCGCGACGGCCGTCGCCATCACCGCAGAGCCGTCCGCCGTCACGGCGATCGCCCCGTAGATCACCCAGGCCACGCCGCCGTTGAGCGCCGCGATCAGCACGGTGGAGCGGTCCTGCTGGAGCAGTACGGCGAAGGTCAGGCACAGCACCATCGACGCCAGAATCTGCAGCACGGGCCGTTCGAGGGTGCTCAGCCCCCCTTCCGGGCTGAGGTTCGCCTCGAACTGCACGCCCACGTACAGCACCGTGAGCACACCGATGACGATCGCCACGAAGAAGTAGGCGACCTCCAGCAGCCTGGCCGAGGCCGTGATGTAGAAACCGGTCAGTCCGTCCTGCACCGCCGCCACCAGCGCCCGTCCCGGGATCAGCGCGAACAGGCCACCGGTGATGACGGCGGACGGACGGATGCCGGCGTGGAGGGCCGTGAGCGCCACGCCGATCGCGGCGGGCGGCATCGCCGCCACCACGAACTGGTAGAACTCCGGCAGCCCGCGTCCCGCGCACAGCCACGCCAGCCGGTCGCCGAGCATCGCGCCGAACGCGGCCGCCAGGAACACCAGCACACCGCCGCCCACCAGCACGGACGCCGCCCCGGCCAGCACACCGGCCGCGACCGTGAGCACCCAGCCGGGGTACGGGTGCCGGTTGCGGCGGATCTCCGCCAGCCGCCGGTACGCCTCGTCCAGCTTGACTTCGTGGTCCTCTGCGCTGATGTCGGCGACGAGCTGGTAGACGGCGGTCAGCCGGGTGTAGTCGGGGACCCGGCGGCGTACCGTCCGGTTCGCCGTCACCGGGTCGTCGACCAGCGACGGCTGGTACGTGATCGACAGCAGGGTGAAGGTGACCGTGGGCTCGCAGCGGTCGAGGCCGTACGAGGTCGTGATGGCGAACATCGCCGCTTCGACATCCTCGGCGCCCTCACCGCCCGCGAGCAGCAGTTCGCCGATACGCAGCGTCAGGTCGAGCACACGAGGCACCGCGGGCCCGGTCTCGTCGTGCCGCTGCACCGGCTCCGGCACCGGCCGCTCGCTCACCGGAATCCGCAGCATCGTGCGCATCCGGTCCTGCCACGGCGCGTCCTTGGGCAGCTGGATCACCGGGATGCCGTAGGCCGGGGTGAAGACCGGCGGCGACTCCTTCGAGCGGTAGGTCGAGGGCAGGGCGAAGGCGGAGCCCTCCGGTTCCTGCGGCGGTTCCGGTGACAGACCCGCCGGAACGGCGAACTCGGAGGACGGATGGTCCTCCTCGGGGGGGCCGGGCTGCTCCACACCCTCCGGCGGGGTGAAGGCGCTGTGCGCCTCGTCCGACTGCGGCTTCCGGTCCTCCGCAGGACCTTCCGGCTCCGCCACCACCGCTCTCCCGACTCCTCCCGTTTCCCAGGCTCCGGCTCTCTCCAGGGGCCCCGACAGGGACCCTCAGGGGTCGCTGCGCCCCCGGCCGGCGGCCGCTCGTGCGGGCCCGTGTCCGGCCAGTATGCGACGGGCGGTGCACCCCGCGTGGGGGTGCACCGCCCGGTCCGGCAGCGGGGAGCGCGTCAGTGCGCGCCGCCCTGCGCCTCGAGGCGCTTGTAGGAGGCCTCGATCTCGGCCTCCGCCTCGGTGCGACCGACCCAGTTCGCGCCTTCGACGCTCTTGCCCGGCTCCAGGTCCTTGTAGACCTCGAAGAAGTGCTGGATCTCCAGGCGGTCGAACTCGGAGACGTGGTGGATGTCCCGCAGGTGCTCCACACGCGGGTCGGAGGCCGGGACGCAGAGCAGCTTGTCGTCGCCGCCGGCCTCGTCGGTCATACGGAACATGCCGATGGCGCGGCACTTGATCAGGCAGCCGGGGAAGGTCGGCTCGTCCAGGATGACCAGGGCGTCCAGCGGGTCGCCGTCCTCGCCGAGGGTGTTCTCGACGAAGCCGTAGTCGGCGGGGTAGCTGGTCGAGGTGAAGAGACGACGGTCCAGGCGGATCCGGCCGGTCTCGTGGTCCACCTCGTACTTGTTCCGGGACCCCTTCGGGATCTCGATGGTGACGTCGAACTCCACGGGTGGCACTCCTCCATGATCAACACATATGTCGGTGATGATTGCGTCTCCCCGGAAGCGGACCGCCCCGGGCTCCGGCCGGACGGGCCAGGTGCTGGACGGGGTGCCATGCTCGCGGCAAGACGCAGTGATTAAGTGTCCCCTACGCAGGTGGGTGATCGCGAAAGGGGCTGGTCAGGGGTGCCCGACCGCAGAACATGGCAGCTCACAGCAGGTGCGGCCCTGCAGACCTGGCAGCTCACGGCAGGCGCGGCCGTGGTCGGCCTCGCCGTCGCGGCCGTGGCGGTGACCGCGGCCGGTCCCTGGGACTCCGGTCAGCGTAAGGCCGAGCGGGACAGGGCCGCTGCGCTGAGCCGCACAGGTGGCGCACATCACCGGCCTCCGGCGAGGACGGCACCGCCCGGGCCCGTGCCCGCGCCCAGCGCCCCCGGGGTGCTGTCCGCGCCCAGCGCCCCGGCCGCCCCGCCCGCTCCGGTCGCCCAGGCGCTCGCGCCCTTCCTCCACGACCCCGGGCTCGGCCCGGTCCTCACCGCTTCGGTCGTCGATGTCGCCACCGGCAAGGAGCTGTACGGGAAGGACGCCGGCGCCCCCATGACCCCGGCGTCCACCGTCAAGATCGCCACGGCCGTCGCGGTCCTCTCGGCAACGGGGCCCACACACCGCATCCCCACCACGGTCGTCGCGGCCCCCGACTTCAAGCGGATCACTCTGGTCGGCGGTGGTGACCCGACCCTCGACACGGCCCGGCTGCGCGCGCTGGCCGACGGCACCGCCCGCGCCCTGCGCGAACGGGGCGTCAGCACGATCCGGCTGGCGTACGACATCTCGCTCTACAAGGGCCCCGCCCGGCACCCCATCGGCCGCAACGACAACATCGCCCCCGTCACTCCCCTCATGCTCAACGAGGGCCGTCTCGACGACTCCACCAGCGGTCCGGCGCCACGCGGCACGGACCCGGCGCACGACACCGCCGCCGCCTTCGTCGGGCTCCTCGGCGAACGCGGCATCAACACCGAGGCGGGTCCGGACCGCGGCAGGGCCCCCGCCAAGGCCGTCGCCCTCGCCAGGACCTTCTCGGCGCCCATGTCCGCGCTCGTCGAGCGGATGCTGACCAACAGCGACAACGACCTCGCCGAGTCCCTGGCCCGGCACACCGCGCTCGCGGGCGGCCGCCCGGCGAGCTTCGCCGGCGCCCGGACCGCCGTCACCGAGCGGCTCAAACGGCTGAAGCTCCCCCTGGGCAAGGCCCGGTTCGTGGACGGCAGCGGGCTGAACCGCGCGGACAAGGTCTCCGCCGGGCTCCTCACGGCCCTGCTCTCCAAGGCCGCCGACCCCGCACACCCCGAGCTGCGTCCCGTCCTCACCGGGCTTCCCGTCGCCGGCTTCACCGGCACCCTCAGCGAGCGCTCCGAGGCCAGGACCGCAGGTCTCGTACGCGCCAAGACCGGCAGTCTGACCGGGGTGGACACGCTCGCGGGCACGGCCGTCTCGCCCGACGGGCGGATGCTTGCGTTCGCGTTCATGGCGGGGGACACCCCCGCCTACGGAGCCGGCCGCCCGGCGCTGGACCGGATGGCGGCGGCCCTCGTGCCGTAGCGGCACGTTCCGTACCCCGGACCGCCCTGCCCCGTCACCGTCGACCGGACACCACCGAACCGTGTCCGGGCCTGCAACGCCACTGACGCGACAACCGACTTCGGCGGCGCCGGGGGCGGCCGGCTCACCCGGCCCACGGAGGCGGCACGGGAGCCGGGCGGCAGCGGTGCCGGTGCCGTCGGCAACGGCCCCGTGCAGCTCACGGGGGGCTGCTCCTGGGCTCCCTGCCGGAGGCGGAGGCGTGCCCCCCGTCGGCACAGCGGCATCGGTGCCGTTCAGCTCACAGGGTCGTCCCCGGACCGTGGGGCCCGAGGCCGTGGCGCGCAACCCGATGGCAGAGTGGCGACGACCACGTACGGTTGACGCATGACGAGCATCGGTGGTGCCGAGATGGTCG
This sequence comes from Streptomyces sp. NPDC057445, assembly GCF_042802855.1. Taxonomy (NCBI): domain Bacteria; kingdom Bacillati; phylum Actinomycetota; class Actinomycetes; order Kitasatosporales; family Streptomycetaceae; genus Streptomyces; species Streptomyces sp. NPDC057445. Next base: position 71,957 of record NZ_JBHVDH010000010.1, on the reverse strand, counting down.
ACTGGAACCTCGCGGTCGCGACCGCGACCCGACTCGTGCGGCCTGGCCCCGACGTCAGCCGGGACGAGGCACGTGCCGTGGTCGCCGAGCTGCGACGGCACGCCAAGGCCTCCGAGGAGCACGTCAGGGACTTCACGCGGATGATCCCCGACGGGCATGAGCCGGAGGACACCCCGGTCCTCGTGGTCGACCGGGCAGGCTGGGTGAAGGCGAACGTCGCGGGCTTCCGGGAACTGCTCAAGCCCCTGCTGGACAAGATGCAGGAGCGTCGCGCGGGGACTCCTGGCGGAGCCGTCCTCGGCGCCGTCGGCGGCAAGGTGACCGGCGTCGAGCTGGGGATGCTGCTGTCGTTCCTCGCATCCCGCGTCCTCGGCCAGTACGAGACCTTCGCCCCGGCCACCCGCGAGCTGCCCGGCGCCCCGGGCAGCGGCGGGCGGCTTCTCCTGGTCGCGCCGAACATCGTGCATGTCGAGCGCGAACTGGACGTCGCCCCGCACGACTTCCGGCTGTGGGTCTGCCTCCACGAAGAAACCCACCGCACTCAGTTCACCGCCGTGCCCTGGCTGCGCGACCACCTGGAGGGCGAGATCCAGTCGTTCCTCGCCGAGACCGATGTCGACCCGATGACCGTACTGGAACGGCTGCGTGAGGCCGCCCAGTCGCTCGCCGGCGGCCGCCCCGAGGGCGAGGACGACGAGGGCCGTTCCCTCGTGGAGATCGTCCAGACCCCGGCGCAGCGCGAGATCCTCGGCCGCCTGACCGCGGTGATGTCCCTCCTCGAAGGGCACGCCGACTTCGTGATGGACGGAGTGGGACCGCAGGTCGTGCCTTCCGTCGGCGAGATCCGGGAGAAGTTCCAGCAGCGCCGTGCCCGCGGCGCCTCACGGCTCGACGTGGCGCTGCGCAAGCTGCTCGGACTCGACGCGAAGCTGCGCCAGTACCGTGACGGGGAACGGTTCGTACAGGCCGTGGTCGAGGAGGTCGGCATGGACGGCTTCAACCGGGTCTGGACCTCGCCGAACACCCTGCCCACCAAGGCGGAGATCGCCAAACCGGCGGACTGGGTCGCGAGGGTGCACCGTAGGACAGACTGAGGGGCGGCATGCGGCCGACGGCAGAAGGACGCCCCCTCAATCACCCGTCCGAGGGACCGTAGGCAATGGGTAGGCGTGCAATGCTCGGGGAACGGCCCGGTTCTGTCACCATCGACGCACTCTGAGTGACCGAACCTCCCGTTCCGACTCTCCGATCGAGGCACCCCCCAACTTCACGAAGGGCACCGGACATGGGTCCCCATCCTGCGGTCGCGGCGATACGCCTGGCGGTCCGCCGCGTACTCCACGACGTACTCAACGAACTGAGCGAACTCCCGCGCGCCGCCGCCGACCGGTCCAGGCCCGGTCAGCTCGCGACGGCCGAGCGGCCCCTCGTCCTCGTCGCCTGCTCCGGCGGGGCCGACTCGATGGCGCTCGCCTCCGCCCTCGCCTTCGAGGCCCCGAAACTGTCCGTGCGCGCCGGTGGGATCACCGTCGACCACGGCCTGCAGCCCGGTTCCGGCCTCCGTGCCGCCGAGGTCGCCGCCCGCCTCACCGCGATGAACCTCGACCCCGTCGAGGCGGTGGCCGTCACCGTGGGCCGCCACGGCGGGCCCGAGGCCGCCGCCCGCGACGCGCGCTACGCGGCACTGGACGAGGCCGCCGAGCGGCTCGGCGCCGCCGCCGTGCTGCTCGGCCACACCCGCGACGACCAGGCGGAGACGGTCCTGCTCGGCCTCGCCCGCGGCTCCGGCATCCGCTCGCTCTCCGGCATGGCCGCCGTGTCGCCCTCCGGCCGCTACCGCCGCCCGTTCCTCCAGCTCGACCGGCAGACCGCCCGCAAGGCGTGCCTCGTGCAGCATCTGCCCGTCTGGGACGACCCGATGAACGCCGACCCCGCCTACACCCGCTCGCGGCTGCGCCACGAGGGGCTGCCCGCCCTCGAGAAGGCGCTCGGCAAAGGTGTCGTCGAGGCCCTGGCCCGTACCGCCCAGCTCTCCCGTGACGACGCCGACGCTCTGGACGCCTGGGCCGCCGACGTGGACGCCTCGGTACGCGACGAAGCAGGACTGCTCGATTGCGTGAAGTTGTACGCACTGCCTCCCGCGGTGCGTCGCCGGGTGCTCCGCCGCGCGCTCGTAGCCGCCGGTTCACCTGCGGGTTCTCTCTTCGCACGGCATGTCGAGGAGGTCGAGCGACTGATCACCGGCTGGCGTGGCCAGGGGACCATCAACCTGCCCGGCCGCGTCGAGGCCCGCCGTCAGGGTGGCAGACTGGTCATCCGGCAAGGCTGAGACGGTAGCGGGCAAGCGGGCCGATACGCCGACACGGCACGGGCAGAGACAGAAAGCGACTCGGGTGAACGAGAAGGACATGGGCGCCGATCTCAAATCGGTCCTCATCACCAAGGAAGAGATCGACGCGAAGCTGGCCGAGCTGGCCGCGAAGATCGATGCGGAGTACGCGGGCAAGGACCTGCTCATCGTCGGGGTCCTCAAGGGCGCCGTGATGGTGATGGCGGACCTGGCGCGTGCGCTGTCCTCCCCCGTCACGATGGACTGGATGGCCGTGTCGTCGTACGGCGCGGGCACCCAGTCCTCCGGAGTCGTCCGCATCCTCAAGGACCTGGACACCGACATCAAGGGCAAGCACGTCCTGATCGTCGAGGACATCATCGACTCCGGGCTCACCCTGTCCTGGCTGCTGTCGAACCTGGGCTCCCGTGAGCCGGCCTCGCTCGAGGTCTGCACGCTGCTCCGTAAGCCGGACGCCGCAAAGGTCGCGATCGACGTGAAGTGGATCGGTTTCGACATCCCGAACGAGTTCGTCGTCGGCTACGGCCTGGACTACGCCGAGAAGTACCGCAATCTCCCGTTCGTGGGCACTCTGGCGCCCCACGTCTACGGCGGTTGACGACGGCGGCGGAAGCACGGGAACCCGTACCGCCTTCCCGCCGTTGGAGCATGGGAAGGCGGTCACGGGTGACAATGCTGGGGTACCGTCCGAAGAACAGTCTTTTCAGTTGAGTCTCATAGCAGCATTTACCTACGGGCAGGAGGGACGGAGCGACACCGCTCCGTATGGATGGACGTGAAGCGATACTTCCGTGGGCCGGTCATGTGGATCGTGCTGGCCGTCCTCGCCGTGGTCGTGCTGATGCAGGTTGTCGGCTCGTCGGGCGGCTACAAGACGGTGGACACCGGCAAGGTTGTCCAGGCGATCAACAAGAACCAGGTCGAGCAGGCCAAGCTGACCACCGGCGATGAGCAGATCATCAAGATCGAGCTGAAGGACGGCCAGAAGGTCGACGGCAGCGACAAGGTCCAGGCGAGCTACATCGGCGACCAGGGCGTCGCGCTGGCCGACACCCTCCAGAAGAAGTACGACGCCGGGCAGATCGACAAGGGCTACACGGTCTCGCCCGAGCGGCAGAGCCCGTTCCTCTCGGTGCTGCTCTCGCTGCTGCCGTTCGTGCTCATCGTCGTCGTCTTCCTGTTCCTGATGAACCAGATGCAGGGCGGCGGCTCCCGGGTCATGAACTTCGGGAAGTCCAAGGCCAAGCTCATCACCAAGGACACCCCGAAGACGACCTTCTCCGATGTGGCCGGGTCCGACGAGGCGGTCGAGGAGCTCCACGAGATCAAGGAGTTCCTGCAGGAGCCGGCGAAGTTCCAGGCAGTCGGCGCCAAGATCCCCAAGGGCGTGCTGCTGTACGGCCCGCCCGGCACGGGCAAGACGCTGCTCGCGCGCGCCGTCGCGGGCGAGGCGGGCGTCCCGTTCTACTCGATCTCGGGTTCCGACTTCGTCGAGATGTTCGTCGGTGTCGGTGCCTCGCGAGTCCGTGACCTCTTCGAGCAGGCCAAGGCGAACGCCCCGGCCATCGTCTTCGTCGACGAGATCGACGCCGTCGGCCGGCACCGCGGCGCGGGCCTCGGCGGCGGCCACGACGAGCGCGAGCAGACCCTGAACCAGCTGCTCGTCGAGATGGACGGCTTCGACGTGAAGGGCGGCGTCATCCTGATCGCCGCCACGAACCGGCCGGACATCCTCGACCCGGCGCTGCTGCGCCCGGGCCGCTTCGACCGCCAGATCGCCGTCGACCGCCCGGACATGCAGGGCCGTCTGGAGATCCTCAAGGTCCACCAGAAGGGCAAGCCGGTCGCCCCGGACGTCGACCTCTCGGCCGTCGCCCGTCGCACCCCCGGCTTCACCGGTGCCGATCTGTCGAACGTGCTGAACGAGGCCGCCCTCCTGACGGCCCGCAGTGACCTGAAGCTGATCGACAACCACATGCTGGACGAGGCGATCGACCGCGTCGTGGCGGGCCCGCAGAAGCGGACCCGGATCATGTCCGACAAGGAGAAGAAGATCACCGCGTACCACGAGGGCGGACACGCCCTGGTCGCGGCGGCCTCCCCGAACTCCGACCCGGTCCACAAGATCACGATCCTGTCCCGCGGCCGGGCCCTGGGCTACACCATGGTCCTCCCGGACGAGGACAAGTACTCGACCACGCGCAACGAGATGCTCGACCAGCTGGCGTACATGCTGGGTGGCCGAGCGGCCGAGGAGCTCGTCTTCCACGACCCCACCACGGGCGCGGCGAACGACATCGAGAAGGCCACGACCACGGCCCGCGCGATGGTCACGCAGTACGGCATGACCGAGCGGCTCGGCGCGATCAAGTTCGGCGGCGACAACACGGAGCCGTTCCTCGGCCGTGAGATGGCGCACCAGCGCGACTACTCGGAAGAGGTCGCGGCGCTGGTCGACGAAGAGGTCAAGAAGCTCATCGAGACCGCGCACAACGAGGCCTGGGAGATCCTTGTCGAGAACCGCGACGTTCTCGACAACCTGGTCCTCGCGCTGCTCGAGAAGGAGACCCTCGGCAAGGAGGAGATCGCGGAGATCTTCGCGCCGATCGTGAAGCGCCCGGCCCGCCCGGCGTGGACCGGATCCTCACGGCGCACTCCGTCGACCCGCCCGCCGGTGCTCTCCCCCAAGGAGCTGGCACTGACGAACGGCACGGCCAACGGTGCCGGTTCTTCGACCGGCACGGTGACGGATGTCACCAAGACGTCGGCCGAGCCGGTCGCCGAGGACCGCCCGGACGCCTGACCAGGGCTTACGCGGGCCCGCCGGCCCGAAGCCCGGAATGAACGCCGCACCTCCCAGGTTCTAGCCTGGGAGGTGCGGCGTTTTTCCCGCCGTTGCGTAGCACAGGAACGAGGCACACACATGACCGACCCGGTGACGCTCGACGGCGAGGGGACGATCGGCGAGTTCGACGAGAAGCGCGCCGAGAACGCCGTACGTGAACTCCTCATCGCGGTCGGCGAGGACCCGGACCGTGAGGGGCTGCGGGAGACGCCGGGGCGCGTGGCCAGGGCGTACCGGGAGATATTCGCGGGGCTGTGGCAGCAGCCGGAGGACGTCCTGACGACGACGTTCGACCTCGGTCACGACGAGATGGTCCTGGTGAAGGACATCGAAGTCTTCAGCACCTGTGAGCATCATCTGGTGCCGTTCAGGGGCGTCGCCCACGTGGGCTACATCCCCTCGAGCACCGGCAAGATCACCGGCCTGTCCAAGCTCGCCCGCCTCGTCGATGTCTTCGCCCGCCGGCCCCAGGTGCAGGAGCGGTTGACCACCCAGGTCGCGGACTCGCTGATGGAGATCCTGGAGCCCCGCGGTGTGATCGTCGTCATCGAGTGCGAGCACATGTGCATGTCGATGCGCGGGATCCGCAAGCCGGGCGCCAAGACGATCACCTCGGCGGTGCGCGGGCAACTGCGGGACCTCGCCACGCGCAACGAGGCGATGAGCCTGATCATGGCGCGCTGACCGGCGCGTACATCCCGGCATCGGGGCATCCCGGCATCGCGGCAGGGCGGGCGGGTAGTGCCGGCGTCGCAGTCATGAGCGAGGGACTTTCGGCGTTCCGCATGTGACGGCGCAGCAGCTGCGCGCGGCGCACGCGGTCCATCCGGTCGCCGCGGTCCGGACGGAGTGGTCCATGTGGCGCCCCGTCGACCCGGCCTGCTGACCGCGGCCCATGAACTGGGCGTCTGCCTCGTCCCCTGGTCCCTGCTGGGGCCGCCCGTATGCGGCTCCCCGTTCCGGGCAGCCGCACCGCCGCGCATATCGAGGAGAGTCTCTCGGCGGCCCGGGTCTCCCTGCCGGACGACGTCAGGACACGGCTGACGACGATCTTGGAGAAGACAGAGGTGCGGGGCGGGACATTGCCGCAGGCGCAGGCGCACGTACCGAGCGGGAGTACCGCGCCGGGCTGCTCACGCGGCCGGGGGTACGCCGCCGGGTGTGGCCAAAGACGCCCCGCCGCGCGTGAGGGCGGGCACCGCTCGCCTCACGCCGTCGGGACGTGGCCCTTTCCCTCGTCCTCGTCCTCGGGGAGCTTGCAGACGCGCTCCAGGAAGAGCGCCGCCGCGATCACCGCGATGCCCGCGAGCACGGAGAACGCCGCGTAGATGGCCTGATCGCGGCGGGCCGGGATGTCCAGGGAGCCGAGGAGGAAGACGCCCACGCCGCCGTACATGCCGCTGACCAGCGCGGCGACGAGTGCGCTCGCCTGGCCGAAGACGACCGCACGTGCCGCCATCATGGGCTCGACGCCTTTCGCCCCGGGGCGGCGCTCGCGCTGGGCGCGCAGACGGGTGCGCAGCGATACCGCGGTCGCCGTGAGGACGGCCGCGATCGCCGCGAGGACGATCGGGGCGGCCAGCGGCACGCTCGGCAGCGTGCCGAAGGAGTCCCAAAGACGCGCACCGCCCCATGACAGCACTCCGGCCACCACGAAGAGCCCGGCCAGTACCCGGAGCCGTAGTTGCTTCACCCGCATGTCCTTCGTGTCGGCGACCCTGACGAGCCTAACGACTACTCGGGCAGACGGAGTTCCAGGTCCCCGCGCGCCACGACACCCTCCCGGCCCACGCCGGCCAGCAGCTCCGCGACCGGGCCGCGCCCGGGCAGTTGGGCAGCCGGATCGACGTCGTGCCACGGGGCGAGTACGAAGGCCCGCTCATGGGCGCGGGGATGCGGCAGGGTGAGGGCCGGGTCGTCGGACATCACGTCCGCGTACGCCACGATGTCCACGTCGATCGTCCGCGGGCCCCAGCGCTCCTCGCGCACCCGGTCGTACGCCTCCTCGATCGCGTGGCCGCGCTCCAGCAGCGAGCCGGGCGGCAGGGTGGTCTTCACCACGACGACCGCGTTGAAGTACGACGGCTGGGTGCCCGGCTCGACGCCCCACGGCTCCGTCTCGTACACCGGTGAGACAGCCTTCACCCGTACGCCCGGAGTGTCCTCGAGCGCGTCGATCGCGCCCTGGAGCGTCTCCAGCCGGTTGCCCAGGTTGGAGCCGAGGGCGATGACGGCCCGCTTCGGGTTGGACAGAGTGATGTCCGCCGCGTCGACCTGCTCGACCACGGCGGCGGGTACCGGCTGTACGGTGGGGTCGCTCATGCTCGGCTCCGGGTGATCGTGACGGTCACGTCGTCGAACGGGACGGTGATCGGGGCGTCCGGCTTGTGGACGACCACTTCGACCTCCTGGACGCCCGTGTGCTTGAGGCACTGCTGGGCGATGCGCTCCGCGAGTGTCTCGATCAGATCCACCGGCTCGCCCTGGACGACGTCGACGACCTCCTCGGCCACCACACCGTAGTGCACGGTCTTCGCCAGGTCGTCGTCCGCCGCCGCGGGGCGGGTGTCGAGGCCGAGCACCAGGTCCACGATGAAGGTCTGGCCTTCCTCGCGCTCCCGGGGGAAGACGCCGTGGTGCCCGCGGGCCTTGAGGCCGCGCAGCGCGACACGATCCACGCGAATCACTCCTGCTGTCGTAGGTCTTGCGAGCACGCTGCCGCGTGCGGGCGGCAGCAGTGCACTGAATCGAATCTACCTGCGGGCACCGACAGGGCCCGCCCACGGGTGCTGCGGGCAGGGCCGGGGCGGCCGGTAGCGGCGCCTACCCCACCTGCCCGGAAAGCAACCATCCAGCAGGGCGATACCCCGCTCAGGCGGGGGACTCGTCGTCCTGCTCGTCGTCGGATTCGGCCAGAACGGGTGAACCGTGGTGTGACCAGATCCTCCATCCGCCGGGTGTGCGACGGAACACGTTCGTCGCCACCACCAGCTGCCCGACGAGCGGTCCCAGCTCACCGGCCTCCTCCGCCGGACCACCGCTGAGGATGTTCTCCGTACAGGTGACGACGGCGGTGTCCCCGGCCACGCTCACCCGTACATCGGTGAGGAAGAACTGGATGTACTCCGTGTTCGCCATGATCAGCGCGTAGGAGCGGAGCACCTCGCCCCGGCCGGCCAGTACCGGCCACCCCGGGTGCACACAGGAGATGTCGTCGCTGCCCTCGCCGTCCAGCCAGAGTGCGGAGACCTCCTCGAAGTCGCCGCGCTCCATCGCCTCGTAGAAGGCGGTGTTGGCCTCTTCGACGCCTTCGACGTCCGTACGGGAAGTCACCTGGCTCCTTCTACTGCCCTGGCGACCCTCACCGCGTCCGCCGTCGCCCTCACCTCATGGACCCGGACTGCCCAGGTGCCCTCGTGTGCGGCGATCGCGGAGACCGCGGCGGTTGCCGCGTCGCGCTCGCGGGCGGGCGGCGGGGTGGCGGCGCCGTCAGCCAGCACATGGCCGAGGAACCGCTTACGGGACGCCGCGACCAGCAGGGGGCGGCCCAGGGCGCGCAGCTCGGCGAGGTGGGCGACGAGCGCGAGATCGTGTTCGGCCCGCTTGGCGAAGCCGAGACCCGGGTCGATCACGATCCGTTCGGCGTCCACACCGCCCGCGACCACCGCGTCCATGCGTTCGCGCAGTTCCGCGACCACCTCGGCGACGACGTCCCCGTACACCGCCCGGCTGTTCATGTCCTCGCTGAATCCGCGCCAGTGCATCACCACGAAGGGCACCTCCGCCGCGGCGACGGCCGGGACCATCTCCGGGTCGGCGAGGCCGCCGGAGACGTCGTTGACCAGGACCGCGCCCGCCGCGACCGAACGGGCGGCCACCGAGGCGCGCATGGTGTCGACCGAGACGGTGACGCCCTCGGCCGCCAGGCCGCGTACGACGGGGAGAACGCGTCGCAGCTCTTCCTCCTCGTCGACCCGGGTGGCGCCGGGCCGGGTGGACTCGCCACCGACGTCGACCAGGTCGGCGCCCTCGGCAACCAGGTCGAGACCGCGCTTGACCGCGGCCGTGGTGTCGAACCAGCGGCCTCCGTCGGAGAAGGAGTCCGGCGTCACATTGATGACTCCCATGACCGCACAGCGGTCCCACTCCGGCAGGCCTGTGGCCGTGCCCCGTCCGCGCAACGTACTCATGCGTCCAGACTAGGCCCGTACGACGGCGTCCCACGCCGGTCCCACGGGTCCCAGGCCTGTCCTAAGCTGCGCGGACTTCCCGGTCCGCGGTCGCGGAGGCCGGGCGGATGTGCGCGCAGGGGCGGGCGGGGCGGGCCTTGCGGCGGCGGAACGGGCGCGGGAGGGCGAAGGTCACGAAGCCCTCCGCCTGCATCGCGGCGAAGCCGATCCGCGGCAGATCACGCGTGTTGCGGAAGACCACGAAACGCGGCTCCCAGCGTGGCCGGAACTTGGCGTTGAACTTGTACAGCGACTCGATCTGGAACCAGCGGGACAGGAACACCAGCAGCCCGCGCCAGATGCGCAGGACAGGACCCGCGCCCAGCTTCTCGCCGCGCGCGAGCGCCGAGCGGAACATCGCGAAGTTCAGTGAGACGCGCTCGACGCCCAGCTGCGGGGACGCCTGCAGAGCGGCGACGATCAGCAGTTCGTTCATGCCGGGATCGGCGGAGCGGTCGCGTCGCATCAGATCCAGGGACATGCCGTCCGTGCCCCAGGGAACGAAGTGGAGGACGGCCTTCAGGTCCCCGTACGGAGAGTCGGGGTCCTCCTTGTGGGCGGTGGCGATCACGCTGTCGCCGTCCGAGGGGTCTCCGATCCGTCCGAGCGCCATGGAGAAGCCGCGCTCGGTCTCGGTGCCGCGCCAGTCCCCGGCGGCGACGCGTATCCGCTCGAGTTCGCCCTCGGGGAGGTCACGGACGCGCCGTACGCGGGTCTCGTAGCCGTTGCGCTCGATCCGCTTCACCATCTGGCGCACGTTCCGCATGGCGCGCCCGCTCAGCGAGAAATCCGCGACGTCCACCACCGCCTCGTCACCGAGTTCGAGGGCGTCCAGGCCTGTTTCCCGGGTCCACACCTCACCGCCGGTCTCGGAGCAGCCCATCACGGCGGGGGTCCAGGAGTGGGCCTTGGCCTCGTCCATGAAGCGTTCGATGGCGCCGGGCCAGGCCTCGACGTCACCGATCGGGTCGCCGCTGGCGAGCATCACCCCGGAGACGACGCGGTAGCAGACGGCGGCCTTGCCGCTGGGGGAGAAGACGACGCCCTTGTCGCGACGGAGCGCGAAGTGGCCGAGGGAGTCGCGGCCGCCGTGCTTGGCGAGCAGTTCGCGCAGCTGTGCCTCGTCGTCCTCGGTGAGCCGGGCGGCCGGCTGCTCGGGGCGGAAGGCGAGATAGACGGTGGTGACGGCGGTGAGCAGGCCGAGCGCGCCGAGCGAGTAGCCGACGGTCCAGTCGACGCCGCCGCTGTAGCCGACCGGGCCCTCCATGCCGAAGAGGCCCACCAGGACGTGCTCGAGGCGGTCGATGAGGCTGGGGCTGCCGACGACCTTGTTCGGGTGGGCGCTGACGATGACCAGCCCGAGGCCGATCGAGCCGGCGCCCATCAGGACGAAGTTGGCGAGTGCTCGCCAGCGGCTGCTCGGGTCGGGCAGCGCCGCGAACTGGCCGCGGTGGCGCAGCAGGAGCGAGAACAGCGCCAGCGACAGCACGACGCCGATGACGGAGTTGCGGTACAGGAACTGCGCCACCGCCCCGGCCGGCAGCAGGACGACCGCGGCGCGCCAGGCACGCCGCTTGTTCCGCTTGAGGCCGTGTGCGAGAAGCAGCAGCAGGACGCCGGCGCTCAGCGAGAGCGCTGCGGCGAACGGGCCGAGGGCGCCCGGGAGCACCTCGGCGAAGGCATGCATCCGGCTGTGCCGGAAGCGGGGGAACACTCCCGCGGCGATGTCGATCAGGCCGATGAAGGTGCAGGCCGTACCGACCAGCGCGGGCACCGATTCGGCGCGCGGCCCGCTGAGGATCCGGCGTACTCGAACCGGAACCAACCCCGACTTATCCCCATCTATCGTGACAGACATCGCTTTCCCGTAACTCCGAGAGAATTCGTGAAGTCCCTCGCCGTGGAACAGCCGGCTGCGGACGATTTGCGCTCTCTAGGACGGCACTTCCGGGGAGCGGGTTCATTCGTCCTCAGGAAATTCTCACCTCCACCACTCACGGAAGAATCGCGATCGCCCCATGGGTCTCACCAGTAACAAGGTTCTGGCGCTGGCCGTACTGGCCGGCGTGGCTCTCTTCGCCGCGACGATATGGCTGTGGCCACGGTTGTCCCGCCGGAGCTGGCGCGCCGTCCTCGGCCGGGTGGGGCTTCTCCTCGCGACCCAGGTCGTGCTGTTCGCCTCGGTCGGGCTCGCCGCCAACAAGTCCTTCCTGTTCTACGGCTCCTGGGCCGACCTCCTCGGTCAGGAGCAGGACATGGGCGTCGTGGTGGACCACTCCGCGAGCAGCAAGCACCTCAAGGTGGTCGGCAAGCAGAAGCCGGACGTCCCGGGTGGCTCCCGGCCCGCGGTGGGCGGCCAGATACACAAGGTCGTGATCGAGGGGGAGAAGTCGGGGATCGACAGCCCCGCCTACGTCTATCTGCCGCCCGAGTACTTCCAGCCGGCCTTCGCGAAGAAGACCTTTCCGGCGACGGTCGTCCTGACGGGCTACCCGGGCACCGCCGAGAACCTGCTCAAGGGCCTCAAGTACCCGAGAACGGCGTACCAGCAGGCCGCGGACGGGAAGATGCAGCCGATGATCCTCGTCATGATGCGGCCGACGGTGGCGCCGCCGCGGGACACCGAGTGCGTCGACGTCCCCGGTGGGCCCCGGACCGAGACGTTCTTCGCCAAGGACCTGCCCGCCGCGGTGTCCGAGGCGTATCGCGTGGGCACCAAGCCGCGCAACTGGGGATTCATGGGCAACTCGACCGGCGGCTACTGCGCGCTGAAGATCGCGCTGCACCACCCGGAGCAGTTCGCGGCGGGCGCGGGGCTGTCCGCGTACTACAGGGCGGCCGAGGACGCGACGACCGGCGATCTCTTCAACGGCGACAAGCACGAGCGGAAGCGGGCGAACCTGCTGTGGAGCCTGGACCACCGGCCGCAGGGCGCGTCCTCGTTCCTCGTGACGACCTCGAAGCAGGGCGAGGGCAACCTGACCGCCACGCACGAGTTCATCAAGAAGGTGAAGTCGCCCGCACGGGTCTCCTCCATCACGCTCGACAGCGGCGGGCACAACTTCAACACCTGGCGCCGCGAGATACCACCTGCTCTGGTGTGGATGAGCGGGCGGCTCAGCGGCGCCTGAGGCGCCCCGAAAGCCCGGCCGGGCCCGGAGGCGGAACCGCTCAGCGCGGGGTGACCTTCTCCACGGTTCCCACGGCTCCCACGGCACCCACGGCACCCACGGTCTCCAGCTCCACCGAGGTACGCGGGACGTCCTGCGCGTCCGCGTCGATGGAGCGGCGCAGCGCCTCGTGCAGACGTGCCGGGGTCAGCACACCGAGGAAACGTCCCGTCTCCTCCCGGTCGATGACGGCGATCCAGCCCGCGTCGTGCTGCAGCATCGTCGCGAACGCCTGCTTGAGCGAGGCGCCGACGGGCAGCCAGGCCTCCATACGGCGGGCGTGGTCGCGGACGGATCCCCCGGCGCCCGCGGCCCGGTCCGCGGAGATCCAGCCGTGCAGATTGTCCTCGCCGTCCAGGACGACGGCCCAGGGCGCGCCGAGCTCCCGGGGCAGCGGGTCGTCGAGATGGACGACCGGGGGCTGTTCGAGATCCCCCTCCTCGATGGGGGTGACGGACAGCCGCTTCAGTCCGCGGTCCGCGCCGACGAAGTCCGCGACATAGGGGGTGGCGGGCGCGCCCAGCACGGTCGCGGGGGCGTCGAACTGCTCGATCGTGCCCTGCCCGTAGACGGCGATACGGTCGCCGAGACGGACCGCTTCCTCGATGTCGTGGGTGACGAAGAGGACCGTCTTGCGGACGGCCGCCTGGAGCCTGAGGAACTCGCTCTGGAGGTGGTCGCGTACGACCGGGTCGACCGCGCCGAACGGCTCGTCCATCAGCAGGACGGGCGGGTCGGCCGCCAGCGCCCTGGCCACCCCGACGCGCTGGCGCTGGCCGCCGGAGAGCTGGTCCGGATAGCGGTCGCCGTACTTCCTCGGGTCCAGGCCGACCAGATCGAGGAGTTCGGCGGCGCGCTCCTGGGCCTTGCCGCGCTTCCAGCCCAGCAGGTGGGGAACCGTGGCCGTGTTCTCCAGCACGGTCTTGTGGGGGAACAGCCCGACCTGCTGGATGACGTAGCCGATGTGGCGGCGCAGTTGGACGGGGTCGGTGGCGGATATGTCGTGACCGTCCAGGAATATCCGGCCGCTGGTGGGCTCGATGAGCCTGTTGACCATTTTCATCGTGGTCGTCTTGCCGCAGCCGGAAGGTCCGACGAGCGTGACCAGTTCGCCCTCGGCAACCTCGAACGAGAGGTCGTCGACGGCGATGGTGCCGTCCGGGTAGCGCTTGGTGACGTGCTCGAATCGGATCATGCCTCCCATTGTGACGGGCAGGAGCCGGACAAGTGTGAAGGGCGTGTTGCTGGAACGCGAAGCTCTTCGGTGATTGTCGGTGGCGGGGGTTAGGGTCGGTTTCCGGACGGACTTTCGAAGAACCGGCGAAAACCCGCGCACCCGCGGGCAAGCCGGATCGACGGGCGAGGACGACGACGGACGGCGGGGGGTGCGGCATATGAGCGGGCAGAACTGCCTGGTGACGAACGACTGGATCTGCGGTGAATATCTCCGGTCCCGCAGCCAGGAGTTGACCGACGCGACGGTCCAGCATGTCTGGATCACCGTGGTCTCGGTGCTGATCGGTCTGGCCATCGCCTTTCCGCTGGCACTGCTGGCCCGACGCAGCCCCCGCCTCACCGGCCCGGTCCTCGGGCTGACGACCGTGCTGTACACGATCCCGTCGCTGGCGATGTTCTCGCTGCTGCTGCCCTTCTTCGGGCTTTCCGCAGCCCTGGTGGTCACGGGCCTGGTGCTGTATTCGCTGACGATCCTCGTCCGCAACATCCTGGCGGGCCTCGCATCGGTCCCCGCGGAAGCGCGTGAGGCCGCGCGGGGCATGGGGTACGGGCCGGGCAGGCTGCTGTGGGAGGTCGAGCTCCCGCTGGCGCTCCCGGCGATGATGGCGGGCCTGCGGATCGCCACGGTGTCGACCGTCGCGCTCACCACCGTCGGTTCCATCGTCGGCCGTGGTGGCCTCGGCAATCTCATCGAGGACGCGCTGCCCAGCTTCTTCAAGGCCCAGGTGCTGACGGCCTCTGTGCTCTGTGTGCTGCTGGCGGTCGTCGCCGATCTTCTGCTGCTGGGCGTCCAGCGCCTGCTGACGCCCTGGACGCGCATACGTACGCGAGGGGCCCGCTGATGGGGGTACTGGACGGCGCCTGGTCCTGGCTGACCACGGAGTCCAACTGGGCCGGGGAGAACGGGGCCTGGAGCCGCCTCGCGGAGCATCTGTACGTGAGCGGGGCCGCCCTCGCGCTCGCCTGCCTGATCGCGCTGCCGGTCGCGCTGTATCTGGGGCACATCGGCCGCGGCGGCGCCCTCGCGGTCAATGTCTCCAACGTGGGCAGGGCCGTGCCCGTCTTCGCGGTGCTCGCGCTCTTCATGGTGTCGCCGCTGCGCAGCGCCGGCTATGTCCCGACGGTCGTCGCGCTGGTGCTGTTCGCCGTGCCGCCGCTGCTCACCAACGCCTACGTGGGGATGCGCGAGGTGGACCGGGCGGTCGTGGAGGCCGCGAGGGGGATGGGTATGTCCGGCCGGCAGCTCTTCGCCCGGGTCGAGCTGCCCCTCGCGTACCCGATGCTGATGACCGGGCTGCGGTCGGCCGCCGTCCAGGTCGTCGCGACCGCGACGATCGCGGCGATGGTCGGACAGGGCGGCCTCGGCCGGATCATCACGGCCGGATTCAACACCTACAACACCCCTCAAGTGGTCGCGGGCGCATTGCTCGTGGCTTTGCTCGCCCTCCTTGTGGAGGCCGTGCTGGTGCTGGTGGACCGCGTGTGCAGCCCGCTGCGCCCCCGGCGTCCCCTGCGGAAAACAGTGTGAACGACTCACTCCCTTGGATGGTGAACCTCATGAGCAAGACCTCGCGTATCGCAGGTGCGGTACTGGGCGTCGTGGGCCTCGTCGGCTCGCTCGCCGCATGCGGCGGCGAGAGCCTGGAGCAGGACAAGGGCTCCGGGGGCGCGGGCGGTGACGCGGGCGGCGGCAAGAAGGGCACGCTCGTCGTCGGGGCCGCGGCGTTCACGGAGTCCAAGGTGCTGGCCGAGCTCTATGCCCAGGTCCTGGGAGACGCCGGGTACAGCACGTCCGTCACCACGGTGAAGAACCGCGAGCTGTACGAGCCGTCGCTGGAAAAGGGCGAGATCGACGTCGTACCGGAATACGCGGCGACCGTCGCCGAATTCCTCAATGCCAAGGTGAACGGCCCCAAGGCGCCGGAGGAGAAGCCCGTCGCCTCCAGCGATGTCGCCGCCACGGTGGCAGGGCTCAAGAAGCTCGCGGAGCCGCGCGGGCTGAAGGTGCTGCCCGCCGGGGAGGCCGTCGACCAGAACGCCTTCGCGGTGAGCAAGGAATTCGCCGGGAAGAACAAGCTCAAGACCCTTTCCGATCTTGGGAAGTCGAAGCTCGCGGTCAGGGTCGCGGCCGGGGACGAATGCGAGGTCCGGCCGTTCTGCGCGCCCGGTCTGAAGAAGGTCTACGGCATCGATGTGTCGGGTGTGGATCCGAAGGGTGTCGGTACGCCCCAGGCGAAGCAGGCGGTCAAGGACGGTGAGGACCAGCTGGTCCTGACCACCACGACCGACGCCACCCTCGACACCTTCGGGCTGGTGCTGCTGGAGGACGACAAGAAGCTCCAGAACGCGGACAACGTGCTGCCGGTTCTCAACGCCAAGGACGCCGGGGGACAGGAGATAGCGGACATTCTGGGCAAGCTCACGAGCACGCTGACCACGCAGGACCTGGTGGAGTTGAACCGGAAGGTGGATGCGGAGCGGGCGAAGCCCGAGGACGTGGCGAAGGAGTACCTGGCGTCCAAGGGCCTGACCAAGAAGTAGGGGAGCAAAGGGCGCCGGCCCGGTTTCCGTTGTGACTTCGATCCGGTTCCGCAAGGAGCCGGATCGAAGTGCGGTCCGAACTGACCAAGAGATTGCCGGGGTGACCCCCCATTCGTCACCTACGCACGGTAAATTTCAGGCCATGCCACGTGGACGCCACCGCCATTCCCCACCTCTGCACCGGCTCCTCCAGCCCGCCGCGGTCGCCGGAGCCTCGGTTCTCTGTGCCGCCGGCGCCTGGCTGTTCGCGGATCCTGTGGTGCTCCGCATCATGGTCGCGGCAGCGGCGGCAGCCGCCGTCACCGGCGCCGTGCTCATGCGCAGTTGGGACCGGAACGCGGGCCGCCGCGTCGCCGAGCTCACCCGCGCCCGCGCGAGCGACGCCTGGAAGACCGAGGAGCGGACGGCCGAGCTGGAGGCCGACCTCGACGAATCCCGCGAGCTGCGCGCCAAGCTGGACGCCAAGCTCCGCTCCAAGAGGGTCGAGCTGGCCGCCCTGCGCAACGAGCACGCCGCGCTGCTGCGTCGGTACGCGACCGCCGAGACGGAGCGGGCCAGCGCCCTCGAGGGCCGCAGGCAGCTCGCGATCGAGGCCTCCGCGCCCAAGGAGCTGCTCCCCGCCGGTTCCACGCCGACACCGTCCGCGTATCTGCGTGCCGCCAAGGCGCTGGAGGACCTGTCGCGCAACGCCGCGGCCCAGGAAGCCAGGCGCACCGTCGAGGAGGCCCGCAAGCGCGACATCGCCGAGCGGGCGAGGGAGGCCGACGAGTCGCAGGGGAAGCACACGGCGGTCGCCGGGGGAGAGCAGCACACCCGCCCGACGTCCGCCACCCTCGCAAGGAGGCCGGTGCCGATCGCCTCGGCGATCGTTCCGTACACCGCGCGTCAGGCCCGGCCCCTGGGCGGCTTCGACTTCTTCGGCACGGGCAGCGGCAGCCGGCCCGCAGAGCTCGCGTCGGTCCAGGACGAGGACCTGGCCGACGTGGTGGGTGAAGAGGCACTGGCCGACACCAAGCGCACGGAGGGCCGTGCGGTGGGGAAGGTCATCGACCTGACCGCACACGACGAGACCGAGCAGCTGGACGTCGTGGAGCTGCGCAGCGCGATTTCCTGACGTGGCGCGGAGGTTCCCCTCCTCGGGGGACCGCCGCGCGGCGCGGTCGTGCCCGGGGTGCGACCGTACGGCGGCGCCGGGGTGCGACCGTACGGCGGCGCCGGCCTGTGTGGCGGTGCCGCCTTACTTGTCGATGTCGCCGACCACGAAGAAGAGCGACCCCAGGATCGCCACCATGTCGGCGACGAGCGTGCCCGGCAGCAGTTCGGTCAGCGCCTGGATGTTGTTGTACGAGGCCGAACGGAGCTTGAGACGGTACGGGGTCTTCTCGCCCTTGGAGACCAGGTAGTAGCCGTTGATGCCGAGCGGGTTCTCGGTCCAGGCGTAGGTGTGGCCCTCGGGGGCCTTCAGGACCTTCGGCAGGCGCTGGTTGACGGGGCCGGGCGGCAGCTCGGCGAGCCGGTCGAGGCAGGCCTCCGCGAGGGCGAGCGCATTGTGCGTCTGCTCCAGCAGGCACTCGAAGCGGGCCAGGCAGTCGCCCTCGGTCCGGGTGACGACCTCGAGAGTGTCCTGGAGCTCGGCGTACGCGAGGTAGGGCTCGTCGCGGCGGAGGTCGAAGTCGACACCGGACGCGCGGGCGATCGGGCCGGATACGCCGTAGGCGTGCACGTTCTGCGGCGTCAGGACACCGATGCCGCGCGTACGACCGCGGAAGATCTCGTTGCCGAGGACGAGCCGGTCGAACACGTCCATCCGCGACCGCACATCGGCGACCACCTGCCGGGCCCGGCCGGTCCATCCCGCGGGCAGGTCCTCCTTGAGACCGCCGACACGGTTGAACATGTAGTGCATTCGGCCGCCGGAGATCTCCTCCATGACGTTCTGGAGCTCTTCGCGCTCACGGAAGGCGTAGAAGACCGGGGTGATTCCGCCCAGTTCGAGAGGGTACGACCCGAGGAACATCAGGTGGTTGAGCACCCGGTTCAGTTCGGCGAGCAGCGTCCGCATCCAGACCGCACGCTCCGGGACCTCCATGCCGAGCATCCGCTCGACGGCCATGACGACGCCGAGTTCGTTCGAGAAGGCGGACAGCCAGTCGTGGCGGTTGGCCAGCATCACGATCTGGCGGTAGTCGCGCGCCTCGAAGAGCTTCTCCGCACCGCGGTGCATATAGCCGATCACCGGCTCGGCGTGCTGGATCAGCTCGCCGTCCAGGACGAGCCGGAGCCGGAGCACGCCGTGCGTGGAGGGATGCTGCGGGCCGATGTTCAGCACCATGTCGGTGCTCTCCGCCGCGCCGCCGATGCCGACCGTCGTCTCCGTCATGGGCGACAGTATCCCTCGCCCGTGCGGGTCCCCGCGGCCCGGCCCGGGTGCCGGACACTTCCGGGCCAGGGGCCCCGCCGGAGACAGCTCCCGGGGCCTGAGCGGCTCACGCGTCCCGTCCCGCCCTTGGCGGTACCGGCTGGAGCAGCCAGGTGAAGTCGCCGAGGCCGCCGCGGGCGGTGAGTTCGGCCGCCTCGCCCGCCGATGCCAGCGCGCGTACGTACGCCGTCGGGTCGGACGTGGCCAGCGCGAGGGGCGGGCGGGCACCCGAGACGCCGAGGCGGTGCAGGGCCTCGCGCTGCGACACCAGCTCGGCGCCGGGGCCGGCGCAGGCGTCCAGGGCCACGTGCGCCGTGATGTCGCAGCTGCCGTCCGGGACCGGCCGGACCTCGCGGCCGCCGCGGAAGCCGGTCAGTGTGCCGAAGGGGGGACGGGCGCCGGCGTGGTGCGCGTAGTCCACGGCGACGGCGAGTCCGGCGTCCAGGGTCGCGACCGCCGCTGCCCACGCCTCGTCCCGGGGCCTGCCGATCTCCGCCCGCGAGCCCGGCCCGGCGGCGGGCCACCAGCGCTCCAGCCACCGTGCGTCGGCGCCGCTCACCGGGTCCCCGAGGCGTTCCTCGCCGTCGGCGCCGCTGACCAGGACGTACCGGGCGTCGCCCGCACCGTCCACCTCCACGACATCCACCGGGACGTTGTCCAGCCACTCGTTCGCGAAGAGCAGCCCGCTCACCCCGGCGGGCGGCCGCTCCGTCCAGCCGATGCGCGGATCGAGGTCCGCCGGGCGTCCCGCGCGTTCGACCGCCCAGGCGCGTACCGCTCGCCCGTCCGGCAGCCGTCCGCCCGGGAGCGCCGCGAGCACGGCCGTCACCAGCTCACCCCGCCCGGCGCCCATGTCGACGAACGCGATCTCGGGAGCGCCGGGCAGTGACTGCGCGGTCTCGGCCAGGAGCGCCGCGACGGCGGTGGCGTACAGCGCCGAGGCGTGCACGGACGTACGGAAATGCCCGGCCGGGCCCTCCGGCCGCCGGTAGAACCCGCCTGGCCCGTACAGCGCGCGTTCCGTCGCCTTCCGCCACGGGATCCAGCCGTCCGGCGCATCGGTTGCCTCAGTCGTCACGCGTGCCAGTCTCCACCTTGCGGAGTAGGCACCTGCCGACCGGATCGACCCTCCGGTTGACCCATGCACCTTTCCGCCTTCCCTACGCTGGGTTACGTGCAGAGCCTCTATGACTTCATCCGCAGGCACCCGACGGGCGTCGACACCTTCTGGGCCGTCGTCCTCTTCGGGTTCTCCCTGCTGTGGGTCGTCCAGGAGAACAACGTCGGGAACCAGCCCCGGATCGTGGCGGCCGCCATCGCCCTCCTGCTCTGCCTCGCCATCGCGCTGCGCCGCCGCGCACCCGAGAAGATGCTCCTGCTCGTGGCCGCCCTCGGCATCGCCCAGCTGGTGCTGGGTGTCGAGGACAACCCGGCGGACTTCGCGATGCTCGTGATCATCTACACGGTCGCGGTGCACGACGGCCCGCGCTGGGCGTCCCGCCTCGCTCTCGTCGGCGGACTGAGCGCGGCCACGCTCTCCCAGATCCGCTGGCCGCAGGAGAACGCCGGTATCGGCCAGCGGATCTTCATCACCGTCGTCATGAGCGTGCCCTTCGCGCTCGCCTGGGTGCTCGGTGACTCGCTGCGCACCCGCCGCGCCTACTTCGCCCAGCTGGAGGAGCGTGCATCCAGGCTGGAGAAGGAGCGCGAGGCACAGTCCAAGGTCGCCGTCGCCGCCGAGCGTGCCCGGATCGCCCGTGAGCTCCATGACGTCGTCGCGCACAACGTCTCCGTGATGGTGGTGCAGGCAGACGGCGCCGCCTATGTCATGGACGCCGCCCCCGACCAGGCCCGGCAGGCCCTGGAGACCATCTCCACCACCGGCCGCCAGGCGCTCGCCGAGATGCGCCGGCTGCTGGGTGTGCTGCGCACCGGTGACGACCCGGAGAGCGGGGAGTACGTGCCGCAGCCCGACGTCCAGCAGATCGAGGATCTGGTCGACCAGGTGCGTAGGTCGGGTCTCGAGGTCGACTTCAAGATCGAGGGCACCCCGCGGCCGCTGCCGAGCGGCGTGGAGCTCACGGCGTACCGCATCGTGCAGGAGGCCCTCACCAACACGCGCAAGCACGGTGGCCCCGATGTCGGGGCGAGCGTGCGTCTTGTGTACTTCGACGACGGGCTCGGACTTCTCGTCGAGGACGACGGCCGGGGCGCGTCCCAGGAGATGTACGTGGACGGCGGCGCCGACGGCAAGGGCCACGGCCTCATCGGCATGCGCGAGCGTGTCGGCATGGTCGGCGGCACTCTCGACGCGGGGCCGCGGCCGGGCGGCGGATTCCGTATCAGCGTCCTGCTGCCGCTCAAGCCCGCCCACTAGGCTCACCCGCACCGCCCTCCAGACAAGGACTCAGCACATGACGATCCGTGTGATGCTCGTCGACGACCAGGTGCTCCTGCGCACCGGCTTCCGGATGGTGCTGGCCGCGCAGCCGGACATGGAGGTCGTGGCGGAGGCGGGTGACGGGGCAGAGGCGATCGAGATCCTGCGCTCCACGGCGGTGGACGTCGTCCTGATGGACGTCCGCATGCCGAGGGTCGACGGTGTCGAGGCGACCAGCCGCATCTGCGCGCAGCCGGACGCGCCGAAGGTGCTCATCCTGACCACCTTCGACCTCGACGAGTACGCCTTCTCGGGGCTCAAGGCGGGCGCGAGCGGCTTCATGCTCAAGGACGTACCGCCGGGCGAGCTGCTGGGCGCGATCCGCTCGGTCCACAGTGGCGACGCGGTCGTGGCGCCTTCCACGACCCGGCGGCTGCTGGACCGCTTCTCGCCGATGCTGCCGTCCGCCGGCGGGCCGCCGCAGCACAAGGAGGTGGAGAAGCTCACCGACCGGGAGCGCGAGGTCATGCTGCTGGTCGCTCAGGGCCTGTCCAACGGCGAGATCGCCGCGCGGCTCGTCCTCTCCGAGGCAACGGTCAAGACCCACGTCGGCCGCATCCTCACCAAGCTGGGGCTGCGGGACCGGGTCCAGGTGGTGGTGCTCGCGTACGAGAGCGGCCTGGTGCGGGCGGGTGGTGGGGCGGGGGCCTGATCCGCGCTGCAGGCTCTCCGCCGTGTCCCGCGCCACCGCCCTCGCCCGCCGCCCCCGCTCAGCGCAGGACCGTCTCCAGGAAGTCGCTGCCGAGGCGGGCCACGACCGTGACGTCGAGCTGATGCAGTACGTACCGGCCGCGGCGGCGGGTCGTGACCAGACCGGCCTTCTTCAGGACCGACAGATGGCGTGAGACCTCCGGCGCGGAGATGCCGTGCGTGTCGGCCAGCTCGCCGGTGCTGTGGGGGGCGCGGGCGAGGTCCCGGCACAGGCGCATGCGCATCGGGTGGGCCAGGGCCTCCATACGGAGTTTGAGCAGCTCGACGGAGGCGGGGCCGCGGAGCTCGGGGGCGCCCACCGGGTAGTGGACGACGGGCCGCCAGCCGGGGGCGTGCAGCACCATCAGATGCGGCCAGCCGAAGCTGGACGGCACGAACGAGACCCCCGCTCCGACCGCCGGGTCGACGGCGGTCGTGTGCCCGACCGCGAGTTTGTCGGCCTCGATCCGGCCCGTCGACTCGTTGAGCGAGAGCGCGGGAGAGACGGCGCGAAGCGCCTCCGCGAGGCCCTTGCGGCGCAGGATCTCGGTCTTGTGCCGGGCGTCGGCGGCGAGCTGGATGCGGGTGCGCTGCCAGGTCTCGGCGTAGAAGGCCCGGTCGCAGTCCTCGAGAAGGCGGCGGACCCAGGCGCGTACGGGAGCGGGGTCGTCCAGCAGCCGGCGGGCGAAGTCGAGCTGTTTGGGGCCGCGGGTGGCCGCGAGCTCCAGAGCGCGGCCGGCGTCCACGGGACCGCCGGTGGAGTAGGCGCGGGAGCAGGTGAACTCCAGCGCGGCGCCGATGAAACGGTCGTCCGGGAGCCGGTCGAGCATGTCCAGCTCATCGGCGAGGGTCACGCCGGTGCTGCCGTCGTGGCCGGGCAGACCGGCGAACGGCGTGAAGATGTCGGAGAACGTGGTGCTCCACAGGAAGTCCGCCTCGTGCAGCCTGTCCGCGAGATCCGGCTTCAGCCCGGCCCCGGTGGCCGTCGCCCATGCGTGCAGGCCGGGATGGTGCGCGGGCTGCGACAGTGCGTGCAGCGCGACGCCGAGCTCGGCGAGGGGCGAGATGTCGAAGCGGATCCGCTCGGGCGGCATGCCCGCGATGTCGATGGTGACGCTCACGCCTCCCATGGTGCGGGGTACCCCCGTGGGCCCGTCGCCTCATTTGACGCGGCTCGTCAATCGACGCGCGATCCGGCGCCGTCCGCAGGCAGCCTGGGACGCATGGACGCCATCCAGCAGCATCTCCTCGACACCTGGCGCGCCGCCCGGCACGGCGCGCCGGTTCCGCCGCCGCCGGGGCGCGACGACGTGCGGACGCTCCGGTCCCTGCGCGACCACCGCCGCTTCACCAGGGTCCTCACCGGCCGACCGCTCCACCCCTTCCGTACGGGCTTCAGGCGCCTCCTGCGCCGCAGGGCCACTCAGGTACCTCGCTGCTCGTAGACGCCTCCGTGGGCGCCTCCGTGACGCCTCCAGGGGGTCACACCGCGCCGGTGCCCACAGCCCCTTCGGCTTCCCCGACCAGCGCCGCGAAATCCGCCACAGCCGCCCGGACGTCGCCGCCGGTCCACGCCAGTCCGTCCGACGCCACGGTCACCTCCGTCACCGAGACACCGGGCGGCCCCCCGGGCCCGGGAGCCCACCAGCGACGGAAGAGGGTGGTGCCCGTCTCCTCGGCCTGGCGCAGCGACGCCTCGTTCAGCACCTCGGCCTCGTAGGGCAGCCACACCTGGAACTGATGGGTGTGCGGGGGCTCCGGGTGGACCCGGAACCACGGCATCCCCGGCGCGGCCCGAAGCCCCTGTGCCAGTGCCCGTGCGACGGTCTTCGCGTGGGCAACGTACGAGGCCAGTCGCGGCAGCTCACGCTCCAGCCCCACCAGCGCGGACAGTGCGGCCGGGTACTGCTGGAACAACTGCCCGCCGTACCGGTGCCGCCAGGCCCGTGCCTCCTCGACCAGAGGCCCGGGGCCTGCCAGCACCGCCCCGGACAGCCCGTCCAGGGACTTGTAGAAGGACACGTACACGCTGTCCGCGAGACCGGCGATCTCGTCGAGACCGCGGCCGAAGTGAGGGGCGCACTCCCACAGTCGCGCGCCGTCGAAATGCACCACTGCATCCATCTCACGCGCCGCTTCCACCACGTCCACCAGTTCGTCCCAGGACGGAAGGACGAAACCCGCGTCACGCAGCGGCAGCTCCAGCATCAGCGTCCCGAACGGCTCGTCCAGGCCCCGCACGTCCTCGGCCGTGGGCACCCGGGGGGCCTGCGTCGGATGGATCGTACGCAGCCCGCTCACCACACCCGGGGCGCCCCGCTCGTGCACCTCGGGGTGGGCGAGCGGATGGAGCGCGACCGTGGCGTTCCCCGTGCGCCCCGCCCAGCAACGCAGCGCCACCTGCTGCGCCATCGTCCCCGTCGGGAAGTACGCCGCCGCCGGGAACCCGAGCAGCTCCGCGACGCGGCGCTCGAGCTCCGCGACGACTCCGTCCCCGTACACATCGACCCATTCGTCCAGGTCGTGCACCGCACCCGCGTCCATCGCGAGCGCCTCCAGCCGTTCACCGATCCGGCCTTCCGACGAGCCGCGCCACAGCACCCGCTCCGAGGAGCGCCACGCGGTGAGTCTGCGCCGCCGTTCCTCCCGCTCGCTCCGCGCCGGGTCCGCCGTGACTTCCAGGTCCGCCGTCTCTTCCGTGTCCGCCATGCTGCGATCATCGCCCACCCGGACCGTGGGCCTCCACAGCCTGTGGACAACCGGAAGGCCCCCGAAACGCTGGCGTAGCATGACCAGGAATCGTCCGGTACCCCCCGCGGACTGGAACGGAAGGCCATCGCCGCGTGAACGCACCACCACCGTCAGCAACTCCGTCGTCGTCCGAGCCCGTCGACCCGAAGGACCGCCCCGCCCGGCTCACCGTGGGCGTCGTGGGAGCGGGCCGCGTCGGCCCCGTCCTCGCCGCGTCCCTGCGATTGGCCGGCCACCGACCAGTGGCTGCGTCCGGAGTATCCGACGCCTCCGTACGCCGCGCCGCGGTCCTGCTGCCCGATGTGCCGCTCGTGCCGCCCGCCGAGGTCCTCGCCCGCGCCGAGCTGGTGCTGCTCACGGTTCCCGACGACGCCCTGCCCGGCCTGGTCGAGGGCCTCGCCGCTACCGGAGCCGTGCGGCCGGGACAGCTGGTCGTCCATACGTCCGGGCGGTACGGCACGGCCGTGCTCGATCCCGTCCGCCGGGCCGGCGCGCTGCCGCTCGCGCTGCACCCCGCCATGACCTTCACGGGCACGAGCGTCGACGTACAGCGGCTGGCCGGCTGCTCCTTCGGGGTCACCGCTCCCCCGGAGCTGCGGCTGGCCGCCGAGGCGCTGGTCATCGAGATGGGCGGCGAGCCCGAGTGGATCGAGGAGGAGGCCCGCCCCCTCTACCACGCCGCTCTCGCCCTCGGCGCGAACCATCTGGTCACCCTGGTGGCCCAGTCCATGGAACTGCTGCGCACCGCGGGCGTCTCCGCCCCCGACCGGATGCTCGGCCCTCTCCTCGGCGCCGCGCTCGACAACGCCCTGCGCTCGGGCGACGCTGCACTGACAGGGCCGGTGGCCCGTGGTGACGCGGGCACGGTGGCCGCGCACATCGCCGAGCTGCGCAAGCACGCGCCCGGGGCCGTCGCCGGGTATCTGGCCATGGCGCGTACGACCGCGGACCGCGCCCTCGCGCACGGACTGCTGAAGCCCGAGCTCGCGGAGGACCTGCTGGGCGTGCTCGCCGAGGGAGACAGCCGATGAGCAGTGAGATCAGCGAGAGCACCGGGAGCGGCGTGGGGCCCGCGAACAGCGTGGGGCCCGGGACCGGCGAGGACGCCGGAGGCGGCGACGACGCCGGGATCGGCGAGCACGCGGAGTCCGGCGAGCACGCGGAGTCCGGCGTCGGCCGGGAGCGCGGCGCTTCTCACGGCAGCCGCGGCAGCCGCGGCAGCCGTGATGTGGAGCCGGCCCGTACGCGCGAGGACCTCGGCCGCCTTCTCGACCGGCGTGCGCCGAAGGGCCGTACCGCCGTCGTCATGACCATGGGCGCGCTCCACAAAGGCCATGCCACCCTCGTCCGCACCGCGCGCGCCCATGTCGGCCCCGACGGCTTCGTCGTCGTGACGGTCTTCGTCAACCCGCTCCAGTTCGGCGCCGGGGAGGACCTCGACCGGTACCCGCGGACGCCGGAGGCCGACCTGAGGACCGCGCGGGATGCCGGGGCGGACGTCGTGTTCGCCCCGTCCGCGGACGAGGTCTACCCCGGCGGCGAGCCGCAGGTCCGCATCACGGCCGGGCCGATGGGCGAGCTCCTCGAAGGGGCCTCCCGCCCCGGGCACTTCGACGGGGTGCTCACGGTCGTCGCCAAGCTCCTCCACCTCACGCGGCCCGATGTGGCGTTCTTCGGGCAGAAGGACGTCCAGCAGCTGGCGCTGATCCGTCGCATGGTCCGCGACCTGAACTTCCCGGTGGAGATCGTCGGCGTACCGACGGTGCGGGAGGAGGACGGGCTCGCGCTGTCCAGCCGTAACCGCTACCTGTCGCCCGACGAGCGGGAGACCGCCCTCGCGCTCTCCCGGGCCCTCTTCGCCGCCCGCGACCGGCTCGCCGCGCAGCAGGCCCTGCGCGCCCGCGCCGAGTCCGCGCCGGCGCCGACGGCACGTGCGGCCGCGCTCTCCGCGCTCGGGGAGGCCCGTGCGGCGGCCGACGCGCACGCGGTGGCCGTGGCGCAGCCGGGCGGCGGGGCCGATGCCGTACGCGCGGCGGCCCGAGCCGTCCTGGACGACGCCGCCAAGGCCGTACCGGCGCTCGTGCTGGACTATCTGGCGCTTGTCGACCCGGCCGACTTCACCGAGGTCGCGGACGCGCACGAGGGGGAGGCGACCATGGCGGTCGCCGCGCGGGTCGGTGCGACGCGGCTGATCGACAACATCTCACTGACCTTCGGAGCGCCCGCATGACCGCGACCTCGACCGGTCCCCGCCCGGGCTCCGGCCCCGGCACCGGAATACGGCTGGACGCCCCCGCGCCCGGCTGGGCGATCGACGCCGACGTCGTCGTGGTCGGCTCCGGCGTCGCGGGCCTGACGGCGGCCCTGCGCTGCACGGCCGAGGGCCTGCGTACGGTCGTGGTCACCAAGGCCCTCCTCGACGACGGCTCCACACGCTGGGCCCAGGGCGGTATCGCGGCGGCCCTCGGCGAGGGCGACACCCCCGGCCAGCACCTGGACGACACGCTGGTCGCGGGCGCCGGGCTGTGCGACGAGGAGGCCGTGCAGGTGCTGGTCACCGAGGGGCCGGACGCGGTACGGCGGCTGATCGGGACCGGCGCGCGCTTCGACACCGCGGCGGACGGGGGCATCGCGCTCACCCGGGAGGGCGGTCACCACCGGCGCCGTATCGCGCACGCCGGAGGCGACGCGACGGGCGCGGAGATCTCACGGGCGCTGGTCGCCGCGATACGCGAGGGGGCGATACGCATCATCGAGCACGCCCTGGTCCTCGATCTGCTGACGGACGAGGAAGGCCGTGCGGCAGGCATCACCCTGCATGTGATGGGCGAGGGCCAGCACGACGGTGTCGGCGCGGTGCACGCACCGGCCGTGGTCCTGGCGACCGGGGGCATGGGCCAGGTCTTCTCCGCCACGACCAACCCGGCGGTCTCCACGGGCGACGGCGTCGCGCTGGCGCTGCGCGCCGGGGCCGAGGTGAGCGACCTCGAGTTCGTCCAGTTCCACCCGACCGTGCTGTTCCTCGGTGCGGACTCGGAGGGCCAGCAGCCCCTCGTCTCCGAGGCGGTACGGGGCGAGGGCGCCCATCTCGTCGACGCGTCCGGCACCCGCTTCATGGTCGGGCAGCACGAGCTCGCCGAGCTCGCCCCGCGTGACATCGTCGCCAAGGGCATCATGCGCCGCATGCAGCAGCAGGGCGCCGACCACATGTTCCTCGACGCCCGCCACTTCGGCGCCGAGATGTGGGAGACCCGCTTCCCCACGATCCTCGCCGCCTGCCGCAGCCACGGCATCGACCCGGTGACCGGGCCGATCCCGGTCGCCCCCGCCGCCCACTACGCATCGGGCGGCGTCCGTACCGACCTCCACGGCCGCACGACCGTCCCCGGTCTCTACGCGTGCGGCGAGGTCGCCTGCACAGGCGTCCACGGCGCCAACCGCCTGGCCTCCAACTCGCTCCTGGAGGGCCTCGTCTTCGCCGAGCGCATCGCGACGGCGATCGCGACGGACCCGAGGCCCGCGACCGCGGGTGGCACGGTGCCCGCCGGGTCCGGCACCCCGGACCCCGGGGCCGGTCGGCCGTGCGCCGGCGCGCGGGACCGGGACGGGCGGGCGGGCGGGGCTCCCGTGCCGCTGCTCGTGCCCGAGGCGCGGCACCGGATCCAGCAGATCATGACCCACGGCGCGGGGGTGCTCCGCTCCGCAGAGAGTCTCGACGCAGCGGCGGAGGCGCTGGAGGCGCTGTACATGTCCGCGCTGCAGGACGCCGAGGAGTTCGCCAAGGCCGCGGAGCCCGGCGTGGAGTCGTGGGAGGCGAGCAATCTCCTGCTCGTCTCGCGGGTCCTCGTCTCCGCCGCCCGTGAACGTGCCGAGACCCGTGGGTGCCACTGGCGCGAGGACCACCCCGACCGCGACGACGCGGAGTGGCGGCGCCATATTGTCGTACGGCTCACCCCTGACCGGCGTCTCGTGGTGCGCCGCACGGACACCGAGTCATTTCCCCCCGTAACCCCGCTTGCCCCCAGGGAGCCGCAACCGTGAGCACGCCCGAAGAACGTCCGGAGCCCGTGGACGTACCGCTGATCCAGATCGGCGCCCCCGCCACCGACGACGGGACGGGGGGCTGCGGCGACGGCTGCGGCTGCGCCGACGAGGTGTACGAGTGCGGCCTCGACCCCGCCCTCGCCGAGCTCCTCGCCCAGGCGGGCCTCGACCCCGTCCAGGTCGAGGACATCGCGCACCTCGCGATCGAGGAGGACCTCGACGGCGGCGTCGACGTCACCACCGTCGCCACCGTGCCCGAGGACGCAGTCGCCACCGGCGACTTCACCTCCCGCGAGGCAGGCGTGGTCGCCGGTCTGCGCGTTGCGGAGGCCGTCCTGTCCATCGTCTGCACCGACGAGTTCACGGTCGAGCGTCACGTGGAGGACGGCGACCGCGTCGAGGCCGGGCAGAAGCTGCTCTCGGTCACCACCCGCACCCGTGACCTGCTCACCGGCGAACGCAGCGCCCTCAACATCCTGTGCCGTCTTTCCGGCATCGCGACCGCCACGCGCGCCTGGGCCGACCTCCTCGAGGGCACCAACGCGCGCGTACGCGACACCCGCAAGACGACGCCGGGACTGCGCGCCCTGGAGAAGTACGCCGTGCGCTGCGGCGGCGGCGTCAACCACCGGATGTCCCTCTCCGACGCCGCGCTCGTCAAGGACAACCACGTCGTCGCCGCGGGTGGCGTCCCCCAGGCGTTCAAGGCCGTGCGCGAGACCATGGCCGCGATGGGCACCCCGGACCTCGCCATCGAGGTCGAGGTCGACACCCTCCACCAGGTCCGTGAGGCCCTGGACGCCGGGGCCGACCTGATCCTGCTCGACAACTTCACCCCGGCAGAGACCGAGGAGGCCGTCGCGCTCGTCAAGAGCCGGGCGGTCCTCGAGTCCTCCGGCCGGCTCACCCTCGCCAACGCGAGGGCGTACGCCGAGACGGGCGTCGACTACCTCGCGGTCGGGGCCCTCACGCATTCCTCCGCGATCCTCGACATCGGCCTGGACCTCCGAGAGGCCGGGAACTGACCTCATGCTGCTCACCATCGACGTCGGCAACAGCCACACCGTCCTCGGACTCTTCGACGGCGACGACATCGTGGAGCACTGGCGTGTCTCCACCGACCCGCGGCGCACCGCCGACGAGCTGGCGGTGCTCCTCAACGGTCTGATGGGCATGCACCCGCTGCTCGACGACGAGCTCGGCGACGGCATCGAGGGCATCGCCATCTGTGCCACGGTCCCCTCCGTGCTGCACGAGCTGCGCGAAGTGACCCGCCGTTACTACGGCGACGTCCCCGCCGTGCTCGTCGAGCCCGGCGTCAAGACGGGCGTGCCCATCCTGATGGACAACCCCAAGGAGGTCGGCGCGGACCGCATCATCAACGCGGTCGCCGCCGTCGAGCTCTACGGGGGCCCGGCGATCGTCGTCGACTTCGGCACGGCCACGACCTTCGACGCCGTCAGCGCCCGCGGCGAGTACGCGGGCGGCGTCATCGCCCCCGGTATCGAGATCTCGGTCGAGGCCCTCGGCGTCAAGGGCGCCCAGCTCCGCAAGATCGAGCTGGCCCGCCCGCGCGGCGTGATCGGCAAGAACACGGTCGAGGCGATGCAGGCGGGCATCGTGTACGGCTTCGCGGGCCAGGTCGACGGGGTCGTCCAGCGCATGAAGCGCGAGCTGGCCGACGATCCGGACGACGTCACCGTGATCGCCACCGGTGGCCTGGCGCCGATCGTGCTCGGAGAGGCCTCCGCGATCGACGAACACGAGCCGTGGCTGACGCTGATCGGTCTGCGTCTGGTGTACGAGCGGAACATCTCCCGTATGTGACCTGCCGGGCGCGTGCGACCCTGCCCGGGCGCTCGTGCCCCGCGGGGCACCCGGCAGGGGCCCCGCCGCGCAGGGCGGCCCCCGCCCCGCGCCGCCCCGGGAGCTGCCACCCGAGCGCCACACGTCCGCACAGCACCCTCCCGCGACCCCGTACGAGGGCCGCCCGCCGCCACGCCGCGCCGCATACGCCCGGTAAACGAATTTTGTCCGATTAGCGCGTATCGTCGGCCCATGCCCACGCCATACGGATCCCGCGGCGGCATGGCGTTCAGCGCAGACGAGCTGCGTGTGCTCCGACGCGCCCTCGCCGTCGCCCTCAACCCCGCCCAGCCCCACGAGGATGTCGCCCAGGACTGTCTGCGGCTCGCCGAATCCGTGGACGAAGCCGTGAGCGAGGCGGCGCGGCTGCACGCGTTCCTCCTCGCCGACCTCGCCCGCTACCGCGACGCTCTCCCCGGCTCGGCCCGCGGCTATCTGGAGCTGCTCCAGGACGCCCTGGCCGCCGGCTACGACCCCCGCCCCGAGGACCTCGCGGCGCTGCGCACCCTCCAGTGCCGCACGCCCGTCGCCGCGGCGCTGCTGGAACGCTGTCAGGACCTCGCGGAACAGTCGGTGCGCGCCCGTCTCGCCGGCCGGCCCACGCCGGCCGCCGCGGCGGCCGCGACCGCGCCCGACCCGTCCCCGTCGCCCGCCCCACGGGCCCGGCTGCTCGCGCTCCCCGGAGGCCGCGCAGCGGCCGACGAGAAGCGCGAGCCCCGCCCGGCGGCACCGAAACCCGACCCGGCCCCCGCCCCGAGACCGGACCGCCGCCCCATCCCCACGCCCGGCGAGGTCTTCCCGCCCCGCCGGAAGCCCGCGCCCCCGCAGCAGGAGCGGGCCGCCGGATAGCTACTCTGGGGGCATGGACTACGTATCCGCGCTCGTGCCCCCCTTCGTCATGGCCGCCTTCTTCATCGGTCTCGTCGTGACGATCGTCAAGAGCCAGGGCGGCCCGAACAAGGTGAAGGAGGACGCCGCCGTGGAGGCGGCGATCGCCCGTGCGGAGGGCCGGCCGTCGACTCCGGCCGACCGCCCGGCCGAGGCCTGATCCCGGCGCTGATTCCCGGGCCGGGCCCCGCCAGGGACCCGCTCCCGTCAAGGACGTACGGCTGTCTATGGCCGTACGTCCTTTTTCGTACGTGTACTACGTCAAATGCCAGCCATTCCGGCATCTCCTACTAAGGTGGCAATGTGCCCCGTCAATTGGGAGAGCTCGAAGACGCCGTCATGACGCGCATCTGGCAATGGAACCGCCCGGTGACGGTCCGCGAAGTCCTGGAAGATCTGCAGCAGGAACGGTCCATCGCCTACACCACCGTCATGACGGTAATGGACAATCTCCATCAGAAGGGCTGGGTGCGCAGGGAAGTCGAAGGACGCGCCTATCGATATACCGCGGTCTCCACCCGGCCCGCCTACTCGGCCGCACTGATGAACGAGGCCTGGTCGAAGAGCGACAACCCGGCAGCGGCCCTTGTCGCCTTCTTCGGGATGATGTCGCCGGAGCAACGCGAGGCGCTCCAGGACGCGATCCGCATCGTTCAGCCCCAGATCCCGGAAGCGGGCCGGGAAGGGCCGGCGGAAGGATCCGGGCAACGCACCCCGGAAGAGCCCGCCCAGGCGGCCCGTCAAGTCCCTCCCGAACAGAGCGGCCAGGCCGATCGCGACACCGGTGGAGCGGGGCGATAGCGTCCCGTCATGTCCTCCGCGCATCCGCTTCCCAATGCCGCAGCAAATGCCGTCACCGTCCGGCGGGCCAGGACCACCGATGTTCCGGCCGTGCGACGGCTCGTCGATCCCTACGTGGGCGAAGGCATCCTGCTCGACAAAGCGACGGTGACGCTTTACGAGGACATCCAGGAGTTCTGGGTCGCGGAACGGGACAGCGATGCCCGAGTGGTCGGCTGCGGTGCTCTCCATGTGATGTGGGAGGACCTCGCCGAAGTGCGCACCCTTGCGGTGGATCCGCAGTTCAAGGGCTTCGGCATCGGCCATCATGTGCTGGACCAGCTGCTGCACACCGCCCGCTGGCTGGGAGTGCGCCGGGTATTCTGTCTCACCTTCGAAGTCGACTTCTTCGCCAAGCACGGCTTCGTGGAGATCGGTGAGACGCCGGTGGACGGAGATGTCTACAGCGAGCTGCTGCGTTCCTATGACGAGGGCGTCGCCGAGTTCCTCGGTCTCGAACGAGTGAAGCCGAACACCTTGGGCAACAGCCGGATGCTTCTGCACCTGTGACCGAACCCCGGGTGGAACACCGGCGGGAACGCGCACCGGAAGGCGGGGCGGAACGAAGGCCGATCCCTATGTCCGAATCGCGCACGTTTCCCGCGTTCTCGAGGTTCTGAACCTCTGCCGAGGGTTTGTGTTTTTCAGGGAAAAGCGGTTTCCTTTCCGCGTACTGCATTTTCGATGAAAGGAAATCCGGTGGCACAGAAGGTTCAGGTCCTTCTTGTCGATGACCTCGACGGCGGCGAGGCGGACGAGACCGTGACGTTCGCGCTGGACGGCAAGACCTACGAGATCGACCTCACCACCGCCAACGCCGACAAGCTGCGCGGCCTGCTCGAGCCGTACACCAAGGGCGGCCGGCGTACCGGTGGCCGGGCCGCCACGGGCCGTGGCAAGGGTCGCGCCGTCGCGACGGGCAACAAGGACACCGCCGAGATCCGCAAGTGGGCCAAGGAGAACGGCTACAGCGTCAACGACCGCGGCCGCGTTCCCGCCGAGATCCGCGAGGCCTACGAGAAGGCCAACGCCTGAGTCCTCGTGCGAGCGCCGGCGCGGGTATTCGTACGAACCAGCCGGGCACGGTGGCAGGCATTCGCCGCCGCGTCCACGAGCCGTACGAGGTCGGGGGTGCCCCCAACGCCCCCGGGCCCGGCGCAGCGCCCGACAGGGGCCAGCGCCGGCAGTGACGGCTCCACCTCGCGCCCCGGTTCCGGGGGCCGCAACCACCCGGCGGCCCCCTGGGGCCCAGGGGTGACGGGCAGGTCCGCCGAGACTCCGGGCGGTACGGGAGCAGCCATCCGCCCGCCCGCCCCGGCGGCGGTCAGATCGAGACCGATCCCGCCCCACTCCAGCCAGTCGAGCAGCCCCGGCAGCTCGTCGGCGCTGCCCGCGGCGACCAGCAGCCGCATCCTCCGCCCCGTGAGGGCGACCGGGCCCGTCCGCGCGTACCGCCTCAGCAGCGCGAAGCCCGCGTCGGCCGGGAGCTCCAGCACGTCGAAGCGGAGCCCGGTCAGCAGCTGCACCGGGGGCCCGTCGGCCGTCGCCCACCCCAGCTCGTGCTCGTACCACCGCGCGATGCCGCCTTCGAGCGGCGCCGGCGTACGAGGAAGCGGGACAATGGAGACCATGTCCCGGGAACTCCCGGGCCGGCCCGTTGGTTACGCAATGTGGATGATTGATTGCACAGCGTGGTCGGCGAGGGTGATGTCCGGGATCTTCGAGGGCGCAAGGATGTTCGCCCGTAGCTGAGGGAACCGCCATGCGCGGCATGGAGTGTCCGTCCTTACGGGTAAGACATCCCTAGTGGGGACGTACGACACGCAGGCTTTTGAGTCTCACGTTCGCCATCGGCGTACTGATGGCGAGGGTAACCACTTGGCCTGCGGGAACATCGTCTCGCACCATCGGGTTGGAGCATTTGTCGGCGTTCGGTGCAGGAGGCCAGCGACGGGTGTCGGCAGTTGGAATGAGCGGTCCCCGCTTGCGGGACTAAGCTGCGGAAGGACAGGGAGGGGATCGACCCCTAACTGACTGACCGCTCTGAGGAGCGATTAACGATGTTCGAGAGGTTCACCGACCGCGCGCGGCGGGTTGTCGTCCTGGCTCAGGAAGAAGCCCGGATGCTCAACCACAACTACATCGGCACCGAGCACATCCTCCTGGGCCTTATCCATGAGGGTGAGGGTGTCGCCGCTAAGGCCCTGGAGAGCCTCGGGATTTCGCTCGAGGCGGTCCGCCAGCAGGTGGAGGAGATCATCGGCCAGGGCCAGCAGGCCCCGTCCGGGCACATCCCCTTCACCCCTCGTGCCAAGAAGGTGCTGGAGCTGTCGCTCCGCGAAGCTCTTCAGCTGGGCCACAACTACATCGGCACGGAGCACATCCTGCTCGGCCTGATCCGCGAGGGCGAGGGCGTCGCCGCCCAGGTCCTCGTGAAGCTCGGCGCCGATCTCAACCGGGTGCGGCAGCAGGTCATCCAGCTGCTCTCCGGTTACCAGGGCAAGGAAGCCGCCACGGCAGGCGGCCCGGCCGAGGGCACGCCCTCGACCTCCCTCGTCCTCGACCAGTTCGGCCGGAATCTCACCCAGGCCGCTCGCGAGTCCAAGCTCGACCCGGTCATCGGGCGCGAGAAGGAGATCGAGCGGGTCATGCAGGTGCTGTCCCGCCGGACCAAGAACAACCCGGTCCTCATCGGCGAGCCCGGCGTCGGCAAGACGGCGGTCGTCGAGGGCCTGGCGCAGGCCATCGTCAAGGGCGAGGTGCCCGAGACCCTCAAGGACAAGCACCTCTACACCCTGGACCTCGGTGCGCTGGTCGCCGGCTCCCGTTACCGCGGTGACTTCGAGGAGCGCCTGAAGAAGGTCCTCAAGGAGATCCGCACCCGCGGCGACATCATCCTGTTCATCGACGAGCTCCACACCCTGGTGGGTGCGGGTGCCGCCGAGGGCGCGATCGACGCCGCCTCGATCCTCAAGCCGATGCTGGCGCGAGGCGAGCTGCAGACCATCGGTGCGACGACGCTCGACGAGTACCGCAAGCACCTGGAGAAGGACGCGGCCCTGGAGCGCCGTTTCCAGCCCATCCAGGTCGCGGAGCCGTCGCTGCCGCACACCATCGAGATCCTCAAGGGCCTGCGCGACCGTTACGAGGCGCACCACCGTGTCTCGATCACCGACGAGGCGCTGGTCCAGGCCGCCACCCTGGCCGACCGGTACATCTCGGACCGCTTCCTCCCGGACAAGGCGATCGACCTGATCGACGAGGCCGGCTCCCGGATGCGCATCCGCCGGATGACCGCGCCGCCGGACCTCCGCGAGTTCGACGAGAAGATCGCGGCCGTCCGCCGGGACAAGGAGTCCGCGATCGACTCCCAGGACTTCGAGAAGGCGGCCTCTCTCCGCGACAAGGAGAAGCAGCTGCTGGCGGCGAAGGCCAAGCGGGAGAAGGAGTGGAAGGCCGGCGACATGGACGTCGTCGCCGAGGTCGACGGCGAGCTGATCGCCGAGGTCCTCGCCACGGCCACCGGTATTCCGGTCTTCAAGCTGACGGAGGAGGAGTCCTCCCGTCTGCTCCGCATGGAGGACGAGCTCCACAAGCGCGTCATCGGCCAGAAGGACGCCATCAGGGCGCTGTCCCAGGCGATCCGGCGTACGCGTGCCGGTCTGAAGGACCCGAAGCGCCCCGGCGGTTCGTTCATCTTCGCCGGCCCGTCCGGTGTCGGTAAGACCGAGCTGTCCAAGACGCTCGCCGAATTCCTCTTCGGCGACGAGGATGCCCTGATCTCCCTCGACATGTCGGAGTTCAGCGAGAAGCACACGGTTTCCCGTC
Organism: Streptomyces sp. NPDC057445; assembly: GCF_042802855.1. Lineage (NCBI taxonomy): Bacteria > Bacillati > Actinomycetota > Actinomycetes > Kitasatosporales > Streptomycetaceae > Streptomyces > Streptomyces sp. NPDC057445. The sequence continues at coordinate 35,820 of NZ_JBHVDH010000010.1, read as the reverse complement.
TCTTCGGTTCCCCGCCCGGATACGTGGGTTACGAAGAAGGCGGCCAGCTCACCGAGAAGGTGCGCCGGAAGCCGTTCTCCGTCGTCCTCTTCGACGAGGTCGAGAAGGCCCACCCCGATATCTTCAATTCCCTTCTCCAGATCCTGGAGGACGGTCGGCTGACCGACTCCCAGGGCCGGGTCGTGGACTTCAAGAACACGGTCATCATCATGACGACCAACCTCGGGACCCGGGACATCTCCAAGGGCTTCAACCTGGGCTTCGCAGCCCAGGGCGACACCAAGAGCACGTACGACCGGATGAAGGCGAAGGTCAACGAAGAGCTGAAGCAGCACTTCCGGCCCGAGTTCCTCAACCGTGTCGACGACACGGTCGTCTTCCACCAGCTCTCGCAGGAAGACATCATCCAGATCGTCGACCTGATGATCGCCAAGGTGGACGAGCGCCTGAAGGACCGCGACATGGGCATCGAGCTCAGCCAGGAGGCGAAGAACCTGCTGGCGAAGAAGGGCTACGACCCCGTGCTGGGTGCCCGGCCGCTGCGCCGGACGATCCAGCGCGAGATCGAGGACCTGCTCTCCGAGAAGATCCTCTTCGGTGAGCTGCGTCCCGGTCACATCGTGGTCGTCGACACCGAGGGCGAGGGTGAGGAGAAGAAGTTCACCTTCCGCGGCGAGGAGAAGTCGGCCCTGCCGGACGTCCCGCCGATCGAGTCGGCGGCGGGCGGCGGCGCGGGTCCGAACCTGTCGAAGGACGCGTAGCGCTCGGAACGCTTGAAGGGGCTGCCCCGGACCTGAGGTCCGGGGCAGCCCCTTCTTCATGGGCGGGCCTGTGAGCGGGCCGTGTTCCGCCGGCACGGGCGGTCCGGTCTACCGCGACTCGTCGAGTGCCACCTGCACCTCGGGGGCGAATCCGTCGACGCCGGAGAACCGGTCGCGGTCTCCGAGGACTCGAACCGTACGGAGCCCCTCCAGTGCGTGCAGCGGCGAGAGATCGGCGAGGAAGTTCCGCCGGAGGCGGTGGTCGACCACCACCTCGGTGATCTCCGGGAAGAGGCGGGGCACCTGATGAAGAGACCGTCCCCGGCTCCGCAGTTCGAGACGAAGCCTCCCGGCCGCAGGCACGGCCTCGGCAAGTCCGAGCTGCACGTTGTCCAGCGCGAGCTCCTCGACCGCGCCACCTCCCGGGATCGACAGGTCGGTCAGCGCCGTACAGCGGTCCACCTCGAGGTACGCCAGTTCCCGCGCCCCCCGCAGACAGCCGAGGTCCGTCAGCGACCTGTTCCCCGAGACACGGATCATGGTTGGTGCACAGGTCCCTACGGTCCGGCTGATCAGGTCCTCCGGGAGATCGCCGCTGAAGTGGATCCAGCCCCTGCCGCCCAGCGCGATCAGGGCCTCGGCCTGCTCGGCGTTCCGGATCGTGAACTGAAGGCCTTCCGGATCGACTGCCGCGACGACCTCGGCGGCGTACTGCCGGGTGTCGTAGCGGTCCCAGGCCCACACCAGCTGCGACCGCACCAGCAGCGACGGATGCGAGGCGTATGCGGCGAGGAAGGGAATCGCCGCGTGTGAGGCGATGTGGGATGCGGCGATCACGGTCATGCGGGCGGTCACGGCGTCGGACACCTCGTCGGGGCCCGGCAGCAGATCGAGCACCAGCGGGCCCGCAGAGGCCAGTTCGCGGGCCTCTTCGCTCGTGCGGGGCGGGATGACGTCCGCCGTACGGCTGAGCAGCGCACCCCGGATCTCCGGGGAGATCTCCGTCGCCTGTTCCATCGCGGCAGCCGCGACCACCAGGATGCGCAGCTGGGTCGAGCGGTCGGTCGCCGCGTCGGCCGCGCCCAGCAACTCCCGGAGGAGCTCGGCGCATTCACGGGGACGGGCATGGGCGACGGCCATGCGGATGACGTCCTCCCACTGGTCGTCGGCGGCATGCCGCGTCAGCAGTCCGATGTGCCATTCGTCGACGATGGCCTTCGCGGCGAGATAGTCCTGGAAGGTGCGGTGGACGAAGTCGACGGCACCCGGGGACGGTTCGCGCAACAGGCCGCTGCGGTGCAGCAGATGTGTGAACACCGCCCGGGGGTCGTCGGCGGCCGCCGCCTCGGGAACGGCGGGAATCGCCCCGAGGACGAGCGACTCGGCACGTGAACGGTCCATTTCCGTGCGGCCGTTGAGTGTGAGCCAGTACGCGAGGCGCTGGACCAGCTGGATCTGCGGGGCTTCGGCGAGGTCGACGCCGGACGGCGTCCCCATGTCCCGCTCGCGGTCGCGGCGGTCGAGCAGCATCGAGAGCGCGGCCTCGTAGAGGGCCTTGCGACCGCGCGGCAGGTAGCCGCGGCGGTCGCGGTGCAGAGCGCAGATGAGGCCGCACATCAGCGGGTTGGTGGCGAGGCGGGCGAGGTCCTGTCCGGTGCGGAGGGCATCGAGCAGCGGTTGCTCGTACGACCCGGCGTCGGGCCCCGCGGCCCGGTGCCAGCGGCGCACGAAGGACGTCACCTCGGTGCGGCGCATGGGGGAGAGGGCGAGCTCGGTGAAGCCGTCGGGGGAGAGCCAGTCGTCCCGTACGGCGGAGGGGCGGGAGGTGACGAGCCAGCGGTTGCCCGCGTCGTAGGTGGCGAGCAGATCGCGCAGCCAGCGGCGGGTGCGTTCGCGCTCGGGCTCGGGTACCTCGTCGATGCCGTCGACGAGGACGAGGCCGCGGCCTGTGGAAAGTACCCGGTCGGCCCAGCCGTCGGGCGGGGTGAGGGGGCAGCCGGCGGCGGCGAGGAAGCGGTCGGGGGCGGGCATCCGCTCGCCGTGGCGGGTGAGGGTGCGCAGGGGCAGGACGAACGGGACGCGGTCACGGAGGTACGCCATCCGCTCGTCGGGGTCCTGGCCCGCGGCCGAGACGGCGAGCCACTGGACGAGCGTGGTCTTGCCGGAGCCCGCCACCCCGCGCAGCAGGACCCTGTCCTGGCGCGCGAGGGCCTCGTCGGCGGGGATCGCCGTATCGGGTCCTGCCCATCGTTCGGGGTGGGGCTCGGCGGAGGCGGTTGCCCGGACCGGCCCGGTTTCCGTCGGCGCGGCGGCCTCGAGCGACAGATACGCCAGATCCAGCGGCCATGCGTCCGGTGAGTTGTGCAGGTCGATCCCGTAGATCGTCAGGCTTCCGTGCTTCTTCGCGACGTACGACAGATAGCGGCGCTCGAAGGCCACGTCGCGGCCGTCGGCGCGGGGGCTGCGAAGGATCAGCTCGTCGAGCTTCGCGAGCAGCTCGGCCTGGGTGCGGCTCTGCTCGACCAGGGTGCGGGCGACGAAGGACGAGCGCTGGGTGAAGAACTGGAGGACGTGCAGGCAGGCCCACTCGGTGATCGAGTCCAGGAAGACGGTGGAATCCGCCGACAGCCCCTCGGCGCCGCGCCGCGCCGCCGTTGCGGTGCGCAGCCGGCGTGCCAGTTCGCGATGGCCGTGGCGCACCGCCTGGACGTCGTCCATGTCCAGGTCGCCGAGGGCGAGCAGAGTGCGGGCGAGGGCGCCGGAGACGGCCTCGGTCTCGTCCGGCGGGAAGGGGCGCTCCCCGGGCCCTTCCACGGCGCGGGCGACGAGGGTGCGCGCGAGCCTCCGTACGTCCTTCTCGGTCAGGGTGCGCTGCTCGCCGCGGAAGGAGACCAGCCCGGAGAGCCGCACGGGCCTGTCGGTGAGGGCGGCGCCGCTGCCTTCCCGTACCAGGAGCTGTTTCAGCAGGGGGGTGATGGCTGCCGATGCCAGCCGGGTGCCGATGAGCGCGGGCTCCATGCAGTGTTCCCCTCAGCTCCCCCGGACCCAGAGATCCACAGTCTCGGACGGGGTGATTCCCCCCGGAAACGCCGTCTCCGGCGTGACCTGCGTCGCACCGCCTCTGCCGTTCCCTAACGGGACTTTGGTCCCGAATCGGAAGGACTTCGGTCCCACCGGCCGTGACAAGGCGCACAGGCCGTTCCGAGCCTACTACCGACGTTAGTGGGGTCGCGAGGCGATGTCCGGGGGTCGCGGGGCCGCTGCGGGTGGGGTCGCGGGTGGGTCGGCAGGGCGTTCGAGGGGGATGGGGGCCGACGCGGCGCTGGCGCAGCCTCTACATGGGGCTAAACCGCACTTCGTCCGGAGATTTCGGACAATGCCGGACGGTGGATCCCGGGGCCGTCAAGGGTCCTGCTCACACGGCCGCGGCTACGACGGGATGTCGTAGATGGGGGGTTTGAGGTGGATTGGGGGGCTGGGTTACCAAGGTGTGGCACCCGGTGCTCCTGCGCCGGGTCCGTTCATGCCCGATCAGCCCGGAGGTTCTTCCCGCATGTCGAAGCGCAACATCAACCGTCTCCGCCCGTCCGTGCTCCGTACCCGTGGCTCCGTCGTGGCAGCCGGACTCGGCGCCGTGATGGTCGTCGGAGCCGGTGCCGGTGTCGCCGCCGCCGATGCGGGCAAGACCGCCCCGGCCGCCGCGACCCCCGCCGTCGTCAAGGCCGTCCAGGCGAAGGCCGACAAGGCCCCCGCGGCGAAGAAGGCCCCGTCCTGGGTCAAGCCCGTCGCGCGCTACACCCTCAGCGCGAGCTTCAACCAGGGCGGCGCCATGTGGTCCCACAAGCACTCCGGCCAGGACTTCGCCGTTCCGGTCGGCACCGCGGTGAAGGCGGCGCACGGCGGCGTCGTCGTGAAGGCCGGCCCGAACGGCGGCGGCGACGGCCCCGCGTACGGCAACGCCATCGTGATCAAGCACGACAACGGCAAGTACTCGCAGTACGCCCACCTGTCGAAGATCAACGTCTCGGCCGGCCAGGCCGTGAAGACGGGCCAGAACATCGCCCTGTCCGGCAACACCGGCAACTCGTCCGGCCCGCACCTGCACTTCGAGATCCGTACGACCCCGAACTACGGTTCCGCGCTCAACCCCGCCTCCTTCCTGCGCGGTGTCGGCGTCACGATCTGACGCCTACTCCCGCGGCCCCTGGAAGGCCTGGGTCACCAGATCGATGGCGACCTCGAGGACAGCTTCGCGCTTCTCCTCGGGGTCGCCTTCGACGCTCTGCATGAAGAACGTGCCGGCGTGCATCGTGAACAGCGCGCTGACGCAGCGGACCTGGTCGGCCATGCTCAGGTCGGGTTCCTGGATCAGCCGGGTCATGGTGATCATGCGCTCCTTGAAGGTCTCCCCGATGCTCAGGTCGCGCACGGTGGCCTGGTTCTCCTGCATGAAGCGGACGAGCGGGGCGGCCGCCCCGAGCGCGGACTGATAGCGGCGCAGGATCTCCTGCTTGGTCTCCAGCGTGCGCGGCTGCGTCTGCGCCCAGGCGATCAGCTCGTCGATGGGCCGGGTCAGATCCTCGAAGAGACTGATGACGATGTCTTCTTTGGTCTTGAAGTGGTAGTACAGCGCCGCCTTCGTGACCTGCAGCTTCTCGGCGATCTCGCGGAGAGACGTCTTCTCGTACCCGTGCTCGGCGAAGAGTTCCAGGGCGACGTCCTGAATCCGCTGCCGGGTGTTGCCTCTGGCCATGGGCCTCTCCTGAAGACATGCCTGCGCATCTACTTACTTGACGCCCGGCTAGTTAGGGTCTAGCTTCCCATTGTAGTGAACTAGCCGGGCGGCAAGTAAGTACCCAGGGGAGTGGGACCGTGGCGGGACAGGAACCATCGAAGAAGGCAGCACCCGAGGAGCCGGAGGCGGGTCGGCAGGGCGGGGCGCAGCCGCGCAGCGTCCGGGTCGTTCTCCTCGCGCTCATGATCGCGATGCTGCTGGCGATGCTCGACAACATGATCATCGGCACCGCGATGCCGACGATCGTCGGTGAGCTCGGCGGCCTCGAGCATCTGTCATGGGTGGTCACCGCATACACCCTGGCCACCGCCGCCTCCACGCCCATCTGGGGCAAGCTCGGCGACATGTACGGCCGCAAGGGCGTCTTCCTCACCTCGATCGTGATCTTCCTGATCGGGTCGGCGCTCAGCGGAATGGCCCAGGACATGAGCCAGCTGATCGGTTTCCGTGCCGTCCAGGGTCTCGGCGCCGGCGGACTGATGGTCGGCGTCATGGCGATCATCGGTGACCTCATACCGCCCCGGGAGCGCGGCAGGTACCAGGGCATGATGGCCGGCGTCATGGCCCTCGCCATGATCGGCGGACCCCTGGTCGGCGGCACCATCACCGACCACTGGGGCTGGCGCTGGAGCTTCTACATCAACCTGCCGCTCGGCGCCGTCGCCCTCACCATGCTCACCGTCGTACTGCACCTGCCCAAGCGCGAGCGCGGCGCGGACAAGGTTCGTGTCGACTATCTGGGCACCGCGCTGCTGACCGTCGGCATCACCTCGATCGTGCTCGTCACCACCTGGGGCGGTACCGAGTACGCCTGGGGCTCCGCCGTGATCATGGAGCTTGTCGCGATCGGCGTCGTGGCGCTCGTGGGCTTCCTCTTCGTCGAGACCAAGGTCCCGGAACCGATCATCCCGCTGCACATCTTCCGCAGCCGCAACTTCACCCTGATGTCGGTGATCGGCTTCCTGACCGGCTTCGTGATGTTCGGCGCGGTGCTCTTCCTGCCGCTGTTCCAGCAGTCCGTGCAGGGCGCGTCGGCCACCAACTCCGGACTGCTCCTGCTGCCGATGCTGCTCTCGATGATGGTCGTCTCGCTGATCGCGGGCCGGGTCACCACGAACAGCGGCAAGTACAAGATCTTCCCGATCATCGGCGGCGCACTGATGGTGGTGGGTCTCTTCCTCCTGGCGCAGATGGACACCGGTACGTCCCGGCTCACCTCCGGGCTCTACATGGCCGTCCTCGGCGCCGGCATGGGCTTCCTGATGCAGATCACGATGCTGGTCGCGCAGAACAGCGTCGAGCTCAAGGACATGGGCGTCGCGTCCTCGTCCACCACCCTGTTCCGTACGCTCGGCTCCTCCTTCGGTGTCGCGATCATGGGCGCCCTCTTCACCTCACGGGTGCAGGACGAGATGACGGCCCACGGCGGGTCCGCGCTCACCCAGCAGTCCGCACAGCTGGACGCGGCGAGCCTGGCGAAGCTTCCGGAGCAGGTACGCGAGGCGTACCAGTTCGCGGTGTCCTCCGGCACGCACTCCGCCTTCCTCCTCGGCTCGGCCGTCGCGGTGATCGGGTTCCTCGCGGCGTTCTTCGTCAAGGAGGAGCCGCTGAAGGGCGCGGGCCCGGCGAAGCCGGCCGCGGACGCCGCGCAGGACGCGCCCAAGCTGGCCGAGACCGTCTGACCGGCGCGCGCTTCCGCCACGGCAGGCAGATGAGGGCCCCCGGTGCCACCGCACCGGGGGCCTTGTCGGTGGGGCCGCTGTCAGTGGGGCGTGCCGGCATCGGATACGGGGAGAAACACGGGGGAACGCGCCACCCCGGTGACCGCACACCTCGCCCATCTGCGGCAGCTGCGCCTCGCCAAGGACGCGATGGACCGCGACTGGGCAGAGCCCCTCGACCTGGAGGCGGTGGCAGCCCATGCCGGGCACTCACGCTTCCACTCGTCCGGGCCTTCAAGGCGGGCTACGGCGAGACGCCCGGCCGGTATCTGTCGCGCAGACGCATGGAGCGCGCCGAGGAGCTCCTGCGCCGCGCGGATCTGTCGGTCACGCCGAAATCTGCTCACTGGTCGGTCTCAGCAGTCTCGGCACCCTCTCGGCCCGGTTCAGGCAACAGACCCCGTGGCCGTTCGCCACTGGTGGGGGGCTCCCCGGCGAAGCCAGGGGGAGTGCCCCAGCACCGGACGCCGCAGGCCCCCGCCCCTTCGGCCCGACGCCGCTACTTCCCCGGCCACGGCCTGGGCCCGGTGCCCGCCGACGCGTCAGTCCGCGAGCAGGGGGATCGAGAAGCTGCCGCTGTTCGTCGGCGCGTGTTCGGGGAGCCAGAGCACCGCGATCGCGCCGCTGGCGGCATCACCGGGGGCCGCGGCACCTTCGGGGCTCGCGTTGCGGAAGGTGAGCCGGGCGCCGAGGACCCGGGCCTGGCCGGCCGCGATCGTGAGGCCCAGTCCGTGGCCGTGCCCGGCCCGGTCGCTCGCGCCCGTGCGGAACCTGCTCGGCCCCTCACGCAGCAACGCCTCGGGGAAGCCGGGGCCGTGATCGCGCACCCGCACGACCCGGCCCTCGACGGTGACTTCGACGGGTGTGCCGCCGTGCTTGGCCGCATTGGCCAGCAGATTGCCCAGGATCCTTTCCAGCCGCCGCGGATCGGTGTTGACCCAGGAGTCGTGGACGACGCGCACGACCGTGTCCGGGTTCAGCACGGCGACACGGCGGCTGACGAACTCGCCCAGGGCTATCTCCTGGAGCTCGGCCCGCTCGGAGGCGCTGTCCAGCCGCGCCACCTCCAACACGTCCTCGACCAGCGTGCGCAGGGCCTGTGCCCGGTCCCGTACCAGCTCGGAAGGGCGGCCGGGCGGAAGCAGCTCGGCGGCAGTGAGCAGCCCGGTCACGGGGGTGCGCAGCTCGTGGGCGATGTCGGCGGTGACGCGGCGCTCCGCCTCGATGCGCTCGTTCAGCGCGTCGGTCAGGGCGTCGACGGCCCGTGCCAGTTCGTCCGTCTCGTCACGTACGACGCCGCCGACGGCTTCCCGGACGCGTATCTCCGTGTTGCCCTGCGCGACCTTGCCGGCCGCGGCGGCGGCCTTGCGCAGCCTGCGCGAGAGCTGGCCGCCGATGAGCACGCCGAGCGCGGAGCCAGCGAACACCACCGACACCGAGCCGATGATCAGCGCCCGGTCGAGGTCCCGCATGATCGCTGAACTGCGGTCGGCGATGCGGTTGTGCAGGGACAGCACGTCGCCGTTGCCGAGCGGCACGGCCGCCCATATGTCGGGGGCCCCGCCGTGGTGCTCCTGCACATAGGTGCCCTGGCGGCCGCCCTCGAGCAGGTGCCTCAGTTCGCGGGGCAGTGCGGGATCGTTGAGCTTCGTGCCGAACTTGGGCGCGGTCTTCGGCTTGGTGGTCTCGTAGATGCGCTGGGCGAAGAGCAGCCGGTTCATCTGCAGGTCGCGGGCGTTCTCCAGCATCGAGACACGGGCGGAGTTGTGCACCACCAGGCTCAGCGCGAAGGCGATCAGCGCACCGACCGCCGCGATCGCGACGCTGATCTTCCACCGGACACCGGTGCGCAGGGCGAGGCGCTTCATGCGGGGTCCTGTTCTGCGCCGGTGCGCGGGGCGGGTTCCTTCATGCCTTGAGCTTGTAGCCGAAGCCCCGGACGGTTTCGATCCGGTCCTGGCCGATCTTCGTACGGAGCCGCTGTACGTGGACGTCGACCACGCGGGTGTCCCCGCCCCAGCCGTAGTCCCAGACCCGCTCCAGCAGCTTGTCCCTCGACAGCACCGTGCCCGGTGCGGACGAGAACTCCAGCAACAGCCGCATCTCGGTCGGGGTCAGTCCGACCGGCTCTCCGGCGCGGCGCACTTCCATGCCGTCCGTGTCGATCTCCAGGTCGCCGAAGGTGAGCACGCCGTGCTCGCCCGGCTGTCCGGGCAAGCCCGAGTCGCCGGCGACACCGCCCGCATGCCCGAAGCGGCGCAGCACCGCACGGATCCGGGCGACCAGCACGGCCCCGTCGAACGGTTTGGTGACGTAGTCGTCGGCGCCGGCCTCGAGGCCGAGCACGACGTCGATCGAATCCGCCCGCGCCGAGAGCATGATCACGGGCACGGTCGACTCGTCCCGGATCCGCCGGCAGAGGCTGACGCCGTCGAGCCCCGGGAGCATCACATCGAGCAGCGCGATGTCGGGACGGTCCGTGCGGAAGGCCTCCAGCCCGGCGAGCCCGTCCGGCATGGCGGTCACCGTGAAGCCGTCGCGCTCCAGCGCGAGCTGGGTGGCTTCCCGGATGACGTCGTCGTCCTCGACGAACAGGACATGTGTCTCGGCCATCCTGCTGTACTCCGCTGCTCTCTCGATTTCCGCTGGGCTGTGGATCATGTGTCGTGGCGGCCGGTGTCCGGCGTCCTACCGGAGGCCGCCGCCCTCGGTGCCGGGTGCCGGATGCCGCATGCCGCCGACGTCGGCGTAGGTCAGCGCGGTGCCGTCGGTACCGGATCGTCCGCGACAGCGCCGCCCATGCCCCGGCTGTACTCGTTCTCGACCCGGTCGTGCTCGGTGAACCTGTTCCCCGTCCAGCGGTACGTGATCACGATCTGGCCGGAGGGGTACGAGACCGGGTCGCCCTTCGCGTACACCTGCTTGGTGACGACCAGATCGCCCCGGTCGATGGTCGAGTAGACCGCGGGCTCCTCTGCGGCGAAGACATTCTCGTAGCCGTTGTCGCCCTCGCGATACACATACGTGCCGATGCCCACGGCATCTCCGCACGTCAGCACATTCACCACGACATCGGGCACCGGGCTGCTGGTGACGTTCCCGTACGACGTGTCGATGGGGTACGCGTCGTCCGCGCACTCCTTCAGATCGGCCTTGACCCGCTTGCCGACCTTGGGGTCGTCCAGTATCAGCCGGACCGCGTCGACCTTCTTCACCGGCGAGGAGGTCGCGTTGGGCTCGTGGGTCGACGGTGACTGCGCCACCGGATCGGTCCGCGCCGGCCCCTCGTCGCGGGTCCCCGTCCCGCCCGTCGAGCAACCGGCCGCGAACAGCCCGAAGGCGGCGAGGCCGGCCACTGCCGTGCCACTCGCCGCCCATCGGCAGAAGCCGCCTCTGGAGCTTTCGCCGTCTCCGGCGCCGATGCCGTCTCCGGCTAGGCCGCGCACCGCTCCCCCCGTCCCTCATGACGTGCGTACGTACGTTCACCACGCTGCCCGGGAACCCGCGCCCCACGGCGTCCGGCCCCCCCGGTCCCGTGGCTCTCCAGCCCCCGGCCTTCCTGCTCGCGGCTCTCCAGCTCCTGGCGGAGCCGGGCGAGCGCCCGGTGCAGGGTGCTCTTCACCGTACCGGTCGACATGCCGAGCGCGGCGGCGGTCTCCTCGGTGCTCATCTGCTCCCAGTGCCGCAGCACCACGACGCTGCGCTGCTTGGGGGCCAGCACCTTGAGGACATCCATGAGCAGGGCCCGGTCCGCGTGCTGCTCGGTGGCGTCCTCGACGCTCGCCTCCGGCAGCTGCTCGGTCGGAACCTCCTCGAGCTTGCGGGCCCGCCACCACTCGGTGCGGGTGTTGATCATGACGCGGCGGAGGTAGGCGTCGGCGAGCGACTTGTCGGCGATGCCGTCCCACCGGCCGTACGTCCTGACCAGCGCGGTCTGCAGCAGGTCCTGGGCGTCGACCGGGTCGGGGACGAGGCGCCGGGCGCTGCGCAGCAACGCCTCCTGCCGGGTGCGTACGTACTCCTCGAATTCGAGCACCTCGCCGTGCGCCATTACAACCGCCTCCGTCCCCGTAACAAGCCCCGTGGCAACCGTGTGCTGCCGTGCGTTCTCGTGGTTTCCCTTACGCCACAAGAAGCTACGGAGCTGTTGTCACGAGGCTGTGCGGGGAAGCCCTCGGAGGGCGCACGGCCGTCCATCGGTTGTGTAACAGCGGCATCCGCTGAGGTTTACCGCGGATTCTCAGGTGAGAGGCAGTCGAAACCGGTCATTCTCCAGCGGCTCGACCAAACCGTCCGCAACCAGCCCGTCCAGGGCACGGGCCCGTTGCACCGGCTCGTCCCAGACCCGGTCCAGGACCGCCAGCGGCACCGGCGCGACCGCGTCGCGCAGCACCGCGAGCAGCTTGCCGCGCACCTGGCGGTCGGTGCCCGCGTACGTCTGACCGCGCCGCGGCGGCCCCTCGTGCGCCGGCTTCCCCGCCAGCCGCCACGCGCACAGCCCGGCGACCGGGCAGCGCCCGCATTCCTCGTTGCGCGCGGTGCACACGAGTGCGCCGAGCTCCATCGAGGCCGCTGCCCAGCGCGCCGCCGTTGCGTCGTCCTCGGGCAACAGCGCGCGTGCGAGGCGGCGTTCGGCGGCCGTGGTCGCGTTCGGCGGGTACTGGATCCCGGTCGCCGCGCGCGCGAACACCCGGCGGACGTTCGTGTCGAGGACCGGGTGCCGCTGCCCGTACGCGAACGACGCGACCGCTGCCGCCGTGTACTCGCCGATGCCGGGCAGCGCCAGCAGCTGTGAGTGTTCGCGCGGTACGTCACCGCCGTGCCGCTCCGTTATCGCCACCGCGGCGCCGTGCAGCCGCAGCGCACGGCGCGGATAGCCCAGCCGGCCCCAGGCACGCACGGCCTCGCCGGGCGCTTCGGCGGCAAGGTCGGCAGGCCGCGGCCAGCGGGCCAGCCACTGCTCGTAGACCGGGAGCACCCGGCTGACGGGGGTCTGCTGCAGCATGAACTCGCTGACCATCACGCCCCAGGCACCGGCATCAGGGCGGCGCCAGGGGAGATCACGGGCGTGCTGGTCGAACCAGGCGAGGACGGGGGCGTGGAGGACGGCGGCGTCCTCGGACGCGTCGCGGGCGATGTCGACACCGGAGGAGTCGTCGACGGCGGGGGAGGGGATGTCGGTCGCAGTCATGGCACTTCCGATCCTGGCATGCTCAGGGGCGCGCACGGCGCATGCGCTCCGTGAAGCGGTCCGGGGTGGCGTACATGTCACCCGGAGCCGATGAGCGTCGCGGCCGGGCATGAGCGGTCGACGGCCGCACGACCCGGGGCCGGTACGCGTACCGCAGGCGCACCCGCCCGGCGCCGTCGACCGGCCGGCCCCCGACCAACGCGGGGGTCAACAGGGCTGCTCCGTACGGTCGATCCCTACGACCCGTGATGATGATCGACAAAATCGTTCAGCATGGGCGGCGGGTGGGGCGGGAGTTGCCGGCGATCTCTCGTACAGTTCGGTGCGTGGGATCTCTGCGCAATCCGGTCGGGCCGCTTCCCTCCTCCATCTACTGGCGACGGAGGGCAGTCGCGCTGTCCCTGTTGGCGCTGCTCGCGCTGCTGATCGCCTGGGCCGTCGGTACCGGCGGCGGGGGCGGCAGCAAGGGCGGCGACGACGGCAAGCCGGGCGGCGCGGGTCCCGCACCCTCCATCACCCCGGGCGACGACCCGTCGGGCCCCGCGATCAGTGAACAGCCGGGCGGACGCGACGAGTCGGACGAGACGGACGGACCGGGCGGCAGCGACGGCACCGGCGACGACGGCGGCACGGAAGGTTCCGACGGCGCCGGCAAGAACGGCGACCCGGGCGCGAGCGGCGCCGCGAACGGCGGTGGGAGCGTGGGCCGGCAGGTCCCCGCCGGCTCACCTCTGCCGAACTGCTCCTCGGGCACACTGCAGTTGACCCTGCGCAGTGCCAAGGTGTCGTACGCGCCGGACGAGAAGCCGCGCTTCCAGCTCATCGCGAAGAACACGTCCACCGTCGCGTGCAAGGCCGACTTCGGCCCGAAGGCCGCGGTCCTGGTCATCAGCGACAACGAGGACGACGAGGTCTGGTCGTCGAAGGACTGTCCGCGCGGCGGTGGCAGCCTGCTGCTGGAGGTCCCCGCGAACTCGACGATCACGCACACCGTCGACTGGGACCGCCGCCCGAGCGCCGCCCGGTGCGCCACACCGCCGGCGGCCCAGGCCCCGGCCGGCACCTACCTGGTCGAGGCCACGTTCCCGGGTGTGACGGTGACACCTGCATCGTTCCGCCTGGACAAGGACTAGGGTCTCTCGTTCGGATCTTGCCGGGTTCGCGTGCCCTGGTGCCGCGCCTCGCTGCGTCGTCCTCGGTCGCCTACGTCCCCGCAGCTACCGCTGGGGTGCCCGTCCACCGCGTGATCTCCTTCCTCCGCCATGCGATGCACGCCGCCGGAACCCGTTCACCGATCCGGCCTGATCCGAACGAAAGACCCCACGAACGGCGGGAGCCCGTTGTCTGACGGCCTCTTGGCCGCGACGGAGGCGGGAGTCGCCCGGCGGAGGCGGAGTTGCCCGGCAGCGGCCGGAGCTGCTCGGCGAGGCGGGCGCCAGGGCGCATGCCGGCAGTCGTGTCCCCGCGAGGCCAACTGCACGAGGCGATCTGCGTGAGGTGATCTGTGCGAGGCGCTGCCCGAGGGGCAGGGGATCTCCGCAAGGCGCTCCCCGAAGAACGGCGAAGAGCCGTTCCGGCCGGGGCGCGTGAGCACGGCGGGCATGGTCGCCCGGCGCGCCCGGCCCCGGCGCGGGCTCAGACGTAGCGCTCCAGGATGGACGACTCCGCCAGCCGCGACAGCCCTTCGCGGACGCTGCGCGCACGCGCCTCGCCGACGCCGTCGACCGCCTGGAGATCGTCGACGCTCGCGGCGAGCAGCTTCTGGAGGCCCCCGAAGTGCTCGACGAGCCGCTCGATGATCGCGCCCGGCAGCCGCGGAACCTTCGCCAGCAGCCGGTAGCCGCGGGGCGAGACTGCGGAGTCCAGGGTCTCGGGGGAGCCGCTGTAGCCCAGGGCCCGCGCCACGATGGGCAGTTCGAGCAGTTCCGCGTGCGTCAGCTCGTTGAGCTCGACGAGCGCCTCGTCGACGGTACGGGACCGTTTCGCCGTCGGTTCCGGGACGTAGTCGCGGACGACGAGTTCCCGCTCGGGTTCCACGCCCGCGATCAGCTCGTCGAGCTGGAGCGCCAGCAGCCGCCCGTCGGTGCCCAGCTCCACCACGTACTCCGTGATCTCCGTCGCGATCCGGCGCACCATCTCCAGCCGTTGCGCGACCGCCGTGACGTCCCGGACCGTCACCAGGTCCTCGATCTCCAGCGCGGAGAGTGTCCCGGCGACCTCGTCGAGGCGCAGCTTGTAGCGCTCTAGGGTCGCCAGCGCCTGGTTCGCCCGGGACAGGATCGCCGCTGACTCCTCCAGGACCCGCCGCTCCCCGTCCACGTACAAGGCGATGAGGCGCATCGACTGCGAGACGGACACCACGGGGAAGCCGCACTGCTTGGAGACCCGGTCCGCGGTCCGGTGCCGGGTGCCCGTCTCCTCCGTGGGGATGGATGCGTCCGGAACCAGCTGCACGCCCGCCCTGAGGATCTTGGTGATGTCCTTGTCGAGAATGAGCGCCCCGTCGAGCTTGCACAGCTCACGCAGTCGCGTCGCCGTGAACTCCACGTCCAGCACAAAGCCGCCCGTGCACATCGACTCGACCGTTTTGTCCATTCCGAGGACGATCAGCCCGCCGGTGTTACCCCGCAGAATGCGCTCCAGACCGTCGCGCAGGCCGGTGCCCGGGGCGACCGCACTCAGAGAGGCGCGCATCAGCCACTCCTTGCCGGATCCCCCGGAGCCTCCGCCTGACTTTCCGGGTGCTGAGCCCCGGTCGTTGGCTGCCACTGCACTCCTCCGGCTCGTACGGATGGGCGAGACCAGGGCAAAGTCTAGCGACCCCGGCCAGGCCAGGGCGGCGTCGCGTGACGATGGCCGCCGTGCGGAGCTTCGCCCGGGGGCGCCCTGCCGCGCTTCCGGCAGTCGCCCCGGCTCCGTCATCGTCTCTCGCCGCCGCTCCCCCTGAGCGGCTTTCTCGCCAGGACCGGGCCCGGCGCCGCTACCGGCGCACCTCGTCCGTCCGCGGGGCCTCCGGCCTGCGACCCCGCGGGAGCACCCGCAGCGCGTCGCCCATATCGGCGACTTCCGTGACCTTCATACCGGGCGGGATCTTGCCCGGGTCGGTCGGAACCAGGGCGTGCGTGAAGCCGAGGCGGTGGGCCTCCGCCAGCCGGCGCTGGACGCCCGTGACCCGTCTGACCTCGCCCGCGAGGCCGACCTCGCCGATCGCCACCAGGTTCTTCGGAAGGGGGGTGTCGCTCGCCGCGGACGCCAGCGCCAGCGCGATCGCGAGATCCGCGGCCGGCTCCGAGAGCTTCACACCGCCGACCGTCGCGCTGTAGATGTCCCGCTTTCCCAGCGCGCTGATGCGGCCCCGCTGCTCCAGCACGGCCAGCATCATCGACACTCGGGACGTCTCCAGGCCCGAGGTCGTGCGCCGGGGCGACGGGATCTGTGAGTCGACGGTCAGGGCCTGCACCTCGGCGACGAGCGGGCGGCGGCCCTCCAGCGTCACGGTGAGGCATGTACCCGGCACGGGCTCGTCGCGCCGGGTGAGGAACAGTCCGCTGGGGTCGGCGAGGCCGACGATGCCCTCGTCGTGCAGCTCGAAGCAGCCGACCTCGTCCGTCGCTCCGTAACGGTTCTTGACGCCCCGTACGAGCCGGAGCCGCGCATGCCGGTCGCCCTCGAAGTGCAGCACGACGTCCACGAGATGCTCCAGCAGCCGCGGACCCGCGATCGCTCCGTCCTTGGTGACATGGCCCACCAGCAGCGTCGACATCCCGCGCTCCTTGGACGCGCGGATCAGCGCGCCCGCGACCTCACGCACCTGCGCCATCCCGCCGGGCGCCCCGTCGATCTCGGGCGAGGCCACGGTCTGGACGGAGTCCAGGATCAGCAGCGAGGGCTTGACCGCGTCGAGATGGCCGAGGACCGCGGAGAGATCGGTCTCCGCGGCGAGATACAGATGGTCGTTCAGCGCGTTGATCCGGTCGGCGCGCAGCCTGACCTGGCTCGCGGACTCCTCGCCCGTGACGTACAGGGTGCGATGGTCCTCGCTCGCCGCCTTGGCGGCGACGTCGAGCAGCAGCGTGGATTTGCCGACGCCCGGCTCGCCCGCGAGCAGGACGACCGCTCCCGGCACCAGTCCGCCGCCGAGGACCCGGTCCAGCTCGTCGACGCCGGTCGTGCGCGCGGTGGCATGCCTGACGTCGACCTGGCCGATGGGCAGCGCGGCGTTGGTGACCCGGCCCGCAGCTGTCGTACGGACCGCGGGTGCGCCGTACTCCTCCACCGTGCCCCAGGCCTGGCACTCCGGGCAGCGGCCGAGCCATTTGGCGGTCGTCCAGCCGCACTCGGTGCAGCGGTAGGACGGCCTGTCCTTGGCGGTTTTCGTACGGGCAGCCATGCGCGCAACCGTAGCTGGCCCCACTGACACCCGTGCACGGCTCCCGGTGCCGGGGACAAGCACAGTGACCACGACAGAGGCACATGCCTCCGTCCCCTTTTGGGCGATAAGTTCACCCGTAAGGAGTAAATGCGCTCAAGTGGCGAGAAGGGTGTGCCTGTTACTGCCTACGGTCGCCGGGTGACGAGCAGCATGCTGGAGCCTCCTACGCCCACCACCGGCGCACAGCGGGCGAACCGCCGTGCGCACGGCCACCGGCCGACTCTCGGGCAGACCCCGCCCGCCCGGTACGAGGCGTACCTCGACGGGCTGTTCACGTACTGCCTTTCCGCGCTCTGCGACCACGACGGGGCGACGGCCGTGCTCGGCGATGTCCTGGCCTTCTCCGAGCGGCACCACGGGCGTTGTCCCGCCGGGGAGTCCGGGCGGAAAGCATGGCTGTACGCGCTGGCCAGGTGGGCCTGTCTGCGTGAGCTCGCCGACCAGAAGCGCCGCAAGCGGCAGGGGACGGGCGGGGCGCACAGCCGGCGTTCCGTACCCACCCCCGACGACGCCGCGCCCCCGGTGTCGCCCGAGGCCGCCGAGCGGCACCGCGCAGAGCTGGCCCTGCTCGCCTGGCCGGAAGCCGCGGGCACCACCCCCGAGCAGCGCGAGGCGCTCGAGCTCGCGGTACGGCATCAGCTCACCCCGGGTGAGGTCGCGTCGGTCCTCGGCATGGACGCCGCCCGCGCGCGAGAGCTGCTCGCGACCGCCGCCTGCGAGGTGGAGCGCACGCGCGCGGCGCTCGCCGTGGTCGAGACCGGCAACTGCCCGTCCGTCGCGCGGTTCACCGGTGACCACCATGTGCTGCTCTCCGCCACACTGCGGCGCGAGCTCGTACGGCACGTCGACGACTGCCCTCGCTGCCGTCGTACCGCCGAGCGTGCCGGCACGGGCACGACCTGGCCGGGGGCGTCCGTCACTCCCCCCGCGACGGGTGGCGGGACTCCCGGACCGCTGCCTCTCGTGCCGGCGCCCCGAGCCGCGGCGCACATGGCGATGCTGCACGTCCCAAGGACGCGTACCGGTGCGCCCCGCTTCGGGCGCCACGGGTTCCCCGTCGATCCCAAGGACCACGTGGCCCGGCGTGACCGGCTGCGGACCCGGGCGGTCACCACCACCGTTGTCGCGACCGTCGTCGCCGCGCCCGTGCTGGCGCTCTGGGCGGCGTACCGCGGCGCACCGGTCATCGGCGAGGGGCGCGACGGCTCCTCGGTCTCCGCGAGCGAGGCGGACGACCCTGCGGGCATGCAGGGCGACCCGTACGACCACTACGAAAATGCCGGGAACGCGCGCCAGAACCCTGGCCACCGCTTCACCGCCGGGAGCAGGACGCCGGGAATGCTCCCGGCGGCGGCGGAGGGGATCTCGGTCCAGGTGATCAGCACGGGGCCACCGCCGGCCGGCTCGTCGGTTCCCGGCCGGGGACCGGGCCGGCTCACGGTCGAGGCACAGCCTTCTGGCGACACCACGATGATCACCATGACCGCGTCGGGTGGCGCGCCGGTCTCCTGGTCCCTGTGGACCGACGCCCCCTGGCTCTACGCGAGCCTCACGTCCGGCACCTTGTATCCGGGCGAGTCCGTCACCGTCCAGGTATTCGTCGACCATGCCGCGGAACCGGCCGGCCCGTGGACCGCCCGAGTGGGCGTCGACCCCTCCGGAGTGGTGATGGAAGTAAGGGGCCACGGCACGACTCCCGCCCCGGAGCCGCCCCCGTCCGACCCGCCACCCTCGGAGCCCCCACCTTCCGAGCCCCCGCCCGACTCGGAGCCTCCGCCCACCTCCGAGCCCCCACCGGCCTCGGAGCCTCCACCGGCCTCCGAGCCGCCCTCGGAGCCGGAGCCGCCCGGCGAGCCGTCCCCGGACCCGGAGCCACCCGCCACCTCGGGTTGAGGAAGCGTTTCTCCGGCCCACGCCGTCTCCTGCCTGGCCTCGTAGGCCAAACGGTTCCCTGCCACGCGGCCGGTGCTCACCGGTTCCGGCCACAGGAGCGACGCGGCGCCCGCTCGTGCCCGCCGCCTCAGGCGGGATCCGCCGGGTGCGGAGCCACCAGCGGAAGTTGCGCGGCCAGACGGGTCTCGCACAGTTCGACCAGGACGTCGTAGGCCTCCTTGCCCATCAGCTCCGTGAGCTCCGGGCGGTACGTCACGTACACCGGGTCGCCCGCGCCGTGCGCCGATGTCGCCGACGTGCACCACCAGTGGAGGTCGTGGCCGCCAGGGCCCCAGCCCCTCCTGTCGTACTCACCGATCGAGATCTGGAGCACGCGCGTGTCGTCGGGGCGGTCGATCCAGTCGTACGTCCGGCGCACCGGCAGCTGCCAGCACACATCGGGCTTGGTCTCGAGCGGCTCGCGGCCCTCCTTCAGGGCCAGGATGTGCAAGGAGCACCCGGCGCCGGCCGCGAACCCCGGACGGTTCTGGAAGATGCAGGAGCCCTCCCAGCGGCGCGTCTGGCGGTCGCCGTCCTCGTCGACCTCGACCCAGCCCGACTCCGTCCCCACGTCGTGGAACTCCCACAGCTCCGGTGTGAGCCGCGCCACATGCCCGGCGACCCGCTTCTCGTCGTCCTTGTCGGAGAAGTGCGCCCCGAGCGTGCAGCAGCCGTCGTCGGCGCGCCCCGCCTGGATCCCCTGGCAGCCGCTGCCGAAGATGCAGTTCCAGCGTGAGGTCAGCCAGGTCAGATCACAGCGGAAGACCTGTTCGTCGTCCGCGGGGTCGGCGAACTCCACCCAGGCACGGGGAAAGTCCAGCCCTTTCTCGTCCGGCTCGCCGAGCCGGGAGTCGCTTCGGGCACCCTCCGCCGCCTTCACCGCCTTCTTCGTGGACTTCTCCTGGGCAGCTTTGCCCGGCTTCGTCTTTTTCGTCTTTGGCACGAGTCAAGCGTATGCGCGCGACAGCAGTAGCGTTCCGTACATGAGACTCGGAGTCCTCGACGTCGGTTCGAACACGGTGCATCTGCTGGTGGTGGACGCGCATCCCGGTGCGCGCCCGATTCCCGCCCACTCCCACAAGGTGGAGCTGCGCCTTGCCGAACTTCTCGACGGAGACGGGGCCATCGGCCCCGACGGCGTCGACCGGCTGATCGCCACAGTCCAGGACGCCCAGCAGGCCGCCGAGGACAAGGGCTGCGAGGACGTCCTCCCCTTCGCCACGTCCGCCGTCCGCGAGGCCACCAACGCCGATGCCGTGCTGGAGCGCGTCAGGGCGGTGACGGGCATCGACCTCCAGGTCCTCACCGGCGCGGAGGAGGCACGGCTCACGTTTCTCGCCGCCCGCCGCTGGTTCGGCTGGTCCGCGGGCAAGCTCCTCGTCCTGGACATCGGCGGCGGTTCGCTGGAGATCGCGTTCGGCATCGACGAGGAGCCGGACGCCGCCCGCAGCCTTCCCCTCGGCGCGGGCCGGCTGACGGCCGCGATGCTGCCCGGCGACCCGCCCGACCCTGACGACGTGCGTGCGCTGCGCCGCCATGTGCGGGCGCAGATCGCCCGTACGGTCGGCGAGTTCAGCCGCTTCGGCCGCCCCGACCATGTCGTCGCCACGTCCAAGACCTTCAAGCAGCTCGCCCGTATCGCGGGGGCCGCGCGCTCCGCCGAGGGCCTGTACGTGCAGCGTGATCTGAGCCGTTCGGCGCTCGAGGAATGGGTCCCCAAGCTCGCCGCGATGACCGCCGCCCAGCGCTCCATGCTCCCGGGCGTGTCGGAGGGCCGTTCGGCGCAGCTGCTGGCAGGGGCCCTGGTCGCGGAGGGCGCGATGGACCTCTTCGGAGTCGATGACCTGGAAATCTGCCCGTGGGCGCTGCGTGAGGGTGTGATCCTCCGGCGGCTGGACCACATGCCGACCGGCTGATGCCGTCCGCCCACCCCCTGATGCCGCAACGCAAGGCCCGTACGCTGTCCCTCGTGGCAGAACCAGTGGTGCGCATCCCGGATGCGAAGGTTGCGCTGTCGACGGCCTCCGTCTATCCGGAGTCGACGGCGACGGCCTTCGAGATCGCCGCGCGCCTCGGGTACGACGGTGTCGAGGTCATGGTCTGGACGGACCCGGTCAGTCAGGATCTCGAGGCGCTGCGCCGGCTCTCCGACTACCACGAGGTGCCGATCCTGGCCGTCCACGCGCCATGTCTGCTGATCACCCAGCGGGTCTGGTCCACCGACCCGTGGGTGAAGCTGCAGCGCGCCCAGTCGGCGGCGGAGAAGCTCGGGGCGTCGACCGTCGTGGTCCACCCCCCGTTCCGCTGGCAGCGCCAGTACGCCCGTGACTTCGTCTCCGGCATCTGGCGGATGGCCAACGAAACGGATGTGCGCTTCGCCGTCGAGAACATGTACCCGTGGCGCTACCGCGACCGCGAGATGCTCGCGTACGCCCCCGACTGGGACGTCACCAAAGAGGACTACCGGCACTTCACGATCGATCTCTCGCACACGTCCACGTCCCGTACGGACACCCTGGCCATGGTCGACCGGATGGGCGACCGGCTCGGGCACGTCCATCTCGCGGACGGCAAGGGCTCCGCGAAGGACGAGCACCTGGTCCCCGGGCGCGGCGACCAGCCGTGCGCCGAGCTGCTCGAACGGCTGGCCCGTACCGGCTTCGACGGCCACGTCGTCGTCGAGGTCAATACGCGGCGGGCCATGTCGGCGGCGGAGCGGGAGGCCGACCTCGCGGAGGCACTGGCCTTCACCAGGCTGCATCTGGCCTCGGCGAACGTGTCGGCACACGGCGTCACCGGCACCCCGGGCCCCGCGAGCGGATCATGACCGCGGCGCAACCGAGGCGGCGCGGCCGGCCCGCCCGGACGGAGGCGGACACCGGTCCCGGAGCACGGGAGCGCATCCTGCAGGCCGCCCGTACGGAGTTCTCGGAGCGCGGCTACGACAAGACGTCGGTGCGCGGCATCGCCAAGGCGGCCGAGGTCGACCCCGCTCTCGTCCATCACTACTTCGGTACGAAGGACGAGGTCTTCGCCGCTGCGATCGAGATGTCCTTCGAGCCCGTGATCGTCGTTCCCTCGGTCCTCGGCGAAGGCCCCGAAGGCATCGGCGAAAGGCTCGCCCGCTATTTCATCGGCGTCTGGGAGAACCCCGCGACCCGTGCGCCACTGCTGGCGATCATCCGTTCCGCCCTGACGCACGAGGCGGCGGCGAAGGTCCTGCGCGGCTTCGTGCTGCGGCGGGTGCTCGAGCGGGTGGCGGCCGATCTCGACGTACCGAACCCGAAGTTCCGGGCCGAGCTCGCGGCCTCGCACATGATCGGCATCGCGGTCCTGCGCTATGTGATCCAGGTGGAGCCGCTGGCTTCTGCGGATCCGGAGGAGATCATCGCGCTGGTCGCACCGACGCTCCAGCGGTACCTGACGGAGAGCTGAGCCGTCCGTCGACGGTGCGGCGGCACCTGCCCGAGAGCCCCGCAGCCCGGCCGAGAGCTCCGGCGACACCTGGCCGAGAGCCCCCGGCAGCCCCGCCGAGAGCCCCGGCGGCACCTGACGGGAGCCGAGCCGGCCGGGGAAGCTGCCCGAAAGGCGGAACCCCGTCCCGTATTCCGGACATGATGTCCAGATCTTGGAGCGGCGGCGTAGGCTCGACAGGAGTCAGCACTGCCTGAAGGAGCGAGCGACGATGCCCGATCTGAGGTCCCGCACAGTCACCCATGGCCGCAACATGGCGGGCGCCCGCGCCCTTATGCGCGCGTCGGGCGTAGCGAGCGCGGACATCGGCAAGCCGATCATCGCGGTCGCCAACTCCTTCACCGAGTTCGTGCCCGGTCACACCCACCTTGCTCCGGTCGGCAGGATCGTCTCCGAAGCGATCCTGGCCGCAGGGGCCGTGCCCCGCGAGTTCAACACCATCGCCGTCGACGACGGAATCGCGATGGGCCACGGCGGCATGCTCTACAGCCTGCCGTCCCGCGAGCTGATCGCCGACTCCGTGGAGTACATGGTCGAGGCGCACTGCGCGGACGCCCTGATCTGCATCTCCAACTGCGACAAGATCACTCCGGGGATGCTGATGGCCGCTATGCGCCTCAACATCCCCGCGATCTTCGTCTCCGGCGGTCCCATGGAGGCCGGTCAGGCCACCCTGGTCGACGGCACGGTCCGCAAGCTGGACCTGATCAACGCCATCGTGGACGCGGTCAACGAGAACGTGTCCGACGAGGACGTCCTCCGCATCGAGGAGAACGCCTGTCCGACCTGCGGTTCGTGTTCCGGCATGTTCACCGCCAACTCGATGAACTGCCTCACAGAGGCGATCGGCCTGTCCCTCCCAGGCAACGGCTCCGTCCTCGCCACGCACACCGCACGCAAGGCCCTGTACGAGACCGCCGGCCGCACCGTCGTCGAGATCACCAAGCGCTACTACGAGCAGGGCGACGAGTCCGTCCTGCCCCGCAACATCGCCACCCGTGAGGCCTTCGAGAACGCCATGGCCCTCGACATCGCCATGGGCGGCTCGACCAACACGATCCTCCATCTGCTGGCCGCCGCCCAGGAGGCCGAGCTCGGCTACGACCTCACCGACATCGACGCCGTCTCGCGTCGAGTCCCGTGCCTGTCCAAGGTCGCGCCGAACGTCGCCCCCGGCGGCACGTACTACATGGAGGACATCCACCGCGCCGGCGGTATCCCCGCCATCCTGGGCGAGCTCTACCGCGGCGGGCTGCTGAACGAGGACGTCCACACCGTGCACTCGGCGTCACTGGCGGAGTGGCTCAAGACCTGGGACGTCCGTGGCGGCTCCCCCTCGGCAGAGGCGGTCGAAATGTGGCACGCGGCGCCGGGCTGCGTCCGTTCCGCCACCGCGTTCTCGCAGTCCGAGCGCTGGGAGTCCCTGGACGTCGACGCGGAGGGCGGCTGCATCCGCTCCGTCGAGCACGCCTACTCGAAGGACGGCGGGCTGGCCGTGCTCAAGGGCAACCTCGCCGTCGACGGATGTGTCGTGAAGACGGCCGGTGTCGACGAGTCGATCTGGACCTTCGAGGGCCCGGCCGTCGTCTGCGAGTCCCAGGAGGAGGCGGTCGACAAGATCCTCTCCAAGGTCGTGAAGGAGGGCGATGTCGTCGTCATCCGTTACGAGGGCCCGCGCGGCGGTCCGGGCATGCAGGAGATGCTCTACCCGACGTCGTTCCTGAAGGGCCGCGGACTCGGCAAGGCCTGCGCCCTCGTCACGGACGGCCGCTTCTCCGGCGGCACGTCGGGCCTGTCCATCGGCCACGCGTCCCCGGAAGCCGCCTCGGGCGGCACGATCGCCCTCGTCGAGGACGGCGACCTCATCCGCATCGACATCCCGAACCGCTCGATCGAGGTCGTGGTCGACGAGGCCACGCTCGCGGCCCGTCGCGAGGCGCTGGGCGGCGTGTACGCCCCGAAGAACCGCGAGCGCAAGGTCTCAGCGGCTCTGCGGGCGTACGCGGCGATGGCGACGAGCGCGGACAAGGGAGCGGTCAGGGACGTGTCGCAGCTGGGCTGAGCGCGGGCCGGCGATCGAGGCCGGTGCCGGCCGTGTCAGCGCGGCCGGACCGGTACGCCGGACCGGTACGCCGGACCGGTACGCCGGGACCGGCTGCTTCGGTCGGCACGGGCGCCGTTCCCGCCACGGCCTCACCGTGCTCGCGCCCGCGGCGGCTCACCAGCCCCCGGGGTCCGCGGCGTCCACGGCGAACACGGAACCGTCCGGGGCGGTCGCGAAGACCTTCCCGGTGGCCGGCACCGGGGCGGGCAGCGCGGCCGAGTAGGCGGAACCCTCGCTCATGCGCGGCCTGGTCTGCCCGAGCTGCGCACCGCGCCCGGCGTCGACCGCCAGCAGCCGCCCGTCGGCGCCGCTCAGATAGACCCGGCCGCCGTCGACGACGGGCGGCGACGACCGCGACACGTACGTCTCCAGCCGCCATCGCTGCCCGCCACTCCCGGCCGTGTCCACGGCCAGCAGCGATCCGCCCGCACCCACCAGGTAGACGGTGCTCCCGGCGGCCGCCGCCTGCGCCTGGTCCACCACCACCGGCAGCGGGACGCGCCGGACTTCGTGGGAGGCGGTGTCGAGGCGTACGACGGCGGTCGTGTAACCGTCGGTGTCGGCGGCCAGCAGGAGAAGCGCGTCCCCCGAGGCGGGTGCCACGGGCGACAGCGAGCCCTTCAGCCGCTTGCTCCAGCGCACGTCGCCGCTGCCGGGGGCGACCGCCCGGATGACCGTGCTCGCGCCGTCGGGACCCGGAGTGACGGCGAAGACGGTCGCAGAGCCGTCCGGCGCGGCCGCCCACTGCGTGCCCGTCGAGCCCAGCCGCTTCCGCCACCGTTCCGAGCCCGTCGCGGCGTCGAGCGCCCGCACGGTCCCGTCCGGGCCGATGAGCAGGACGACGCCCTCGGCGTGGCCGACCGTGGCGTACGAGGTGATACCGACACCCCAGCGGGTGGCCCCCGAATCGGGGTCGAGGGCTTCGAGTCGCTTGCCGTCCGCGGTTCTTGCGTACAGCAGTCCGCCGGCGAGCACGGGGGCCTCGCTCTCGTACCCCGCACCCCCGCCGGCTCCGGTGGCCTTCCGCGACCAGAGCGGTCTGCCGTCGGTGGGGGCCAGGCGGGCGGCCATCACGCCCGGCGCCGAGCAGTACAGCGCGTCGCCGTCGGACGAACAGGCGGGCATCCGGTGCGTGCCGCCGCCCTGGGCGAGTGTCGTCTGCCACGGTGCGAGGGTCTGCCCGGTGCCGGTCGCGACCGGTCCACGGGCCGGGTGGCCGCTGCCGCTGTCCGACACGGCGGAGCGGATACCGGCGTACGCACCGGCGAGCAGACCCGCGACGGCGATGCCGACGACGGCGTTGCGCACGCGGCGACGCCGCGGCGGAGGCGGCGAACCGGAATCCGCGTGTTCCCGGGCGATCTGCTTCCCGGCGGCGTGGCCCTGGGCCGCCGCCTCGGGTTCCGCGTGTCCCGCGTGTCCCGCGTGTCCCGCGTCTCCCGTGTCTCCGGCGTTCCCCGGGTCGGCCGCGTCCGCTTCCGCGCCCGATCCGCCCGCGCCCGCGTCGCGCATGCCGGGGCGGACCTCGGCCACCGGCATCCGCTGGACCGGTATGAACGCCGTCGTCACATCTCCCACCGGCGCCCGCAGCTCCGCCATCACCTCGCCCGGTGCGGGCCTGTCCCCGGGGTCCTTGGCCAGACAGCGGGCCAGCAGCGGCACGAGCTCCTCGGGCACACCCGCCAGGTCCGGTTCGTTGTGCACGACCTGATACGCCACGATGTACGGGCTGTCGGAACCGAAGGGCCCGCGTCCGGTCGCTGCATGCACGAGTACCGCCGCCATCGCGAACACATCGGCGGCGGGACCGACATCGCGCGGCCGCTGGAACTGCTCGGGCGCCATGAAGGGCGGGGTGCCGATCAACTTCCCCGTCTCCGTGCGCAGATCACTGTCCGCCGGGCGGGAGATGCCGAAGTCGATGACTTTCGGGCCGTCGGCCGCGAGCATCACATTGCTCGGCTTGAGATCGCGGTGGACGACGCCGGCGCGATGGATGTCGCGCAGCGCCTCGGCGAGCCCCGATCCCACTCTGCGCAGCTCACCGAGGCTCAACGGGCCGTTCCGCTTGACGCGTTCGGCGAGGGTCGGGCCGTTGATGAACAGCGTCGCCATCCACGGTCGTACGGCATCCGGGTCGGCGTCCACGACAGGCGCCGTGAAGGCCCCGCTCACCTTGCGCGCGGCGGCCACTTCCTGCCGGAAACGTGCCCTGAACTCGGGATCCGTGGCGTGTTCCGCATGCACGACCTTGATCGCGAGGCGTAGCCCGGACGCGGACGTGGCCAGATGGACGACGCCCATGCCGCCCGAGCCCAGAGTCTCCTCGAGACGGTACTGCCCTGCGTGTTCCGGATGTTCCGCTTCCGGGACGGGCCCGGTGCTGCGCAGCGGTGGCATCGCCCACCCCCGTGTTCTCTGTCCGCAAGCGCGACTCACGGAGCCTAGTCGATGGTTCGTACGAGACCGACGCGGCTTGCTAGCCTGCGCGGCGCAACGTTTTTCGGACAAACGGGGGAGGCCCGCAATGGCCGTCGAGAGAACCGAAGGAACGGAACCTTCCGCACGGGCGGAACAGGGGGAGCAGGCCGTAGAGGCGGGGCCCGCCGTCTCCGCCGAGCCGCGCGCGGCTCGGCGCTACTCGGTCGCCCCCGGGCACAGGGTGAACGTCCGCAGTGGCCCCGGTACCCAGTACCAGGTCGTCAAGGTGCTCCCGTACGGCGCGCGGGTGCCGATCAACTGCCAGAAGCCGGGCGAGACGGTGACCGGCCCGTACGGGACGACGAACCTCTGGGACAACATCGCCAACGGCCAGTTCGTCTCCGACGCGTACGTCAACACCGGCACCGACGGTTACGTGGCCGTGCGCTGCGCCTGACCGGGTCCGGATGCCCAGGGGATAATCGGCCTCGTGAGCGAGAACCACGACGAGAACCGGGGCAGCGCGAGCAAGGACGGCGGCTCCGGTGCCGGAGCACCCGGCGCCGCCTCCCGCACCGGCCCGCAACCCGAGCCGATCCGTTTCTTCGGCACCACCTGGGTCGGCCATGACGGCGGCTACGCCCTGCGCCGCGCCGCCGTCGCCGTGGGGTCCGTCGCCTCGGCCGCAGCCGGGTGCCTCGTTCTCCGGTTCGCCCACGAGGGCCTGGTGACCGCGCAGGTCGGAGGCTTCGTCAACACCCTCGTGATCGTCATGTTCGCCGTCTGCAGTGCCGTCGCCTTCCGCAAGACCTGGGAGGGCTTCACCCGCCGCCCCGCCGATCCTTCCCGTGAGGAGTCCCTGCGGAGTCTGAAGGCGATCGGCTTCATCGGCTCCCTCCTCGCGTACTTCGTCCGCTCCCTCACCGAGGCCCCCGGCGAGAAACTGCTGCGCGGCGAGTACGAGACGGCGCTCAGGCACTACGAGAAGCGCCGCACCACGCGCAGCGATCCGGCAGCCCGGAGGAAGCCGAAGCGGCGCTAGCGTGCACGCCTGCCGGTTCATCCGGCCTCCGGTGTCACATTCCGCGTCTCCGGAGCGTCTCCCTCCAGAAGGAACCGCACCAAGGAGGGGCACCGGACCATGGCAGAGCTCACGCTCTTCGAGCAGCATCGCGACCGGCTGTGGGGTATCGCCTACCGCATCACCGGCTCCGTCGCCGACGCCGACGACGCCGTACAGGAGGCCTGGCTGCGCTGGCAGGGCCTGCCGGACGGGGAGGCCCGCGACCCGCGCGCGTATCTGACCACGGTGATCAGCCGGATCTGCTACGACCAGCTCGGCTCGGCCCGTGCGCGCCGCGAGGCGTATGTCGGCCCCTGGCTGCCCGAGCCGGTGATCAGTGAGGACGGCCCCGAGGACCGGGTGACTCTCGACGAGTCCGTTGGGATGGCGATGCTCACCGTCCTGGAACGGCTCACTCCCGCCGAGCGCACGGCTTTCATCCTTCACGACGTGTTCGCCGTGCCCTTCACGGAGATCGCCGCGGTCGTCGGCCGTACCCCCGACTCGGTACGGCAGCTCGCCTCCCGCGCCCGCCGCCGTGTCCGCGCGGAGGCGCCCCGCAGGTCCGTCGACCGGGGCGAACACCGCAGGGCCGTCGACGCGTTTCTGACCGCGGTGGCGGGCGGCGACTTCGAGGGGCTGCTGGAGATCCTCGACCCCGATGTGGTCTGGCGGTCGGACGGCGGCGGGAAGGTCATGGCGGCCCGGCTGCCGGTCCTCGGCAACGAGAAGGTCGCCCGCTTCGCCCAGCGCCTCATGCGGGGCTTCGACCCGAAGACCGTGCAGGTGCTGGTGAGGGAGGTGAACGGCGCCCCGGGCCTGGTCCTCGCCGACGCGGCGAGCGCGTGGGGCGCGGTGTTCGCGTTCACGGTGGACGGCGGGCGGATCACCGAGATCGATGTCGTCATCAACCCCGACAAGCTCCGCCACCTGGGCTTCGGCGGCGGCACGGAGACCTGACCGGCGGCGCCCGCCTGACGGGCGGCACCGTCATACTCCGCGGGCCTGTGTCTCGGCGCGGGCCGGTGCGGGGCTCATGGCCGCTCTGCGGCCGGCCCCGCACGTGTCGCCCTCGTCGATCCGAGCGACCGCTTCACGGAACGCATCCGGCTGCATGAACTGGCCGCCGGACGCCCCGACGTGACCCGTCCGCTCACCGGACCCCTGCGCTCCACCGGCGTCGGACACATCCCGGCGCGGCCACCGCCATCGACACGGCCGTCCGGGAGGTGAACGGACGACGGCCGCCGACTGCCCTACGACCGGCTGGTGTACGCACTCGGCAGCCGTACGGCCGCGCGGGCGCGGGCCGACGCGCTCACACACCCGAGTCCGCCGTCGCCCTGTACAGCCGTCGCCCTGTACAAGCGGCTCGAGGACGGCACCGGTTCACTCCCGATCGTCGTCGGCGGCGGTCGACCGGCATCGAACTCGCCGCAGAACTCGCCGAGTCCCACCCCGACCGGAGCGTCCGCCCCCACTCGGCCGGGGGCATCGGCGCGGGCCTCTCCGCGCGCGGCCGGTACCACCCTTGCCGCCCTTGCCGTCCTTGCCGTCCTTGCCGTGCGAGGTGTACGGATCGAGGAGAGCCACTACGGGTCGCCCACGCCGACGAGCTCGACGTGGACGAGGTCGTCCGACGCCGGCGATGATCCCCGACACCGAACTGGCCGCATCCGCCTGCATCGCGCTCGAACCGTCCGGCCGCATCGCTGTCGACGGCGCCCTGCGCTCGGTGTCACACCCCGAGGTGTACGTCGCGGGCGACGCCGCCGCGGCCGGCCCGCCAAGGGCCGGGACCTTGCGCATGGCCTGCGCGACGGCCTTGCCCACGGGCTCGCACGCCGCCTCGTCGATCATCTACGGGTTCCGTGGCAGGGAACCCCGGCCCCTGGACTTCCGCCGCCTCCCTCAGTGCGTGAGTCTCGGCCGCACGA
Source organism: Streptomyces sp. NPDC057445 (assembly GCF_042802855.1). Lineage (NCBI taxonomy): Bacteria > Bacillati > Actinomycetota > Actinomycetes > Kitasatosporales > Streptomycetaceae > Streptomyces > Streptomyces sp. NPDC057445. The sequence continues at coordinate 5,989 of NZ_JBHVDH010000010.1, read as the reverse complement.
CGGCCTTGGTCCAGTTCGTCCGCGCCGACGACAGGCCGCACGACCGCTTCCTCAAAGGCGGTTCGGCCGCCCGCACCAAGGAACGGATCGTGCGCTCCGCCCTCCGCCTCCTGTGCCGGGCCTCCCGTCGCCCGTGGTCGGTCCCCCTGACCCCGGGGATGTCCAGAGCCGGTGGCCGCGCGGGCGCACCGCTTGACGGTTCGTTCTCCCCCGGAGCATTATTCATCGCATGATGAATAATGCTCCGGGAGCGGCTGAGGGCGTCGGCAGCGCCGCCATCCACGCCCGCGCCCTCACCGTCCTCCGTGGCGCCCGAACCGTCCTGCGGGGCCTCGACTTCGACGTACCGCCCGGCCGGATCACCGGTCTCCTCGGCCCCTCCGGCTGCGGCAAGTCGACGCTCATGCGTGCGGTCGTCGGCACCCAGGCCAGGGTCACCGGCACCCTCGAAGTCCTCGGCCGCCCCGCGGGGGACGCCGCCCTCCGCTCCCGGATCGGCTATGTCACCCAAGCCCCCTCCGTCTACGACGACCTGACCGTCCGCCAGAACCTCGACTACTTCGCGGCGATCCTCGACCCCGGACGCGCCGCCGCCGAACGGCGCAGGCAGCACGTCACCCAGGCCATCGCCGACGTCGACCTCGCCGGCCACGCCGACGCCCTCGCCGGAAACCTCTCAGGCGGACAGCGCAGCCGTGTCTCGCTCGCCGTCGCCCTCCTCGGCACCCCGGAGCTGCTCGTCCTCGACGAGCCCACAGTGGGCCTCGACCCGGTGCTCCGCCGCGATCTGTGGGACCTCTTCCACCGCATCGCAGCCGAGCGTGGCACCGCCATCCTGGTGTCCTCGCACGTCATGGACGAAGCCGAGCGCTGCCACCGCCTCCTGCTCCTGCGCGAAGGCGAACTCCTCGCCGACGACACCCCCGAAGCCCTCCGGCGCCGCAACGACACCGCGACCGTCGAGGACGCCTTCCTCCACCTCGTCGACACGGCCAACGCCCTCCAGGAGACCGCACGATGAACTCGGCCCGTACCCTCGCCACCGCCGCCCGCGTCCTGCGCCAGCTGCGCCACGACCCCCGCTCGATCGCCCTGATGATCCTGGTGCCGTGCGTGATGCTCTTCCTGCTGCGCTACGTCTTCGACGGCAGCCCGCAGGTGTTCGACTCCATCGGCGCCTCGCTCCTCGGCATCTTCCCCCTCATCACGATGTTCCTGGTGACCTCCATCGCCACTCTGCGCGAGCGCACCTCCGGAACCCTTGAACGCCTGCTCGCCATGCCCCTCGGTAAGGGCGATCTGATCGCCGGCTACGCCCTGGCCTTCGGCCTGCTCGCCATGATCCAGTCCAGCCTCGCCACCGGTCTCGCGCTCTGGTTCCTCGGCCTCGACGTCGTCGGTTCGCCCTGGCTGCTCCTCCTCGTGGCCCTCCTCGACGCCCTGCTCGGCACGGCCCTGGGGCTGTTCGTCTCCGCCTTCGCCGCCTCCGAGTTCCAGGCGGTCCAGTTCATGCCGGCCGTGATCTTCCCTCAGCTGCTGCTCTGCGGCCTGTTCGCCGCCCGCGACACCATGCAGCCCGTCCTCGAAGGCATCTCGAACGTGCTGCCCATGTCGTACGCCGTCGACGGCATGAACGAGGTCCTCCGCCACACCGACGTCACCGCCGACTTCATCCGGGACGGCCTCGTCGTCGCCGCCTGCGCCCTGCTGGTCCTCGCGCTCGGCGCGGCCACACTCCGCCGTCGCACCGCCTGACCGCCCCTCGGACACCACCGACACCACGGCGGGTCCGGTGCAAGGATGTCCATGTCCGCGGATGAACCGTTCACGGACATGGACCACCCTGTACGTGCACACGCACCACCCCCGGCGAGGTGACCCGCATGACCCAGACAGTCGCAGTCCTCGGCACCGGCAAGATCGGCGAGGCCCTGCTCAGCGGCATGATCCGGGCCGGCTGGCCCGCCGCCGCGCTCCTGGTCACCGCGCGCCGCGCCGAACGCGCAGAAGAGCTCCGTGCCCGTTACGGCGTCGAGGCCGTCACCAATGCCGACGCCGCCAAGCGTGCCGACACCCTGATCCTGGCCGTCAAGCCCCAGGACATGAACAGGCTCCTCGACGAACTCGCCCCGCATGTGTCCGCCGACCGTCTTGTCATCAGCGCCGCGGCCGGTATCACCACCTCCACCATCGAGGACCGCCTCGCGCCCAACACCCCCGTCGTCCGTGTCATGCCGAACACGCCCGTCCTCGTCGACGAAGGCATGTCCGTCATCTCCGCCGGAAGCCACGCCACCGCCGCTCACCTCGCCCACACAGAGGAGATCTTCGGCGGAGTCGGCAAGACGCTCCGCGTCCCCGAGTCCCAGCAGGACGCCGCAACGGCACTCTCCGGCTCCGGCCCGGCCTACTTCTACTTCCTCGTCGAGGCCATGACCGACGCAGGCATCCTCCTGGGCCTGCCCCGCGCCCAGGCCCACGACCTGATCGTCCAGGCCGCCATCGGCGCCGCCGTGATGCTCCGCGACTCCGGCGAGCACCCGGTCAAGCTCCGCGAGGCCGTGACCTCCCCGGCCGGGACCACCATCAGCGCGATCCGCGAGCTGGAGAACCACGGGGTGCGCGCCGCCCTCATCGCCGCCCTGGAAGCCGCCCGCGACCGCAGCCGCGAACTCGCCTCCGGCAACGGCTGAGGCTCACCCGCCGACAGCGGCGAGCAGCTCCCGCGTCGCCACGACCGTCGCGAACCCGCCGCCGTGCAGTGACACGGCGGTGGCCCGCGCCAACTCCTCCGCACCGAGCTTCCAGCCGAAAGGCCCGGCGAGATCGAAGGTGTACGTCGCGTCCAGCGGGAACAGCACCTCGTACCCCAGGTTCCCGCCCATCCGCGCCGTGGTCTCCACGCACATGTTGGTCTGGATACCTGCCACCACGAACTGCCGAACCCCCTGAGCCTCGAACCACGCGCCCAGATCCGGAGTTCCGTAGAACGCCGAGTTCACGGACTTCGTCACCAGCAGCTCGGCCCCATTGCCGTTCCCTCTCCTTTCCTCCACGTACTCCTTGAAGGCATTCCCCTCGTATCCGGGCCGCAGGGGAGAGCCGGGGTTCCCGGAGTCGTGCCGCACAAAGACGACCGGCCTCCCGCTCGACTGCCACGCGTCGATCAGCGACGCGATGTTCCCGTCCGCCTCCGGATTGCCCCGAGGTCCCCAGAACCCCTCCTCTTCGAACCCCTTCTGTACGTCGACGACAACCAGCGCTGCGTTCTCTGCGATCTCCATGCCTCGATGCTGCCGCGACGGGCCGCCCCGCCCCAGAGGCGCGAAAGACAGCGATCGATGGTTTACTGCCACCATGGCGACCCGGTCGGAGGAACCTCAGCGCATCGCCCTCCTCTCCTTCCCCGGCATCCGGGCCTTCGACGTCTCCGTGATCAGCGAGGTCTGGGGCGTCGACCGCACCGACCGCGGCGTGCCCCCCTTCGAGCTCCGCCGGACGGGTTCCGACCACACTCCCGTCCCCATGCGCGGCGGCCTCAGCCTCACCCCGGACCGCACCCTCGCATGGCTCACCCACGCCGACCTCGTCGTCGTCCCCGGCCTCGACGATCACCTCACCCCCGCACCACCTCCGGTCCTCGAAGCCCTCCGCCGCGCCCACACCCGCGGTACCCCGATCGCCGCACTCTGCGGCGGAGCCTTCACGCTCGCCCAGGCCGGCCTGCTCGACGGCCGCCGCGCGATCACCCACTGGGGCCTCACCCACGTCCTCCGCGAGCACCACCCCCAGGTCACCGTCGTCCCCGACGCGCTCTTCCTTCACGACGCCAACATCTGGACCTCCGCAGGCACCGCCGCGGGTATCGACCTCTGTCTTCACCTTGTCCGCATCACCCATGGAGCCGAGGCGGCAGCCACCATCGCCCGGTCGATGGTCACCGCTCCCTTCCGAACCGGCACGCAGGCCCAATTCATCGAGCACCCCGTCCCCCGATCCGACCGTGACGCGGACGCCCTCACCGCCCTTCGTGAATACGCCCTGGCCAATCTCGCGGAACCCCATACCGTCGCGTCCCTGGCCGCCCGCGCGGGTATGTCCGCACGCTCCTTCGCCCGTCACTTCCAGGCCACCACGGGCACCACCCCCCTCCACTGGCTCATCACCCAGCGCGTCGCGGCCGCTCAGAAACTCCTCGAACTCACCGATCACCCCATCCCCGAAGTCGCCCGGCGCACGGGCTTCGGCAGCGAGGTGACCATGCGCCAGCACTTCGCCGCCCACCTCGCCACCAGCCCACGCGACTACCGGGCCGCCTTCCGTCACCCGGCCGGAAGCAGCCCGATCGCCTCATAGGCGCGGTCCACCAGAGGGCGGGCCATGGCCCTGGCCCGCGCGGCCCCCGCCCTCAGCACCTCGTCCACATGCCCGGGATCGGCCGCCAGCTCCGCGTGCCGCTCCCGCAAGGGCCTCAGCAGTTCCACCACGGCCTCGGCCGTGTCCTTCTTCAACGCGCCGTACGACTGGTATTCACCGGCCAGGGCCTCCGGGTTCCCGTTCTCACAGGCGGAGAGGATCTCCAGCAGATTCGCCACCCCCGGGCGGCTCTCCCGGTCGTACTCGACGCTCTGCCCGCTGTCCGTCACAGCCCGCATGATCTTGCGCCGGACCTCGTCCGGCTCGTCGAGCAGATAGACGATCCCGGCCCTGTTCGCGTGCGACTTCGCCATTTTCGACGTGGGGTCCTGCAGGTCCATCACCCTCGCCGCGACCTTCGGATGCGTCGCCCTCGGGACCGTGAACACATGCCCGTACCGCTGGTTGAACCGCACCGCCAGATCCCGGGTCAGCTCGACATGCTGCGTCTGGTCGTCCCCGACCGGGACCTCGTCCGTCCCGTACGCCAGGATGTCCGCCGCCATCAGCGCGGGATAGGTCAGCAACGACAGCCGCACACTCTCTCCCGCGGCCCGGGCCGGCGCACTCTTCTCCTAGTACTGGATCATGCGCCGCATCTCGCCGTCGGTGGCCGTGCACTCCAGCAGATACGAGAGCCGGGCGTGCTCGTCCACATGACTCTGTACGAACACGGTGCACAGCTCGGGATCCAGCCCCGCGGCCAGCAGCACCGTCGCCGCCTGTCGACTGAGTCTGCGCACCCGCGCCGGATCGTGCTCCACGGTCAGCGCGTGCAGATCCACGACGCTGAACAGCGCATCCGAGGAATGCTGATCCTGCTCGGCCCACCGTCGTACGGCCCCGAGATAGTTGCCCAGGGTCAGATGCCCCGTCGGCTTGACCCCACTGAAGCTCCGCGCCATCTGCTCGTTCTCCCTCTCCGGTCGAGGCCGCCGCACTGGCGACCGAGCCTCCCGGGAGGGAGAAACACGAACGGCCGCCGAAGGCGGCGGCCGTTGGGTGCATGCGTGATTGCCGGCCGCCGTCAGGCGGCCCACCACAGAAGGGTGCACGCGTGCGTAGTCATACCGTCAAGGCTACGCCAGGAGGTCGGGGTTGACATGGAGATTGTCGATGCGTAGTGTTCTCCGAGTTGTCCGACGTGAGCACCGACTCCGGTCGGCCCCGGGCAGCCATTCCGCAGAACCACTCCGAGCGAGCGACTCTTCGTCGCCTCGCTTTCCGTGCACTTTTGCGAAATGAGGAATCCGCGTTCGAGTGAACGTATCCCGATTAGCGTCGGGGGCAGCGATTCCGCTAAAGTCTCACTCGTCGGAACGGCCGCGAGGTCGGAACGGCAACCCCCTCCGACGGGGAATCGGGCCCGAAAGGATCTGATAGAGTCGGAATCGCCGGAAAGGGAATTCGCGAAAGCGGAGGAACGGCCCGGCAGCCCGCTCCAGCGGGTGGCAGAAACGGAAATCGGATCTGCTAAGCTGGAAACACGAAAGACCGAAGGGAAGCGCCCGGAGGAAAGCCCGAGAGGGTGAGTACAAAGGAAGCGTCCGTTCCTTGAGAACTCAACAGCGTG